>NZ_JBEYZU010000008.1:27757-286990 GCF_040646235.1 Streptomyces sp. NPDC046261 | reverse complement strand
CAGGAGCGGCCGCCGGCGGGTGAGGGCACCAATTACCTGATCGTCGGTTCCGACAGCCGCGAGGGCCTGTCCGACCAGGACAAGAAGGACCTGCATGGGGCCGCCGCCGCGAGGTGTGACCGGACTCGTCCGGCCCCGCCCGGCCTCGTCCGATCTCGGGCGATCTCAGGCGATCTCAGGCGATCTCGGCGGCGAGGGTGATCGTCGTCCCGGCGAGCGCCTGGCTGACCGGGCAGTTCTTCTTGGCGTCCTCGGCCGCGGCGACGAAGCCCTCCTCGTCCAGGCCGGGCACCTCGCCCCGGACGGTCAGGTGGATGCCGGTGATGCCCTCGCCGGGCTGGAAGGTCACCTCGGCCTTGGTCTCCAGGCGGGTGGGCGGCGTGCCGGCGCCGGTCAGGCCGTGCGAGAGGGCCATGGAGAAGCAGCTGGAGTGCGCGGCCGCGATCAGCTCCTCGGGGCTGGTCTTGCCGTTGGCCTGCTCGGCGCGCGAGGGCCAGGAGACGGGGTACTCACCGATGCCGGACGACTCGAAGCTGACGACACCGCTGCCCTTGAGCAGTTCGCCTTCCCAGGCGGTGGTCGCGATGCGGTTGGTGGCCACGGGTTCCTCCATGTGAAGAACGGGTCATATAAAGATCGGGGACAACTCCCCGATCATCGTGCCCCCGCCGCTCCGGCCCCGGTTCCGACACGCCCGTTCCAGGCGACCAGCGCCGGGCGTCCGTGCTCGGTGCCGATCCTGCTGACGGTGCCGGTGTCCAGCCGGAACAGCGCGCCGGCCGAGGGCGGCAGCCCGAGCCTACGAGCCGTCAGCACCCGCAGGAAGTGGGCGTGCGCGACCAGGACGACATCGCCGCCGGCGCGGTCCTCGAGCCGGGGTGCGATCCTCGCCAGGACGCGGTCGGCGCGCGCCCCGACCTGCCCGGGCGACTCACCGGGATGCCCGTCCGGGCCGGGCACGACACCGTCGTCGAACAGGAACCAGCCGGGCCGGCTCCGCTGGATCTCGGCCGTGGTGATGCCCTCGTAACCGCCGTAGTCCCACTCGCGCAGGTCGGGCTCGGTGCGTACGTCCTTCAGCCCGGCGAGCTCGGCCGTGCGCGCGGCCCGCGCCATGGGGCTCACGAGCACCAGCCCGATGTCCCGCCCCTCCAGCCACGGCCGCAGCCCCTCCGCCTCGCGCTCACCGCGCTCGGTCAGCGGCTTGTCGGTCCAGCTGGTGTGCCGCCCGTCCCGGCTCCACGCCGTCTCCCCGTGCCGGATCAGCAGCAGCTCACTCATCGCCGTCACGCGCCCCACCCTGCTCCTGCGCCACGGCGGCCCGCACCTCCTCCATGTCCAGCTCCCGGGCCTGCCGGATCACGTCCTCCAGCGCCGCCTCCGGCAACGCCCCGGGCTGCGCGAACACCGCGATGTTCTCCCGCACGATCATCAGCGTGGGAATCGACCGGATCTCGAACGCGGCGGCCAGCTCCGGCTGCGCCTCGGTGTCGACCTTGGCGAACACCAGGTCGTCGTGTTTCCCGGCCGCCCGCTCGAACACGGGCGCGAACTGCCGGCACGGCCCGCACCACTCGGCCCAGAAGTCGATGAGGACGAACCCACCCCCGGACACGACCTCGTCGAAGTTCTCCTTGGTCAGCTCCACGGTGCTGCCGCTCATGCCCGCCCACCCGCTTCCGGGTCTCTCGTCCGTCGGTCCAGTGTGGCCCAAGGGCGGCAACGGGCCGGTACGACGGTGTATTCCGCGCGCTCCCGGGCACCGGTCCACACTGGAAGCGGGAAAGAAGACGGACATGAGGGACCACACCGCCCACCACGCCGGCCCGACCGCCGGCGAACGCGCCGCCCACGGCTCCCCCACCGGGCCCGGCCCGGGCCGGGCGTCCTGGGGCACGGCCGCGCGGGCCACCGCGCACTGCCTGACCGGCTGCGCCATCGGTGAGATCCTCGGCATGGTCATCGGCACGGCCCTGGCCTGGCACAACGCACCCACCATGATCCTGGCCGTCGCCCTGGCGTTCCTCTTCGGCTATTCCTTCACCCTCTACGCCGTGCGCGGGGCCGGCCTGGGCCTGAAGGCCGCCGTCCGCGTCGCACTGGCCGCCGACACCGTCTCGATCGCCCTGATGGAAACGGTCGACAACGCCATCATCGCCCTCGTGCCCGGCGCCCTGGACGCCCACCTCACCGACGCCCTCTTCTGGTACGCGCTCCTGGGCGGCTTCGCCGTCGCCTTCGTCGTCACCACCCCGGTCAACAAGTGGCTGATCGGCCGTGGCAAGGGCCACGCCGTCGCCCACGCCCACCACTGAGCCGCACGACGATCGGCATGCGAGATGTGGATCACATGGTGGCGGTGGTCGCCGTGCGTCCGGCCCCCGACAGCACGACGCCCCGCCCGGCAGAGACCGGTCGGGGCATTGAAACCGCAGGTCGCAACGTTTCTGCACCTACGGCGCGTGAGTGGGGCGGGTGGGACTCGAACCCACGGCCGACGGATTATGAGTCCGCTGCTCTAACCGGCTGAGCTACCGCCCCGTTCACGGCGCGTCGCGCACATCTGTGCGCGCCGTCTGCCGCAGCATAGCCGCTCATACGATCTGCTGCCCCGGAGGGGCCGTATCGTGTGATCGGTCTGACCATGAGGACTTCGATCACGGCGGTTCGGTTCCCTCCGGAATGAAAAAAGGACCCCGGAGGGCCCTCTCTCACTGCTCCCCCGACTGGACTCGAACCAGTAACCTGCCGATTAACAGTCGGCTGCTCTGCCAATTGAGCTACAAGGGACCGCGCTCCCCCGACTGGACTCGAACCAGTAACCTGCCGGTTAACAGCCGGCTGCTCTGCCAATTGAGCTACAGGGGATTGTCGCGTTTGCCTCGAATGCACCCCGGTCCGGTCTCCCGGGCGGCGTGCGCTCGCTGCGACACATACATTAGCGCAAGCAGGGGGGTGCTCCGCCAATCGGTATCCCCCCGGACCCCGGGAGTGACCTTCGGTCCGGCCGGGTAGGCGGCAGCACAGCGGATCCAACGGAAGGATGGGGCGCGATGCGCTACCGGCTGACGTTCATCACCGGCGCGGCTGTCGGGTACGTGCTCGGCGCACGCGCCGGGCGCGAGCGGTACGAGGAGCTGCGCAAGGGAGCGCAGCGGGTGGCACAGAACCCGGCGGTGCGCAACACCGCCGAGACCGCCGCGGTGAACGGCCGGGCGCTGGCCGCCAGGGCCCTCGACAAGGTGGGCGAGCGGCTGCCCGGCTCGGTGACCAGCCGGATCCGGTCCCTGCGGGAGCAGCGGGGGGCCGACGAGGACGACTGGGGCACCAGCAACACCTGACCGGCGGGCGGCCAACGCCCTACCGATGCGGGGCCGGCGCCGATGGTTTGGCATCATCTCGGCATGGGCATAGTCGCCGGGTTGGACAGTTCCTCAGAGAGCACGCGGATCGTCGTGTGCGATACGGACACGGGTGCCGTGCTCCGGCAGGGTTACGCACCCCATCCGCAGTCGTCGCCGGAAGGCGATCCACAGGCGTGGCTGATCTCGCTGGGCGAGGCGGCGACCGGCGGGCTGCTGGAAGGCGTGCAGGCCATCGGCGTCTCCGCGCAGCAGCACGGCCTGCTCACGCTGGACGCGGGCGGCGTGCTCGTACGCCCGGCCCTGCTCGGCAACGACAAGCGGGTGCAGGCCGCGGCGGCCGATCTGACCGACGCGCTGGGCGGCCGGGCCGCCTGGGCCGAGGCGGTCGGGGCGGTGCCGCAGGCGGCGCAGCCGCTGGCGAAGCTGCGCTGGCTGGCCCGCAACGAACCGGAGTCGGCCGCGCGGGTGGCCGCCGTGCTGCAGCCGCACGACTGGCTGGTGTGGCAGCTGCTGGGCCGCCCGGCGCGGTGCACGACGGACCGCGGTGACGCCTCCGGCACGGGCTTCTGGTCGGCTGCCACGGGCAGCTGGCGGCCGGATCTGGTGGAGCTGGCGCTGGGCCGTCAGGCCGCGCTGCCCGAGGTCCTGGGGCCCGCCGAGCCGGCCGGGCACACCCCCGAGGGGCTGCTGATCTCCGTCGGTACGGGCGAGACCATGGCGGCGGCCTTCGGGCTGGGCGTGGGGCTCGGCGACGCGGTGATCTCCATGGGCGCCTCCGGCTCGGTCTTCGCCGTGCACCACTCGGCCCTCGCGGACAGCACGGGCACCATCACCTCCTTCGCCGACGCGACCGGCATGCATCTGCCCGTCGTGCACACGCTCAACGCGGTACGCGTCCTGCGGGGCACGGCCGAGCTGCTGGGCACGGACCTGCCGGGCCTGTCCGACCTCGCCCTGAAGTCCTCCCCCGGCTCCTACGGGCTGGTGCTGCTGCCCTACCTGGAGGGCGAGCGGACCCCGCACCTGCCCCACACGGCGGGCACCCTGGCCGGTCTGCGGCGCGAGAGCATGAAGCCGGAGCACCTGGCGCGGGCGGCCTTCGAAGGCATGCTGTGCGGGCTCACGGACGCCCTGGACGTGCTGCGCGGGCGCGGCGTCGAGGTGCGCCGGGTGTTCCTGCTGGGCGCGGCGGCGGAGCTGCCGGCCGTGCAGGCGATCGCGCCGTCGCTGTTCGGGGCGCAGGTCGTCGTGCCGCAGCCGGCGGACTACGCGGCGCTGGGCGCGGCCCGGCAGGCGGCCTGGTCCCTGGGCGTGCAGCAGGGCGTGCTGTCCCCGCAGCAGCCCCCGCTGTGGCCTGCCGCCGCCAGCCAGGTCTTCGACCCCTCCGGCGATGACCTGGGCGTCGGGCAGGCGGTGCGCCAGCAGTACGTGACCGTGCGCGAGCAGACCCATCCGGGTGCGTTCAACGCGTCCTGAGCGCCTTCGGCGGCGCCTTCAGTCGAGGTAGCCGCGCAGCTGGTCGGCGAAGGCGTGGTCGCGCAGCTTGTTGAGGGTCTTGGACTCGATCTGGCGGATGCGCTCGCGCGTGACGCCGAATATCCGGCCGATCTCCTCCAGCGTGCGCGGCCGGCCGTCGACCAGCCCGTACCTGAGCTGGACGACCTTGCGCTCGCGCTCGCCGAGCGTGGAGAGCACCGCCTCGAGGTGCTCGCGCAGGAGCAGGAAGGCGGCGGACTCCACGGGCGAGGTGGCGTCGCCGTCCTCGATGAGGTCGCCGAGCGCGACGTCGTCCTCCTCGCCGACGGGGGCGTGCAGCGAGACCGGCTCCTGGGCCAGGCGCAGCACTTCGCTGACGCGTTCCTGGGTGAGCTCGAGGTGGGCGGCGACCTCCTCGGCGGTGGGTTCGTAGCCGCGCTCCTGGAGCATGCGGCGCTGCACCCGCACCACGCGGTTGATCAACTCCACGACGTGGACGGGGACCCGGATCGTACGGGCCTGGTCGGCGAGCGCCCGCGACATGGCCTGGCGGATCCACCAGGTGGCGTACGTCGAGAACTTGTAGCCCCGGGCGTAGTCGAATTTCTCAACTGCCCTGATCAGGCCCAGGTTTCCCTCCTGCACGAGGTCGAGCATGGTCAGTCCGCGGCCGATGTAGCGCTTGGCGACGGAGACGACGAGGCGCAGGTTGGCCTCGATGAGGCGGCGTTTGGCCATCCGGCCGAGCACCACCAGGCGGTCGAGGTCGAGGGCGAGCTGGGTGTCGAGGTCGGGGGTGCTGCTCAGCTTCTCCTCGGCGAAGAGCCCGGCTTCGACGCGGCGGGCCAGCTCCACCTCCTCCGCCGCCGACAGCAGCGGAATGCGGCCGATCTCGCGCAGGTACTGGCGGAAGAGATCGGAGGAGGGGCCGCTGGTGTCGGCCTTCACGGCCGGTTCCGGGGCCGCCTCGTCGGCGAAGGCCAGGGTCTCGGACGCGGGCGGCTCGGCCTGCCGCGGCACGCTCGGTGCCGGGTCGGCCAGGGCCTGAGGCAGGGTCGGGGTCCGGGTCTGCACGGGGGCGACCTCCAGGGTGATCGCTGCTGAGGCGGCAGAGCATGCGGCAGAGCATTCGTGGCGCGGTGGCGGCCGGGCCGCCACCCGTGCCGGGGAGCTGGAGCGGCTTCGCGGGGGAATCCGGGTCCGGCAGGCCGGGCCTGCCACGCTCCGAGGACTCAGGCACCGCCCACCAGTGTGGGGTACGACGCGGGCCCGCCACGAGGGGCGTGCGCTCACTTTCTGAGCCCGGACCGTGACCGGCTGCTTACGCGACCGATGCGCGAAGGTGCTTACAGCGCGGCGGCGCCGCGGTCCTTGAGGGACTTGCCGTACTGCTGCAGGACCCACAGCTCGTTCTGTACGGCGGCGAGGTGGTCGGGGGCGGCCTGGGCGCCCAGGCGGATGAGGCCGGCCTGCACCTCCTCGATGCGCCGCTCGACGGCCCGCAGCCGCACGTGCACCAGCTGGGTGCCGGCGTAGGTCTCGTCGACCGTACGGGCGTGGATGGCCTCGACGGCGAGCTCGGTGACCAGGGCGCGGACGGTGTCGTCGGGGGCGGCGTCGCGGACCTTGGCGAGATAGCCGTCGTCGGCGTGGGTGACGCCGCCGGCCTCCTCGATGGCGCGGCGCACCAGCACGTAGGGCGGGGCGGTGAACTCGTCCTCGCCGTAGGCGTCGAAGGCGGGGGCGACCAGCTCGGGGCGCTGCAGGGCGAGCTTGAGCAGCTCGCGCTCGGTGCGGTGGGCGGGGCTGCGGAGGTTGAGCGCGGGGCCGCCGCGGGGGGCGGCCCGGTCGGGCGCCCGGTCGGCCGTGGGCGCCCCCTGCCGGCCGTCCCGGTGCTGGGGACGTCCCTGGTCCTGGCCGGGGCGCCGGCCGCGGTCGCGGGCCCAGCGGGCGAGCTGGCCGACGCGGCGGACGACGAACTGGGTGTCGAGAATGCCGAGCATGCCGGCGAGCTGGACGGCGTACTCGTGCTGGATGGCGCCGTTCTTGATGCCGGCCACGATGGGGGCGGCGGCCTCCAGGGCGGCGGCGCGGCCCTCGGCGGTCTCCAGATTGTGCCGGGCGACGACCTGGCGGATGGCGAAGGCGAACAGCGGGGTGCGGGTCTCGACGAGCGTGCGGACGGCGTCGTCGCCCTCGGCGAGGCGCAGCTCGCAGGGGTCCATGCCGCCGGGGGTGATGGCGATGGAGGTCTCGGCGGCGAACTTCTGGTCGTCCTCGAAGGCGCGCAGGGCGGCCTTCTGGCCGGCGGCGTCGCCGTCGAAGGTGAAGACGACCTCGGAGGCGGCGTTGTCCATCAGCAGCCGGCGCAGGATCTTGATGTGGTCGCCGGCGAAGGCGGTGCCGCAGGTGGCGATGGCGGTGGTGACGCCGGCGAGGTGGCAGGCCATGACGTCGGTGTAGCCCTCGACGACGACGGCGCGGTTGGTCTTGGCGATGTCCTTCTTGGCGAGGTCGATGCCGTACAGGACGTGCGACTTCTTGTAGATCTGCGTTTCGGGGGTGTTGAGGTACTTGGGGCCGTTGTCGTCGTCGCGGAGCTTGCGGGCGCCGAAGCCGATGACCTCGCCGGTGATGTCGCGGATGGGCCACATCAGGCGGCCGCGGAAGCGGTCGATGGGCTTGCCGCTGCGGCTGTCCTGGGCGAGGCCGGACAGGAGCAGCTCCTTGTCGCTGAAGCCCTTGCCGCGCAGGAAGCGGGTGAGGTGGTCCCAGCCGGCGGGGCTGTAGCCGACGCCGAAGTGCTGGGCTGCGGCCTGGTCGAAGCCGCGGTCGGCGAGGAACTTCCGGCCGATCTCGGCCTCGGGGCTGCCGAGCTGGTCGGCGTAGAACTGGGCGGCGATCTTGTGGGCCTCGACGAGGCGGATGCGTTCGCCCTGCTGGCGGCCGGGGGTGTAGCCGCCCTCCTCGTACCGCAGGGTGATGCCGGCCTGGGAGGCGAGGCGCTCGATCGTCTCGGCGAAGGAGAGGTGGTCGATCTTCATGATGAAGTCGACGGTGTCCCCGCCCTCCTGGCAGCCGAAGCAGAAGAAGAGCCCCTTGGCGGGGCTGACCTGGAAGGACGGGGACTTCTCGTCGTGGAAGGGGCACAGGCCCTTGAGGTTTCCGCCGCCCGCGTTGCGCAGCTGGAGGTACTCGGACACGACGGCGTCGATCGGGACCGCGTCCCGGACCGCCCTCACATCGTCATCGTTGATCCTGCCTGCCACGCGTGAATTCTACGGTGGCCCACCGACACTCCCGTCCGCCCCGCGGCCGGGACCGGCACGGTACGGGGCGAAGGGGGCGTGAAAAGTACGTGCTGAGTGAAGGGCGGCCGGGTCAGCCGGCCAGGGAGTCGAGGGGGACGGCCGGGTCGGCGAGGGCGTCGGGGTCGAGGGGGGCGCCGGAGCGGATGAGGCGCTGGATCGGCTCGGTGACGTCCCACACATTGACGTTCATCCCGGCGAGCAGCCGGCCCTCGTGCAGCCAGAAGGCGATGAACTCGCGCTTTCCGACGTCGCCACGGCAGACCACCTGGTCGTAGGAGCCGGGGGGCGCGTAGCCGGAGTACTCCATGCCCACGTCGTACTGGTCGGAGAAGAAGTACGGCACCCGGTCGTAGGAGACCTCCTGGCCCAGCATGGCGCGGGCGGCGGCGGGGCCTTCGCCCCGGGCGTTGGCCCAGTGCTCGACGCGCAGCCGGGTGCCCAGCCAGGGGTGCTCGGCGGCGGCGACGTCGCCGGCGGCGTAGATGTCGGGGTCGGAGGTGCGCAGGGAGGCGTCGACGGCGATGCCGCCGCCGTCGGCGCGGTCGACGAGGGCGAGGCCGGCGGCCTCGGCGAGGGCGGTGCGCGGGGCGGCGCCGATGGCGGCGAGGACGTCGTGGGCGGGGTGTTCCTCGCCGTCGTCGGTGCGGGCGGCCAGCACCATGCCGTCGTGCCCGGCGATGTCGGTGAGGCGGGCGCCGAAGTGGAAGCGGACGCCGTGCTCGGTGTGCAGGTCGGTGAAGAGGGCGCCGAGTTCGGGGCCGAGGACGGTGTGCAGCGGGGTCGGCTCGGGCTCGACGACGGTCACCTCGGCGCCGTAGCCGCGGGCGGCGGCGGCGACCTCCAGGCCGATCCAGCCGGCGCCGGCGATGACGAGGTGGCCGTTGTCGCGGCCGAGGGAGGACAGCACGCCGCGCAGCCGCTCTGCGTGGGCCAGGCGGCGCAGGTGGTGGACGCCGGCCAGGCCGGTGCCGGGGATGTCGAGGCGGCGGGGCTCGGCACCGGTGGCGAGCAGCAGCTTGTCGTAGTGGACGAGGGTGCCGTCGCCCAGCCGCACCGACTTCGCCTCGCGGTCGAGGTGGACGGCGGGCTGGCCGAGGTGGAGCTCGATGTCGGCCTTGGCGTACCAGTCGGGCTTGTGGACGAAGACGCTGTCGCGGGCGTCGCGGCCCGTGAGGTACCCCTTGGACAGCGGCGGCCGCTCGTAGGGGTGCTCGCGTTCGTCACAGATGAGGATCACCCGGCCGGTGAAGCCTTCGTCGCGGAGAGTCTCGGCCGCCTTGGCACCGGCCAGGCCCCCTCCGACGATGACGAACGTCTGGTGTGCGTCCACCACTTGCTGCCTCCTCGCTGCCGCGCAGTCCGTGTCTGCTGACGCGTCTGCGGTTGTCGCCCCCGGTCGGAATGCGCCACTGCCGAGAGTCCCGCACCCGGCGTGCCGCCGGTAGAGGGACTACCCGGCTCCGCCCGCCGCCCGCAAGGGCCGGGCGGCTCATCCCCGGGGGCCGGCCGGCGGCCCGGGCCGGGGCGGTGCGCCCGCGCCGACGAGCCGGGCGTGCAGGGAGCGCGCGGAGCTGTCGGTGAGCGCGGCGATCTGGTCGACGACGGCGCGCAGCCGTCCGGCGTCGTCGCGGGCCTCGGTGAACAGGGAGCGGAACTGCGGGTCGAGGCCGTCGGGGGCGCGGGCGATCAGGGCCTCGGCGAGCTCGGCGATCACGATGCGCTGCTCGGAGCGGAGCTTCTCCTGGTCCTCGCGCTGCATCACGTAGCGGTCGGCGACGGCCTTGAGCACCGCGCACTCCAGCCTCGTCCCGCGGGGGACGACGAGCTCGGCGTGGTAGCGCGTGAGCCGGGCGGGGCCGTGGGCCGCCCGGGTGGCCGCTTCGGCGGCGAGGCAGAAGCGGCCGATGAGCTGGCTGGTGGCGTCCTTGAGGCGGGCCTGGGTGACGGCGGAGCCGTCGTAGCCGTGCGGCCACCACTCCTGGGCGAGGAGGCGGTCCAGGGCCTCGGCGAGCTCCTCGGGCGCGGCGCCGGGGGCATAGCGGCCGGCGGCGACGGCGAAGACCTCGCGGCGCTCGGGCTCGGCGAGCAGGGCTCCCGGGTCGAGGTGGCCGGCGTGGAGGCCGTCCTCCACGTCGTGCACGGAGTAGGCGACGTCGTCGGCCCAGTCCATGACCTGGGCCTCGAAGCTCTGGCGGTGCCCGGGGGCGCCCTTGCGGAGCCAGGTGTGGACGGGGACGTCGTCGGCGTAGACGCCGAACTTGCCCGAGGCCGGGTCGGTGGGGTGGCCGCCGCGCGCCCACGGGTACTTCGTGGCGGCGTCCAGCGTGGCGCGGGTGAGGTTGAGGCCGACACTGACGAGCTCGCCGGTGGCGGGGTCGGGCACGAAGCGCTTGGGCTCGAGCCGGGTGAGCAGGCGCAGCGACTGGGCGTTGCCCTCGAATCCGCCGCAGGGTCCGGCCACTTCGTTGAGGGCCTGCTCGCCGTTGTGCCCGAAGGGCGGGTGGCCCAGGTCGTGGGCCAGGCAGGCGACCTCGACGAGGTCGGGGTCGCAGCCGAGGGCGGCGCCCAGCTCCCGGCCCACCTGGGCGCACTCCAGGGAGTGGGTGAGCCGGGTGCGGGGGCTGGCGTCCCAGGCCTGGGCGCTGACGCCCGGGGTGACGACCTGGGTCTTCCCGGCGAGGCGGCGCAGCGCCGCGGAGTGCAGGACGCGCGCCCGGTCGCGCTGGAAGGCCGTGCGGCCGGGGCGCTTGTCGGGCTCGGGCGCCCAGCGCTCCAGGTCGGACGGCTCGTATCCGGCGATGCCGGGCTTCTCTGACGCGGTCCCTGCTGTGCTGCCGTTCATACCCCCGACGGTAGCCCCAGGGTGTGACAGCAGCGATGCGCGTGCGGTCCGGGAACCTCCTGGAAGCCCGCCGCGTTGGTCTCGCGGACGGGGAGGTTTCATGGATTCGGCGGGTCCGGTGCGACAGGTGCGCCCGCGGTTGCGGTCGCCGTTGCGGTTGCCGGCCACCAGGAGCGGCAGGCGGCGTGCGCTGTGGGTCGTGATGGCGGCCTGTGTGCTGGCGCTGCTGCCCGCCACGTGGGTGTACGCGGAGGGCTCGCCGCGGGTGCGCGACATGGCGCATGTGCCGTCGGCGCCGGTCGCGATGGTCTTCGGGGCGGGGCTGTGGGAGGGCAAGCCGTCCCCGTATCTGGCGCACCGGCTGGACGCGGCGGCCGAGCTGTACCGCGCGGGCAAGGTCCGTGTGGTGCTCGTGACCGGCGACAACAGCCGTGAGGACTATGACGAACCGGACGCGATGCGGGCCTATCTGACGGAGCGCGGGGTGCCCGACGACCGCATCGTCAGCGACTTCGCCGGTTTCGACACCTGGGACTCGTGCACCCGCGCCCAGCGCATCTTCGGGGTGAAGCGGGCCGTGCTGATCACCCAGGGCTTCCACATACGCCGGGCCCTGGCGCTGTGCGAGGCGGCCGGGATCGACGCGTACGGCGTCGGGGTGACCGCCAAGCACGACGTGACCTGGTACGCGGGCGGGGCGCGCGAGGTCGTCGCGGCGGGCAAGGCGGCGCTGGACGCGCTCGTGCGGCCCAGGCCCTCGTTCCTCGGCCCGCACGAGCCGGGGGTGCAGCGGGCGCTGGCCGGCTGACGGGCCGGACAGGGCGTCGGTGACGGTCAGGTGGACGAGGTCGGGGCGGGAGTAGGAGTCCGCGATCGCCAGGGGCAGGTCGGTCCGCCGCGGCCGCGCTCGGAGCCGTGGTGTCGGTCATCTGTCGAGGCTGCCGGTCCGCTGTCGGCGGCTCGTCGGCGGGGTTTGACACCTTTCCGGAGACGGCCGACCGGCGCTCACCGGGCGGCCCCGATTCCGAAGGAGCCCCCATGCACAGCCCCGTCACGATCATCGGCGCAGGACTCGGCGGACTTGTCCTGGCCCGCGTCCTGCACCTCCACGGAATCCCGTCCACGGTCCACGAGGCGGAGTCCTCCCCCACGGCTCGCACGCAGGGCGGGATGCTCGACATCCACGACTACAACGGGCAGCTCGCCCTCCAGGCCGCCGGCCTGATGGACGAGTTCCACGCCATCATCCTGGAGGGCCGCCAGGCGATGCGGGTCCTCGACCCGAACGGGTCCGTCCTGCTCGACAAAGCCGACGACGGCACGGGCGGACGCCCCGAGGTGCAACGCGGCGAGCTGCGACAGATCCTGCTCGACTCACTCCCGGCCGGTACCGTCCAGTGGGGGCACAAGGTCAGCAGCACCCGTACCCTCGGCGAGGGGCGCCACGAGGTGACGTTCGCCGACGGCGGCACCCTCGTCACCAGCCTGCTGGTCGGCGCGGACGGCGCGTGGTCGCGGGTCCGGCCGCTGCTCTCCACCGCCACACCCGAGTACACCGGCAAGTCGGTCGTCGAGACCTACCTGTTCGACGCCGACAGCCGGCACCCGGCCGCCGCGAAAGCGGTCGGCGGCGGGTCGATGATCGCGTACACGCCGGGCAGGGAGATCTTCGCTCACCGGGAAAAGGGCGACACTCTGCACGCCTACGTGGGGCTGTCCGAGCCGCGGGACTGGTTCGCCGCCATCGATTTCACCGACGCCGCCGCGGCCACCGCGCGCGTCGCGCGCGAGCTCGACGGCTGGGCGCCGGAGCTCACCGCGCTGATCACCGACAGCGACACCGCACCGGTCCTGCGCCCCCTCTACGCTCTGCCGACAGGGCACCGGTGGGACCGGATACCGGGGGTGACCCTGCTCGGCGACGCCGCACACCTCTCGGCCCCCAACGGCGAAGGCGCCAACCTGGCCATGCTCGACGGCGCCGAACTCGGCAAGGCCCTCGTCGCACACCCCGATGACATCGAGGCCGCCCTCACGGAATACGAGCGGGCCCTGTTCCCCCGCAGCGCCGAGGACGCCACTTTCGAAGGTGTCGATTTCTCGGTGATCTTCTCCGGCGACAGCGCGGCCCACGGCTCGTGACGTACGTAACCGGCTAGGCCCGGTCGGCGGGGTCGTGGGTGATCAGGTCTCCCGGCTGGCACTGGAGGACATCGCAGATCCTCGACAGGGTCGAGAAGCGGATGGCCTTGGCCCGCCCGTTCTTGAGCACGGACAGGTTGACGACGGTGATGCCCACCTGCGCGGACAGCTCGGTGAGCGTCATGCCGCGCTCGGCGAGGAGCCGGTCGAGGTGGATCCGGATCGCGTGGAGTTCCTCCTCGGGCATCAGATGGTCCCTTCGAGGTCCTCTCGCATGCGCACGCCCTCGCGCATGATCTTCCCCATGATCACTGCGGCGAGGCCGGCGAGGACGAGCACCAGCGGCCCGGAGACCGTCGGCCCGGAACCCGCGACCGGCGCCATGCTCCCGACCAGCCAGGACTGCGACCAGCCGACGACGAGGCCGGCCAGCGGCGTGCCCAGGGTGATGAACCAGCCGAGGACGGAGAGCCGCTGCGCCACCGCGTCGGTGAACGGCCCCTGCATCTGGACGGCCTTGAGCAGCCGCGAGAAGAGCAGCAGCGCGAGGGAGCCGAACAGCAGCCAGGGCAGTTCGCCCCCGAGGTCGGCGGCGCGCTGCCCCGCGGAGGGACTGTCCTGGCACAGGCGCGTGGCACTGCTGGACGCCTTCACGCCCTTGCCGATCGGGAGGTCGTCCGCCAGGGAGGCGTTGCGCCAGAAGTCCGTCTGCACGCAGACCGCCCCGTCGTCGAGCATGTGCGTGACGCCCGTGCCGATGAAGGCGAGCCCGCAGAGCACCGCCAGCGCGAAGGTCACCGAGGCCAGGGTCCTCGTGAGTCGCGAGTTCATCGCTGCCTCCCTTATCGATTTTCGATAAGCCTCAGCCTAGAGGGGCATATCGTTATTCGACAAGTCGACGGCAGGGGCCCCTGGCTGGGACCGTGAAGAAGGAGCTCAGGCCCGTTTCGGCTCGCGGCCGTTGATGGCGTCGAGATAGAGCGCGAAGATCTCGTCGCCGTTGAGGGGGCTATAGGAGATCTTGTCGCTCTCCTCGCCGTCGGGCCCGCCGCCGTTGAGGCCGCCGAGGACGCCGATGAGGTCGCCCGTCTTCGTCTTCTCGTCGAAGTGGATCAGCCAGGGGCTGCCCGAGGTGCCGGAGAAGAAGCCGTCGCAGCGCATCGTCAGCTGTCTGTGGCCCTCCAGTCGGCTGGTCAGGGCCGTGCAGCGGATGGCCTGGTCGGCGGGGTCGCTGTCGGCGCTCGGGTAGCCGATGACGGTCACCCGGTTGGTGTCGCCGGGGGTGCGGACCAGGCGGTTGGCGCCGGTGACGCGCTCGATCTGGCGGCCGCGGCCGTCAGGTCTGACCGTGGCGAAGGCGAAGTCCAGGTCGGAGCCGTCGCCGTAGTCCTCGCGCCGGGGGTCGACGAAGGTGCGGTCGACGGCCCAGACGCCGTAGGGCTGCTTGCGCTCGCCCTGGCGGTAGTCCGGGACGAAGGCCGCGTCGTCGCCGAAGCCGCAGTGGCCGGCGCTGATGATGAGGTTGCCCTTGGGGCTGTGC
This sequence comes from Streptomyces sp. NPDC046261, assembly GCF_040646235.1. Lineage (NCBI taxonomy): Bacteria > Bacillati > Actinomycetota > Actinomycetes > Kitasatosporales > Streptomycetaceae > Streptomyces > Streptomyces sp. NPDC046261. The sequence goes on along the minus strand of NZ_JBEYZU010000008.1, from coordinate 272,314 downwards.
ACCACGCTGGCGGTGCAGTGGTGGTCGCGCATGTCCTCGCCGACGTAGAAGAGCACGCCGACCGTCGGCACGCCCTCGAAGTGGCGGGCGCTGCCGGTGATGCGCGGGTCCCCGCCCGCGGCGTCGGCGTCCGCGTCGCCGGTGGAGGCGGCCATCCGCGAGGGCCCCCAGAAGCGCCGGGCCTCCGCGCTCGACCACGAGCCGTCCCGGCCGTGCCCGCCGGCGCCCCTGGGCACGGCGGCCGCGAGCGTGACCACATACAGCCCCGCGAGCACGGCCCGGACCCATCGGGCCCGGCTCCACCGGGAGAAATGCACGGGCGCCCCCAGCCGTCGGGAAGGTACGCAAAGGCAGGGTCAGGCTAACCGCCCCGTGCCCGATCGCCGTGCACCGGACCGCTTTCCGCACTGCCGGTCGTACGAATGACCGATAAAACAAGAAATAACGACACCAAAGCCGTCCCTTGTGGCGCGGCCTGCCTCATCCGCCCCACTGGTCATAGGCCAGCTTGCACACCAGCGACACGACCACCACGACCAGCACGCCCCGTACGAAGCCGCTCCCCCGCTTGAGCGCCATGCGCGCGCCCACGGCCCCGCCGGTGAGGTTGAACAGGGCCATCGGGGCGGCGATCTGCCACAGGACGGCGCCCTGGACCGAGAAGGTCACCAACGCGCCCACATTGGTGCAGACATTGACGATCTTCGCGGTGCCGGAGGCCGTGACCAGGTCCATGTGGAGGATCCCGGCGAGCGCGAGCACCAGGAACGTGCCGGTCCCGGGGCCGATGAGCCCGTCGTAGAAGCCGATGCCCAGACCCGCCACGGCGATCGCCGCGAGGACGCGCCGCCGGGTCGCCGGGGCGGCGGGGGCGGTGCTCACGCCGAAGGTGGGGCGCAGGAGGACGAAGGCGAGGACGGCCAGCAGGACGACCATGATCAAAGGGCGCAGGACGGCGCTGTTGATGCCCGAGGCGAAGAACGCCCCGGCCAGCGAGCCGCCGAGCGCGGCGAGGCCGATGCGCACGGCGGTGCGCAGGTCCATCGGCGCCTTGCGGGTGTAGGCGACGGCCGCGGCGGTCGTGCCGCAGATGGCGACGGCCTTGTTGGTGCCGAGGATGTGCGCGGGCGCCATGTGCGGCAAGCCCACGAGCAGGGCGGGAAGTTGGAGCAGGCCGCCGCCGCCCACCACGGCGTCGATCCATCCGGCCGCGCCCGCGGCCAGGCAGAGAACGATCAGCGTTGTCAGGGATATGTCGGGGCTCACCGGCGGATCGTACGGGCACCGCGTCGGCGCCCGTGGCCGCACCCCCGGGTAAGGGCCCTTTACGGCAAGGCCCTTGCCGGCGCCGGGGTCACTCCCGGGGCGCGCTGTCCCACTTCCAGGAGGCCCGGCGCGGATGCGCGGGCAGTTCCGTGCGGCCGGTGGCCCACAGCAGGGTGGGCCACGGCTCGGCGTCGGTGGGGGCGTCGGGGAACAGCCGGGCCAGGACCCGTTCGCACAGTTCGGCGGGCGGTTCCCAGGCGACGCCCAGCCCTTGGGCGACGTCATGGGCGTGCACCAGGGTCTCGATGACGCCCATGGCGGCGAAGCCCGCGGGGTCCGCGACCCCGTAGCTGTGGAACGCCCGGGTGTGCGGCGGCTTCGTACGGACCATCGCCGCCAGGAGCCCGGCGTTCGCCTCGAGCACCTGGAACAGCCCCGGCAGCCCCGCCCCGCGCTCGGCGTGGATCGTCTCCTGCGGGCCGCCCGGGCGCAGGCGCGACAGGACGAAGGGGACCCAGCCGTCCAAGGGCGGTGTGGGCGGCGCCAGTTGGGCGGCGTAGTTGAACATGTCGTCGGCGAGGTGCTCGACGGTCTCCCAGCAGTCCCACTCCAGCGTGCCCGCGCGGTTGCCCCAACTTCCCTCCGGGGCACCGCGCAGGGCGGTGAGCATCAGCTGGACGGCCTCCTCGACGTCGTCGGCGGTCACGGGCTGGGGCGCGGCGTGCATGGGCGACATGGCGTGACCGTACCAACGCCACCGACACGCGGCAGGTGGTTTTCCCGCGGTCGGGCGGAGAAGCCGGGCGCCTGTGCGAGCCTTCCGGCCTAGGCTGGGCCACACCACGCTACTCACTCGTAACCGCCGGGTACGGATCTCAGAGGAGCACATCGGACATGAACGGCTGGACCGCGAGCGACATCCCCGACCAGAGCGGCCGCACCGCCGTGGTGACCGGCGCCAACAGCGGCATCGGCTACGTGACCGCCAGGGAGCTCGCCCGCAAGGGGGCGCGTGTGGTGCTGGCCTGCCGGGACGCGACGCGCGGCAAGGCGGCCGAGGAGCTCCTGCGGGCCCAGGCGCCGGGTGCGGACGTGCGGTTGGCGCGGCTGGACCTGGCGGATCTCGATTCCGTGCGGGCGTTCGCCGCGGACCTCCCGGAGGACCGGCTGGACCTGCTGGTCAACAACGCCGGGGTGATGGCGCTGCCGCAGCGCAGAACGGTGGACGGCTTCGAGACGCAGTTCGGGACCAACCACCTCGGCCACTTCGCGCTGACGGGCCTGCTGCTGCCGCGGCTGCGGGCGGCCGGGCCCGGGGCGCGGGTGGTCACGCTCTCCAGCGGGCTGCATTTCCTGGGCAACGTCGACCCGCGTGATCTGAACATGGACCACCGCTACCGCCGCTGGATCGCCTACGGCCGCTCCAAGAGCGCCAATCTGCTCTTCGTGCACGAGCTGGCGCGGCGGCTGACGGCCGAGGGCTCGACGGTGGTGGCGGTCGCCGCGCACCCGGGGTACGCGGCGACCAATCTGCAGACGGCCGGGGTGCGGATGGAGGGACGGGCCTGGGCGGAGCGTGTGGTGGAGTTCTTCAACCGCACCGTGGCGCAGAGCGCGGAGGACGGCGCGCTGCCGTCGTTGTACGCCGCGACGGCTCCGGGGGTGGAGCAGGACGACTTCTTCGGGCCGCGCGTGCAGTTGTGGCGCGGGGCGCCGGCGCGGTCGGTGCGGGCGGGCTGGACGCGGGACGACCGGGCGAGTGCGGGGCTGTGGGCGGCGTCGGAGCGGCTGACGGGGGTCCGGTACGCGTGGCGGGGCGCCGCCTAGGGTTTTTGTGGGGGCGCGGTGGTCAGGCCCGCGTCCTTCAGCAGGCGGTGGGCGCCCTCGTCGTCGATGCGGGCGGCCAGGGCCTGGAGCGGCTGGGCGCCCTCGCGCAGCAGGCCCCGGGCGCGGGCGCGGCGGGCGCCGGCGTCGAGGTGGTGCCACAGCAGGGGGTTGGCGGCCAGAACGGCGGGGTCCAGCTCCACGCGGTTGCCGGCGACGTCGCGCAGTACCAGGCGCGGGGCGATGCCGTCGGCACGCCGCACCTGGGTGAGCAGGTCGGTGCGTACGCGGTGCTCGCGCAGCAGGCCGCGTGCGGCCAGCCAGTTCTCGCCGGCGGTGATCCGCGGGGGCCGCAGCACCGCGACGAGCGCCCCGCCGATGGCCGCCCAGCAGCAGCCGCGTGGCCAGTCGAGGCTGCCGCGGGCGAGGTCGGCGAGGAGGAGCACGGCCCCGAGGGCGAGCCCGCACCACCAGGCGGCGCGGGCCTCGCGCCGCCAGTGCCGGTCCCAGGCCCGCGCCCCGTCCGCGGGCGGGCGGGCCTTCGGTCCCCGGCCGTACGCCTCACGCGTCCGCGTACGCGCCCGTAATGTCTGTCGGCGTCCCATGATGCTGACGCTAGAGGCGCGCGGCGGGCGGTACGCGGGATGTTGACGCCCTGCTGACGCGGTCTTGGCCAATCCTTGCGGCTCGCTGACGCCTTCTCTCACGGGGCGTCAAGAAGGCGTATGGATGGCGCCAAAATCCGCCAAGAGGGCGCCAATGCCGGTCGTCGCCGCAGGGGCGCGGGCGCACGCTGGGCCTCCGACACAACGGAGGTACGACAAAATGTCCATGCTGGCCCATTCGGAGCACACTGTCGGTGCCGGTGAGGAGCCGCCCGATACCGGCGCCGGGCGGCCCGTGGCGGAGGACCGGCACCGGCTGACGGCCACCCAGGGCCTGGCGGCCCTGTCGCTCGACGCGATGGCGTCGGTGGCCTACGGGCCCGAGGCGATCGTCCTGGTGCTGGCGGCGGCCGGGGCGCACGGTCTGGGCTTCACTCTGCCGGTCACGCTGGCGATCGCCGCGCTGCTGGCCGTGCTCGTCGCCTCCTACCGTCAGGTCATCGCGGCGTTCCCGGACGGCGGCGGCTCCTACGCTGTCGCCAAGCGCCACCTGGGCCGGCGCACGAGCCTGTTCACCGCCGCGTCCCTGGTGCTGGACTACGTGCTGAACGTGGCCGTGTCGGTGACCGCCGGCGTCGCCGCGCTGACGTCCGCCTTCCCCTCCCTCCACGACGACCGGCTGTGGATCTGTCTGGGCGTGCTGGCGCTGGTCACGGGCGTGAACCTGCGCGGCATCGTGGACTCGGCGAAGGCGTTCATCGTGCCGACCGCCGTCTTCGTCGGCTCGATCCTGACCCTGATCGTCGTGGGCCTCTTCCGTGCCGCGCCCGTGAGCACCGAGGCCGCCGCCGGGCACGCCTCCGCGCTCGGCGACGACGCCACCACCGTCGGCGCCCTCCTGCTGCTGAAGGCGTTCGCCGCCGGCTGCTCGGCGCTCACCGGTGTCGAGGCCGTCGCCAACGCGGTGCCGACGTTCCGTGCCCCGGCCGCCCGTCGCGCGCAGCGCACGGAGGTCGCGCTGGGCGCGCTGCTGGGCGTCATGCTGATCGGCCTGTCGGTCCTCATCGGCCGCTTCCATCTGCAGCCGGTCGAGGGCGTCACCGTCCTGGCCCAGCTCGCGGACGCCTCCCTGGGCCACAACTGGGCCTTCTACGTAGTGCAGTTCGCGACGGTGATCCTCCTGGCGCTGGCGGCCAACACCTCTTTCGGCGGGCTGCCGGTCCTCATGGGCCTGCTCGCCCGCGACAACTACCTGCCGCACGTCTTCGGCCTCAAGGCCGACCGTCAGGTCCACCGCCACGGTGTGCTGGCGCTGGCGGCCGTCTCGGCGCTGCTGCTGGTCTTCTCCGGCGGCGACGTCAACACGCTGGTGCCGCTGTTCGCGATCGGGGTGTTCGTCGGCTTCACCATCTGCCAGACCGGCATGGTCCGCCACTGGCGGCAGGAACGTTCCGCCGGATGGCGGGGCAAGGCGCTGCTCAACGGCTTCGGGGCCGTGCTCACGGGCGTCAGCGCCGTCGTCGTCACGGCGACGAAGTTCACCGAGGGCGCCTGGCTGATCGTGGTCGCGCTGCCCCTTCTGGTGCTGGCCTTCGAGGCCGTCCACCGGGCGTACGGGCGGATCGGCGACCGGCTGGAGCTGGGCCGGGTGCCCGAGCCGCCGCGCCGCTGCCACTCCGTGGTGGTCGTGCCCGTCTCCTCGCTGTCCCGGCTGACGAGCAAGGCGCTGACCGCCGCCGTCTCGCTCGGCGACGAGGTGGTGGCCGTCACCGTCACCCACCCCGACGCGGAGGGGCGGCGGGCGGCGGAGTCGCTGCGCCGCGACTGGGAGCTGTGGCGCCCCGGCGTCGACCTCGTCGAGCTGCCCGCCGCCTCGCGCTCCCTGGGCGGCCCGATCGTCGCGTACGTCCGCGAACTGGCCGGGGAGCACCCCGACAACCGGGTCACCGTCCTCATCCCCGAGGTGGAGCCCGCGCACATCTGGCAGCGGTTGCTGCAGAACCAGCGTGGCGCGGTCGTCGCCCACGCGGTGCGCCGGGACACCGACGCGGTCATCTGCAGGCTCCGGTTCCGGATCGATACGCGGCAGGCGGCCTGAGACGAGGCAGGCCGGGGCGGGCACCGGGACGGCCGACACGCGGCGGTAAGCGCTCTGTCGTAATTCCCCTTCATCGTTGATCGTTGATCCGTACGGTCCCGACGCGGAGGGGAAGAGCCGACATGCCGATCAGCCGCAGACAGCTCATGACCGGCGGCGCCGGTCTCGCCCTGGCGGGCGGCCTCACCACCGCGTGCGGCTCGAACACCGGTCGCGGGGGCGGGGGTTCGGACCGACCCCGCCTGTCGCAGTGGTACCACCAGTACGGGGAGGCCGGCACCCGGCAGGCGGTGGGGCGGTACGCCGCCGCGTACCCGCACGCGGACGTCCGGGTGGAGTGGCGGCCGGGCAACTACGACCAGCAGACGGCGGCCGCCCTGCTGACCTCCTCCGGCCCGGACGTCCTCGAGGTCAACGGCCCGACGCTGGACCAGATCCAGGGCGGGCAGATCGTCGATCTGACCGACCTGGTCAAGGATGTCAAGAGCGACTTCAGCCAGGCCGTCCTCGCCCCCAAGACCCACGACGGCCGCGTCTGGGGCATCCCCCAGGTCGTCGACACCCAGCTCCTCTACTACCGCAAGAGCCTGCTGGAGGCCGCCGGCGTGCGGCCGCCCCGCACCCTGGACGAGCTCGTCGACGCCGCGCGGGGGCTCTCGAACTCCAAGGTCAAGGGCCTCTTCCTGGGCAACGACGGGGGCGCGGGCGCCCTCGCCGGCACCCCCCTGCGGGCCGCCGGACTCTCGCTCGTCACCCCCGAGGGAACCGTCGGCTTCGACGACCCGGCCGCCGCCCGCACCCTGGGCAAGCTCCACCGGCTGTACGCCGACAAGTCGCTGCTGCTGGGCGCGCCCACCGACTGGGCCGATCCCTCCGCGTTCGTCCAGGGCCTCACCGCCATGCAGTGGTCGGGGCTGTGGGCGCTGCCGCAGATCAAGAAGGCGCTCGGCGACGACTTCGGGGTGCTCCCGTTCCCGCCGGACGGCCCGGCCGGCCGGCCCGCCGTCCCGGTCGGCGCCTGGACGGCCGCAGTCAGCGCCCGCAGTGAACACCGGGAGGCGGCCAAGGCGTTCGTGAAGTGGCTGTGGATCGAACGCACCGACCACCAGGAGGACTTCGCGCTGTCCTACGGCTTCCACATCCCCGCCCGGACCTCGCTCGCCGCGAAGGCGGACCGGCTCAAGAAGGGCCCGGCGGCCGAGGTCGTACGGTTCACCACGGAGCACGGCTTCGCGGCGCAGCCCCTTTTGTGGACGCCGCCCAGCCAAACCACCTATCAGGATGCCCTCAACCGGATCATCAAGGGCGGGGCCGACCCCGGCAGCGAGCTGAAGGCCGCCGTCCGCAAGGCGGAGGCGGAGCTGCGCCGGGTGCGGAAGGGATCATGAGCACGGCGCGCGGCGACCGGCCACGGCAGCGGAACCGTACCTTCTGGTTCTGGACTTTCGTGGGCCCGTTCGTAGCGGGGCTCGCTCTCTTCACGTACGTACCGCTCGCCTGGAGCGTGTACCTCAGTTTCTTCGACGCCCACAACACCGTCTCCCCCACCGACTTCGTGGGGCTGGGCAACTACACGGCGATGCTGGGCGATCCGGCCTTCCGTTCGTCGCTGGTGACCTTCGCCGTCTTCACCGCCTTCATCGTGCCGGCCACCTACGCGCTGTCCCTCGGCCTGGCCCTGGCGGTGAACAGGCTGCGCTTCGCGCAGGCGTTCTTCCGGTCGGTCTTCTTCCTGCCGGCCGCCTGTTCGTACGTCGTCGCCGCGATGGTCTGGAAGCTGTCGGTCTTCAACGGCGTGCGCTTCGGACTGGCCAATACCGTGCTGGGCTGGTTCGGCGCGGAGCCGGTGGCCTGGCTGGCGGCCACGGACCCGCCCTGGTACTGGCTCGTCATCGTCACGGTGCGGTTGTGGCTGCAGGCGGGCTTCTACATGGTGCTGTTCCTGGCCGGGCTGCAGCGCGTTCCGGTGCGGCTGTACGAGGCGGCGGCGCTCGACGGCGCCCGGCCCGGCTGGCAGACGTTCCGGCACATCACCTTCCCCGCCCTGCGCACCACCTCGGTCACCGTGGTGCTGCTGCTGGTCGTGGCCGCCTTCCAGGCGTTCGACGAGTTCTACAACCTGCTCTCCGACGCCCGCGGCTACCCGCCCTACGCCCGGCCGCCGCTGGTCTACCTGTACTACACCGCGCTCGGGCAGGGCCAGGACCTGGGGCTGGGCAGCGCGGGCGCGGTGATCCTGGCGCTGATCATCGCGGTGGTGACCGTCGTACAGGCCCGCTGGTCCGGGCTCGGCCGCAAGGAGGAGCACTAGCCGTGGAGAACGCTCTCGTCCGCGCCGGGCGCGCGCTGCGGCTGGTGCTGCTCATCGCGCTGGCCGCGCTGTTCCTGGTCCCCTTCTATCTGATCGTCCGCAACGGCCTGGCCTCCGAGGCGGAGATCACCGCCCCCACCTGGACGTTCTTCCCGAGCGATCCGCGGTGGTCGAACGTGCGCGAGCTGTTCGCCGACCCGGACGTCCCCATGGCGCACGCGCTGCTGAACTCCTCCCTCATCGCGTTCGCCACGACCGCCGGCACGCTGCTGCTCGCCTCCCTCGCCGGGTACGGACTGGCCCGCATCCCCTACCGGCACGCGAACGCCGTCTTCTACGCGGTCGTGAGCACCTTGATGGTCCCGGCGGCCGTCACGTTCGTGCCGTCGTTCGTGCTGGTCTCCTCGCTCGGCTGGGTCTCGACCCTGCGCGGGCTGATCGTGCCGACGCTCTTCAGCGCCTTCGCGTGCTTCGTCTTCCGCCAGTACTTCCTGGGCTTCCCGCGTGAGCTGGAGGACGCGGCGCAGATCGACGGGCTCGGCTACTGGCGCACGTACTGGCGCGTGGTCGTGCCCAACTCCCGGCCGGTCTTCGCGGCCGTCGGCACGATCGTCTTCATCGGCGCCTGGAACTCCTTCCTGTGGCCGCTGGTCATCGGCCAGGGCCGCAGCTCGTGGACGGTCCAGGTGGCGCTGTCGACCTTCACCACCGCGCAGACCGTCAACCTGCACGAACTGTTCATGGCGGCCGCCGTCTCGATCCTGCCGCTGCTGGTGGTCTTCCTGCTGCTGCAGCGCTACATCGTGGCCGGTGTCGAGCGCTCGGGGATCGACGACTGAGCGGACCGGGGGGCGGTCATCCCCCGGGGAACTGCAGCATCGTGGCGGGCGTCGAGCGCTCGGGCATCGACGACTGGACCCGGGCGCGGCCCTGCGGGCCGCGGTGGCCGCCACGCAGCAGGGCTGCGCCCAGGGGCGTGAGGGTGTGCATGACGGCGCTGCCGTTGCGCAGCGTCAGCACCAGGCCGGCCTCGCGCAGGACGCCGGCGTGCTGGCTGGCCGACGCCGCCGACACCCCGACCCTGCGGGCGAGTTCACTGGTCGTGCAGCCGCCCCCTATGGAGCCCAGGACCGCCGAGCGGGTGTGCCCGACGAGCTTGCCCAGCGAGCGCGGGGCGGCCGGGACCGCGGGCGCGGACTCCGACATGGCCCGGGCCGGGTAGACCAGGACGGGCGTGAGCTCGGCGTTCTGCAGGGTCACCGGGGTGCGCCGGCAGAAGAACGACGGCAGGAGCAGCAGACCGCGTCCGCCCAGGTACAGGTCGCGGTCGACGGGGTAGTCGACCTCCAGCACCGGCGCCTGCCAGCGCATCGTGGGCGGCAGCGAGGACAGCAGGGCGTCCGCGCCGCCGTCCAGCAGGGCCCGGCCGCGGATGGCGCGGTCGGCCTCGATCTGCGCCTGGATGTGGGCCCAGTAGGGGGCGATGGCCGCCTGATGGTAGGAATGCAGGGCGCTGATCAGCTTGCCGAACGCACGGGCGTCGCCCTCGGCCAGCGATCGTATCCAAGCGGGCAGGGTGCGCACGGTGGACAGCCTGCCCAGCTCCTCGTGCACCCGGTCGGCGGGCGTGGCCCGCAGCGCCTGTATGCCGGACTCGAGTCCGAGTAACCCTTCGGGCGGCGTCAGGAAGTCCGGGAAATAACCACGGGGCGGAACCAGCGGCGCCAGTAGCCGCGTTTCACCATTCAACCGAGGACGGGTTTCCGAGCGCCAATCCCCGAAGATCGACTCCCCTTGTTTGTCCCGGAGCCGGTGCAGGCTCAATACGGTTTCCCACAGCACGTCCGGGTCTCCGGCCAGGCGCAACCGGGCCAGATCGAGTCCAGTGAAATGGACACGCAGCACCAAACCCCCACATGAGACATCCGCAACCACCCCCCGCCCACTGAGTATGCACACCGATACGCGGTGTTACCACGCCCTTTTGGCCACAGTTGAAAGGACTCGCGGCGAACATCGCAGAAGCGAAATGCTATTCACGCACTCAGGGCCGCACCCGCTCGTTCCCGTGGGGGGTGGCGAGCGAAAAAGCGGCCGCTGAGTATGTGAGTTGCCGCCCGAGCCGATGCGGGCGGCAACAACTCCCGGTGGGGGAGTAAAGAGGGGCGGCGCTCCCGCACGGGCGCCGCCCCTTCACCGTTCCACCGGCCCGCCCGGACCCCACGGCGGCCCGCCCGCCCGGCACGGCGGACGATCTTCACGTGTACGTCGCGTTACGGGGCGGTTAAACCGCCTCCGCGGCCCCCGGCGACCTCTCCCCCGGCCCCTGCGTGGTCCGGACCAGCGGCGTTGCCCCGGGATGGCCGGAAGGGGCGGCCCCCCGCGCGGGGGCCGCCCCTCCTACCGGAGCCGCCAGGGTCTGAGGGTCGAGGTCATCCCATCAGCGGCTCCGGCGCTCTGCCGGGCGGTGCTCAGCGGCTGTCGCTGGCGCCCGCCGTACCGTTCAGCGCCGCCGCGCGGCCCGCCTCCAGGCGGGCAACGGGGACGCGGAACGGGGAACAGGAGACGTAGTCCAGGCCCACCTCGTGGAAGAAGTGCACCGACTCCGGGTCGCCGCCGTGCTCGCCGCAGACGCCGAGCTTGAGGTCGGGCCGGGTGGCCCGGCCGGCCTTGGCGGCCGCGCGGACCAGCGAGCCGACGCCGTCGCGGTCGATGGTCTCGAACGGGCTGACCCCGAAGATGCCCTTCTCCAGGTAGGCGGTGAAGAAGCTCGCCTCGACGTCGTCGCGGGAGAAGCCCCACACGGTCTGGGTGAGGTCGTTGGTGCCGAAGGAGAAGAACTCGGCGGCCTCGGCGATCTGATCGGCCGTCAGCGCGGCCCGGGGCAGCTCGATCATCGTGCCGAGCGGCAGCTTGAGGCCGGTGCCGGTGGCGGCCTCGACGTCGGCGATGACGCGCTCGGCCTCCTCACGGACGATCTCCAGCTCCTGGACGGTGCCCACCAGCGGAATCATGATCTCCGCGCGCGGGTCGCCCTTGGCGTTGATCCGCTCGGCGGCGGCCTCGGCGATGGCCCGTACCTGCATGGCGAACAGGCCGGGGATGACCAGGCCCAGGCGCACGCCGCGCAGGCCCAGCATCGGGTTCTGCTCGTGCAGCTTGTGCACCGCCTGCAGCAGGCGCAGGTCGTTCTCGTTGGCGTCCTCGCGGGCCTCGGCGAGCGCGACGCGCACCGACAGCTCGGTGATGTCGGGCAGGAACTCGTGCAGCGGCGGGTCGAGCAGGCGGACCGTGACCGGCAGCCCGTCCATGGCCTCGAACAGCTCGACGAAGTCGGCCTTCTGCAGCGGCAGCAGGGCGCCCAGCGCCTCGTCCCGCTCGGTGTCGGTGTCCGCCAGGATGAGGCGCTCGACCAGCTCGCGCCGCTCGCCGAGGAACATGTGCTCGGTGCGGCACAGGCCGATGCCCTGGGCGCCGAAACGGCGGGCGCGCGCGGCGTCCTCGGCGTTGTCGGCGTTGGCGCGTACTCGCAGCCTGCGCATGCGGTCCGCGTAGGCCATCATCCGGTGCACGGCCTGGACCAGCTCGTCGGCGTCGTCGGCGCCCGCGTGCATGCGGCCCTCGAAGTACTCGACGACCGGGGACGGCACGACCGGGACCTCGCCCAGGTAGACCTTGCCGGAGGAGCCGTCGATGGAGACGACGTCGCCCTCCTGGATCACGATGCCGCCCGGGGCGGTCATCCTGCGCTGCTTGGTGTCGACCTCCAGCTCCTCGGCGCCGCAGACACAGGTCTTGCCCATGCCGCGCGCCACGACGGCCGCGTGCGAGGTCTTGCCGCCGCGCGAGGTCAGGATGCCCTCGGAGGCGATCATGCCGTCGAGGTCGTCGGGGTTGGTCTCGCGGCGGATGAGGATGACCTTCTCACCCGAGCGCGACCACTTCACGGCGGTGTACGAGTCGAAGACGGCCCGGCCGACCGCAGCGCCCGGCGAGGCGGCGATGCCCCGGCCCAGCAGCTCGGTCTTCGCCTTCTCGTCGAAGCGCGGGAACATCAGCTGCGCCAGCTGGGCACCCGTCACCCGCTGCAGCGCCTCGGCCTCGTCGATCAGGCCCTGGTCCACCAGCTGCGTCGCGATGCGGAAGGCCGCGCCGGCCGTGCGCTTGCCCACGCGGGTCTGCAGCATCCACAGCTTGCCGCGCTCGATGGTGAACTCGATGTCGCACAGGTCCTTGTAGTGCGTCTCCAGCGTCTCCATGATCTGCATCAGCTGGTCGTACGAGGCCTTGTCGAGCTGCTCCAGCTCGGCGAGCGGCATGGTGTTGCGGATGCCGGCGACGACGTCCTCGCCCTGGGCGTTCTGCAGGTAGTCGCCGTAGACGCCCTGGTGGCCGCTGGCGGGGTCGCGGGTGAAGGCGACGCCGGTGCCGGAGTCGGGGCCGAGGTTGCCGAAGACCATGGAGCAGATGTTGACGGCCGTGCCGAGGTCGCCGGGGATGCGCTCCTGACGGCGGTAGAGCTTGGCGCGGTCGCCGTTCCAGGAGTCGAAGACCGCCCTTATGGCGAGGTCCATCTGCTCGCGCGGGGCCTGCGGGAAGTCCCGGCCGGTCGCCTTGGAGACGATGGCCTTGAACTCCTCCACCAGCCGCTTGAGGTCGGCGGCGTCGAGGTCGACGTCCGTGCTGACGCCCTTGGCCCGCTTGGCCTCCTCCAGCGCCTCCTCGAAGAGGTCGCCGTCCACCCCGAGCACGGTCTTGCCGAACATCTGGATGAGGCGGCGGTAGGAGTCCCACGCGAAGCGCTCGTCGCCGGCCTGGGCGGCGAGGCCGGTCACGGACTCGTCGGAGAGGCCGATGTTCAGGACGGTGTCCATCATGCCGGGCATGGAGAACTTGGCACCGGAGCGCACCGAGACCAGCAGCGGGTCGTCGGCCTGGCCGAGCTTCTTGCCCATCCGCTCTTCGAGGGCCTCGAGGTGGGCGGTGACCTCGTCGCGCATCGACGACGGCTCCTGGCCGCCCTCGAGGTAGACCTTGCACGCCTCGGTGGTGATGGTGAAGCCCGGAGGGACGGGCAGACCGAGGTTGGTCATCTCGGCGAGGTTGGCACCCTTCCCGCCGAGCAGGTCCTTGAGGTCCTTGTTGCCCTCGGTGAAGTCGTAGACGAACTTCTGGCGATCTTCATGTACCGGCACGGGAATCGACTCCTCACTGGGGCCTCCCGGGACGCAGTTGGGGGAGGGCTGCCCTGACGGCGGGGAGCGTACCCAGATCGAAGGCATCTGAGGAGGACCACTCGGCCATCTTGGGGGCGCAACCACCCATCCGCCAGCAGATCGAAAGTCATGCGCTCATCTGAGGGTCCCACCCGCTTCCTTCACATCATGAAGGCAATGTGACCGAAAATGATCGCCGCCTCACGGAGCGCTCAAAAATCACACCCTCTGCCGCCAAGGGTTGAAGCCAAAAGGGGTGGCACCCAGTGCCACCCCTTCCAGAGATGCACCCCCGATATCAGCGCTCATCTGAGCGGAGCCCCTATCAGAGGTGGCGAGAATCACGCGTCATCGCCGGGCGTTCACCCGCCCGAAGTGTCCAGTTCGGCCTCCGCGCCCACGACCGCGCAGTCGTACGGGTCCTCCAGCCAGCCCTCCGGAAGCACCACCCGATTGCGGCCGGAGGTCCGCCCGCGCGGCCCGTCCGCACCCAGGGGCCAGGGCTGATCCAGGTCCAGCTCGCTCAAAAGAGCGTCCAGTTCGTCCAGAGAAGAGGCGATTGCCAGCTTCTTGCGGAGCTCGGAGCCGATCGAGAAGCCCTTGGTGTACCAGGCGACGTGCTTACGGAAGTCGATCACGCCCCGCTCCTCGTTCTCCAGCCACTCGCCGAGCAGCTGCGCGTGGCGCAGCATGACCCGGGCGACCTCGCGCAGGGCGGGCTGGGCCGGCTGGGCGTGCGTGCCGTCCGGGCCCTCCTCGAAGGCGCCGACGAGGTCGCCGAAGAGCCAGGGCCGACCCAGGCAGCCGCGGCCGACGACGACGCCGTCGCAGCCGGTCTCGCGCATCATCCGCACGGCGTCGTCGGCGGACCAGATGTCGCCGTTGCCGAGTACGGGGATCTCGGGGACGGCCTCCTTGAGGCGGGCGATGGCGTCCCAGTCGGCGGTGCCGCCGTAGTGCTGGGCGGCGGTGCGGCCGTGCAGGGCGATGGCGGTGACGCCCTCCTCGACGGCGATCCGCCCGGCGTCGAGGTAGGTGATGTGGTCGTCGTCGATGCCCTTGCGCATCTTCATGGTCACCGGGAGGGAGCCGGCGTTGCCGACGGCCTCGCGGAGGATCGAACGCAGCAGGTTCCGCTTGTACGGCAGCGCCGAGCCGCCGCCCTTGCGGGTGACCTTGGGGACCGGGCAGCCGAAGTTGAGGTCGATGTGGTCGGCCAGGTCCTCGTCCACGATCATGCGGACGGCCTTGCCGACGGTGACCGGGTCGACGCCGTAGAGCTGGATCGAGCGCGGCTTCTCGGTGCCGTCGAAGTGGATCAGCCGCATGGTCTTGGCGTCCCGCTCGACGAGCGCCCGCGTGGTGATCATCTCGCTGACGAAGAGCCCCTTGCCGCCGGAGAACTCGCGGCACAGCGTGCGGAAGGGCGCGTTGGTGATCCCCGCCATGGGGGCCAGGACCACCGGCGGCTGCACCGAGTGCGGACCGATCTGGAGCGTCATGGAGCGGGCTTCCTCGAAGTCGTACGGGGACGGGCGGACCGTCCATTGTCCCTCATTCGGGCGAGCGGATTCCCGGGTCCGAGGTCCTGACAAACCGCGTCAGCCGGCCTGCGCCGGCGCCGCGCCGGTGCGCTCCAGCGCTTCCTCCGCCCGTACGAGCGCCAGCAGCCGCTCCAGCCGGTGCTGGGTCTCCTGGTCGGCGGGGGTGAAGGTCACCAGCCGGGCGCCGGGGGTGGGGCCGGTCCACAGGCTGGTGTAGTCCAGGCGCAGCATGCCCACGCGCGGCTGCAGCAGGCTGCGGGTGCGGTAGGCGGTGAGCTCGGCCACCTCGTGCCGGGCCCACAGGTGCCGGAACTCCTCCGAGGCGTCCTGCAACCGCTTGAGCAGGCACTTCCAGGCCGGCTCGGCGAGGTGCTCGGCCATCGAGGCGCGGAACTTGGCGACCATGGCGCGCGTGGCCTCCTCCCGGTCGACGGTGCCGGCGCGCCAGTGGTCGTCGGCGAAGTAGAGCCACAGGCAGTTGCGGTTCTCCGGCGGTATGGCGTCGAGGTCGCAGAGCAGGTGCCCGTAGGTGCGGTTGTAGGCGAGGATGTCGTACCGCGCGTTCTGGACGCACGCCGGGAAGGGCTCCAGCCGTTCCAGCATCGCCTGCAGCGCGGGCGTGATGCCCGGGCAGTCGGCCTGGGACAGCGGGTCGGTGGAGCCCGCCAGGGCGAAGAGGTGGACGCGCTCGCCGCGGTCGAGCATCAGGGCGCGGGCGATGGAGTCCAGCACCTGCGCGGATACCTGGATGTCCCTGGCCTGCTCCAGCCACGTGTACCAGGTGACCCCCACGGCGGCGAGCTGGGCGACCTCCTCGCGGCGCAGCCCCGGGGTGCGGCGGCGGGGGCCGCGCGGGAGCCCGGCCTGTTCGGGGGAGATGCGCTCGCGGCGGGAGCGCAGGAAGGCGGCGAGTTCACTGCGGCGTACGTCGTCGGCCGTATCGGCTGCTACGGCAGGGCGCTCAAGCGTCATCGTCGTCATGGCTCCAGGGTGCGGGACCTCCCAGCCAGTTGCCAGGTACTCCTTGTACCAGGATAAGGACACTCTGGTACCCGGCTCCGCGCACCGCCATCGTCGTATCCGTGAGTGAACCGCGCATAGCCAGTCCTGCCCCTGTCCCGACGACTCCGGATACCGCCTCCCCGCCGCCTCACGCGTCCGCCCCCTCGCCGGGGCTGACGCGGCTGGGGCTGGCGACCGTACTGCTGGGGGCGGCGCTGCCGTTCCTGGACTTCTTCATCGTCAACGTCGCGCTGCCGACGATCGGCCGCGACCTGGATGCCGGTCCGGCGCTGCTGGAGATGGTCGTCGGCGGCTACGGCGTCGCCTACGCGGTGCTGCTGGTGCTCGGCGGGCGGCTGGGCGACATGGTGGGCCGGCGCCGGCTGTTCCTGTGGGGTACGGCCGCCTTCGGGGTGACGTCCGTGGCCTGCGGGCTGGCGCCGGACGCGTGGACGCTGGTGGTGGCGCGGGTGGCGCAGGGCGCGGCGTCGGCGCTGATGCTGCCGCAGGTGCTGGCGACGATCCAGGCCACGACCAGCGGCACCCGGCGCACCAAGGCGCTGAGCCTGTACAGCGGCACGGCCGGGGTGGTGAGCGCGGTCGGGCAGGTGCTCGGCGGGGTGCTGGTCTCCGTCGACCTGCTGGGCACCGGCTGGCGGTCGATCTTCCTGATCAACGCGCCGGTCGCGGTGGTGGCGCTGGTGCTCGCGGTGCGCTCGGTGCCGGAGACGCGCTCGGAGAACCCGACGCGGGTCGACTGGTGGGGCACGGTCCTGCTGTCGCTGTCCCTGGTGTCGCTGCTGGTGCCGCTGACCGAGGGCCGCTCCACGGGCTGGCCGCTGTGGTCGTGGGTGCTGCTGGCGGTGTTCCCGTGCGCGGCGTTGGCGTTCGTGCTGGTGGAGCTGCGTGAGGAGCGGGCGGGGCGGACGCCGCTGGTGCCGCCGTCGCTGCTGCGGGTGGACGCGGTGCGCAGCGGCCTGACGCTGATCGTGCCGTTCTCCATCGGCTGGGGCGGCTTCATGTTCGTCCTGGCGGTCGCCCTGCAGGAGGGGCTGCGGCTGGGGCCGATGGCGGCGGGGCTGGCTCTGGTGCCGATGTGCGTGACCTTCCTCGCCAGTTCGCTGGCCGGTCCCCGGCTGGCGGTGCGCTACGGGCGGCGGCTGGCGACGGCCGGGGCACTGATCCAGGGGGCGGGGCTGGCCGTGGTCGCGGCGACCTTCTGGTTCGGCTGGAACGACGGGCTGGGCGCGCTGGGGCTGGCACCCGGGCTCGCGATCCAGGGGCTGGGCCAGGGAATCCTGATGCCGCTGACGATCCGGCTCGTGCTGAGCGAGGTCCCGGTGGACCGGGCCGGGGTCGGCAGCGGGGTGCTGGTGACCACACAGCAGGGGTGCATGGCGCTGGGCGTGGCCACGCTGGGCTCGCTGTTCCTGTCGCTGGTGCCGGGATCGGGGATGCGGGACGCGCTGGCGATCACGTTGGGGGTGCAGCTGCTGGCGGTGGTGGTGACCGTGCTGCTGACGTTCCGGCTGCCGCGCGGGGTGCGCTGAGGGCCCGGCCGGACACACATGGAATGACAGATATTGAAATCTGTCATTCCATGTGCGACAGTTTTGGGTACCCACACACCCCCCTGCTCCCCCCAAGGAGTCCCCGTGCTGCACCGCACCCTCGGCACCACCGGCCCCCAGGTCTCCGCCCTCGGCCTCGGCTGCATGGGCATGTCCGCCCTCTACGGCGAGGCCGACCGCGCCGAGTCGATCGCGACCATCCATGCCGCCCTGGACGCCGGCGTCACGCTGCTGGACACCGGCGACTTCTACGCCATGGGCCACAACGAGATGCTCATCGGCGAAGCCCTGCGCTCGGCCCCCGCCCGGGCCCGCGAGCAGGCGCTCACCAGCGTCAAGTTCGGCGCCCTGCGGGACCCGGACGGCGGCTGGTCCGGCTACGACGGCCGCCCCGCGGCCGTGAAGAACTTCGCCGCGTACTCGCTGCAGCGGCTGGGCGTCGACCACATCGACGTCTACCGGATCGCCCGCGTCGACCCGGACGTCCCGATCGAGGAGACGGTCGGCGCCATCGCCGAGCTGGTCGAGGCCGGCCACGTCCGGCACATCGGCCTCTCCGAGGCCGGCGCGGACACCATCCGCCGGGCCGCCTCGGTCGCCCCCATCGCTGACCTCCAGATCGAGTACTCCCTGATCTCGCGCGGCATCGAGGAGCGGATCCTGCCCGTCTGCCGTGAGCTGGGCATCGGCGTCACCGCGTATGGCGTGCTCTCGCGCGGCCTGATCAGCGGCCACTTCACCCGCGACCGGCAGCTCGCCGCGAACGACTTCCGCGGCATGAGCCCGCGCTTCCAGGGCGAGAACCTCCAGCGCAACCTCGACCTCGTCGACGCGCTGCGCAAGGTCGCCGAGGAGCGGGGCGCCAGCGTCGCCCAGACCGCGATCGCATGGGTCCTCTCGCGCGGCGAGGACATCGTCCCCCTGGTCGGCGCCCGCCGCCGCGACCGCCTCACCGAGGCACTGGGCGCCCTGGACGTACGCCTCGACGCCGACGACCTGTCCGCCATCGAAAAGGCCGTCCCCCCGAACGCCGCGGCAGGCGCCCGCTACCCGGCAGACCAGATGGCCCACCTGGACAGCGAGCACTGAGGGCCAGGTTGTGGGCAATCGTTCCGCAGGGCGGAACGGGTGGGCACAACCGGACACCGGCCAGCACCCGGGTACGGTCGGTCATACAAGCTGCCGTAGCCGTACCCGCCCCCCGAAGGGACCCCGCACCCCGATGCCCCCCGAACCGCTGACCCAGGACCGCATCCTCGAAGCCACCGAGGACGTGCTGCGCCGCTTCGGCCCGGCGAAGGCCACCGTGGTCGACGTCGCACGCGCGCTCGGCGTCAGCCACGGCAGCGTCTACCGCCACTTCGGCAGCAAGGCCGCGCTGCGGGAGGCCGTCACCCAGCGCTGGCTGGACCAGTCGCACGCCGAACTGTCCGCCCTGGCCGACGCGCGGGGCCCGGCGGCGTCCCGGCTGCGCGACTGGCTCGCCGCGCTCTTCGCCGCCAAGCGCCGCAAGGCGGGCGACGACCCGGAACTGTTCGCGACGTACATGGTCCTGGTCGGCGAGAACAGCGGCACGGTCGAGCGGCACATCGAGACGATGATCGGCCAGCTGGCCCGCATCGTGGCGGCCGGCGTCGACCGGGGCGAGTTCGCCGCGACCGACCCGGCGACGGCGGCCAGGGCGATCTGGGACGCCAGCAACCGCTTCCACGATCCCGCGTACGCGGCGGAGTGGTCGCAGCCGGGCATCGACGCGGCGTTCGACGCGGTGTGCGACCTGGTGCTGCGGGGGCTGCGCGCGTAGGCGCGGGCGACCGCCGCGGACCTCTCAGCCCACGCCAAGGAAGCGCAGGACCGCCAGCACCCGGCGGTGGTCGGCGTCCGCCTTCGGCAGGTCCAGCTTCGCCAGGATGCTGTTGATGTGTTTGGCGACGGCGCTCTCGCTGACGACCAGTCGCTCGGCGATCCCGGCGTTGGAGCGTCCCTCCGCCATCGAGGCCAGCACGTCGCGTTCACGCGGCGTCAGCCGGTCCAGCGGGTCGCTGTGCCGGCGCATCAGCAACTGCGAGACGACCTGCGGGTCCAGGGCGGTGCCGCCCGCCGCGACCCGGCGCAGGGCCTCGATGAACTCCTCGACGTCGGCGACGCGTTGCTTGAGCAGATAGCCGAAGCCGGCCGTGTCGCCGGTCAGCAGGTCGGTGGCGTACCGCTCTTCCACGTACTGCGACAGCAGCAGCACCGCCACCTCCGGGCGGCTCTTGCGCAGGGTGAGCGCGGCCCGTACGCCCTCGTCGGTGAAGGACGGCGGCATCCGGACATCGAGCACAGCGAGATCCGGCCGGTGCTGCTCCACAGCCGCCAGCACGGACTCCGCGTCGCCGGTCTCCGCGACCACCTCGAATCCGGCCGTCTCCAGGACCCTCACCAGGCCCACGCGGAGCAGGACGGAATCCTCGGCGATCACAGCGCGCACGGCAGCTCCACGGTCACTACGGTCGGGCCCCCCACGGGGCTGCTGATCGAGAACGTGCCGTCGACCGACGCGACGCGCTTGGCGAGCCCGGCCAGCCCGGTGCCGCCCGAGGGGTCGGCTCCGCCCACGCCGTCGTCGGAGACGACGAGGAGAAGTATCCCCCCGAAGCGTTCGACGGTGACGTCCGCCCTCGACGCCTGGGCGTGCTTGACCACGTTGGCGAGTGCCTCGGAGACGACGAAGTAGGCGACCGCCTCGATCGTGGGCGAGGGCCGCGACGGCAGATCCACCGTCAGCCGCACCGGCAGCGGGGCCCGTTCGGCGATGCCCGACAGCGCGGCGTCGAGGCCGCGGTCCTCGAGCACCGCCGGGTGCAGGCCGCGTACGAGGTCCTGGAGCTCGGCGATGGCCTCCTTGGCCTCGCGGTGCGCCTCGTCGATGACCTTGCGCGCGTCCTCGGGCAGATCGCCGAGCGTGACCTTCGCCAGGCCCAGGTTGACCGCCAGCGAGACCAGCCGCTGCTGGGCGCCGTCGTGCAGGTCCCGTTCGATGCGCCGCCGTTCGGCGTCGGCCGCGTCCACGACGCCCGCGCGGCTCTCGGTGACCTCCTCCACCCGGCGCTCGAGCTGTTCGGCGCGGCTGGGCCCCAGGCGCCTCGTCGCGGCCCGGACGTCGAGCCGGGTCAGCGCGCCGGCCAGCCACGCGGAGCCGTACAGCCCGGCGAACCCGGCGGCGGTCGCGTACGCGGCCTGCCCCAGCCGCGTCCCGGTCGGCAGCGCCCACACCCATACGTAGACGGTCGCCGCCACCGCGGAGGCCACCCCCAGCGTCAGCACACAGGCGGCCCCCAGGGCGACCACCGGCCCCGTCACCAGGTGATACCCCACCTGCCGCCACGACCAGGCCCGCCCCGCCGCCGGTATCTCCACCCCCACCCGCGCCCGCAACCGCGCCCGCTGCACCCGACTCAGCACGGGGCAGGCGGCCCCGAGGACCCCACCCATCCCGACCACGGCCAGCAGACAACTCAACGCCTTCGTCGGCCCCCCGTTCAGCCACGGCAGCGCGAGGACGAGGAGGGCGCCGAGCTGGACGAGCACGCCGGTGGCGAGGAAGGCGACGGAACGGCCGACGCCGTCGAAGGGGCGCCGGAAGGGGGTGGGAAGGTGCATGCCCACACGGTAAGCGCGCTGGTCAGGGGCGCGGGATGGCACTGGAGCCCGACTTCGGGGTGCAAGCAGCACCACCGGTTGTCAGTGGGGGTCGCTACGGTGTGTGGCGACACACTTACTCATGCGAGGAGTCATGTGAGCCACGCAGACTTCATTGAGCTGTGCAGGATTCTCGAGCAGGTCGACGCCAGCCTTCCGGACGGCTACCGCACAGAGATCCTCGGGGGAAAGATTGTCGTGACACCGTGGTCCAAGGCCGGCTACACCCTCATCCTGGACGACCTAGCCGACCAGTTGCGTCCACATGTGCCTGAGGGCCACAGGACAGGGTGCCGCCCCTATCTTTACCGGCTCGACGGACAGTCTCGGGCCTATGGCCCGGATCTTCACATCGCCGACACGGAGGCGGTGCACGTAGACAGCATCTTCCTGCCGGGAAGGGCACTGTCCCTCGTCGGTGAATTGGCATGTGCCTTGACAGCAGACGTCGATCGAGGCGAGAAGACCGAGACGTATGGCAAGGCCGGTGTGCCCGTGTATGTACTCGTCGACACGGTGAAGGACACGGTCACCGTGCACTCCGACCCGTCGGACCACGGCTACCGCACCAGCACACAGATCAAGTTCGGCGAGACAGTGCACATCCCCGCCCCCTTCGACTGCAAGCTCGACACCGCAGGCTGGAAAGCCTGACACCAGCCGAGGGCCCCGGCGACGCTGCATCAGCGGTACCGGGGCCCTCGGTCAGGCGTCAGCCCAAAAGGGTCAGCAACCCAGCAGGCGGCTGGCCAGGTAGCCCTCGATCTGGTCCAGCGAGACCCGCTCCTGCTTCATCGTGTCGCGCTCGCGCACGGTCACCGCGTTGTCCTCGAGCGTGTCGAAGTCGACGGTGACGCAGAACGGCGTACCGATCTCGTCCTGGCGACGGTAGCGGCGGCCGATGGCGCCGGCGTCATCGAAGTCGATGTTCCAGTTCTTGCGCAGGTCGGCGGCCAGGCCCTTGGCCTTCGGCGAGAGCTCCGGGTTGCGCGAGAGCGGCAGGACGGCGACCTTGACCGGGGCCAGGCGCGGGTCGAGGCGCAGCACCGTGCGCTTCTCGAGCTTGCCCTTGGCGTTGGGGGCCTCGTCCTCGACGTACGCGTCGAGCAGGAAGGCGAGCATGGCGCGGCCGACACCGGCGGCGGGCTCGATGACGTAGGGGGTCCAGCGCTCGCCGGCCTCCTGGTCGAAGAACGACAGGTCCTGGCCGGAGGCCTTGGCGTGCGCGCCGAGGTCGTAGTCGGTGCGGTTCGCGACGCCCTCGAGCTCGCCCCACTCGTTGCCGCCGAACTGGAAGCGGTACTCGATGTCAGCGGTGCGCTTGGAGTAGTGGGAGAGCTTCTCCTTCGGGTGCTCGTACCACCGCATGTTCTCCTCGCGCAGGCCGAGACCGGTGTACCAGTTCCAGCGCTGCTCCATCCAGTACTCCTGCCACTGCTCGTCCTCGCCCGGCTTGACGAAGAACTCCATCTCCATCTGCTCGAACTCGCGGGTGCGGAAGATGAAGTTGCCGGGCGTGATCTCGTTGCGGAAGGACTTGCCCATCTGGGCGATGCCGAAGGGGGGCTTCTTCCGGGAGGTCTGCTGGACCTGGGCGAAGTTGGTGAAGATGCCCTGGGCGGTCTCGGGGCGCAGGTAGGCGACCGAGCCGGAGTCCTGGGTCGGGCCGAGGTGCGTGGAGAGCAGGCCGGAGAACTGCTTGGGCTCGGTGAACTGACCCTTGTTGCCGCAGTTGGGGCAGTTGATGTCGGCCAGGCCGTTCTCGGGGAGGCGGCCGTGCTTGGCCTCGTACGCCTCCTCCAGGTGGTCCGCGCGGTAGCGCTTGTGGCAGGAGGTGCACTCGGTCAGCGGGTCGCTGAAGGTCGCGACGTGACCGGAGGCGACCCACACCTCGGAGGCCAGGATCACCGACGAGTCGATGCCGACGACATCCTCGCGCGAGGTGACCATGTAGCGCCACCACTGGCGCTTGAGGTTCTCCTTGAGCTCCACGCCCAGCGGACCGTAATCCCAGGCGGCGCGCTGGCCGCCGTAGATCTCACTGCACGGAAAAACAAAGCCACGGCGCTTGCTCAGGCTGACGATGGTGTCGATCTTGTCGGCGGCCACGGTGCTCTCTTCATTGCGACGACGAACAGCGAATGGTTCAGGTTACCGGCGCCGCACCCCCTCTCATCAAATCGGCTCTGGCCTTGGCTTGACTCGCTCGGCGGAGTGCCGTGCTGTTGACAATCGTTTCCATTTTTGTTGAAAATGAGTGTCATGAACGTACGTCCGATCCGCCCCATTCGATCCCGCCGCCGAATAACCACCGCCACCGTCGCCCTCGCCGCGACGCTCGGCCTGGTCACCCTCTCCGCCTGCTCCACCGAGGGCTCCTCCGGCCGGACCAAGGACGGGAAGCTGCAGGTCGTGGCGTCGTTCTACCCGATGGAGTACCTGGCGAAGGAGATCGGCGGCGAGCACGTCGAGGTCACCGGCCTGACCAAGCCGGGCGTCGAGCCGCACGACCTGGAGCTCACCCCGAAGCAGACCGGCCAGCTCGCCGACGCGGGCGCGATCGTCTACCTCAAGGGCGTCCAGCCCGTCGTGGACGAGGCGATCAAGCAGTCCGGAAACAAGCACGCCGTCGACGCGGCCTCGCTGACGCAGCTGGAGAAGCACGGCACCGAGACCGGCGGCCACGACCACGGCAAGGACGAGCACGCCGAGCACGGCAAGGACGAGCACGGCCACGAGGGCCACGACCACGACGCGGCCGGCGCCGACCCCCACATCTGGCTGGACCCGGTGAAGTACGCCGAGGTCGCCAAGGGCGTCGCCAAGACCCTCGCCGAGGCCGACCCCGACCACAAGGGTGACTTCGAGAAGAACACCGACGCGCTGGTGAAGAAGCTGGACGCGCTGCACAAGAAGTTCCAGGACGGGCTGAAGAACCGCGCCTCGGACACCTTCATCACCACCCACGCGGCCTTCGGCTACCTCGCCGAGCGCTACGGCCTGACCGAGGAGGCCATCGCCGGCCTCGACCCCGAGTCCGAGCCCAGCGCCGCCCGGATGAAGGACCTGCACAAGCTCGCCAAGGACCACCACGTCGGTACGGTCTTCTTCGAGACCCTCGCCAGCCCGGACACCGCGAAGACGCTGGCCAAGGACCTGGACCTGAAGACGGACGTGCTCGACCCCATCGAGGGCCTCACCGACCGCTCCAAGGGCCGCGACTACATCGAGGTCATGGAGTCCAACCTCACCGCCCTGCGCAAGGCGCTCGGCACCAAGTGAGCGCAGCTGAGGAGGCAGACATGGAGCAGCCCGTCATATCCCTGCGCGGGGCCACGGCCTCGCTGGGCTCCCGCCCGGTGCTGCGCGGCGTCGATCTGACCGTGCGGCGCGGCGAGGTCGTCGCGCTGCTGGGCGCCAACGGCTCCGGCAAGTCCACGGCCGTACGGGCCATCGTCGGGCAGGTCCCGCTGAGCGGCGGCGAGCTGGAGCTCTTCGGCTCCCCGCAGCGCCGCTTCCGCGACTGGGCCCGCGTCGGCTACGTACCGCAGCGCACCACCGCCGCCGGCGGGGTGCCCGCGACCGTGCGCGAGGTCGTCGCGGCCGGGCGGCTGGCCCGTACGAAGCTGGGCCCGACCCGCAAGGCGGACCGGGAGGCCGTGCTCGCGGCGCTGGAGCTGGTCGGCATGGCGGACCGGCTGAAGGACTCCGTGGACGCCCTCTCCGGCGGCCAGCACCAGCGGGTGCTGATCGCCCGCGCGCTGGCCGTCGAGCCCGAGCTGCTGATCATGGACGAGCCCATGGCGGGCGTCGACCTCGCCAGCCAGGAGGTCCTCGCCACCGCCCTGCGCGAGCAGGTGGCACGCGGCGTCACGGTCCTGCTCGTCCTGCACGAACTGGGCCCGCTGGAGCCCCTCATCGACCGCGCGGTCGTGCTCCGCGACGGCTGCGTCGTCCACGACGGCGCCCCGCCGCAGGCCGTGGGCCAGCACGCGCTGCCCGGCCACGACCACGTACACCCGCACGCCGACCCGGCCGCGGAACCGATCCGGACGGGGCTGCTGACCTGATGGAAATCCTCGAACTCGCCTTCATGCAGCGAGCGCTGCTCGCCGCCCTCCTCGTGGGCGTCACCGCCCCCGCCATCGGCATCTACCTCGTCCAGCGCCGCCAGGCGCTGATGGGCGACGGCATCGGCCACGTCGCCCTCACCGGCGTCGGCCTGGGCTTCCTCCTCAACACCAGCCCGGTGTGGATGGCCACCGCCGTCTGCGTGGTCGGCGCCGTGGCGATGGAGCTGATCCGCTCCTACGGCAGGGCCCGCGGCGACATCGCGCTCGCCATGCTCTTCTACGGCGGCATGGCCGGCGGCGTGATGCTGATGAGCCTGTCCCCCGGCGGCTCCAACGCCAACCTCACCAGCTACCTCTTCGGGTCGATCACCACCGTCTCGCAGGAGGACATCGTCGCCATCTGCCTGCTGGCGGCGTTCGTGATCCTGACCACCGTCGGCCTGCGGAAGCAGCTGTTCGCCATCTGCCAGGACGAGGAGTTCGCCCGCGTCACCGGCCTGCCGGTGCGGCTGCTGAACCTCCTGGTCGCCGTCACCGCCGCCGTGACCGTCACCGTCGCCATGCGCGTGGTCGGCCTGCTGCTGGTCAGCGCCCTGATGGTGATCCCCGTCGCCGCCTCCCAGCAGATCGCCCGCAGCTTCGCGGCGACCTTCGCCATGGCGGTGGCCGTCGGCGTGCTGGTGACCCTTTCGGGCACCGTCACCTCGTACTACGCGGACGTGCCCTCCGGCGCGACGATCGTGCTGATGGCCATCGGCGTCTTCATCACCCTGACCCTGCTGGCCACGCCCCTGGCCAGGAAACGGGCGGACAGGGCCGCCGCGGCGGAGCGCTGCACCCTCGACGGGGCGGAGCCGGCCACGCCGGCCGACGACGTCCGGGTCTGACGGGCGGCCGGGCGGGGCCCGGCCGCCGGGCCTGGCACAATTGGCGTGGCAACACGTGAGTCAGGCGTTCAGGCGAGCTTGAGGAGGCAACTGTGGCGACCGCCGGTCCCCCGGTACGCGGCCGGGCCACCAAGCAGCGGGCCGCGGTCGCGGCCGCGCTCGACGAGGTGGACGAGTTCCGCAGCGCGCAGGAGCTCCACGACATGCTCAGGCACCGCGGCGCCTCGGTCGGGCTGACCACCGTCTACCGCACCCTGCAGTCCCTCGCCGACGCCGGCGAGGTCGACGTCCTGCGCACCAGCGAGGGCGAGGCCGTCTACCGCCGCTGCTCCAGCGGACACCACCACCACCTGGTGTGCCGGCTGTGCGGCAAGGCCGTCGAGGTGGAGGGCCCGGCCGTCGAGAAGTGGGCCGACTCCATCGCCGAGGAGCACGGCTTCGTCGACGTCGCCCACACCATCGAGATCTTCGGCACCTGCGGGGAGTGCGCGGCCAAGCGCTGACGCCGCTTCCCACGACTGTGCCCCGGGCATCGGCCGATGCCCGGGGCACAGTCGTACGCGTGCGCGCCCGGGGCGGCTACGCGCCCTCCCGGGCGAGCTGCTCCTCGTTCGGGATCGCCCCGCCGAAGCGGCGGTCGCGCTGGGCGTACTCCAGGCAGGCGCGCCACAGGTCGCGGCGGTCGAAGTCCGGCCACAGGACGTCCTGGAAGACCATCTCGGCGTAGGCACTCTGCCAGATCAGGTAGTTGGACGTGCGCTGCTCGCCGGAGGGGCGCAGGAAGAGGTCCACGTCCGGCATGTCGGGGTAGTAGAGGTACTTCGCGAAGGTCTTCTCCGAGACCTTCGACGGGTCGAGCCGGCCCGCCTTCACGTCGGCCGCCAGCGCCTGGGCCGCGTCCGCGATCTCGGCGCGCCCGCCGTAGTTCATGCAGAAGTACAGGGTGAGCTTGTCGTTGTCCTTGGTCTGCTCCTGGGCGATCTGGAGCTCCTTGGCCACCGACCGCCACAGCTTGGGCATGCGGCCCACCCAGCGGACCCGGATGCCGAGTTCGTCGAGCTGGTCGCGGGTCTTGCGGATGAAGTCGCGGTTGAAGTTCATCAGGAAGCGCACCTCGTCCGGGGAGCGCCGCCAGTTCTCGGTGGAGAAGGCGTAGAGGGCGATGCTTCCGACGCCCATCTCGATCGCGCCCTGCAGGACGTCCAGCACGCGCTCGGCACCGACCTTGTGGCCCTCGGTGCGCGGCAGGCCGCGCTCCTTGGCCCAGCGGCCGTTGCCGTCCATGACGATCGCCACGTGGTTCGGGACCAGCTCACCGGGGATCTTGGGCGGCCGCGCGCCGGAGGGGTGCGGGTCGGGTGTGCGGTACTCGCGTCGGGAACGGCCCAGAATCCCGCGTACAGCCATGGGTGCCACTTCTCCTTGATCCCTGGTTTCGCTTACTTCTCGACGTACCGGAGCGAGCGAAGGCCCCGCTCCAGATGCCAGTGCAGATACGCCGCCACGAGCGCGCTGCCCTCCCGGACGTACCGCGCCTCGCAGGCGTCCGCGGTCGCCCAGTCCCCGGTCAGCAGCGCGCTGAGGAGCTCGATCGACTCCGAGGAGGGTACGACGCTTCCGGGCACCCGGCACTCACCGCAGACCACGCCCCCGGCGGCCGCCGAGAAGAACCGGTTCGGCCCGGGCATGCCGCACTTCGCACAGGCGTCGAAGCTGGGCGCGTAGCCGTTGACGGCGAGCGAGCGCAGCAGGAACGCGTCGAGGATGAGGTGCGGGGCGTGCTCGCCCGCGGCGAGCGTCCGCAGGCCGCCGACGAGCAGCAGGTACTGCTGCACGGCGGGCTCGCCCTCGTGGTCGGTGAACCGCTCGGCGGTCTCCAGCATGGCGGTGCCGGCGGTGTAGCGGGCGTAGTCGGTGACGATGCCGCCACCGTAGGGAGCGATGGTCTCGCTCTGCGTGCACAGTGGCAGCCCGCGCCCGACCAGCTCGCTGCCGCGCGCGAAAAACTGCACGTCGACGTGCGAGAACGGCTCCAGCCGCGCCCCGAACTTCGACTTCGTGCGCCGCACCCCCCGCGCCACGGCCCGGACGCGGCCGTGGCCGCGGGTGAGCAGCGTGATGATGCGGTCCGCTTCGCCCAGCTTCTGGGTGCGCAGCACGATGCCGTCGTCGCGGAAGAGGCTCATCGCCCGCCCCCACGGGTGTCCGGCCGGGGGTACAGGGGTTGTCCCCCGGAAGAACGCAGCATGATGCGGTCCGCTTCGCCCAGCTTCTGGGTGCGCAGCACGATGCCGTCGTCGCGGAACAGACTCATGCGGTCATTGTCGCGTACCCGCGGGGCGGGCCGGACCGGCCGGGGCGGGCTGGAACATCCGCCTCCGGACCGCGGGCAGAATATGCGCCATGTCGATCAAGCTTTCGCCCGTGAGCCCCCGGTGAGCGCGCGCCGTCGTCGACCGCGCCGTAAGAGATGGCCGGTCATCGCCACCGCCGCGCTGGGGGCCGTCCTCGTCCTCGCCGCGGTGTTCCTGCTGTTCGTCACCGTGCCCGGCAAGCGCACCGACGCGCGGGCCTTCGCGACGGCGGCCGCGTGCCTGCCGGACGAGGTGCCCCGGGAGTGCCGCAAGCCGGTGGAGGTCGTCGTCGGGAAGAAGGCGACGGAAACCGAGGGCAGGACCACGCACCACTGGCTCACGCTCGCCGAGCCCGGCGGGCCGTCCCGCCGCGTGGACATGAACGGGCCGTCGGGGGTCTTCGGCGCCGTCTCGCCCGGTGACCGGGTGACCGCGACGTACTGGCGGCAGGAGGTGCGCGCCGTCGACTTCCGCGGCAGGCAGCAGTTCACGGCGGACGAACCGAAGGAGGCGTACCGCCTGCCGTTCGCCACCGGTCTGGGGCTGCTCGCCCTGGGCGGCACGCTGCTGTGGACCTCCGTGCGGGCGGGCTTCCGCACCGGCCGCGGCCGGGCGCTGCGCTCCTGGCAGATCGCCCTGCCCGCGCTCGCGGGGGCCTGGCTGTCGGCCGTCGGGTTCGGCGCGCCCCTCCTGACGGACGCGGTGTCGACGGCCCTGGTGTTCGCCGCCGCCGGCGCCGTGCCCGTCGTGCTCGGCGCCGTGTGGCGGTTCCGGGTGCTGCGGCGGCGGCACCGCGCCCCGGGCGGGCCCGCGGCGGCCGTCTAGGCCCGCCGGGGCCCTATGACGGCATGCGGGCCGCCGCCAGCAGCCGGTCCGTGTCCTCGGGGTCCAGCAGCAGCGCCCGCCCCACCGTGGCCAGCACCTCCCGCTCCGCGGGCCGGTAGGGGCCGTCCGCCAGGGCGATGCGGGCGCCCTGCAGCAGGATCGACTCACGACCGGCGGGGGCCAGGTGCGGGGCGAGGGGCTCCAGGGCCTCGTGGAGCTCGATGGACAGGGCCGTGCCGCAGGGGTCGAAGCCGTCCCGGCCGACGGCCTCCGGCGGACTCGCGTACCGCCCCGGGAGGCGTCCCGTGTCCGCGGCGAGGGCCTCGATGAGGGTGACCAGCTGCTCCTCGCTGCAGTCGGCGAACCCGGCCGCCCGTACCGCCCCGACCGCGGCCCGGCGCACCGTACGGGCCTCCGTGCCGCCGGCGGCCAGGACCGCCAGGGCCACCGTGTGCACGGCGTCGCGGAGCATCGCCGAGAAGCGGGTCGTGGTGGGGTGGTCGAGGACGTCCATCGCGAACCGTCCCCGGCAGGCCGTGCATTCGACGATGGGCCCCACCGGTCCGCGCGGCAGCAGCGGCACCCCGAAGGCGACCAGGCGTCGGCGGCCCGTGCGGCGGTGGTAGTTGCGGTCGCCGCCGCAGCCGGGGCAGAAGAACTCGCCGTCTCCGACCGTGCGCCATACGGTGCGTACGCCCACCACGCACCGGTCCGGGCTGTGTCGGCCTTGCGCGTGCATCACGGCGCACCTCCATAACGCCACGGCCTGGTCGCCGCGTTGACGTGATGTTAGCCACATCGGTGATGCGGCGTCAGTACCCCGGGCGCGGAGTTCGGGCGGCTGCTGGCCCGCCGCGCCACCGAGCCCACCGGAAGCGGTGTTTTCGGTGGCGCGAAATTGACGGCGGGGCCGCCCGGGGGCTTCGCGGGGGCCGTCAGTCAGCCCCGGTACGCGCGGTTCACCGCCGACACGACCGCCTTGATCGAGGCGCGGGTGGTGTTGGCGTCGATGCCGATGCCCCACAGCACCTTGCCGTCGATCACGCACTCGATGTACGAGGCGGCCTGGGCGCTGGCGCCCTCGCTCATCGTGTGCTCGGTGTAGTCCAGCAGGCGGGCGTCGACGCCGGCGCCGGCGAGCGCGTCGAAGAAGGCCGAGATCGGGCCGTTGCCGGTGCCGGTGAGGACCGTCTCGGTGCCGTCCACGGCGGCCTCGACGGTCAGCGCGTCGGTGCCCTCGCTGGTGGTGGAGGTCTGCGTGGAGCGCAGGGTGATGCGGCCCCAGGGGTTGTCGGGCGTGGGCAGGTACTCGTCCTGGAAGACGGACCAGATCTCCTGCGGGGTGACCTCGCCGCCCTCCACGTCGGTCTTGGTCTGGATGATCTTCGAGAACTCGATCTGCATCCGGCGCGGCAGGTCCAGCTTGTGGTCGTTCTTCAGGACGTAGGCGATGCCGCCCTTGCCGGACTGCGAGTTGACGCGGATGACGGCCTCGTAGGAGCGGCCGACGTCCTTGGGGTCGATGGGCAGGTAGGGGACGGCCCACTCGATGTCGTCGACGGTCTTCCCGGCGGTGGCCGCCTCGGCCGCCATCGCCTCGAAGCCCTTCTTGATGGCGTCCTGGTGGGAGCCGGAGAAGGCGGTGTAGACCAGGTCGCCCGCGTAGGGGTGGCGCGGGTGGACCTCCATCTGGTTGCAGTACTCGGCGGTCCGGCGGACCTCGTCGATCTGCGAGAAGTCGATCTGCGGGTCGACGCCCTGGGAGAAGAGGTTCATGCCCAGGGTGACCAGGTCGACGTTGCCGGTGCGCTCGCCCTGCCCGAACAGGCAGCCCTCGACGCGGTCGGCGCCGGCCATGACGGCCAGCTCGGCGGCGGCGACGGCGGTGCCGCGGTCGTTGTGCGGATGGGCGGACAGGCACACGAACTCGCGCCGCGACAGATTTCGCGACATCCACTCGAAGCGGTCGGCGTGGGTGGAGGGGGTGGAGCGCTCGACGGTGGCCGGCAGGTTCAGGATGATCTCGCGGCCGGTCTCGGGCTGCCAGACGTCCATGACGCCCTCGCAGACCTCCAGCGCGAAGTCCAGCTCGGTGTCGGTGAAGATCTCCGGGCTGTACTGGTAGCCGAAGACCGTCCCGTCGCCGAGGATCTTGTCGGCGTACTCCACGACCAGCCGCGTGCCGTCCACCGCGATCTGCTTGACCTGCTCGCGCGAGCCCCGGAAGACCACGCGGCGGAAGACGGGGGCCGTGGCGTTGTAGAGGTGGACGGTGGCCCGGTGCGCGCCCCGCAGGGACTCCACCGTGCGCTCGATCAGCTCCTCGCGGGCCTGGGTCAGGACGGAGATCGTCACGTCCTCGGGGATGGCGCCCTCTTCGATGATCGACCGTACGAAGTCGAAGTCGGTGGCCCCGGAGGAGGGGAAGCCGACCTCGATCTCCTTGTAGCCCATGCGCACCAGCAGGTCGAACATCTCCCGCTTGCGGGCGGGCGACATGGGGTCGATCAGCGCCTGGTTGCCGTCGCGCAGATCGGTCGACAGCCACCGGGGCGCGACGGTGATGCGCTGGTTGGGCCAGGTGCGGTCGGGCAGGTCCACGGCGTCGTACGGGCGGTACTTGTGGACGGGCATGCCGGACGGCCGCTGGGTGACGGTGGCCGCGGTGACGGGCGTGGGACGGCCTACGGAGGGGTGGATCTCGGGCATCTGCGGAGGGCTCCTCGGTTATCCGCGCGAACGACGGCCGACGGGGCGGATCACCAGGGGATACCGGCAGCACCGAACTCCGCGGGGAGGGGGTCGGCCTGCGCTACAGACCCTCGCCGCGGCAGCTAAGAAGAAGCAGCACGTCACGCATGGTGCACAGCACACTAGCCGAGGCCCGGGAAGCACGGCAGGGGCGTTTCAGCATGCGGGACGCCCATGGCCCCACACGGAACCGTCCCACTCTTTTGTGTTAATCACCGCACCGGGCCATGACAAGGCCCGGGGCCGGTGCCAGATTGCCGCCATGGATGAAGCAAACGCGCAGGAGAAGACGGTTTTCTGCACCATCGTGCCGCCGCACGTCCTGGACAGGCTCGCCCAGGCCGATGACCCGAGGTTCAACGAGCCCGCCCGCCGCACCCTGGAGCACGACGGCGTGCTGCGCACCCGCCGCCGCGTCACCGCGGTCCGCGGCCTGTACGCGGATTCGTCCGCCACCACGCCCTCCGACACGCCGCAGCGCACGATCTACGACGCCGGGCACCGGGAGACGCTGCCGGGCAAGAAGGTGCACGCCGAGGGCGACGCCCCCGCCAAGGACGCTTCGGTCAACCGCGCCCACGCCGGGCTCGGAGCCACCTTCGACCTCTTCTTCAAGGCCTACGGCCGGCGCTCGATCGACGACCGCGGACTGCCGCTGGACGCGACCGTCCACTACGGGGAGGGCTACTGCAACGCCTTCTGGGACGGCGAGCGGATGGTCTTCGGCGACGGGGACAACGACACCTTCGTCGACTTCACGGTCGCCGTGGACGTCATCGGCCACGAGCTGACCCACGGCGTCGTCCAGCACACCGCGAACCTGGAGTACTACGGCCAGTCCGGGGCGCTCAACGAGTCGTGCGCGGACGTCTTCGGCTCGCTGATCAAGCAGTACTCACTCGGACAGAGCGCCGACCAGGCCGACTGGCTGATCGGGGCGGGGCTGCTGGGGCCGGGCGTGGACCAGGGCACGGCCCTGCGCTCCATGAAGGCCCCGGGCACCGCCTACGACGACGACGTCCTCGGCAAGGACCCCCAGCCCGCCACCATGGAGGACTACGTCCGCACCAACCGCGACAACGGCGGCGTGCACATCAACTCCGGCATCCCCAACCACGCCTTCTACCTGCTGGCCACCGACCTCGGCGGCAACGCCTGGGAGCGCGCCGGCAAGATCTGGTACGCCACGCTCACCGGCGGCGAGCTGTCCTCGGACGCCGACTTCGCCCAGTTCGCCCGGCTGACGGTGGCCGCGGCGCGCTCGCTGTACGGCGAGGGCGACGAGACCCGGGCCGTGCTCAAGGCCTGGGGCCAGGTGGGGGTGCCCACCACGTAAGGACCCGTAGACCGAAGCCGACAGGGTAGGGATGACGCCATGCGTATCGTCATCACCCGTACCGGCGGTTTCGCCGGCATCGAGCGCCGGGCCGAGCTGGACACCTGCGGCCGGCCCGACGCCACGCACCTGGAGGCCCTGGCCCACCGCGCCCTCGCGCCGGGCCGGGAGGCCCCCGCGAGGGGCGTGCCGGACGGCTTCCACTACGAGATCAAGGTGGACGGCCGCTCGGTCCACGCGGCGGACCCGCACCTCACCGAGGACCAGCGCGAACTGATCCGAACCGTCCTGAAGGAAGGCGCGTAGCCGCGCAGGTCAGAAGCCGAGCTTCCGCAGCTGCTTCGGATCGCGCTGCCAGTCCTTGGCGACCTTCACATGCAGGTCGAGGTAGACCGGAGTACCCAACAGCGCCTCGATGTGCTTGCGGGACTTCATGCCGACCTCCTTCAGGCGGGCGCCCTTGGGGCCGATACCCCTCCCCCCGGCCGCCTCGCGGGCGCTTCGCTGGCTTCGGACGGCACCGCCGACCTACGGCCGGCACCAGCGCACCCCGAACGCCCTAGAACCCCAGCTTCCGCAGCTGCTTCGGATCGCGCTGCCAGTCCTTGGCGACCTTCACATGCAGGTCGAGGTAGACCGGAGTACCCAACAGCGCCTCGATGTGCTTGCGGGACTTCATGCCGACCTCCTTCAAGCGGGCGCCCTTGGGGCCGATGATGATGCCCTTCTGGCTGGGGCGCTCGATGTAGACGTTGGCGTGGATGTCCAGCAGCGGCTTGTCCTTGGGGCGGTCCTCGCGCGGCAGCATCTCCTCGACCACGACCGCGATCGAGTGCGGCAGCTCGTCCCGGACACCCTCGAGCGCCGCCTCGCGGATGAGCTCGGCGACCATGACCTGCTCGGGCTCGTCGGTGAGGTCGCCCTCGGGGTACAGCGGCGGGCTCTCGGGGAGCAGCGGGGCGATCAGGTCGGCCAGCAGGGAGACCTGCTTGTCGCCCACGGCCGAGACCGGGACGATCTGCGCCCACTGGATGCCCAGCTCCTCGCCCAGCTGCTGGATGGCGATCAGCTGCTCGGCGAGCTGCTTGGAGTCGACCAGGTCCGTCTTGGTGACGATCGCGATCTTCGGGGTCTTCTTGATCCCCGCGAGTTCCTTGGCGATGAACTTGTCACCCGGGCCGAGCTTCTGGTCGGCCGGCAGGCAGAAGCCGATCACGTCGACCTCGGCCCAGGTGGTGCGCACGACGTCGTTGAGCCGCTCGCCCAGCAGGGTGCGCGGCTTGTGCAGACCGGGGGTGTCCACCAGGACGAGCTGGGCGTCCGGGCGGTGCACGATGCCGCGCACGGTGTGGCGGGTGGTCTGCGGGCGGTTGGAGGTGATCGCGACCTTCGTCCCCACCAGTGCGTTGGTCAGGGTCGACTTGCCCGCGTTGGGGCGGCCGACGAAGCACGCGAAGCCCGCGCGGTGGGGGGCCTGGGAGGGGGAGGAGGCGTTGTCCATGCCTCACATTCTCCCCGATCGTCCGGCCCCCGCCGACCAGCGGCTTCAGCCCGCGGTGACGACCTGGCCCACGACGCCGTCCGGCCCCGCGAGCAGCACGGGGGTCCCCGCCCCGCCCAGGTCCCGTACGGCCGCGCGGTCCGTATCGGGCACGGCGGGAGCCTCGGAGACCACCGCGGCCGCCTCCAGGGACTTCGCGCCGCTGGCCACGGCCATCGCCACGGCCGTCCGCAGCGCGCTGAGCCGGAGCGAGTCGAGCGCCACGGTCCCGGCGACGTACGTACGGCCCGTCTCGTCGCGGACCGCCGCGCCCTCGGGGACGGCGTTGCGGGCCCGGGCGGCCCGGGCGAGCGTGATGAGCTTGCGGTCTTCGGGGTCCAGCGTCTCCGTCATACCGGGGAGCATAGGCGCGGGGGTCTTGCGGCCCCGAGGGCACCCGTGCGGCCTTCATACGGCCGTCATGCCGCCGTCATGTACGGGCCTCAGCCGGATTTCCGCTCCAGCAGGCCGCCGAGCGAGTACATGCGGCCGCGCCGGCCCTCCGGCGAGGACAGCCAGCGCACCTTCGCGGCCGTGCCCGTATCCGGCACCGGGTTGTGCAGCACGATCGTCAGATCCGGCCGGGCGGGCACGCGCAGCTGGGTGCTCTCCAGGTACAGCGTGCCGACCACCGGGTGCTCGAACTCCTTGACCAGCAGGCCGCCCGGGCTCACATCGCCGCGCGCCCACAGCTCGGTGAACTCCGGGCTCGCCGCGGACACCTCGGCCACGATCTCCTTGAAGCCGTCGTCGTCGGGGCGCTCGGAGCAGGCCGCGCGATAACTGGCGACGACGCGGTGGGCGTTCTCGTCCCAGTTGGCGGCGCGGGCGCGGTAGACGGGGTCGGTGAAGAAGTCGATCAGGCAGTTCTGCCGGGTCTCCGGCCGGAAGCCGAGGACGTGACCGGCCGCCTCGTTGTACGCGACGAGGTTCCAGTACGGGTCCATGATGTGCGCCGGGGAGGGCAGCCAGCCGTCGATCAGCCTGCGCAGCCCGTCGCACAGGTACTCCGGGTCGTGCGCGGACTCCGGCAGCGGCGGGTTCAGGCCGGCCAGGATGTACAGATGGCGGCGCTCGGGCCCGTCCAGCCGCAGCACGCGGGCGACGGCGTCGAGGACCTGCGGCGAGACGGTGATCTGACGGCCCTGCTCGAGCCACTGGTACCAGCTGGCGCCCACTCCGGCGAGGACCGCGACCTCCTCGCGGCGCAGGCCCGGCGTGCGGCGGCGGGCCCCGCCGTCCGGCAGCCCGGCCTCGGCCGGCGAGACCCTGGCCCGGCGGCTCATCAGGAACTCGCGCAGTTCCTCGCGCCGGCGCGGCCTGTCCCGGCCCTCGTGCGGTGCCACGGTCACCTTTCCCCCCTCACGTGCCTCACCTGGGCCGTTCCCCTGCCTGGTGGTGCGACCACCACCATAAGCGCCCTCTCCCCACGGGTATTCCGGGAACCCGAGGGTGGTCACATGGCGATCGACTCCCTGCCCCGTACATCCGGGCCCGACACCTCGGCGGCCCCGGCCCGCCCCCGAATGACCACCCGCGCGAAGCTGATCCTGCTGGTGCTGTGCGCCGCGCAGTTCATCGTCGCGCTCGACTTCTCCATCCTCAACGTCGCCCTGCCCGTCCTCGGGGACGACCTGGGCATGGGCCAGGCCGACCTGCAGTGGGCGGTCACGGCCTTCGCCCTGCCGTCGGGCGGCTTCCTGCTGTTCTTCGGCCGGATCGCGGACCTCTACGGGCGGCGGAAGCTGTTCCTGACCGGGCTGGCGCTGTTCACGGTGGCCTCCGTGCTCGCCACGCTCGCCTGGGACCCGGCGTCCTTCCTGGCCGGGCGGGCGCTGCAGGGGCTGGGCGCGGCCGTGATCGTGCCGACCGGGATGTCGCTGCTGACCACGACCTTCGCCGAGGGCCCGCAGCGCGAGCGGGCGCTGGGCATCAGCAGCACGCTGATGTCCCTGGGCTTCACCATCGGCATGGTGCTCGGCGGCGTGATGACCGACGCGCTGGGCTGGCGCTCGACGATGGGGCTGCTCGCGGTGGCGGGCGTGGGCGTGCTGCTGGCGGCGCCCGGGCTGCTGACGGAGTCCCGGCGCGAGGGCCGGCCGCGCCTGGACGTGCCGGGCGCGGTGACGGTGACCGGCGGCCTGCTGGCGCTGATCTACGCGCTGTCGACGGCGGCGCAGCGCGGCTTCGGCGGCGTGGACGTCCTTCTCACGCTGATCGCCGGAGTGGTGCTGCTCGTGGCCTTCGTGGTGGTGGAGTCCCGGGCCGCCGAGCCGCTGGTGTCGCTGCCGATGCTGCGGCGGCGGACGGTGGCCTGGGGGAACCTGGCGGGGCTGACCACCTTCGCGATGATGACCTCGGTCATCTTCCTCCTCACCCTGTACCTGCAGGAGGTGCTGGAGCTGTCGGCGGTCCGCACCGGCCTGGTCTTCGGTGTGCTGGGCGTCTTCGCGGCCCTCTCCGGCATAGCCGCCCCCAGGATCATCGCCCGCTTCGGTTCCCGCACCACGCTGGTGGCGGGCCTGCTGGTGCAGGCCGGCTTCACGGCGGCCCTGCTGGGCCTGGGCACGACCTCGGGCGCCTGGCTGGCCCTGGTGGCCGCGTCGCTGGGCAGCGTCGGTCACCTGTGGGCGATCGTGGCGTACGGCGTGACGGCCACGTCGGGGCTGCCGGACGGGGAGCAGGGCCTGGCCACGGGCCTGGTGACCAGCTCGCAGCAGGTGGGCATCACAGTCGGCATCCCGCTGCTGAGCGCTCTGGCGTCGGCGCACATCGCGGCGCGGCGCGAGGCGGGGGCCGACTTCGCGTCGGCGACGCTGGGGGGAATCAAGCTGGGCCTGGGCGTGGACGCCGCGGTCGTGGCGGCGGTGGCGGTCCTGGTGGCAGTGGGCCTGCGGCGTACGCATGCGGGGCGCTGACTTTTCCCCTACCCGCCCCTTCCCGAAACCGGGGCTCCGCCCCAGACCCCGGTCCTCAATCGCCGGACGGGCTGGAAATCCAGCCCGTCCGGCGATTGAGGACAAGAAACGGTGAAAGGGCGGGGAGGGGAAAGAAGCCCTCGGCTCAGCCGCGACGGCGCCGCACCCGACCGCACCGGTACCCCCACGACGGCCGGCCACCCGTATCGGCGGCAGCGATCAGCAGTCCGCCCAGGATCGACATGTTGCTGAAAAAGGCCACCCGGTGCTGCATCCGCTTGGCCGGGTCCTCCTCCGCCCAGTACGCGTGCCCCGCCAGCGTCGTCGGCACCAGGCTGGCCGCCAGCGCCAGGGCGCACGTGCGGGGCAGGATGCCGAGGGCCAGCAGGCCGCCGGCGCCCAGGTGCACCGCGCCGTTCAGACGCACCAGCGCCCGGGCGTCCCGCGGCAGCCCCGGCACCCGCTCGGCGATGGCGAGGGCCACGGGCGCGGCGGTGGCGGCCAGGG
This sequence comes from Streptomyces sp. NPDC046261, assembly GCF_040646235.1. Taxonomy (NCBI): domain Bacteria; kingdom Bacillati; phylum Actinomycetota; class Actinomycetes; order Kitasatosporales; family Streptomycetaceae; genus Streptomyces; species Streptomyces sp. NPDC046261. The sequence continues at coordinate 234,002 of NZ_JBEYZU010000008.1, read as the reverse complement.
TCTCGGGGTGCTGGACGGTCCGCAGGCCGCTACTGACGAACGCCGAGGCCAGCAGGGGACGGGCGATCCTTCTGACTACTGCCACCTGGCCTGTGTTCCCGGCCGGCGCCGGGGGGAACCCCGGCGCCGGGGACATTCACTCCGCCGGGTCGTCCCGCCCCCGCACCGGCTCGACCAGCACGGTGACGATGCGGTTGCGGCGCCCGGCGGCCGCCTCCGCGGTCAGCCGCAGGGCCGTCAGGTCCGGGTCCTTGCCGTGCTCGGTGAGCTCGACGTCGGCGGTGGCGCCGGCGATCGGCACCCGGCCCAGGAACTTGGCGAGCAGGCCGCCGACGGTCTCCACGTCCTCGTCGTCGAACTCCTCCAGGCCGTACAGCTCGCCCAGGTCGCCGATGTCGAGGCGGGCCGTGACGCGGTAGCGGCCGCCGCCGAGCTCCTCGACGGGCGGCAGCTCACGGTCGTACTCGTCGGTGATCTCGCCGACGATCTCCTCCAGGATGTCCTCGATCGTGACGATGCCGGCGGTGCCGCCGTACTCGTCGATGACGACGGCGCAGTGGTTGCGCTGCTGCTGCATCTCGCGCAGCAGGTCGCCGGCGTTCTTGGTGTCGGGGACGAAGACCGCCGGCCGCATGGCCGTCGAGACCAGCTCGGACTCGGCGTCCCGGCTGATGTGCGTCTTACGGACGAGGTCCTTGAGGTAGACGATGCCCACCACGTCGTCCTCGTTCTCGCCGGTCACCGGGATGCGGGAGAAGCCGGAGCGCAGGGCGAGGGTGAGGGCCTGGCGGATGGTCTTGCCGCGCTCTATGACGACGAGGTCCGTCCGGGGCACCATCACCTCGCGGACGAGGGTGTCGCCGAGCTCGAAGACGGAGTGCACCATGCGGCGCTCCTCGTCCTCGATCAGTGATTCCTTCTCCGCCAGGTCGACCATGGCCCGCAGCTCCGCCTCGGAGGCGAAGGGGCCCATGCGGAAGCCCTTGCCGGGGGTGAGGGCGTTGCCGAGGAGGATCAGCAGCCGGGGCACCGGGCCCATGATCCGGGCGAGTGGCAGCAGGACGTGCGCCGCCGCGGTGGCGGTGCCCAGCGGGTGCTGCCGGCCGATGGTGCGCGGGGAGACGCCGACGGCCACGTACGAGACGAGGACCATCACGGCGACGGCGACCGTCAGCGCCTGCCAGGTGGAGTCGAACTCCTCCAGGCAGACGTAGGTGACGAAGACGCCCGCCGCCATCTCGCAGGCGACGCGCACCAGCAGCGCCAGGTTGAGGTAGCGGGTGGGGTCGGACGCGACGGCCATCAGCCGGGCGCTGCCGCGCCGCCCCGCCCGTGCGGCCTCCTCGGCCCGGAACCGGGTGGTCCGGGCGAGGCCGGCCTCGGCGCAGGCGGCGAGCCAGGCGACGACGAGCAGCAGGACCGCCGCGGCGATCAGCCGGCCGGTCACGTGAACGTGGGAGCCGGGGAGGGCCCTTCGATGCCGCGCTCGGCGCGCCAGCCGTCGATGATCGCCGCCTGGAGGCCGAACATCTCGGCCTTCTCGTCGGGCTCCTCGTGGTCGTAGCCGAGGAGGTGGAGGACGCCGTGGACGGTCAGGAGCTGGAGCTCCTCGTCCATGGAGTGCCCGGTCGGGGCCTCCTCTCCCTGCTTCTTGGCGACCTCGGGGCACAGGACGATGTCGCCGAGGAGGCCCTGCGGCGGCTCGTCGTCGTCCTTGGCCGGCGGGCGCAGCTCGTCCATGGGGAAGGACATCACGTCGGTGGGGCCGGGGAGGTCCATCCACTGGATGTGGAGCTGCTCCATGGCATCGGCGTCGACAACGATGACCGAGAGTTCGGAGAGCGGGTGGATACGCATCCGGGTGAGGGCGTAGCGGGCGACATCGAGGATCGCCTGCTCGTCGACCTCCGTGCCGGATTCGTTGTTGACGTCGATTGACATGGTGTTACCGAGGTTTACTTTCCGTTGCTGCGGCTGTCGTACTGCTCGTACGCGTCGACAATACGGCCGACCAGCTTGTGCCGGACCACATCCTGGCTGGTGAGCATGGAGAAGTGGACGTCCTGGACGCCCTCGAGGATCTCCCGCACCTGGCGCAGGCCGCTCTTGGTGCCGCCGGGCAGGTCGATCTGGGTGACGTCGCCCGTGATCACGATCTTGGAGTCGAAGCCGAGCCGGGTGAGGAACATCTTCATCTGCTCGGGGCTGGTGTTCTGTGCCTCGTCGAGGATGATGAACGCGTCGTTGAGCGTCCGGCCGCGCATGTAGGCCAACGGCGCGACCTCGATCGTGCCGGCGGCCATCAGGCGCGGGATGGAGTCGGGGTCGAGCATGTCGTGCAGCGCGTCGTAGAGCGGCCGCAGATACGGGTCGATCTTCTCGTAGAGCGTGCCGGGCAGGAAGCCGAGCCGCTCGCCGGCCTCGACGGCGGGCCGGGTCAGGATGATGCGGTTGACCTGCTTGGACTGCAGGGCCTGGACGGCCTTGGCCATGGCCAGGTAGGTCTTGCCGGTGCCGGCGGGGCCGATGCCGAAGACGACCGTGTGCTTGTCGATCGCGTCGACGTAGCGCTTCTGGTTCAGCGTCTTGGGGCGGATGGTGCGGCCGCGGTTGGAGAGGATGTTCTGGGTGAGGACCTCGGCGGGGGTCTGGGTCTCGGCCCCCTTCTCCTCGTCCTTGAGCATGGCGATCGAGCGTTCCACCGCGTCCTCCGTCATCGGCGCCCCCGTGCGGAGCACCAGCATCATTTCGGCGAAGAGGCGCTGGACGAGGGCCACTTCCCGCTCGTCGCCCGTCGCGCTGACTTCATTTCCCCGTACGTGGATGTCCGTGGAGGGGAAGGCGTTCTCGATGACCCGCAGGAGCGCGTCCCCGGAGCCCAGGACCGTCACCATGGGGTGCTTGGCCGGGACGGTGAACCGGGTGGTCGCCTGCGGTCGTGTGGGTGTCTGAGTCATGGGCCGGCTCTGAAGGCCTGCTCATCCCCTTCTTTCCTGCGTTCCTGCGTCCGAAGAACCTTGGAATACCAAGGGTACGACGGTGCCCCCGTGAGCCCGAAGGCTTTTACGGACGGCGGAATCCCAGCGTGGGCACGGCCCGGCGCAGCGGCCAGGGGCGGCAGGCGGCGGGCAGCAGGCCGTCGAGGAAGGCGTAGCGGCGCAGGGTGGCCCGGGACTGGTCGTCGAAGGACTTCACGTGCTGCCACCAGGCGGCGATCTCCACCCAGCCGGGGGCGGAGAGCGAGCCCCCGAATTCCTGCACGGACAGGGCCGAGGTCAGCCCGGCGAAGGCGAGCCGGTCCGCGAGCGGCCAGCCGGCGAGGGTGCCGGTGACGAAGCCGGCCACGAAGACGTCCCCGGCGCCCGTCGGGTCGAGCGCCTCGACGACGATGGCGGGGACCTCGGCGCTCTCGCCCGTGCGCCCGTCGACGGCGTAGGCGCCCCGCTCCCCCATCGTCACCACGGCCAGCGGCACCTTGTCCGCCAGCGCGCGGGCGGCGGCGCGGGGGCAGTCGGTGCGGGTGTAGCGCATGGCCTCCTCGGCGTTGGGCAGGAACGCCTCGCAGTGTTCGAGGTCGGCCAGGTCGGCGGGGTCCCAGCGGCCGGTGTCGTCCCAGCCGACGTCGGCGAAGACCCGGCTGCCCCGGCGGGCCGCGCGTCCGATCCACTCCTCCTGGCGGCCCGGTACGAGCAGGGCCACGCAGGCGCGGGCGGGGGGCGGGCACTCGGGGGCGGGCTCCTCCGGGGGCGGGGCCTCGTGCCCGTGGGAGACCATCGTCCGCTCGCCCTCGTAGGCCATGGAGACGGTGACCGGGGAGTGCCAGCCGGGCACGGTGCGCGACAGGCTCAGGTCGATGCCCTCGCCGCGCGAGAGCGCCTCCCAGCAGTACTCGCCGTACATGTCGTCGCCGAAGGCCGCGGCCAGCGAGGTGCGCAGGCCCAGCCGGGCCAGGGCGGTGGCCATGTTGGCGATGCCGCCGGGGCTGGAGCCCATGCCGCGCGCCCAGGACTCGGTGCCGCGCACGGGCGCCGAGTCCAGGCCGGTGAAGATGATGTCGAGGAAGACCGGCCCGGTCAGATAGACGTCGGTCGCCGGGTCGCCCTCGCGGCGTACCTCGGCGAGGGGGTCGAGGACCGGTGCCGCGCCCTCGAACCGCTCGTCCCCGATGCCCTCGCCCTGGCGGCCTGCCTGCGGTGTCACGTGCGACGAAGAGACCGACATGCTCGCTCGTTGCTCCTCTCAGGGGTGCACGGGTGCGGGTCCGGACAGTCTGCCCGATCCTGCGGTACGTTCCGGGCTATGAGGCTGACGATTCTCGGCGGCGGCGGCTTTCGCGTGCCTCTCGTGCACCGGGCCCTGTTGGACGACGCCCGGCGCGACGCGCCGGGGCGCTGTACGGAACTCGTGCTGTACGACACCGATACCAAGCGGTTGAGGGTCATCGCGTCGGTGCTGGCCGCCCAGGCCGCCGGGGTGTCGGGCGCCCCGGCGGTGCGGATCGCCGACGATCTGGACCAGGCCCTGGAGGGCACCGACTTCGTCTTCTCCGCGATCCGGGTGGGCGGCACCGCCGGGCGCGTGCTGGACGAGCGGATCCCGCTCAGCGAGGGCGTGTTGGGGCAGGAGACGGTCGGCGCGGGCGGGGTGCTGTACGGGCTCCGTACGGTGCTGGTCGCCATCGAGATCGCGGAGCGGGTCGCGGCGATCGCGCCCCGGGCGTACGTCATCAACTTCACCAACCCCGCGGGGATGGTGACCGAGGCGATGTCCGCGGTGCTGGGCGAACGGGTGATCGGCATCTGTGACTCGCCGGTGGGCCTGGCGCGGCGGGCCGCGCAGGCGGTGCACGCCGACCCGGAAAGAGTGAGCTACGACTACGTGGGCCTCAATCACCTGGGGTGGCTGCGCTCCTTGACGCTGGACGGCGAGGATCTGCTGCCGGGCCTGCTGCGGGACGACGCGGCGCTGCGCACGCTCGAGGAGGGCAAGCTCTTCGGCGGTGAGTGGCTGCGGGCCCTGGGCGCGCTGCCCAACGAGTACCTGCACTATTACTACTTCCGCCGCGAGACGCTCCGCTCGGTGCAGGAGGCCGCGGAGACGCGCGGGGAGTTCCTCGACCAGCAGCAGAACGACTTCTTCACCGAGGCGGCGGCCGCGCCGCACCGCGCGCACGAACTGTGGGAGCGGACCCGGCTGCAGCGCGAGGAGACCTACGGCGCCGCGAGCCGGGCCGCGTCCGGCGGCTGGCAGCGCGACAGCTGCGACCTGGACGGCGGCGGCTACGAACGGGTGGCGCTGGCGTTCATGCGCGGGGTGGCCGCCAACGAGGGCGCGCGGCTCATCCTCAACGTCCGCAACGGCTCGACGGTGCCGGCGCTGAGCGCCGACGCCATCATCGAGACGGTGTGCGTAGTGGACGCCAAGGGCGCGCGCCCACTGCCGTGCGCCCCCCTGCGCGAGGACCAGCTGGGGCTGATGCTGCAGCTCAAGGCCGTCGAGCGGGCCACGATCGAGGCGGCCGTCCACGAGGACCGCGACGCGGCGCTGCGCGCGCTGGCGCTGCATCCGCTGGTCGACTCCCCCGCCGTGGCCGCCCGCATCCTCGCCCGGGCCCGGCAGGCGCGCCGCTGACGCCCGGCGGGCGCGCGCCCGCCGGGCGGCGGGGTCAGAAGACGACCACCGAGCGCAGCACGTCGCCCGCGTGCATGCGCTCGAACGCCTTCTCCACGTCGCCCAGGCCGATGGTCTCCGTGACGAACGTGCCGAGGTCGAGCCGTCCCTGCTGGTGCAGGTCGATGAGCATGGGGAAGTCGCGCGAGGGCAGGCAGTCGCCGTACCAGGAGGACTTGAGGGCGCCGCCGCGGCCGAAGACGTCCAGGAGCGGCAGCTCCAGCTTCATGTCCGGGGTGGGCACGCCCACCAGGACGACCGTGCCGGCCAGGTCGCGGGCGTAGAACGCCTGCTCGTACGTCTCGGGGCGGCCGACCGCCTCGATGACGACGTCCGCGCCGAAGCCGCCGGTCAGCTCGCGAATGGCCTCGACGGGGTCGGTGAGGCGGGAGTTGACGGTGTGGGTGGCGCCCATGCGCAGGGCGGTCTCGAGCTTGCGGTCGTCGATGTCGACGGCGATGATCCGTGCCGCGCCGGCGAGCCGGGAACCGGCGATGGCCGCGTCGCCGACGCCCCCGCAGCCGATGACGGCGACCGAGTCGCCGCGCCCGACCTGGCCGGTGTTGATCGCGGCACCGATGCCCGCCATGACCCCGCAGCCGAGCAGCCCCGCCACCGCCGGGGAGACGCCGGGGTCGACCTTGGTGCACTGGCCGGCCGCGACGAGCGTCTTCTCGGCGAACGCGCCGATGCCGAGCGCCGGCGAGAGCTCCGTGCCGTCGGCGAGCGTCATCTTCTGCCGGGCGTTGTGGGTGTTGAAGCAGTACTGCGGCCGGCCGCGCAGGCAGGACCGGCACTGGCCGCAGACGGCCCGCCAGTTGAGGATGACGAAGTCGCCGGGGGCCACCTCGCTCACGCCCTCGCCGACGGCCTCGACGATGCCCGCCGCCTCGTGGCCGAGGAGGAAGGGGAAGTCGTCGTTGATGCCGCCCTGCTTGTAGTGCAGGTCGGTGTGGCAGACGCCGCACGCCTGGACCTTCACCACGGCCTCGCCCGGTCCCGGGTCCGGCACGAGGATGGTCTCCACCCGGACCGGTTCGTTCTTCCCCGGTGCGATGACTCCGCGTACTTCCTGCGCCATGATGTCGCGCCCCGCCCTTCGTGTCGCTGGTCTTCCCCCACGGTACGCCCCGGGGGTGCCACCGACGATCTTCGGCACGGTCGTCCCCGGGTCGCGGACGGCTCAGCGCCGTTTCGGCAGCGGTACGCGCATCAGGTCCCGGGCGACGGTCAGCTCGCCGTCGAAGCCGGCCGCGCGGGCCTGCCGCTCGAAGACGACGGGGTCGTCGTAGCGCTGCGAGAAGTGCGTGAGCACCAGGTGCCGTACGCCCGCCTCGGCCGCGACCCGGCCGGCCTGGCCCGCCGTCAGATGGCCGTGCTCGGTGGCGAGGGCCTCGTCCTCGTCGAGGAACGTCGACTCGATGACGAGCATGTCGCAGCCCTCGGCGAGGGCGTGGACGCCCTCGCACAGCCGGGTGTCCATGACGAACGCGAAGCGCTGCCCGCGCCGGACCTCGCTCACCTCGTCCAGGGTGACGCCGCCGACGGCGCCCTCGCGCTGGAGCCGGCCGACGTCCGGCCCGCTGATGCCGTGCGCGGCCAGCCGCTCGGGCAGCATGCGACGGCCGTCGGGCTCGGTCAGGCGGTAGCCGTAGGACTCGACGGGATGCGAGAGCCTGCGGGCCTCCAGCAGGAACGTGCCGCTGTCGGCGAGGACCGCGCCGGTGCCGGCCACCGGCTCCTGCACCAGCTTCACCGTCTCCCGGTAGGCCGTGGCGTACCGCAGCCGTTCGAAGAAGCGCTGGCCGCTGGCCGGATAGTGCGCGGTGACCCGGTGCGGCACCCGGTCGAGGTTGATGCGCTGGATCACCCCGGCCAGGCCGAGGGAGTGGTCACCATGGAAGTGGGTGACGCAGATCCGGTTGAGGTCGTGGGCGGCCACCCCGGCGCGCAGCATCTGCCGCTGGGTGCCCTCTCCGGGGTCGAAGAGCAGGCCCTCGCCGTCCCAGAGCAGGACGTAGCCGTTGTGGTTGCGGTGCCGGGTGGGCACCTGGCTGGCGGTGCCGAGGACGACGAGTTCGCGTACGGACATACGGCTCAGCCGGGCGGCCAGTTGAAGCCGCGGCCGCCGAGGACGTGGGCGTGGGCGTGGAAGACGGTCTGCCCGGCGCCGGCGCCGGTGTTGAAGACGATGCGGAAGCCCTTGTCCCCGTTCTCCTGCAGGGCGACCTCGCCGGCCTCGCGCAGCACGTCGGCGGCGATCCGCGGCTCGGCGGCCGCGAGGGAGGCGGCGTCGGGGTAGTGCACCTTGGGGATCACCAGGCAGTGCACGGGCGCCTGGGGGTTGATGTCGCGGAACGCGAGGGTCGTCTCGGTCTCCTTGACGACCGTCGCGGGCACCTCCCCTGCCGCGATCTTGCAGAACAGGCAGTCGGCCTGCGGTTCTCCCGCCACCGGTGGCTCCTCCCGGGTCGTCGGCTCCTACGGTCCGGATGTTACCGGTCCGTCGGGACGACCGCGGCGACCCTCCCGGCTACTTGCCCTGCTGGTGGTGGCCGTGATCGCCGGGCCCGTCGGTGCAGTCGGCGGAGGAGGTGGGCTTCGACGGCGGTTTCGGGGGCGTTCCGGCGCCGGTGTGCGAGCAGTCGCCCAGGACACTCACGGAGAAGACCGTCCTCCCGTCGACCTTGGCGGTCAGCAGGCCGCGGACGCACTCCTGGCCGCTGGCGCCGGTGACCCGGCCGAAGACGATGATCTTCTTGCCGCTCTCGGTGCGCCCCTCGCAGTCGACGCCGACGGCGTAGACCGGCTGGGTGGCGCCGCCCGCGTCCTTGCCGCCGCCCGCGTCCTTGCCGCCGCCCTCGGCCTTGCCGGTGCACTTCAGCCAGGCCACCTTGACGCCCTCGCGGTCGAGCGCGCCACTGGCCTGCCGCTGTGTGGTGACGGCGACGGCCGCCGCGTCGAGCCCGCCGGCCGGTTCGCAGCCGGCGAGCGCCATGACCGCCACGCCGGCGAGGGCCGCGGCGCCCGCCGCGTACCGCACCCGGGGGCCGGCAAGGGAAAGGCCACGCATGCGCCCCAACGCACCCATAGCGGCGAGTCTGCCACCGGTCCGTCCCGTGCGGAAGAACGCCTGTGGGCCATGAGCTGACACTCCGTCGGCCATCGCCCCGGCCGTCTGGCCGTCCATGAGCCGCAATGGTCTGTGCCAACATGACGGGATCAAGGACGAGTTCCCTCGGAAACACAGGATTTACCGTTTCCGCACCCGAGTTTCACCTTCCCCCCTTACTCTCTCCCGCAGGGAGACACACACGCGCACTGGGGAGTCGCGTGCGGGGGAAGATCCAAGCGATGCCACGGCGCTTTCGTGGCGCTTTTCAGGGGGGACTTCTTTGCTCGCTTCCGTCGTCGTCTGTACGGTCTCGCTCGCCCTCTTCTGGATGGCGGCCTTCACGCTGTGGTGGCAGATGCACGCCTGGCGCACCCCCGAGACCCTCGCGGGCACCCGCTTCGAGCCGGCCGGCGACGAAGGCGCCCTGTCCTTCTCGCTCCTGGTGCCCGCCCGGCACGAACAGGCGGTGCTGGAGCACACCGTCACCCGGCTGCTGAGGTCCACGCACCGCAGCTTCGAGGTCCTCGTCATCGTCGGCCACGACGACCCGGAGACCGCCGAGGTCGCCGAGAAGGTGGCGGCCACCGACCCGGACCGGGTGCGGGTGATCGTCGACGTCCACGAGAAGAAGAACAAGCCCAAGGCGCTCAACACCGCGCTCCCCCACTGCCGGGGCGAGGTCGTCGGCGTCTTCGACGCCGAGGACCAGGTCCACCCCGCGCTGCTCACCCACGTCGACCACGCCTTCCGGGCGACCGGCGCGGACGTGGTGCAGGGCGGCGTCCAGCTGATCAACTTCCACTCCAGCTGGTACAGCCTGCGCAACTGCCTGGAGTACTTCTTCTGGTTCCGCAGCCGCCTCCACCTGCACGCGGAGAAAGGTTTCATCCCGCTGGGCGGCAACACCGTCTTCGTCCGCACCGACGTGCTGCGCGAGGCCGACGGCTGGGACCCGGAGTGCCTGGCCGAGGACTGCGACCTGGGCGTGCGGCTCTCCAGCCGGGGCAAGCGCGTCGTCGTCGCCTACGACTCGGAGATGGTCACCCGCGAGGAGACCCCCGGCTCCCTGATGAGCCTGCTCAAGCAGCGCACCCGCTGGAACCAGGGATTCCTTCAGGTCTACCGCAAGAAGGACTGGCGGCAACTGCCCACCGTCGCCCAGCGCATGCTCGCCCGCTACACCCTGATGACGCCCTTCTTCCAGGCGTTCACCGGCCTGATCATCCCGCTGAACATCGCCATAGCGCTCTTCCTCGACGTCCCCGCCGGCGTCGCCGTGGTGACCTTCCTGCCGGCCGTCACCATGCTGGTCACCTTCATGTTCGAGATCGTCGGGCTGCACGACTTCGGCACGCAGTACGGCCTGCGCGTGCGCTTCGTCCACTACCTCAAGCTCATCCTCGGCGGCCCCTTCTACCAGCTCATGCTCGCCGGGGCCGCGGTGCGCGCGGTCTGGCGGGAGCAGCGGGGCCGCAGCGACTGGGAGCTCACCCGACACGTCGGCGCGCACCTCACCCGAGAGGACGTCACTTCGTGACCGCGACACTCCCCACCGCCCAGGCGGCACCGCCCGCCGCGCCGCGGCCCCCCGCCACGGCCCCCGGCCCCCTCAGACCCGTCCCGCGCCTGCGGGATTCGCGCCCCGACCTGCTGACGTGCGGGGTCCTGCTGGCGGCGATCATGCTGGTGCAGGGCTGGAACATCACCGGCTTCCCGGCGATCGGCGACGACGAGGGCACCTACCTCGCCCAGGCCTGGGCCGTCCAGGAGGGCAGGGGCCTGGCCCACTACACCTACTGGTACGACCACCCGCCGCTGGGCTGGATCCAGATAGCCCTGGTCACCTGGATACCGGCGGCCCTGTCCCCCGACACGATGTCGGTCGCCCCGATGCGCTGCGCGATGCTGCTGATCTCGGCCGTCAGCGCGGTGCTGGTGTACGTGCTGGGGCGGCGGCTGGGGCTGCGACGGTGGGCGGCGGGCCTGGCCATGGCCCTGTTCGGGCTCTCCCCGCTGGCGGTGGTCCTACAGCGGGAGATCTTCCTCGACAACATCGCCGTGATGTGGATCCTGCTGGCCTTCTGCCTGGCCGCCTCCCCCCGCCGCCACCTGTGGCACCACTTCGGGGCCGGGCTGGCGGCGGCGGTCGCCGTGCTGTCCAAGGAGACGATGCTCGTCATCCTGCCCGCCCTGCTGCTGACCATGTGGCGGCACAGCCACCGCGACACCCGCAAGTTCGCCGTGACGGGCGCGGTGACCGCCTGCGTCCTGATCGGGCTGGCCTATCCGCTGTTCGCCCTGCTCAACCACGAGCTCTTCCCCGGCCCCGGGCACGTCTCCCTGATCGACGGCATCAGGTACCAGATGAGCCGCCCCGGTTCCGGGTTCATGCTCGACCCCGGCTCCGGCTCGCACGGCGTGCTGCACTCGTGGCTCTACTACGACCGCGTCCTGCCGCTGTGCGGGCTGGCCGCCGCCGTGCTGCTGGTCGCCGCCGCCCGCTGGTCGCGCACGGGCCGGGCCCTGGCCGGGCCCGCCGCCGCGGCCGTGATCCTCGCGCTGGTCGCGCTGCGCCCGTCGGGCTATCTGCCGGCGATGTACGTCATCCAGGTCCTGCCCTTCCTCGCCCTGGCCCTCGCCGGCGTGGCCGCCTCCGTCGCCGGCGCCCTGCTGCGCGCCCGCCCGGGCCCGGGGCCCCGCCGTCAGGCGGTGCGCCGGTCGGCGGTAGCCCTGCTGGCCGTGACGGCCGCCGTGCTCGTCGTACCGCGCTGGTACGACGGCAACCGCGCGGCCCTGACCGTCGACGCCAACGCGCCCTACCGCGCGGCCGCCGCCTGGCTGGGCGACCGGGACAACGTCGCCGACCCGGCCCGTACGCGCGTCCTGGCCGACGACGGGATCTGGCTCGACCTCGTGCACGCCGGCTACCGGCCCGGCACCGGGGCCGTCTGGTTCTACAAGGCCGACCTCGACCCCGCGGTCAACAAGACCATGCCGCGGGGCTGGCGCGACGTGCACTACGTGGTCTCCTCGCCGACCGTCCGCCGTGACGCCTCGACGCTTCCGCTGGTGAAGGCCGCGCTGGAGAACTCGGAAGCCGTGGCCTCCTTCGGCGAGGGCGAGGACCGGATCGAGATCCGCCGCATCCGCGCCGCCGCCCGGTGACCGGCGCCGGGGCCACGGCCACCGGGCCGCCGCCGGGGCACACACCGCCGACACCGCCGACAACGAAGGGACACGTGATGGCATGGCATTAAGGGTCACCGCAGGCAGACGCGCCCGTCTCCCCGGACGCCGCAGACGCACCCGGGCGGCCGCGGCGTCGCTCCTGGCCGCCGGCGCGTCCTTCGGGCTGCTGCTGGCCGCGCCCGGCCCGGCGGAGGCCGGCTCGAACCTCGTCGTCAACCCCGGCTTCGAGTCCGTACGGTCCGCCGACTCCCTGCCGACCTGCTGGGAGAAGTCCGGCTGGGGCGACAACGACTTCACCGTCACCACGACCGACCAGGCGCACAGCGGAGCCAGGGCGCTGTCCGTCTCCGTCACGCGCCGCGTCGACGGCGACCGCAAGGCGCTGATGGTCGAGGACACCTCCTGTGCGCCGAACGTGACGCCGGCCCATCAGTACGACCTCTCCCTCTGGTACAAGAGCACCACGCCGGACGCGACCATCACCGTCTTCCGCCATGACGTGAAGGCCGGCTGGCAGTACTGGACCGACCTCAAGACGCTGCCGGTCAGCGCCGGTTACACGCGCGCCTCCGTCCGTACGCCCGTCGTCCCGCCCGGCACGGACCAGATCACCTGGGGCATCTCCGTCCACGGCACGGGCACGGTCGTCTCCGACGACTACGACATGCAGGACGCCACCCAGCCCGCGGTCGGCGACACCTGCACCGCCGGCGACGCCTGCACCAAGGGCACCTGGGCGGTCATGCCGTTCAAGAACCCGGTGCGCAGCATGCACTCGGTCGTCCTGCACAACGGCAAGGTGCTGCTGGTCGCCGGCTCCGGCAACGATCCCGACATGTTCAAGGCCGGCACCTTCACCTCGGCCGTCTACGACCCGAAGACCGGCACCACGAAGACGATCCCGACCCCGGTCGACATGTTCTGCGCCGGCCATGTGCAGCTCTCCGACGGCCGCGTGCTCATCATGAGCGGCAACAAGGCATACCCGGCGGCCGACGGCAGCCACGGCTACGAGGGCTTCAAGGACAGCTACATCTTCGACCCGGCGGCGGAGAAGTACGTCAAGACCAACGACATGAACGAGGGCCACTGGTACCCCTCGGCGACGATCCTCGGCAACGGCGACGTCATCAGCTTCGGCGGCCTCAAGGAGGACTCGACCGGCAGCGTCACCGCCGAGAAGTTCTCCCAGGCGCAGCAGAAGTGGCTGCCGCGCAACGAGGTCAACCAGACCTGGTCGTACTGGGGCCTGTACCCGTCGATGATCCTCATGCAGGACGGCCGGCTCTTCTACTCCGGCAGCCACGTCTTCGGCGACGGCACGCCGGGCACGGGCGCGTCGGTCTATGACTACGGCGCCAACAAGATCACCGACGTGCCGGGGCTCCAGGACAAGGACAACCGCGACCAGTCGATGAGCGTGCTGCTGCCGCCCGCGCAGGACCAGCGCGTGTTGACCATGGGCGGCGGCAACGTCAACCGCAACCCGGAGGCGAGCCGCCTCACGGACCTCATCGACCTCAAGCAGCCCAACCCCCGCTATGTGCCCGCACCGCTGCTGCCGCAGGGCACGGTCGACCAGGGCCAGGGCCCCAAGCCGCAGACGGGCGGGCAGGGCAAGATGTACGTCTCCGCGGTCCTGATGCCCGACGGCAAGGTCCTGGAGACCGGCGGCGGCCTCCACGACCGCGCGGACCCGGTGTACGAGGCGAGCTTCTTCAACCCGCAGACCAACACCTTCCAGGCCGGCCTGGCCACGGACCCGATCCCGCGCACGTACCACTCCTCGGCGTTCCTGCTGCCCGACGGCCGCGTGATGGCCGTCGGCGACAACCCCGGCAACGGCACCTTCGACGACCACGTCTCCATCTACACGCCGCCGTACCTCTACAAGGGCGCGCGGCCGCAGATCACGTCGGTGGCGAACAACAAGTGGCAGTACGCCAGCACGCAGCGCGTGACGGTCGACCGCCCGGTGGTCAAGGCCGAGCTGATCCGCCCGGCCGCGGTGACGCACTCCTCGGACCCGAACCAGCGCTTCGTCGACCTGCCGATGACGGTCGGCGCGGACGGCACCACGATCGACCTCAACGTCACGAGCAACCCCAACCTGGCGCCGCCCGGCTGGTACATGCTCTTCGCCGTCGACGCGGCCGGCGTCCCGTCGGTGGCCTCCTGGGTCCACCTGGGCGGCCCGGAGGCCCTGGCGACCCCGATGGTCCACGACTTCGCGGGCAAGGTGCGGCACGACGCGAAGGCGTCCGTCCCGGAGCCGGACAGGAAGTCCCACCCCGTCTCCCCGCAGATCGCGGGCTGCGACCGCCACTACGGGGCGGAGAACGTGTGCGTCCCGACGGTCTTCCCGAAGACGGTCGCGGCGACGACGGCGGCCCGCTGCGCATGGCTCAAGGCCCACGACTACAAGGCGCTGCGGCTGAACGGCAAGGACGATCCGCTGAAGCTGGACCCGGACCGCAACGGCCGGGCGTGTGACTGAGCGCTGAGCACTGAGCGGCCGGGTGCCCCGGCGCCCCGTCCGGGCGTGGGGGCACCCGGCCGCACGGTGAGATCATGCGGGTTCCGACCGCTTCCGATCACTGGAGCCGCCGTGAGACACCTGGGCATTCTCGCGCACAGCGCGGAAGGGGCCGCCCTGTGCTTCCGCACCTTCTGCCGGCAGGGTTTCGCCGAACTCGGCCCCCATGAACACCCCGACGTCACCCTCGACTTCATCGCGCTGGCCCGCAGCATGCCCGCGTGGGACGCGGGCGACCACGACACGATCCGCGCCACGCTCTCCGAGAGCGCCGACCGCCTGGCCCGCGCGGGCGCGGACTTCTTCGTCTGCCCCGACAACACCGCCCACATGGCCTTCGAACGCCCCGGCCCGGACCTCGCCCTGCCGGGCCTGCACATCGCCGAGGTCGTAGCCGCCCAGGCAGCACGCGAGGGCCGCGGACGGGTGGGGGTGCTGGGTACGAAGTACCTGATGGACGGCCCCGTCTACCCCGAGGCGCTGGCCCGCCGCGGCATCGCGGCGGAAGTACCGGACGCGGACGACCGCCGCATCGTCAACGAGGTCATCTTCGAGGAGTTGCTGAGCGGCATCCTCTCCGAGAGCTCACGCCGCGAGTACGTGCGCGTCATCGGCCGCCTGGCCGCCCGCGGCTGCGACGCGGTCGCCCTGGTCTGCACCGAGATCCCCCTCCTGGTGACCCCGGACGTCTCCCCTCTCCCCACGCTCGACTCGACCCGCCTCCTGGCGGCCGCCGCGTTCGACGTGGCCGTGGGCCGCGCGCCACTCCCCACCTGGCGCGGCGGCCCCCTCGCACCCTGACCGCCTACGTCACCTCCGGCCGCACCAGCGCCCGGTCGAACGGCTCCCCGGTGGCCCGGGCGTACGCCAGCCGCTCCCGCACCTCCCTGAGGGTGCGCGGCCGGTAGCCCGGGCCACCGAAGCAGCAGTCCTTGTGAAAGCGCACCCCGGCGTGCAGCAACACCGCCAGCGCCCGCCAGCCGGCGACGTCCCGCCGGCGCGGCGGCGCGAAGGCGGACCCGACGTGGATCAGCGCCCCGGCGCACCGGGGGCAGGTACGCACCCGGTTGTCCCGGCCGGGGCGGGGCTGCTTGTACGAGGCCCGGCAGGGCAGGCAGACGAACGCGGTCTTGGCGGGCGGCATGCGGCGAGGTTACTGACCTTTCAGCGGTGTTGTCGTCGGGTCGGGAGGTGGGTTGTCTGGCCGAAGTGCCGGACTTCGCCTGGCCGACACCGGCGGACGTGCCGCAGCGCTGCCTCGCTCTCGCCATATTCACCCGTCGCCACGATCGCCCGGATGCCCATGTTCGTGCCCAACCCGAAGAGGGCCGGCAGGAGGCGGCGCTGGAGGACGTCACGCTCGATGCGCTCGTAGGCGGCCACCGAGGAGAACTCCCCAGTGAAGCCGGTGAGGAAGTCGGCGTTCTTCAGCACGTCCAGGAGGTCCAGGACGCCCCAGCGGCGCGTGACCTCCTCCTTGAGGGTCTGAAGACCGGTGGGCTCGGCCAGCGGCTCCAGCTTGGGCACGGTGATCCACGGCTCGCCCTTGCGGGTAGTGACCTTCACCCCGCCCGCGCTGCCGTCCGCGAGCGCGCCGGACAGCTGGCCCAGGCCCGCGGTCATGCGCTTCTTCAGGTCCGCGATGAACGCCCGCGGATTCAGCGGCTGGCGGATCGCGGCGTAGTGCACGGCGCGGGTGGCCTCGAAGTCGCCGGGCAGGTCGTCCTCCGGGTTGCGCCAGCGTGCGGCGCCCTCGACGTAGATCTCGCGGCGCCGCACGGCGTCCCGGAGCGCGACCAGGACGCACAACTCGTACGGGATACGCTCGACCTTGTCCTTGTCGTCAACGACCGCCTCGCGCCAGTCCTTGCGCACCACGCCATCCATGGGCACGTCATCGCCGGCGTCGTAGAAGGTGATCTCCGCCTGACGGGACGAGCACAGCGCCGCGAGCAAGGTGATTCGTACGTCCTCCGCCGTGTCGCGGAAGTCCGAGGGGTACATCTTGATCGCCCGCGCCCGCCAGGCGGCCACCAGCTTCTCCGAGCAGTCCGCGAACAGCCCGTCCGGCAGCCCGAGCTTGCGCACGTCGTTGAGCTTGGTGATCTCCGTCAGCAGGGAGTCCAGGCCGACCGCCCCCGGGTCCCGCTTGAGTGCGGCCAGCAGCGCGGTACCCGCCTCGTTGTCCTCGGCCACCAAGGACAGCAGCCGAGCCGTGCCCGCCTCGCCGAGGCGGCCGATCGTGCGGGCGCAGAACGTCTTCTCCCACTTACCGCGCGCCGCGACAAGTACCTTCTCGACCCGGGTACGGCCCGGCGGCTCGATCTTCCGGGCCCGGCACTCGACCAGCAGAGCCTCGCGCTGCCGGTCCTCCACCAGCTCGACTGGACAGACCTCCACGGCCAGCCACTCGGCCAGCGCCTTCTCGTCCGCGACCGTCGACGGCCGGAACCCCAGGGCCTCACGAATCTGCTTGCGGTGGTACTCGGCGGTCCGGCCGACCAGCGTGTACTTCGCGAATTCGGGGCCGGGACCTTCACCAGATCGGCGACGTATTCCACTGCGGCCGACGGCACCTCTTCCAGCACATCGGGAAACCGGCCTTCCAGCTCGAAGAACTTCAGCAAGAGGCTGAAGCCAAGCCGCGTCGTCCCGCTCTTGTTCGCGACCAGATCCCAGTCGCCGTCTACCAGCGTCCAGTTTGCCAACAGCTCCTCGTGTACGGCGGGGACGGCGCTGACGCGCAGGGTGTAGCCCTGGCCGCGCCGTACGGTCGTCCCCTGGTCGAGCGCGCCGCGCTCGGCCGGGACCTGGACGCCGTCACGGGCATGCGCGCGGGCGAACTGGTCGCCGCCTCCTTCCCCCGCGGCGTGGTGCGCCCGCTGCACGGGGTGGGCCACTACCCGTGGGTCGACGAGCCGGAGATGTTCCGGCCGATGGTGGAGGAGTTCCCGCGGGCGGTGAGCGTATGAACCTCCTGTCACATTCGGCAACGTCTGAGATCTTCTGGCGGATCTGACGGAATCGTCCATTCCCTGTACATGATCAGTAACAGACTCACGAGGCAGGCGTGCCGAGAGTGATTCCTGGTGAAGACTCGGCCTGCCACTGGCCGTGTACGGCCAACCGACCACAGGGGACACCATGAGCAAGAATCACAAGAGCCACCTCAGGGGCTGGAAGTCCTACGCCCTCGGGGCCACGACGGTCACCGCGCTGCTCGCGTCCATGGGGTACGAGGCGAGCGCGGCCGACGGCAGCGGCGCCGGCGGCAGCACGAAGACCGTCGCCACCTGCACCAAGAGCGCCCTCGCGGTCTCCGCCGTGCGGCAGCCCGAGGACGGCGAGGTGACCAGGCACCTCCTCATCACCGCCAAGAACGTCGGCGACAAGGCGTGCAACCTCTACCGCCACCCCCACATACGGCTCGGCGCCGATGCCCAGGCCCCGGCCCCCGTGATCAAGGACAGCGACCCGGACCCGGGGAAGCCCGTCACCATCGCCCCGGGTGAGAAGGCATACGCCGCGCTGCTCGTCAGTGGCGGCGCCAGGGACGAGTACGAGGCGAAAAGCATCACCCTCAGCCTTCAGGGCGACAAGCCCGGCAGCGCCGCGAGTGGGCCGATCGACATCCCCATGCCCGTGGACACGCTGTACGCGGACGACGGCCAGCTCGTCACCTACTGGACGACCGCTCCCGGCTTTGCCCTGCGCTTCATCATGGCGAAGTAGTCGAAGTATCGGACTTCGTGGCTGGCGTATGTCCGCCATATGACGGTGGCGTCCGCACCATTGAAGCGGGGCCGGGGCGAACGTATGGTCGTAGCCGTCGGGGAGGGCACGACGCTTCGACCCCGGCCGTGTGCCCGAGCGGCTTAGGGGCTCGCCTGCAAAGCGAGTTACGCTGGTTCGATTCCAGTCACGGCCTCTGGTTTTATTTCTTCAGCCCGACCCCGCCCCGGCGCTCGCCCTCGCGCCGAGGCTGTTGAGCGGCTGCGGCACGGTGGCGCTGGTGCTGCTCGTACTGGCCGCCTGCCTCGTCGCGGCGCTCGCGTGGTTCGTCGACAACGCGGACCCGTACGACCACTCCGGGGAGCTGGTCTCGCAGGGCGGGAAGTACGGCAGCCCGTTGGCCCCGGGCGATACGGCCCGCTACCGGGACGGCCTGCGGGTGACGGTGGGCAAGGCCCGCCGCGTGCCGAACCTCCCCGGCGATGTCGCCCTGAAGGAGGGCGAGCTGACGTACGAGTACGCGGTGACGTACGTCACTGATCTTTCAGCGGCGTTGTCGTCGGGTCGGGAGGTGGGTTGCGGTGAGGCAGCCGTCGATGAGGTGGCTGCGGTATTGGATCTGGCGGAGGCCGTGACGCCGTACTCGGACGAGGTGGTCGGCGTCGGTGAAGGCTGTGTTGGCCTGGCTGCTGCGTCGCAGCAGTGACCAGACGCCCTCGACGGGGTTGAGCTCGGGCGCGTAGGGCGGCAGGTGGAAGGCGGTGACCCAGACGTGAGTGGCGACGAAGTCCGAGGGCCCGCCGGGCAGGTACCTGGTGACTCCATCCGTGACGCCGGAGCATCTGAGCAATGCCGGAGAGCGTGAAGCTCTTGTGGAACCTGCGGCCGATCAAGGTTTTGATCCTGGCCAGGGTCCACCTCTGGTCCGGCCAGCCGTGCGCGACAGGGCCCTTGTCCAGCTCTGCCTCCAGCGCCGCGAACAACTCGTCGCTCAGCTTCGGCCGGCCGGCAGAGCCTGTCGACCGCAGCGCGGCCTCCCCGCCGGCTTCGTAGTCCCGCCGCCCCCGCTGGACCGACCGGACACTCACCCGTAACTGCTTCGCGACCAGCCCGTTCGGCTGCCCGGCGGCGAACATTCGGGCCGCTTCCAAGCGGATCCGCTCACGGAACTGCCGCCGCTCATCAGTCAGCCCACCACCCTGCGGATACCTCACCTTCCCGGCATACCGCGACGATCACCAACCGTCAGCCCCTACGACAACCCGCCTTCAAAGTCAGTAACAAGGCCGTGGCGAACAACCACAGGAATTTTCAGCAGCTGTAATGCTGAGTCACCCCGCCGATGTCGTTGAATTCGCGCTCGTCGAAGATGAACACCCTCGACCAGGGGTACTCGGGGGGTGGATTCCCGTCGTCCATCTCCGGACTGTCGAAGGTTCCCACCTGGAAGAGCGTCAGCCCGGTCGAGTTCTTGACCGAGAACCGCGCATGCCAGATGTCTCCGGTGCCCGTCGAAAACGTCTTGGTGACGCAGCTCCACAACCCCGAGCCGTCCGAGTTGAACTCGATCCTGCCGTCCCTCTGCTCACAGTCCCCGACACGGAGCACATCCCAGACGAACACCTTGGACGCAAGGTCCGTCCCCTCCTGAAGGACGCCCTCCGTACTCATTTCGCTGCAACCGGCCATCTAGCCGTCCCCTTTCCCCTGATCACCCTCCCCTCAGGGGGAGATGACCCTTCGAAGAGTACGCCGGACGCCCGAAACGGGAAGAGAGCATACGAAAGTGTGCTGATGCCATTTATGCTGCGATTAGCGGTGCGCAGGGCAGGGCGGCCGGACCCGCCCGCGACGGCGGCGCATCGCCTCCCCCACCCACCCGGCGGCCGCCCGGTCCGCGGCCAGCCGCGCCGGCCCGTCCGGCGTCACCACGCGCGGCAACCCCGCCGGCCGCAACGCCCCGTAGTCCGAGAACCGCCGGGCACCGCACGTCTCGCAGCACGCCTCACCACCGGAGTGCCGCCAGCCGGAGCGGTGCGCGCAACGGTCCGCGATCCGGCCCGCCTTCACCGGGCCACACCCCGTCGCGGCAGCGGCAGCAGATGCGCGTCCCGGAAGTGGCTCCGTACGGCGATCGCGGCATCCTCGGCCCCTGCCGTGTCGCAGGCAGCCACGGCCGCCCGCCGCACGGCCTCGAGCGCGACGCACTCGCCGCAGTCCACCGGTGACCTGTACATCCGCCGTTGTGGGTGCCCCAGTTCGAACCACAGCATCTTGCCGAAGCGGCGCTTGTCGTACGTACGGCTCCCCCAGCTGTCGGCACACATCCGCAGGAGCACGAGCCCCCGCCCGGCCTCACCGCCGGGGCCACGGTCTCCGGGCGCCGCCGCCCCGTCGAAGGGGGGCGGTACGACGGGGCTGGTGTCCCACACCCCGACCCGGAGCTGCGCGCCCGGCCGGCCACGCAGGCTCAGCGAGCAGGGGCCGTCGGTGTGCAGGTAGGCGTTGGTGACGAGCTCACAGGTCAACAGGGTTGCGTCGGCGGCGATCTCGGTCATGCCGTGGCTGTCCAGGACGGCCCGGGTGGTGACTCTGGCGATGCCGGGTGCGCGGGGGTCGCGCGGCAGTTCGAGGATGTAGGACCAGGGGGGCGCCGGAGATACGGTGGCCATGAAGTCTCCTGGCGGAAGCTGGAGTTGGCGTGATGCGGTTGGCTGAGACCGTAGCGCCTATAGGTGAAGGTATTTGTCCCAACGAGTTGAACCCGTTCACCCTCCACCCGCATCGGTGACATCTGCGTCCTGTGTACGAACAGAGAGACAACGCATGCCCGTGAGAAGCAGTCCCACCGCACGCCAGCTCCGCCTCGGCACCGAGCTGCGCAAGCTACGCGAACGCGCCGGAATGTCCTCGACGGAAGCCGGGCGGCTGCTGGGGACCAACCAGGCACAGATCAGCAACATCGAGGCCGGTCGCGTCGGCGTGAGCGCAGAGCGGGTGCGCACACTGGCCCGCAACTACGACTGCTCCGACCACGCCTTGGTCGCCTCGCTGAGCGCGATGACCGGTGAACGAAAACGTGGCTGGTGGGAGGAGTACCGCGAGATGCTCCCGGTGGGCCTCATCGATCTCGCTGAGCTCGAACACCACGCGACTGCCGTACGCGCTGCCCAGGTCATCAACATCCCCGGACTGCTTCAAACCACCGACTACGCCCGGGCGATCTTCCGCGAAGCCGTACCGGCCCTCATGCCTCACGACATCGAGTTCAGGGTCTCGCACCGGATCAAACGGCAAAGCATCCTCTACCGCGCCACGCCGCCGCACTACACCGCGATCATTCATGAAGCCGCACTGCGGATGGAATTCGGCGGAATCGACACCGCCAGGGCCCAGCTCAACCATCTCGCCGCCATGAGCGAGCGAGACAACGTGACCATCGTGGTCATCCCCTTCGGCGGCACATCCTTCCCGAGCTCAGGACATGGGGTCGATTACCTGCACGGCCCGGTGCCCCAGCTGGACACCGTCCTGCTCGACGTCGCACAAGGCGGCGCCCAGATCGACGCGACGGCGAAGCTGGAGAAATACCGCCTGGTCCTGAACCGCATGCAAGAGGTCTCTCTTCCCCCGGCCCCCTCCCGTGACCTGATCCACCGGATCGCGAAGGCACTCTGAGAGGAACCAGAATCGTGCTCACCTGGCAGAAGTCCTCCTACAGCGAGGAGGCATCGTCTTGCCTCTACCTCGCCGCTTCCCCATCCGGACTGGTCCATCTCCGCGAAAGCGACATCCCCCACGCCATCCTCACCACCACCCCGGACAGACTCCACCCCCTCATATCCAGCATCAAGGCCGGCCGTTTCGACCGCGCGGCAGCGCTGGCCTCCTGAACACCATCGCGTGATCCGATGCAACGCATCACTAAATCTGCATGAAAGGCCGCGATATGCCCGAGTCGCACTGGCAGAAGTCTACGTACTGCGAGGCGGCGTCCTCCTGCATAAACCTCGCCGCCGGCCCAGGAGGAACAATCCACCTCCGCGAAAGCGAAGACCCCCACGCCATCGTCACCACCACCCCGGACAGGCTCCGCCCCCTCGTATCCGCCCTCAAGGCGGGCCGTTTCGACCGGGCAGGGGCGCTGGCACCGTAAACAGGGCGCGCGGAACGCGAAACGCGCCCCCAAATCGCTGCAAGCTCTGGCCTTCACGTCACCAGCGGAGGGCGGCGGGAGTCGGAAATCGAAGGGGTTCGGGATAATGAGTGCCACCTGCGGCACCAATCCCTATCAGAGGTAATCGAAAACCCCCGAAGAAGGTGCAATGCCCGACATCAAGAGCGGCTCCAAAAAGCAGGACGTGCTCATCCTCGTATTCACCGTCCTGCCCGCCGGCACGGTGCCGGTCATCACCTGGATAGCCAAGGAGAGGGGCGGGGCCGCGCAGATCGCCCTGATCACCCTTGTCGCCGTCCTGGCGACGACACCCCCGCTCTGGGCGTTCTGCCAGCACAAGAAGTCGCGCGTCCAGGAACGGACCCGCCGCGAGGCACTCCTGGCGCCGATCATCGATTACATCGGCGAAAGCATCACGAAACCGTCCGAAGCCCCCGCGAAGGTGGCGCAGATCCATGAGCGTCTGGCCCCGCTGCTGGCGGAGAGCCTGGGCGGCGGGGCGCGGTGCTCGTTCTACTCGTACGACACGAAGAACGAACGCTTCGTCAAGCAGGTGGCCTCGGGCGGACCGAACGGCACGCCCGACGAGATCGGTAACCGTTCCGAGAAATTTGCCAGTCTGAAGCATGTAATGGAACAAAAAGTTCCGAGTTACACAAAGGACATTCTCGACCCCGATGCGCAATTGAACTTCACCCTGGGCGGAGGTTACAGATCGATCCTCGCTCACGGAGCCTGGGCAGGGGACGAAGTCCAGGGGGTGCTGATTGTCGATGCGCCGAATCCCGGCGATCTTTCCAGAGTCAAGGTGCCGGAAACCTATGTATGGGTCTTCGCTTCTTTGTTCGGCGCCTCAAACGCGCTCGGAATGGACCAGACCGGGTGACGGAACGCCGGGCAGCGGGTAAAACAGTGAAGATGCGTCAAACGCATCGAGAGACAGGTTGGGGGAACCGTCATGCCTGAGCGTGAATCGGCGATCATCGCATCAGGGCATCGCTGGATGGACGGCAAGGAATCCACTGATGCCTACATCACCAAGGTGCTCCAGTCAGCTGCCACAACTCCTGGCCAGGAGTTGTTCCGATGGATAAGGTCCAGGCTCGCGCTCGTGCTGCAAGCGCACCACAAGCCCTAGGGCCTGTCCGGCGTGTCCCATGACCGCCTTGCTGGTGCCTCGTTCCGCTTGGTGTGGGGCGGAGTGATCTTTCGGACGGCGAGTGGACTCGGCTGGAGCCGCACCTTCCGAAGAATGTCGGACGGGGCGGACGGTGGAAGAACCACCGCACGGTCATCAACGGCATTCTCTTCCGCCAGCGCACTGGTATCCCGTGGCGAGACCTGCCCACACAGTACGGGAAGTGGAAGACAGCGCATGACAGGCATCGGCGTTGGTCGGCGGACGGCACGTGGGACCGGATCCTTCAGCATGTCCAGGCCGACGCCGACGCGGAGGGGCGGATCGACTGGAGCGTGGTCAGCGTGGATTCCACCGTGTGCCGTGCCCACCAGCACGCCGCCGGGGCCCGTCACCGGCCAGCACGGATACCAGGACGGCGCAGGCGGCCCGTTCAGGATCGGCCTGACGAGGCAGTGGGCCGCTCACGCGGCGGGCTCACCACCAAGATCCACCTGGCGAGCGACGGCGGCTGCCGCCCGTTGTCCATCCTGGGGGCCACCAGCTTCGACCGGATGCAGTATGTCCGCAGGAACGAGGTCGAGCGGACCATCAACGCGCTCAAGGGCTCCCGGGCCGTAGCCACCAGATACGACAAGAGAGCGTACGTCTTTCACGGTACGGTCACCCTCGCCGCGATCCGGCTCTGGCTCCGCCCGTGGCCTGGCGGACAGCCCTTGAAGCCTGTCCGCCACCTCGCTGACGCCGCGCCCCGCGCCCTCACCTCACTGCTCCACCGAGCTGGCCGAGTTTCTCCACGACGCGCCGACCGCATATGTGGAGCAGTGGTTGAGGTGACGCCATCCCGTCAGGACCGGACCGGCCAGTTCAGCTTCCAGTCCTGCGTGTTGATGGTGATGCTGCCGTCGGCGTTGATGACGAGCTGCCTGTCGATCACGGTGCCTGCCGCACCGAGGTCCTGCTTGCCTGAGCCGTTGAGCTTGTAGACGATCCGGTTCCAGGATTCATACAGCTCAAAGTTGCCCTGCTTCGTGGTGAAGAGCCACCTGCCCTTGTCCTCCCAGGGCAGGCCCACGCCGCTGGTCTGCTTCGTTTCTCCGGACTTGAGCACCATGCTCTGGCTGGAGACCTCCGTGTTGGTGAGCCGGATCGGCTCCCCGGGCTGGTTGTTGGTCCACCAATTGATGTAGGTAACCATGTTGACCTCCCTCAACGTCGGGCCAATCCTGTGGTCGCCCGGGGTACGGCACAAGATCGTCCAGCGCCACGGTCGGCTAATGATCAAGCCATGTCGTCCTGCGCAAGCGGGTGATGGCCCCACCCGCTTCCGCGCAACGAACGTCTCGGAAGCTCGGCGGTCGTCGAGCCGTTCCCTCGGACACGCCCTGGGGCCTGTCCGGCGGGTCCCATGACCGCCTTGCTGGTGCCTCGTTCCGCTTGGTGTGGGGCGGAGTGATCTTTCGGACGGCGAGTGGACTCGGCTGGAGCCGCACCTCCCGAAGTACACGTGGGAGAAGGTCCTGCGGGCCGTTCAGGCCGACGCTGACGCGGAGGGCCGGATCGACTGGAGTGTGGTGAGTGTGGACTCCGCAGTGTGCCGTGTTCACCAGCACGCTGCCGGGGCCCGGCGGCTGGCACGGGTTCCGGGACGACGCCGTTCTCCTGCATGGCATCGGGACGACGAGGGGATCGGCCGTTCGCGAGGCGGACTCACAACGAAGATTCATCTGGCGAGTGACGGGGGCTGCCGGCCGTTGGCCGTCCTGATCACACCGGGGCAGTGGGGTGACGCCCCTCAGCAACGGGACCGGTACGCGCGCAGGAACGAAGTCGAGCGCACCGTGAACGCCCTCAAGGACTTCCGCGCCGTGGCCACACGGTTCGACAAGCGAGCCTATGTCTTCCAGGGGACGGTTACCGTCGCAGCAATCCGGCTATGGCTCCGCTCATGAGTCGCCGGACATGCCGTAGAGCCCACCGGGCAGCCCCAGTGTTGTATCAGCCAATATCGGTTGGGGAGCTGACGCCGAGGAGGCGTCGCTGCATACCGTCGAGCTCGATCAAGTCCATATTCACCTTCAGTCACTCATACGAGTGAATGAAGGTCTGCATGGCGTAAGCCATGGGTACGCCTCGTGGGCTTGAGCAATCCCGTAGGCCCGCACATTCGTCGTTGGCGAGAGGGATAGATGCGATGAGCAGCAACAGCTCCATGCGCCCCAGCCGGGAGATCGTCAACAGGGCGGACGGCAGCCGTCTGAGCGCCTGGGCGGAGAACAACACGTCACCTGGATCCGAGGTGATCACGACGCGTGCCTCCTCCTTTGACAGCAACCAGGTCACGCGGTGGAACCTGGAACGGCAGGATGGCGGTACCTGGTTGGTGCGCAACGCGAAGGACCCGGCCGTGTGCCTGCAGCTGGCGTCTGCCGCTGCGGTCGACGTAAAGGTGGTGCTGCAAAAGGTCACTGGTGACCTGGACCAGAGGTGGGAGTTCGTCCCAGAGCACACAGACTTGGACGCGGTGGTGGGGGATACCGGATGGTGGACCCTCAGGCCCGCGACGAACCGCAACCTGGCCGTCACGCAGGTCACTCTCGCAACGGGTGGCTGGTCTCACCTCGCGCTCTACCGAGCCACTGACAGTGCTGACCGGCTCTGGCACCACCAGGAGCCCGGCGCAGACTGGTAAATCTGGCTGGTGCGTCGGCTGGTCTCCTCACGCCTCACCCGAGCAACCGGCCGGCGACACCGCAAGCTCTCCCCAACGTCTTCTCCGAGGGAGCCACACGGGCTGCCTGCGGCTTCAGGTGACCTGGTCACTGCCGCGGGTGAGCCAGCCTTGGCGTCGGATGGTGAGAAGCGCGAAGGCGTCAAGAGTGCGGGAGAGGATGTCGATGGCGAGGAGCTTGAAGGCGAGGCCCCGCTGCCGGCCAGCGCGGTGCAGTGCACGGCTGGTGCGCAGGAGACGGCGGCCGAACCACCAGGCCAAGACCGCTGCCGGCGCGAGGAGCTCACCGGATAGTGCCAGCCAGATGAAGTAGGCCGTGCTGAGGGGGAAGCTCAGGCGCAAGACCGCCGATACGGTGATGCAGCGCGCGAGGTAGGGGTGCTGCCAGATCCATCCGCCGGACAGTGCGATCAAGTGCTCGCGCCAGCTGTTGCGTTGATGACGCAGTCTCTGGCGGACCAGGCCGCCGAGGGTGTTGGGATAGCGGGACCATACGTGTGCGTTGGCCTGCAGGACGGTCCGATAGCCGGCCCGCAGGGTCAGCAGGGAGAGCCGGGTGTCGTCACCGGGACCGCAGCGCACTCCAAGGAACGACTGATTCACCAGGCCAGGGCCGATCTGTTCCAGCACTGTGCGCCGATAGACGGCAGTGCGGCCTGGGAGGCACCCCAATGCTTGTCCCCGGACAGTCTGGGCCGCCATCACGGTGATCGGCCCTCGCCCGCGGCGGATTTCCTCCCAGAACGTATTCGGCTCCAGCACGAACGACTGGGTCGCTACTCCGCCGATCGTCGGGTCCACGAACGGTGCGCAGACGGTGGGCACAAGACCGCGGGCCCAGACCGTGTCGGAGTCCACCAGGGCGACGAGGTTCGCCGTGACCGCCTCCCAGCCGGTACACAGGGACCGGCGCTTGTCCCTGTCCGCCGTCACGATCACTCGTACGCCGTGCGCCCGCGCGACCTCAATGCATGCGGTGTCGTTTTCGTGGATCACACAGACGATTTCCGCCACGTCGTTGCCGGCCCACGAGCGCAGGGCCCGGCCGAAGAGAGCCGCGTCTTCCCGGTAGACGGGACACACCACGGCTACCGGTTCCCGATGGCCGCGCCGAGCGGGCCGGTACCGGCGGGCGGCTCGCAGACGACTGGCCCGTTCGACCCGGCCCAAGACCGCCAGCACGAGGACCGGAAGCAGCTCGACCGGCACTTGCCACGGCATCGCCATCGGTAACGTCAGGAAAGATCGTCCGGCATCGGATCCGCCATCCCTACCAGATTCCCGAAGCCGCAGCTGTCACTGTCGGCGAGCGTCAAGTCGTCGCTTTCCATGTCGAACAACAAGTAGCCCTCGTCCAGCTCATACGTCACTCGGCTGCGACCACTCACTATTCCTCCTCCTGGATCCGGACCGAACGCACCTCACGCCTCGTACCTCGAACAGGCAGGACGGCGGCCGTCCGCCCTAGCACTTCTCCCACGGACCCCGCTCGAATGCAATGCCGATGGCCACTCCGATTCGGAGCACCTTCGCAGGGCCTGTGCCGACCCGTCGGACAGTCCCCAGCGCCCTAGCGCGAAGAGAGGCAGTGCTCCGCGTACCGGGGCCGGCCTTCCACGGCGGCGCCGGTGCGCGGAGTGCTGCCAGGAGCGTCAGGGCACGGCAACCCGGCGCCCCGGGGTGGCATCACGTCTTCATTCCCCACCCAGCTTCTTGAACAGGTACACATCCTCGTGCCCACCGGGCACGCCCGGTACGCGGCCGACTTCGGCGTACCCGTGACGCTGGTAGAAGCCGGGGGCCTGGAAGGTGTACGAGGAGACGGTGGCGCGGTCGCAGCCGCGCCGCATGGCCTCGGCCTCGGCCGCCCGCAGCAGCTTGGTGCCCCAGCCGTCGGCGCGGCGGTCCTCGCGCACCCACAGCAGCTCGATGCCGCAGAGCCCGCCCCAGGTCCAGGCGGTCAGGCCGCCGATCAGCTGCCCGTCCTCGTCCGTCACCTTGACCGACAGCTCGCCGTGCTCGGCGCAGCCGGTGGCCGCGTCGTTGAAGGCGTCCAGCTCATGCTCCAGGCGTTCGGTGAGCGCCTCGTCGCTCCCGCCGACAGTCGGCACCGGCTTCTCTTCAGCAGTCATGAGCCGCAGTACGCGCACAAGTCGCCCTGAACACCATCGAGTTTCAAGAGGCCGGGGCAAGCCACACATTCGGCCACGCGCATCCTCGTGCGATCAGGCCGTCGACGCGGACGGCGGGCCGCGGTGGACGTGTCCGAAAGCCGGACGCCCGGCCTCCGGCAGAGCGGCGATGTCGCGACTTCGCCAGGGTGGCGCGTTCCCCCGGTGACCCGGCCCGGCCTGCCGGGCAGACCGGAATTTCCCACCCGGGCCCTGGTCGGATTACGGCCAGAAGAGGGTCGGCTGTTTTCGCGGGCTTGCCCGGGGCGGGGGCGGCGCGGGAATGCGGCCAGGTTGAACATTCGATATTTGAGGGGGACTCTGTCCCGAATGCTGCTGGCCCACGGCGAGGCCGGCCCCTAGGTTCGCGGTCGGGACGGAAGTCCCCGGTGAATTCCTGCACTGCGAAACCCGAGGAAGGGAAAGCAGCATGAGGAAAATCCAGAAGGCCGCCATCGCACTGTCCGCGGCCGCGCTGCTCGGCGGCGGCGTACTGGCCTCCGGAGCCCCGGCGGCGGCCGCGCCCACGGCTGACGTGTGGTACCAGTTCCAGAACGTAGCCACCGACCGGAACTTCGACTCCTACAAGGTGGACGTGCTGTATGCGTACTCGCCCGACGGAACCACTTCGCAGGAGTTCCGACTGCAGTCCGGAAAGCTTCCGGGCTATCAGATCGTGGACCGGCGCCACGGCAAGTGCGTCACGGCCAAGGGAATCAACAAGAACATCGCGCTAGAGAGCTGCAACACCAATCTCCAGGCGCAGTACTGGGACTTCAACGTGAACGACCAGGGCTCGGCCTTCCAGAGCCGTAAGTTCTCGCACGGCTGCATCCAGGACAACGGCCAGAACCAGCCGCTGACCCTCAAGACCTGCTCACGCGCCCCGGCCCAGCAATACCTGCCCCTCGCCGAGGGCGCCAGGAACGCACGCCGGTAACCGACCCGGGGGGATCAACGGATGAGCCCGGCGACGCACATCGCCGGGCTCATCACCTGCCGTGGACCCAGCCGCCCTGGGCCGTCCCCCTCAGCCCCACCGCCCCGTCCGCCCCAGCAGGAGCGCCGCTGCCGCCGTGCCGGCCGTCGAGGTGCGCAGGACGCTCGGGCCGAGGCGGTACGGGTGGGCGCCCGCTTCGGCGAAGGCGGTGAGTTCTTCGGGGGAGACGCCGCCCTCGGGGCCCACGACCAGGACGATGTCGCCCGTCGGGGGGAGGTCGGCGGTGGCGAGGGGGGTGCTGCCCTCCTCGTGCAGGACCGCGGCGAAGGCCGCGTCCGACAGGAGGGCGGCGACCTGGCGGGTCGTCATGAGGTCGGCCACGGCGGGGAAGCGCAGGCGGCGGGACTGCTTGCCCGCCTCGCGGGCGGTGGCGCGCCACTTGCCCAGGGACTTCAGGCCCCGGTCGCCCTTCCACTGGGTCACGCAGCGGGAGGCCGCCCACGGCACGATCGCGTCGACGCCGGTCTCGGTCATCGTCTCGACCGCCAGCTCGCCGCGGTCGCCCTTCGGCAGGGCCTGGACGACCGTGATGCGCGGCTGCGGCAGGGGCTCGGAGCGGACGGAGGTGACCGCGACGTCGAGGTGGTCCTTGCCCTCGACGGCGGCGACGGTGCCGTGGGCGCCCGTGCCGTGCCCGTCCGTCAGGACGATCTCCTCGCCCACGCGCAGCCGGCGGACCGAGACCGCGTGCCGGCCCTCGGGGCCGTCGAGGGGGAAGACGGTGCCGGGGAAGACTCCCGTGAGGGCGTCCTCTTCGACCAGGAAGACCGGCGCTGTCATGACGTACTCGCTCTCTCGCTGCAATGACTCGGCGGCCAGGTGACCTGGCCGCCCGGTGTTTCAGTGGCCCGACGCCGCCCGCGCCGCGCCCAGTTCGGCCGCCAGCAGCGCCACCAGCTCCGCCGCCGGAAGCTCCCGCGCCAGGCGGTGGCCCTGGCCGGCCCACAGGGCCATGGCCTGCGGGTCACCGGCCGCCGCGGCCGCCTTGCGCAGACCGGACGTCATGTGGTGGACCTGGGGGTACGCGGCCGGGGCGTACGGGCCGTGCTCCCGGATGAAACGGTTCACCAGCCCTCTGGCGGGGCGGCCCGAGAAGGCCCGGGTCAGTTCGGTCCGTACGTAGCGCGGATCGGTGAGGGCCTGCTTGTGCAGGGCGTGCGCGCCGGACTCGGGGCAGGGCAGGAACGCCGTGCCGAGCTGCGCGGCGCAGGCGCCGGCGGCGAGGACGGCGGCTATCTGCGACCCGCGCATCAGGCCGCCCGCCGCGACGATGGGCAGCGGCACGCTCTCGCGGACCTCGGCCAGGAGCGCCAGCAGACCGACGCCCGCGCCCGCGCCGTCCGCGTGCGGATCGTCGCGGTGCGTGCCCTGGTGGCCGCCGGCCTCCACGCCCTGGACGCAGAGCGCGTCCGCGCCCGCCTCCACCGCTGCCTGCGCCTCGGCGACGGACGTCACCGTCACGACGGTCACCGTGCCCACCCTCGCCAGGGCGTCCACCGCCGTACGGGCGGGACACCCGAAAGTGAAGGAGACGACCGGCACCGGGTCGTCGAGGAGGATGGCGAGCTTGGCGTCGTAGGCGTCGTCACAGGCCTGGTCCGTCTCCCCCAGCGGGGTCCGGTACCAGGCGGCCTCGCCCGCGAGCTGCTCGGCGTAGACCTCCACGGCCGCCGGGTCGGCGGCGGGCGGCTGCGGCATGAAGAGGTTCACGCCGAAGGGCCGGGCCGTACGGGCACGGAGCTGCTTGATCTCCTCGTACATGGCCGCCGGCGTCTTGTACCCGCCGGCCAGGAAGCCCAGGCCACCGGCGTCGGAGACGGCCGCGGCGAGCGAGGGGCAGGAGCCGCCGCCCGCCATGGGGGCTTGCACGATCGGATGCTCGAACAGTCCGGTGAACGGAGCCATGAGCACATCGTGTCACAAGCCCACCGGACGCCCGCTCAGGCGGACGCGAACGCCGGGCGGGCCAAAGAGATCCGGCCCGCCCGGCGTTCGGGAACGTCATCGCCCACGCGGCTACCGCCCGTTGAACGCATCCTTCAGCCGCGAGAACAGCCCCTGCTGCCCCGGCTTGAACTCGCCCATCGGACGCTCCTCGCCGCGGATCTTCGCCAGCTGGCGCAGCAGTTCCTCCTGCTGCGGGTCCAGCTTGGCCGGGGTGGTCACCTCGACGTGCACGATGAGGTCGCCACGGCCGCCGCCGCGCAGGTGGGTGACGCCGCGCTGGTGCAGCGGGATCGACTGGCCGGACTGCGTGCCCGGGCGGATGTCGATCTCCTCGACGCCGTCCAGCGTCTCCAGCGGCACCTTCGTGCCGAGGGCGGCGGCGGTCATCGGGATGGTGACCGTGCAGTGCAGGTCGTCGCCACGGCGCTGGAAGACCGGGTGCGGCGTCTCGTGGATCTCCACGTAGAGGTCGCCGGCGGGGCCACCGCCGGGGCCGACCTCGCCCTCGCCCGCGAGCTGGATGCGGGTGCCGTTGTCGACACCGGCGGGGATCTTCACGGTCAGGGTCCGCCGCGACCGGACGCGGCCGTCGCCGGCGCACTCCGGGCACGGGGTCGGCACCACGGTGCCGAAGCCCTGGCACTGCGGGCAGGGGCGCGAGGTCATGACCTGGCCCAGGAAGGACCGCGTGACCTGCGAGACCTCGCCGCGGCCGCGGCACATGTCACAGGTCTGCGCGGACGTGCCCGGAGCCGCGCCCTCGCCGCTGCAGGTCGTACAGACGACGGCCGTGTCGACCTGGATTTCCTTGGTCGTGCCGAAGGTCGCCTCGTTCAGGGTGACTTCGAGCCGGATCATGGCGTCCTGGCCGCGGCGCGTGCGCGAGCGCGGACCGCGCTGCGAGGCCTGGCCGAAGAAGGCGTCCATGATGTCGGAGAAGTTGCCGAAGCCGGCGCCGAAGCCGCCGGCGCCCGCACCCGCGCCGCCCGAGGAGGACAGGGGGTCGCCGCCGAGGTCGTAGACCTGCTTCTTCTGCGGGTCCGAGAGCACCTCGTAAGCGGCGTTGATCTCCTTGAACCGCTCCTGCGTCTTCGGGTCCGGGTTGACGTCCGGGTGCAGCTCGCGCGCGAGACGGCGGAAGGCCTTCTTGATCTCGTCCTGCGAGGCATCACGCCGTACGCCCAGGACCGCGTAGTAGTCCGTGGCCACTTACGACTCCGCCAGGATCTGTCCGACGTAACGTGCCACTGCGCGTACCGCTCCCATCGTTCCGGGGTAGTCCATGCGGGTCGGTCCGACCACGCCGAGTTTGGCGACGGCCTCGTCGCCCGAACCGTAGCCGACCGCGACGACGGATGTGGAGTTCAGTCCCTCATGGGCGTTCTCATGACCGATGCGCACGGTCATCTCCGAGTCCTTGGCCTCGCCGAGCAGCTTCAGCAGCACGACCTGCTCCTCCAACGCCTCCAGCACGGGCCGGATCGTCAGCGGGAAGTCATGACCGAAACGAGTGAGATTGGCGGTGCCGCCGATCATCAGCCGCTCCTCGGTCTCCTCGACCAGCGTCTCGAGCAGGGTGGCGAGAACCGTGGAAACGGTTCCGCGATCGTCCTGCTCGAAGGAGTCGGGGAGGTCCTGCACCAGCTGCGGCACATCGGCGAAGCGGCGTCCCACGACGCGGCTGTTCAGCCGCGCCCGCAGATCCGCCAGCGAGGTCTCGCCGAACGGCGCCGGGCAGTCGACCATCCGCTGCTCGACCCGGCCGGTGTCCGTGATCAGCACGAGCATCAGGCGGGCCGGGGCCAGCGAGAGCAGCTCCACGTGGCGCACGGTCGAACGGGTCAGCGAGGGGTACTGCACCACCGCGACCTGACGGGTCAGCTGCGCCAGCAGCCGCACCGTACGGGCCACCACGTCGTCCAGGTCGACGGCGCCGTCCAGGAAGTTCTGGATGGCGCGCCGCTCCGGCGTCGACAGGGGCTTGACGCCCGCGAGCTTGTCGACGAAGAGGCGGTAGCCCTTGTCGGTCGGGATGCGGCCGGCGCTCGTGTGGGGCTGGGCGATGAAGCCCTCGTCCTCCAGCGCGGCCATGTCGTTGCGCACCGTGGCCGGGGAGACACCCAGGCGGTGCCGCTCGGTGAGGGCCTTGGAGCCGACCGGCTCCTCGGTGCCCACATAGTCCTGAACGATGGCGCGCAACACCTCGAGCCTGCGTTCGCTCAGCATCGCGCGCACCTCCAGTCAGTGGTCCAGCCGTCTTACGGTCCTGCGGGTCTCACAGGGTCTTCACCCTTGGCACTCAAAGGTCACGAGTGCCAGAACCCTTCAGCCAGTGTACGGCCGGGCCCCACGGCCAGGGCAAGGGCCGTCCCCGCCGCGAGCCTCCCGCGCTCCTCCGGGCAGGCAACGGTACCGCTCTGCGGCTAGCGTCGCGGTATGGAGAATCACGGGGATCCCCCCGCCGCGGGGGCGCGCTGGGAGCGGCTCGCGCCGGGTGTCGTACGCCGCAGGCTGCCGGGCTGGGACGCGACGGTGGGCGCCATCGCGGGCGCCACGGGCGTCCTGGTCGTCGACACGGGCTCCTCCCTGCACGAAGGGGTGGAGATCCGCCGCGAGGTGCAGGACCTCTTCGCGCTGCCCGTGACGCACATCGCACTGACCCACCCCCACTTCGACCACGTCCTGGGCACGGCCGCCTTCGCGGGCGTGCAGGTGTACGGGGCGGTGGGCGTCGCCGAGGTGCTGCGGCGCGACCGCGACGAGCTGCGGTGGGACGCGGTACGGCACGGAGTGGAGCCCGACGTCGCCGCCGAGGCCGTCGAACTGCTCGTCCGGCCCGAGCACCCGGTCTCCGGCGAGCTGACGCTCGACCTGGGCGGCGGGCGGCGGGTGCTGCTGGCGAACGTCGGGCCGGGCCACACGGCGCACGACCTCGCCGTGCTCGTCCCCGGGACGGGCGGGGCGCCGGAGGTGGTCTTCTGCGGCGACCTGGTCGAGGA
The DNA here is from genome assembly GCF_040646235.1 of Streptomyces sp. NPDC046261. Classification (NCBI taxonomy): domain Bacteria; kingdom Bacillati; phylum Actinomycetota; class Actinomycetes; order Kitasatosporales; family Streptomycetaceae; genus Streptomyces; species Streptomyces sp. NPDC046261. The sequence continues at coordinate 199,597 of NZ_JBEYZU010000008.1, read as the reverse complement.
GTCCGGCGAACCGCAGGCCGGCCCGGACGCCCTGCCGCACGCCTGGCCGGGCGCGCTCGACCGGCTGCTCGCGCTCGGCGGCGACGACGCGCTGTACGTGCCGGGGCACGGCGCGGTGGTGGACGCCGCCTTCGTACGGCGGCAACGCGGCGTGCTGGCCGGGCGCTTCGGCGTGTCGTGAACCACCGTCGTGATCCACAATGGCCCGCATGCGCAGCAGCAGACAGTACGGCCCCGATCTGACGCCCCCGTGGAAGCGGAACACGCCGGCTCCCGAGGTGCCGGCCGAGGTGGACCTCGTGGTGGAGGAGGTCACGACGGGCTTCTGCGGCGCCGTGATCCGCTGCGAGAAGACAGCTCAGGGCCCGACGGTCACGCTCGAGGACCGCTTCGGCAAGCACCGCGTCTTCCCCATGGAGCCCCGCGGCTTCCTCCTGGAGGGGCGCGTCGTCACCCTCGTACGCCCGGCCCCCGCCTCGCGCACCCCGCAGGCCCCCGCCCGCACGGCTTCCGGGTCCATCGCCGTCCCCGGAGCACGGGCGCGCGTGGCACGCGCCGGGCGCATCTACGTCGAGGGGCGCCACGACGCGGAGCTCGTGGAACGCGTCTGGGGCGACGACCTGCGCATCGAGGGCGTCGTCGTCGAATACCTCGAGGGCATCGACGACCTGCCGGCCATCGTCTCGTCCTTCGCCCCCGGCCCGGACGCCCGTCTGGGCGTGCTGGTGGACCACCTCGTGCCGGGCTCGAAGGAGTCCCGCATCGCCGCCGGGGTGACCGGCGAGCACGTGCTGGTGGTGGGCCACCCCTACATCGACGTGTGGGAGGCCGTGAAGCCGTCCTCCGTGGGCATCTCCGCGTGGCCGCGGGTGCCGCGGGGGCAGGACTGGAAGACGGGCGTCTGCCGGGGCCTGGGGTGGCCGGAGAACACGGGCGCCGCGTGGCAGCGGATCCTCTCCGCCGTGCGGAGCTACAAGGACCTGGAGCCGCAGCTTCTGGGGCGCGTGGAGGAGCTGATCGACTTCGTGACGGCACCGGTGGAGTGACCAGGGGCTTTTCTCCCCGCCCCGCCCCTTCCCGCAACCGGGGCTCCGCCCCGGACCCCGGTCCTCAATCGCCGGACGGGCTGAATTGTTGCCCGGAACCGGGCCGGATTCGTGCCCGAACCGGCGCCAAATCCAGCCCGTCCGGCGTTTGAGGACAAGAAACGGTGAAAGGGCGGGTAGGGGACCCTCTAATCCACCAGATCCCGCACCACCGCGTCCGCCAGCAGCCGTCCCCGCAGCGTGAGGACCGCGCGTCCGGCCTCGTACGGGCCGGCCTGCAGCAGACCGTCGGCGAGCGCGCGGGCCGCCGCCCGCGCACCGGTCGGCCGGAGAAGATCCAGCGGGCACCCCTCCACCAGCCGCAGCTCCAGCAGGATCCGCTCCACGCGCCGGTCCTCGTCCGCCAGGACCTCGCGGCCCGCGCCCGGCGAGCGTCCCTCCGCCAGCGCCTGCGCGTAGGCGCCGGGGTGCTTGACGTTCCACCACCGCACGCCGCCGACGTGGGAGTGGGCGCCCGGGCCCGCGCCCCACCAGTCGGCGCCGCGCCAGTAGAGCTCGTTGTGCCGGCAGCGGCCGGCCTCGGTCGTGGCCCAGTTGGAGACCTCGTACCAGGCGAAGCCCGCGCCGGAGAGCTTCTCGTCGGCGATCAGGTAACGGTCGGCGTGCACGTCGTCGTCCGTCATCGGCACCTCGCCGCGGCGGATGCGCCGGGCGAGCTGGGTGCCCTCCTCGACGATCAGGGCGTAGGCCGAGACGTGGTCGGGGCCGGCGCCGATGACCGCGTCCAGGGAGGCGCGCCAGTCGTCGTCGCTCTCGCCGGGCGTGCCGTAGATCAGGTCGAGGTTGACGTGCTCGAACCCGGCCGCGCGGGCCTCGGCCACGCACGCTTCGGGGCGGCCCGGGGTGTGCGTACGGTCGAGGATCTTCAGGACGTGCTGCCGGGCGCTCTGCATGCCGAAGGAGACGCGGTTGAAGCCGGCGGCCCGCAGCTCCTCCAGATAGCGGGGGTCGACGGACTCGGGGTTGGCCTCGGTGGTGATCTCGGCGCCGTCGGCGAGCCCGAATTCGTCGCGGATGGCGGCGAGCATGCGTCCGAGGTCGGCGGCGGGCAGCAGGGTCGGGGTGCCGCCGCCCACGAAGACGGTCTCGACCGGGCGCGGGTCGTCGCCGAGCACCTTGCGGGCCAGGCGGATCTCCTCGGCGACGGTGTCGGCGTAGTTGTCGCGGGAGGCGAGCGCGCCGCCGGAGCCGCGCAGCTCACTGGCGGTGTAGGTGTTGAAGTCGCAGTAGCCGCAGCGGCTGGCGCAGTACGGGACGTGCAGGTAGAAGCCGAGGGGCCGCTGCCCGGAGCCGTCGAGGGCGTGGCGGGGCAGTGCCCCGTCCTCGGGCATGGGTTCACCATCGGGCAGTACGGAAGGCATGCGTTCCATTGTCCGGCATGGCGGGGATTACTCGGCCCGGAGCACCAGCAGCGCCAGATCGTCGTCCGGCGGGGTCCGTGAGAAGCCGTGGACCGCGCGCCGGATCCGCCCGGCGACGCCCTCGGCCGTCAGGCCCGTACAGCCCGCGAGGGCGGCGGCGAGGCCGTCCCCGTCGTCGAAGAGCCGGTTGCCGGACTTGCGCTCGGTGACGCCGTCGGTGACGCACAGCAGGGTGTCGCCGGAGGTCAGGTCGAAGGTCTCGCTGCCGTAGCCGACGTCCTCGACGACGCCGAGCAGCGTCTGGGGTGCGGCGGCGGACCGCACCGAGCCGTCGGGGCGCAGCAGCAGCGGCAGCGGGTGCCCGGCGCTGGCGAGGGTGCAGCGCACGCCCTTGCCGTGGGGCACGAGCTCGCCGTACAGCAGCGACAGGAAGCGTGGCGCCGCCCCGCTCTCGGCCGCTTCGGCGGCCTCCTCGCACACCAGCCGGTTGAGGCGGTCGAGGACGTCGGCGACGCCGTAGCCCTCCTTCGCCAGCAGGCGCAGCCAGGGACGGACGAAGCCGGTGGTCACGGCGGCCTCCGGGCCGCTGCCGCAGACGTCGCCGAGGGCGAAGCACCAGCGGCCGCCGCCGACGCCGAAGACGTCGTAGAAGTCGCCGCCCGCGGAGGCGTCGCCGCGGGGTTCGTAGACGACGGCCTTGTCGACGCCGGGGATCTCCGCGACGCCGCGGGGCAGCAGTCCGCGCTGGAGGATGCGGCTGATGGTGGCCTGGCGGGTGTACTGGCGGGCGGAGGCCAGGGCCTGGGCGACGCGGCGGGCGAAGTCCTCCACGAGGGAGGCGACGTCGCCGGCCATGGCGGCGGGGGCGCTGCGGCCCAGGAGCAGGGTGCCGATGCCGCGGCCGCCGGCGACGAGCCGGCAGGCCAGCGCGGTGCCGTCGACGGGGCCGTCCGGCCCGTGCGGGCCCTCCGGTGCGTGGGTGGTGTGCGGGCCGTCCGCCCGGCAGCGCCCGTACTGGCTCTGCGGCCAGGGGACGGCGCGGCCGGCGGCGGGCAGGACGGGCGGGGTCCGCTGGAGGGCGAGCCTGAGGGGTTCGATGCGGTTCTCGCGGGCGTGCCAGACGCGGGCGAGGCGGGGCACGGGCCGGATGGTGCCGGGGGCTCCCTCGACGTCGAGCCAGACGGCGCACCAGTCGGCGAGGCGGGGCACGGCGAGCTGGGTGGCGAGGGAGGCCACCATGTCCTCGTCGAACTGCCCGGCGAGCAGCTCGGACGCCTCGGCGAGGAAGGACAGGGCGCGGTGGTGGCTGCGGTCGCCGGCGCGGCGGCCGGCGGGCTCGGGGCGGGTGCCGGGGGCGAGGATCTCGGCGACGCGCAGGTCGCGCAGGAGTGCCTGTTCGGAGAGGGCGCTGTGCTCGGCTGCTGGGGACGTCGGCAGGTGGAACCAGACCGTCTTGTCCGTGCGCCGGTAGGCCGTGCCCCAGGTCTCGGCCAGCTCGGCGACGAGCCGCAGCCCCTGGCCCCCGTGCGCGGCGCCCTCGCGGTCGCCGGCGGCGGGGCGCGGGCAGGCCCGGAACTCGCGGGCGGGGTGGTGGTCGGTGACCTCCACGACGAGGCTCCCGCCGGGCGCCGGGTCCAGCCGGCACTCCAGGTCCACGGACGTGCCGGCGTGCACCACGGCATTGGTGACGAGCTCGCTGACCAGCAGCGTGGCATCGTCGGTGACCATGGCGTGGGCGTTCCAGCCGGCGAGCACGGACCGGACGAACCGGCGGGCGGCCGAGGGCGCGCGGGCGTCGCCGGGCAGGCTCGTACGGGCCATGGGCGGGCCGTCGGCGCCACCGGGGCCGGTCGTCGCACGGAGCCCACGGGCCGGTGTACGTGCGACCGGCCCGTCCTTGCCCGCGGTTGGTGATGTCCTCACGTGACGCTCCTGACCGCATACGGCATAGTGCGGAATTCACCAGGGCCAGAGTGACAGACCGTCTGCGCTCAGGGGCGAGGAGTGGGGTAAGTGAGCCTTACGAGTGGCCTCGCGCGGGGTCAGCCCTCCCGGGAGCCCTCGTACATCTCCTCGATCAGGCCCTTGTACTCGCGCTCGATGACCGGCCTCTTGAGCTTGAGGCTGGGGGTCAGCTCGCCGTGCTCGACGTCGAGGTCGCGGGGCAGCAGCCGGAACTTCTTGATGGTCTGCCAGCGCTGCAGACCCTCGTTGAGCTCGCGTACATAGCCCTCGACGAGCTCCTGGGTCTCGGGGGCGGCGACCACCTCCGCGTACGACCGGCCCGCCATGCCCCGCTCCTTCGCCCAGCCCAGGATCGCCGGGCCGTCCAGGGCGATGAGGGCGCTGCAGAAGTTCCGGTCGGCACCGTGCACAAGGATGTTGGAGACGAACGGGCATACGGCCTTGAAGCGGCCCTCGATCTCGGCGGGCGCGACGTACTTGCCGGCCGAGGTCTTGATGAGGTCCTTCTTGCGGTCGGTGATGCGCAGATAGCCGTCCGGGGAGAGCTCGCCGATGTCGCCGGTGTGGAACCAGCCGTCGGATTCGAGGACTTCGGCGGTCTTCTCGGGCTGCCGGTGGTAGCTCTCCATGACGCCGGGGCTGCGCAGCAGGACCTCCCCGTCGTCGGCGATACGGACCTCGGTACCGGGCAGCGGCTTGCCGACCGTGCCCGTGCGGTAGGCCTCGCCGGGGTTGACGAAGCTGGCGGCGCTGGTCTCGGTGAGGCCGTAGCCCTCGAGGATGTGGATGCCGGCGCCGGAGAAGAAGTAGCCGATGTCGGGGGCGAGGGCGGAGGCGCCGGAGACGCAGGCGCGCAGCCGGCCGCCGAACGCGTCGCGGATCTTGGCGTAGACGAGGGCGTCGGCGACGCGGTGCTTGGCGGCGAGGCCGAAGGGCACGGCCTTGCTGCCGGTGCGGCGGAAGTTGTCCTGGGAGACCTTGGCGTACTCGCGGGCCACCCCGGCGGCCCAGCGGAAGATCTTGTACTTGGCGCCGCCGGCCTCGCGGGCCTTGGCCGCCACGCCGTTGTAGACCTTCTCGAATATCCGCGGTACGGAGGCCATGTACGTGGGCCGGACGACCGGCAGGTTCTCGATGATCTTGTCGACGCGGCCGTCGACGGCGGTGACGTGCCCGACGCCGATCTGCCCGGCGGTGAGCACCTTGCCGAAGACGTGCGCCAGCGGCAGCCACAGGTACTGCACGTCGTCGGGGCGGGCGAGCCCGGTCGCCTGGATGGCGCGCGCCATGTACGACCAGGCGTCGTGCCGCAGCCGTACGCCCTTGGGGCGGCCGGTGGTGCCGGAGGTGTAGATGAGGGTGGCGAGCTGGTCGGAGCGCAGCGCCTCGACGCGCTCGCGGACGGCGTCGGGGTGCTGTTCCAGGTGGGCGGCGCCGCGCTGCTCCAGCTCGGCGAGGGAGATCACCCAGCCCTCGGGGTCGTCCTCGGCGGGCACGGCGTCGGCGGTCTCGATGACGACGACGTGCGCCAGGTCGGGCAGCTCCGCGCGGCGCTGCCGGGCCTTGGCCAGCTGGGCCGCGTCCTCGGCGACGAGGACCCGGCACTCGGCGTCGGAGAGCATGAAGGCGGTCTCGTCGGCGTTGGTGCTGGGGTAGACGGGCGTGGTGGCGGCGCCGGCGCACATGATGCCGAGGTCGGTGAGGATCCACTCCAGGCGGGTGGCGCAGGACAGCGCGATCCGCTGCTCGGGCAGGATGCCGAGGTCGATGAAGCCCGCGGCGATCGCGAAGACGCGGTCGGCGGCCTGGCGCCAGGTGAGCGAGGCCCAGGCGTCGGGTCCGCTGCCGGACGGCGACGGCACCGGGTGGCGGTAGGCCTCGGCGTCGGGTGTGGCCTCGACCCGTTCGAGGAACAGCGTCGCCACGGACGACGGCCGGTTCTCGATCAAAGCTTGTGTCTCGGTCACGGCATCCTCCGGGGCCCGCTACGTTGCTGGTGACTCGCGAGTAACCTTCCAAGCAGTGATCAGACTAGAGCCGAAGGGCCCATCGCGTAAGAGTCCCTGGCGGCCTATGAGAAGAGGCTGCGCAAAAGTGCCCGCCCCCTGACGGGAACGGGCACCTTGCCGACAGTGGATCAGGGCTACTTCTTGCCCTTCTCCCCGCCTTCGTCGCTGGACAGCACCGCGATGAAGGCCTCCTGCGGGACCTCCACGCTGCCGACCATCTTCATGCGCTTCTTGCCTTCCTTCTGCTTCTCCAGCAGCTTCCGCTTACGGGAGATGTCACCGCCGTAGCACTTGGCGAGGACGTCCTTGCGGATGGCGCGGACGGTCTCACGGGCGATGACCCGGGAGCCGATGGCGGCCTGGATCGGCACCTCGAAGTTCTGCCTCGGGATGAGCTCGCGCAGCTTGGCGACCAGCCGGACGCCGTAGGCGTACGCCTTGTCCTTGTGCGTGATCGCGGAGAAGGCGTCGACCTTGTCGCCGTGCAGCAGGATGTCGACCTTGACCAGGTCGGCGCTCTGCTCGCCGGTGGGCTCGTAGTCGAGCGAGGCGTAGCCGCGGGTCTTGGACTTCAGCTGGTCGAAGAAGTCGAAGACGATCTCCGCGAGGGGGAGGGTGTAGCGCAGCTCGACGCGGTCCTCGGAGAGGTAGTCCATGCCCAGCAGCGAGCCGCGGCGGGACTGGCACAGCTCCATGATCGCGCCGACGAACTCATTGGGCGCCAGCACGGTCGCCTTGACCACCGGCTCGTGCACCTCGGCGATCTTGCCCTCGGGGAACTCGCTCGGGTTGGTGACGACGTACTCGGTGCCGTCCTCCATCCGCACGTTGTAGACCACGTTGGGCGCGGTGGCGATGAGGTCGAGGCCGAACTCGCGCTCGAGCCGCTCGCGGACCACGTCCAGGTGGAGCAGGCCGAGGAAGCCGACGCGGAAGCCGAAGCCCAGGGCGGCCGAGGTCTCCGGCTCGTAGACGAGCGCGGCGTCGTTGAGCTGGAGCTTGTCGAGGGCCTCGCGGAGCTCCGGGTAGTCCGAGCCGTCCAGCGGGTACAGGCCCGAGAACACCATCGGCTTGGGGTCCTTGTAGCCGCCCAGCGCCTCGGTGGCGCCGTTCTGCTGGGAGGTGATCGTGTCACCGACCTTGGACTGCCGCACGTCCTTCACGCCGGTGATGATGTAGCCCACCTCGCCGACGCCGAGGCCGTCGGAGGGCGTCATCTCGGGCGAGGAGACGCCGATCTCCAGCAGCTCGTGGGTGGCGCCGGTCGACATCATCTTGATGCGCTCGCGCTTCTTGAGCTCACCGTCGACGACCCTGACGTACGTGACCACGCCACGGTAGGAGTCGTAGACCGAGTCGAAGATCATCGCGCGGGCCGGGGCGTCCTTGACGCCGACCGGGGCCGGCACCTGGGCGACGACCTTGTCGAGCAGCTCGTCGACGCCGACGCCGGTCTTCGCGGAGACCCGCAGCACGTCCTCGGGCTCGCAGCCGACGAGGTTCGCCAGCTCGGCGGCGAACTTCTCCGGCTGGGCGGCCGGCAGGTCGATCTTGTTGAGGACCGGGATGATCGTGAGGTCGTTCTCCATCGCCAGGTAGAGGTTGGCGAGGGTCTGGGCCTCGATGCCCTGGGCGGCGTCCACGAGGAGGATGCAGCCCTCGCACGCGGCCAGGGAGCGGGAGACCTCGTAGGTGAAGTCGACGTGGCCCGGCGTGTCGATCATGTTGAGGATGTGGGTGTTGCCCTTGTCCTCGGTAGGCGCCCAGGGGAGACGGACGGCCTGGGACTTGATCGTGATGCCGCGCTCGCGCTCGATGTCCATCCGGTCGAGGTACTGCGCACGCATCTGCCGCTGGTCGACCACGCCGGTCAGCTGGAGCATCCGGTCGGCGAGCGTCGACTTGCCGTGGTCGATGTGCGCGATGATGCAGAAGTTACGGATCAGAGCCGGGTCGGTACGGCTCGGCTCCGGCACGTTGGTAGGGGTCGCGGGCACGCAGGATCCATTCGGTGACTTCGGCGTTTGAACGCTGGTCTCGGCGGGAGTCGGGTATACGACCTCACCATGGTCCCATGACCGGCGGGTACGGTCCGGTTTGGGAGGCCGGAGGGCGTACTGGTAGCCTGGTCCACTGTGCCTGTCGTGCCTCTCACACGTACACGGCACTATCGAAATCCAATCGAACCTGAAAAGGCTCTTTCGTGGCGAACATCAAGTCCCAGATGAAGCGGAACAAGACCAACGAGAAGGCGCGCCTGCGTAACAAGGCCGTCAAGTCCGAGGTCAAGACCTTCGTCCGCGCGGCCCGCGAGGCCCTGGCCGGCGGCGACGCCGAGAAGGCCACCGCCGCCGTTGCGCTGGCCGGCAAGAAGCTCGACAAGGCCGCCAGCAAGGGCGTCATCCACAAGAACGCTGCCGCCAACAAGAAGTCTTCGCTGGCCCAGCAGGCTGCCGCTCTCAAGGGCTGAAGCCGCTCCGGGGCATGAGCCCCGGTTCCTCGCCGGCACGGACCCAGCGGCCCCTCTACCGCTCCGGACCGGCACCCCGCCGCACTCGGTCGTTCGCCACGCGGGTGCGGCACGAGCCTGACGGCTCACTCGACGATCCCAAGGCCCCGGCCGCCCTTCCCCAGGGCGGCCGGGGCCTTCGGACGTTCCGAGGCCGGCCGGCCGGACGGACGCAGGAAAAACAACGAGGGCACAGCCCACAGTGGCCGGGGGGCGGGGCGGGATCGGTGAGAGATCCGCTCAGGAACGGCTGCGCGCCGCCCGGGCCACGGCCACCACGGCCTTCTCCAGGGCGTACTCCGGATCGTCCCCGCCACCCTTGACCCCGGCATCCGCCTCCGCGACGGCGGTCAGCGCCGCGGCGACGCCGTCCGCGGTCCAGCCCCGCATCTGCTGCCGCACCCGGTCGATCTTCCAGGGCGGCATGCCCAGCTCCCGGGCGAGATCGCCGGGGCGGGCCCCCCGGGGGGCCGAGGCGAGCTTGCCGATGGACCGGACGCCCTGGGCCAGGGCACTGGTGATCAGGACGGGGGCGACGCCCGTGGACATGGCCCAGCGCAGCGCCTCCAGGGCCTCCGCCGCACGGCCCTCCACGGCCCGGTCGGCGACGGTGAAGCTCGACGCCTCGGCACGGCCCGTGTAGTAGCGGGCGACGACGGCCTCGTCGATGGTGCCCTCGACGTCGGCGACGAGCTGCGCACAGGCGCTCGCCAGCTCACGCAGGTCACTGCCGATCGCGTCCACCAGGGCCTGGCACGCCTCCGGCGTCGCGGAGCGGCCGGTCGCCCGGAACTCCGAGCGCACGAACGCCAGGCGGTCGGCCGGCTTCGTCATCTTCGGGCAGGCGACCTCGCGGGCCCCGGCCTTCCGCGCGGCATCCAGCAGACCCTTGCCCTTGGCGCCGCCCGCGTGCAGCAGGACGAGCGTGATCTCCTCGGCGGGGGCGCCGAGATAGCCCTTCACGTCCTTGACCGTGTCCGCGGACAGGTCCTGGGCGTTGCGGACGATCACGACCTTGCGCTCGGCGAACAGCGACGGGCTGGTCAGCTCGGCCAGCGTGCCGGGCTGCAGCGCGTCGGAGGTGAGGTCCCGCACGTCGGTGTCGGCGTCGGCGGCACGGGCGGCCGCCACCACCTCCTGCACGGCGCGGTCGAGGAGGAGATCCTCCTGGCCCACGGCGAGCGTGACGGGGGCGAGCAGGTCGTCGGTTGCAGTCTTCCTGGCCATCGCGTCCAGCATCCCATGCGCCAGTGACACTCCCCCCTCCGCGGCCGGCGCGGCATGCCGCACAATGTGCGGGTGAGCAGCGCTTTCCCCCATTCCAATGCGTCAGATCCCGTACGACACCTCCTGGTGCTCCCCGACCGCGACGCCGCCGGCGAGGCCGCGGACGAGGCCTCCGAGCGCTTCGGCCTCGACGAGGAACCCCAGATCGTCCGCGAGGCCCTCGCCGGCGAGGACGACGCCGAGGACGCCCAGTGGCTGGTGGTCCTGGAGGACCCGGACGGCGAGCTGGACGCCGCCGCGCTGCGCGAGCTCGCCGAGGAGTACGACGGCTGGCTCGAAGTGGGCTGACCCACGCCCTCCCGCAGGCAGAACGGCACGCTCCCCGCGCTTCCCCGCAGACACGACCGCCCCGGTGGCGCCCGGCCGAAAGACGCCACCCCGGCGGACACGGCCCCATGGCGCCGCCGCCCGCGACGCCCGCGTCTGCCCGTCACGGCCGTCGCGGTGCGGGTCACCGCGATCGGACCGTCGGTGTCGGTGCGCAGGACCGTCGCACCCTGCGCCGCGAGGGCCGCGACCGTACGGGCGGCCGGGTGACCGTAGGGGTTGCCGGCGCCCGCCGAGATCAGGGCCAGACGGGGGCGGAGGGCCCGCGCCAGCTGGGGGTCCTGGTAGGCGGAGCCGTGGTGGGCGACCTTGAGGACATCAACCGCCGGCCACCCTGGGCGGGACTCCCACAACTCCTGCTGGGCGGGCGGTTCGAGGTCGCCCAGCAGAGCGAGCGTCAGACCCCCCGTGCGCACGAGGAGGGCCACACTGGCGTCGTTGGGCCCCTCCTCCGCGACCGCGGACGTCCCGGCGGGCGGCGGCCACAGCACCTCCCAGGACAGCTCCCCCAGATGCCGCCGCTCCCCCGGCACGGCCTCGACGACCGGCACCCGCGCGCGCTCCGCCTCCCGGCGCACGAACGCGGCCTGACCGGCCGGCTCGGCGAGCGGAGTCGTCTCGATCACCCCGACCGCCCGCCCGCGCAGCACACCGGACAGGCCGTCGACGTGGTCCGCGTGGAAGTGGGTCAGCAACAGGAGCGGCACCGTCTCGACGCCCAGCTCGCGCAGGCAGCGGTCGACCGCCCGCGGCTCCGGGCCCGCGTCGACGACCACGGCGGCGCCCGGACCGGCCGCCAGGGCCAGGGCGTCTCCCTGGCCGACGTCGCACGCGACCATCCGCCAGTCGGGTGGCGGCCAGCCCGTGACCGCCCGCGTCAGCGGCACCGGACGGACGATCGCCAGCAGCAGGAGCAGGGCGCAGCCCGCGCAGGCCCAGGGGCGGCGCAGCACGGGACGGGCGGCGAACACGACGACCGCCGTGGTGGCGGCCAGCGCCAGCCCGCCGGCCGGGCCACCCGGCCAGTCGGCCTCCGCCCCGGGCAGTCCGGCCCCCGTCCGGGCCACGGTAGCCGTCCAGGAAGCGGGCCAGCCGGCCAGCCACGCGAGGCCCTCCGCGACGGGCGGCGCCACGGGCGCGGCGGCCAGTGCGGCGAAGCCCAGCACGGTGGCGGGGGCCACCGCGGGCCCGGCGAGGAGATTGCACGGCACCCCCACCAGGCTCACCCGGGCCGCCAGCACCGCGAGGACCGGCGCGCACACCGCCTGCGCCGCCCCCGTCGCGGCGAGGGCCTCCGCCGGCCGTGGCGGCACCCCGCGCCGCCGCAGCGCCGCGCTCCAGCGCGGAGCGAGGGTCAGCAGAGCACCGGTGGCCAGGACCGAGAGCAGGAAGCCGTAGCTCCGGGCCAGCCACGGGTCGACGAGCACCAGCAGCAGCGTGGCCGCCGCGAGGGCGGGCAGCAGGCTGCGGCGCCGGCCCGTGCCGATCGCCAGCAAGGTGATCAGGCCGCACACGGCGGCCCGCAGCACGCTCGGATCGGGCCGGCACAGGACGACGAAGCCGAGCGCGACCGCGCCGCCGAGCACCGCCGTCAGCCGCAGCGGGATGCCCAGCCGCGCGGCGAGCCCCCGGCGCTCGGCCCGTGCGGCGAGATGCGGCGGCCCGATGAGGAGAACGAGCAGGACCGTGAGATTCCCCCCTGACACGGCCAGCAGGTGGGTCAGGTCCGTGGCGCGGAACGCTTCGTCGAGATCCGGCGGAACACGGGAGGTGTCCCCCACCACCAGCCCCGGCAGCAGCGCCCGGGCGTCCGGGTCCAGTCCGTCCGTGGCGGCCCGCAGGCCCGCGCGCAGCCGGCCCGCCGCCCGCTGGAGCGCCGAGGGCCCGCCGACGACCCGTGGTCGCTCCTGGCCGTCGACCCGCACGACGGCCGCGACGCGGTCCCCGTCCCGCGCCGGCGGGGCGAGTGCGCCCTCGACTCTCAGCCGGGTCGACGGCAGCAATCCCAGCCAGGATTGACCGGCGATCAGCAGGACCGGCGTGCGGATCCGCGTGCGGGACCCGCTCTCGCCCGGAGGGGGCAGGGCCTCCGTCGCCTCCGCCTCCACGACGACGGCCGGGGCCGTGCGCACGGAGCCGCGCACCCGCTGCCGCGTGGCCCGCGGGTCCCCGGTGACGGTCACCTCGACGGTGGCCCGCTCGTACCGCCGCGCCAGCTCCGGCAGCGGCCCGCGCCGCGTGTCCGCCCCGGCCAGGGCGCCGGCCGCCGCGCCCGCGGCAGCGCACAGCAGCGCCGCCGCCACCGCGACGGCCACCGCCGCCCCGGCGGTACGGCTCCCCGGGGAGCGGTGGGCGACGGCCAGCAGCACACAGGCCACCGCCACGGCTCCGGCACAGGCGAGGGCGACTCCCTCACCGTCGGCCGTCAGCGCCACCGCCGCCGCTGCCCACGCGGCGAGTGCCGGAACGACCAGCCGCAGATCGGCCGCCCGCCCCTCGCCTTCGCCGCCCGGCGGCGGGCCGCCGCCGGTGTCCGCCGCGCCGCGCCCCTGCCTCCTGGCGGGCCGCCCCGCCACCCGCCTCATGGCTGGACCAAGGGCTTGAGGTCCGTAAAGCGGCGGGCGCCGATGCCGTTGACGCGGCGGAGGTCGGCGACCGACCGGAAGCCTCCGTGCCGCGTGCGGTAGTCGAGGATGTGCTGGGCGAGGACCGGGCCGACGCCCGGCAGGGCGTCAAGCTGGTCGAGTGTCGCGGAGTTGAGGCTGACCGGCCCTCCCGGTGCCCCCGGAGCACCGCGCGGTCCGCTCGCGCCCGGCGACACCGCGACCGAGCCCGCGGCACCCGGCACGCCGGGCACGCCCACCACGATCTGTTCCCCGTCCGTGAGCACCCGGGCCCGGTTGAGGCCGGTCGTGTCGGCGCCCGGACGGGCTCCCCCTGCCGCCTCCAGCGCGTCGGCGACCCGCGAACCGGGCGGCAAGTGCTGAACGCCGGGGCGCCGCACCTTGCCCGCCACGTCCACCACCACGGCCCGCGCGCTCGCCCCGACCGCCGCCGTGGGAACCGCCCTTGGCGCGGCGGCCACCGCGGCGGCGGGCCCCTCGCGCGCCGGCGGTCGTACCGTCTGCGGCCTCCCGGCCCAGAAGTGGTACCCCGCGAAGGCGACCGCCGCCACCAGCACCACCGCGAGCGCGGCGAGCGTCCTCGGCTCGATGCCGCACCGCAGTTGCACCCACAGCGGTAACCGATCCCGCAGAGCGCTCCGCCAAGCCCCGCGCGCGGGCCCGGAGTCGGGCGCCGGCGACGCCGCCACCCTCTCGCGCAGGGAGCCGAAGTCCCGGGCGAGGGAGGGCGCCGAGGGAACCCCCACCACGTTCACGCCATGTGATCGAGCAGTCATGACACGTGACCGTAGACGTGTTCGCCCGGCCCTGCCGAAGCCGCCTGATTTCCGTGGATAACCGGCCAGTTGTGGAAAACTTCGTCACCCGTCAGGGGGACGGCCTACCTCGGCGAGACCACCACGCCCAGCAGCCCCGGCCCCGTGTGCGCCCCGATGACCGCGCCGACCTCGCTCACGTGCAGGTCCACCAGCCCCGGCACCCGTTCCCGCAGCCGCTCGGCGAGCAGGGTGGCCCGGTCGGGGGCGTCCAGGTGGTGGACGGCGACGTCGACGGGGGCGGCGCCCGCCCGCTCGACGGCGATCTCCTCAAGGCGGGCGATGGCCTTGGACGCCGTGCGGACCTTCTCGCGCAGCTCGATGCGGCCTTCCTCCAGCTGCAGCAGGGGTTTGACGGCGAGCGCCGAGCCCAGCAGGGCCTGCGCGGCGCCGATGCGGCCGCCGCGCCGCAGGTAGTCGAGGGTGTCGACGTAGAAGTACGCGGCCGTGCCCTGAGCGCGTTTCTCGGCGGCGGCCACCGTCTCGTCCAGCGTGCCGCCGGCCCGTGCCGTCTCCGCGGCCGCCAGCGCGCAGAAACCCAGAGCCATGGCCACCATGCCGGTGTCGACGACTCGGACCGGTACGGGCGCCTCCCGGGCCGCGAGCACCGCCGCGTCGTATGTGCCGGAGAGCTCGGCGGACAGGTGCAGGGAGACGATGCCCTCGGCACCGGCCCCGGCGGCCGCGCGGTAGGCCGCGGCGAAGACCTCGGGGCCGGGGCGGGACGTGGTCACCGGCCTCCGCTTCTGCAGGGCCTGGGCCACCGACCGGGCCGAGACCTCGGTACCTTCCTCGAGTGCCTCGCCGCCCAGGACGACCGTCAGCGGTACGGCGGTGATCCCGTGCCGCTCTCTCTCCTGCTGCGGCAGGTAGGCCGTGGAATCGGTGATGATCGCGACATGGCGGGACATGCACCGGAGGGTACCCGTCGGGCCGCCCCGACGGCAGTGCGAGCCTGGTGTACCGGTCCGTACCGGCTGTCAGGCGGTGCTTTCCGGACGCTTGGCCTTCTGCCAGGAGTACCCTGCCTGCCGCCAGCTGTCCCGACCGGTGATCGCGGGCCGCTCCGGCTCCCCGGCGTCCGCCGGCCCGGCCTTCGCCGACGCCCCGTCGGACTCCCCCGGCCTCGCCTCTGCCGCTGCCGCCGCCCCTGTCCCGGCCCCTGTCCCGGCCGCCGTCTCCGGCTCCGTCTCCCAGTGCCGCAGCGCGCCCGTCTCCATGCGGATCTGCTCGCTCAGCATCGACAGGTCGTCGTCCGCGAACTGCCGGGCCCGGTCCTGCGCGGCCCACCGCAGCGAGTCCGCCGAGTGCGTGACGCGTTCCGTGCGCTCGCGCAGCTCCGGCAGGCGCGCGGCCACCCGGCCCTTGTCCGGCTCGGTCTCCAGCTTGCGCAGGTCGTCGTCGATCTCGTGGGCGTGGGCGCTGAGCCGCTCGAAGAGGGCCAGGGACTCCGACAGGGAGGAGTCGTCCGGAAGGCCCGCACGCAGCACCTCCTGGGTGGCGCGCATCGACGTGCGCAGGGACAGCCGCAGCTGCGCGACCTCGCCTGCCGCGCCCGGCTGGACGTACTGCCTGGCCTTGAGGCGCGTGTCCTCGACCGTGCGCCGCGCCTGGGTGACCGTGCGGTCCACGCCGCGCTTGACCGCCCGCACCGCCTTGACGGTGGCGATCACCGCGAACGCGACGAGGATCGCAAAGATCACGGCGAAGATCGCGGCGGCGGCTTCCATATGCGCTCCTCCACAGGCCCGACAGGCCCGGCACGACAACGGCAGGGTCCGTCCCCACCCCTCCACCGTAAACGCAACGGGCAGGCCGGGGGTTCCGGAAGAACCCCCAACCTGCCCGTAGGGACAAACCCCTAGCTCAGACCCCTGGCTCAGAACCAGGGGCCGGGCGAAGCATCACGCCGGAACGATGTTCACCAGCTTCGGCGCCCGCACGATCACCTTGCGGATGCCGGCGCCGCCCAGCGCGGCGACGACCGCCGGGTCGGCCAGGGCCACCTTCTCCAGCTCCTCCTCGGAGATCGCGGGAGCGACCTCCAGGCGGGCCTTGACCTTGCCCTTGATCTGGACGACGCACGTCACCGTCTCGTCGACCAGGTAGGCCGGGTCGGCCACGGGGAAGTCCTGGTGCACGACCGAGTCGGTGTGGCCGAGCTTGCGCCACAGCTCCTCGGCGATGTGCGGGGCCAGCGGCGCGAAGAGCAGCACCAGCGGCTCGGCGACGGACCGGGGCACCTCGCGCAGCTTGGTGACGTGGTTGTTCAGCTCGGTCACCTTGGCGATGGCGGTGTTGAAGCGCAGGTTCGCCATGTCCTGGGAGATGCCGTCGACGGCCTTGTGCAGGGCGCGCAGCGTCGCCTCGTCGGGCTCGGCGTCGACGACCGTGACCTCGCCGGTGTTCTCGTCCACCACGTTGCGCCACAGGCGCTGCAGCAGCCGGTACTGGCCGACGACGGCGCGCGTGTCCCAGGGGCGCGAGACGTCCAGGGGGCCCATCGCCATCTCGTACAGGCGCAGCGTGTCGGCGCCGTACTCGGCGCAGATCTCGTCCGGGGTGACGGCGTTCTTCAGGGACTTGCCCATCTTGCCGAGCAGCCGGCCGACCTTCTCGCCCTGGTAGTAGTACGCGCCGTCGCGCTCCTCCACCTCGGCGGCCGGGACGGCGATGCCGCGGCTGTCCCGGTAGACGTAGGCCTGGATCATGCCCTGGTTGTAGAGCTTGTGGAACGGCTCGGCCGAGGAGATGTGGCCCAGGTCGAAGAGGACCTTGGACCAGAACCGGGCGTACAGCAGGTGCAGCACGGCGTGCTCGGCGCCGCCGACGTACAGGTCGACGCCGCCGTGCGGCTGGCCCTCGCGCGGGCCCATCCAGTACTGCTCGGCGTCGGCGGAGACCAGGCGCTCGTCGTTGTGCGGGTCCAGGTAGCGCAGTTCGTACCAGCAGGAGCCGGCCCAGTTGGGCATGGTGTTGGTCTCGCGGCGGTAGCGCTTGACGCCGTCGCCCAGGTCCAGCTCGACGTTGACCCAGTCCTCGTTGCGGGAGAGCGGGGTCTCGGGCGAGGTGTCGGCGTCGTCCGGCTCGAAGGTGCGCGGGGAGTAGTCCTCGACCTCGGGCAGCTCCAGGGGGAGCATCGAGGCGGGCAGCGGGTGGGCGACGCCGTCCTCGTCGTAGACGATCGGGAAGGGCTCGCCCCAGTAGCGCTGGCGGCTGAACAGCCAGTCGCGCAGGCGGAAGTTGACGGTGCCTTCGCCGATGCCGCGCTCGGTCAGGTAGGCGATGACGGTGCGCTTGGCCTCGTCGACCTGCATGCCGTTGAGGTCGATCTCGTCGTTGGCGGAGTTGATCGCCGGGCCCTGGCCGCCGTACGCCTCGCCCTCCCAGCCCTCGGGGGGCTGGACGGTGCGGATGATGGGCAGGTCGAAGGCGGTGGCGAACTCCCAGTCGCGCTCGTCCTGGCCCGGGACGGCCATGATCGCGCCGGTGCCGTAGCCCATCAGGACGTAGTCGGCGACGAAGACGGGGACGCGCTCGCCGGTCAGCGGGTTGAGGGCGTACGCGCCGGTGAAGACGCCGGTCTTGTCCTTGCCCTCGGTCTGGCGCTCGACGTCGGTCTTGGACTGCGCCTGCTTGCGGTAGGCGGCGACCGCGTCGGCCGGGGTGGACGCGCCCCCGGTCCAGATGTCCTTGGTGCCCTCGGGCCACTCGGCGGGCACGATGGCGTCGATCAGGTCGTGCTCGGGGGCCAGCACCATGTAGGTGGCGCCGAACAGGGTGTCGGGGCGCGTGGTGAAGACCGTGACCTTCGCCTCGGTGCCGTTCGCCACCTGGAAGTCGACGCGGGCGCCCTCGCTGCGGCCGATCCAGTTGCGCTGCTGCAGCTTGATGGCCTCGGGCCAGTCCAGCGCGTCCAGGTCGTCGATCAGGCGGTCCGCGTAGGCGGTGATCCGCATGTTCCACTGGCGCAGCTTGGACTTGAAGACGGGGAAGTTGCCGCGCTCGGAGCGGCCGTCGGAGGTGACCTCCTCGTTGGCCAGCACGGTGCCCAGGCCGGGGCACCAGTTCACGGGCGCGTCGGAGGCGTACGCCAGGCGGTAGGTGCCCAGCACGTCGGCGCGCTCGGCAGCCGTCAGCTCGCTCCACGCGCGCGTACCGGGAACCTCTCGCTGTCCGCTCTCGAACTCCTCGACCAGCTCACTGATCGGCCGGGCCTTCTTCGCGTCCGCGTCGTACCAGGCGTTGAAGATCTGCAGGAAGATCCACTGCGTCCACTTGTAGTACTCCGGGTCGATCGTCGCGAACGACCGGCGCTTGTCGTGGCCCAGACCCAGGCGGCGCAGCTGCGCCTTCATGTTGTCCATGTTGGCCTCGGTGGACACCCGGGGGTGGGTGCCGGTCTGCACCGCGTACTGCTCGGCGGGCAGGCCGAAGGCGTCGAAGCCGAGGGTGTGCAGGACGTTGTGGCCCGTCATGCGGTGGTAGCGCGCGTAGACGTCGGTGGCGATGTAGCCGAGCGGGTGGCCGACGTGCAGGCCCGCACCCGAGGGGTACGGGAACATGTCCATGATGAACTTCTTGGGCCGGGCGACGACGGCCGGGTCGCCCGCCAGCTCTCCGCTGGGGTTGGGCGCGGCGTACGTGCCGTCCGCGTCCCAGACGTCCTGCCAGCGCGCCTCGATGTCAGCGGCCAGCGCGGCCGTGTAGCGGTGCGGGGCGGCCACTTCGGCGGCGGTGGGGGTCTCGCTCATCGTCCTCAAAGCTCCATCGATCGTCGTCTCTGCCTGCGGCT
Source organism: Streptomyces sp. NPDC046261 (assembly GCF_040646235.1). Classification (NCBI taxonomy): domain Bacteria; kingdom Bacillati; phylum Actinomycetota; class Actinomycetes; order Kitasatosporales; family Streptomycetaceae; genus Streptomyces; species Streptomyces sp. NPDC046261. The sequence goes on along the minus strand of NZ_JBEYZU010000008.1, from coordinate 180,799 downwards.
GCGATATTCCGGTCCTTCCGGGGCGTCCCGGAAATGAAAAAGCCCCTCGCACAGGAGGGGACGCCGCGCCGATGCCGACCGGAAGTCACCGGTCGGTGCTGATCAGCGCGGCTCGCTAAGCAGGAGGCGTACGGCACGCATGGGCTCAGGTTACCGCAGCGGCGGAAGGTACCGCACCGAGGCAAGGGCCCCGCAGACGTTAGCAGCGGCACCCCGCCGCCCACCGGCGTTGCGCGAAGCACGGCCGCCACGGGTGACCCGCTGCCTAGCGTGCCGGGGCATGGACCTCCACCGCTTCCTCGACCGGACCGGCGGCGTGCTCGCCCTGGTCTCGCTGACCGCGACCGTCGTCTGGGGGCTCGTCGCCACCGACCGGCTGGTCCTCGGCCCGCGCGGCCGGCTGCTGGCCCAGGCCGTGCACCGGGCGACCGCCGTCGGCGCGCTCGGCTTCCTGCTCGTCCATGTGAGCGTCAAGGTCACCGAGGCGCACGCCTCGGCCACCGCGGCGCTGCTGCCGTTCGTCTCCGGCGTCCGGGGCCGCGACGGGCTGATCGCCCTGGGCTCGCTCGCGGGCTACCTGATGGTGCTCGCCGCGGCGACCGGAGCCCTGCGCAGCACCTTCGCCGGGCGCGGAAGCGCCGCCCACCGCTGGCGCGCGCTGCACGGCTGCGCCTACGCCGCCTGGTGCGCCGCCCTCCTGCACGGACTCAACGCGGGCCGCGCCCCGGCGCGTTGGGTGACCCTGTGCTACGCGCTCTGCCTCGCGGCGGTGGCGGGCGCGCTCCTGTCACGCCTCGCGCTGGCGCGTCTGGCGCAAGGCCGCCGCGTACCGGACCACCGCATACGGGGCCGCCGCGGCCGGCGCCCCGAGGAGGCCGGCGCCCCGCCTGCCGCCCGGGAAGCCCCCGTGCCGCCCGGCGCCCCGGACCTCGCGCGGCCTCGTGCCGCCCACGGCGCACCGGGCCGGCACCGGTGAGGGCCGCCACCCGCGGCGGGCTGCCGGAGGTGCTGGCGCTCGGGCAGCCCCGTCTGACGGCCGGCTTCGAGGACGCCGGGCGGCTGGACCGCCGGGCACACCTGGCCGTCCACGGCACGGCGCCGCGCCTGGCCGAGGACGACCTGATCCGGCTCGCGGAGGCGGTCTCCTTGCGCGGGCGCGGCGGCGCGGGCTTCCCGTTCGCGCGGAAGCTGCGCGCGGTGGGCGGCACGGCGCGGCGGCGCGGCGTCCGGCCGGCGGTGGTGGTCAACGGCTGCGAGGGCGAGCCGGCGTGCCGCAAGGACGCCGTCCTGCTCGAGCGCGCCCCGCACCTGGTGCTGGACGGCGCGCTGCTGGCCGCCGAGGCGCTCGGGGCGCGCACGCTCGTGGTCGGGGTGACGCGGGCGGGTACGGAGGCGTCCATGCGGGAGGCGCTCGCGGAGCGCGGGCTGGCCGACCGGCGCGGGCGGGCGGTACGCGCCCGCGTCGTACGCCTGCCCGAGCGCATGGTCTCCGGGGAGTCGTCCGCGCTGTTGCGCGCCGTCGACGGCGGTCCCGCGCTCCCGCCGGGCCGGCACCCGCGCGCCAGCGAGCAGGGCCTGGCCGGCCTGCCGACGCTGCTCTCCAACACCGAGACCTTCGCCCAACTCGCCCTCGCCGCCCGTCTGGGCGCCGCCCGCTACGCCGCGGCCGGCACGCCGGACGAGCCGGGCACCGTGCTGCTCACCGTCTCCGGCGCGGTGCCCGGCCCGCGCGTGGTGGAGGCGCCGAGCGGGGTGGCGCTGCCGTACGTGCTGGCGCGGTGCGGTGCCGGGCAGGCGCCGCAGGGGGTGCTGGTCGGCGGCTACCACGGCGGGTGGCTGGACGCGCCGACGGCGGCGGAGGCGCTGCTGTCGCGGGAGGCCCTGGCGGCGTGCGGCGCGAGCCTGGGCGCGGGCGCGGTGCTGCCGCTGCCCGACGACACCTGCCCGCTGGGTGAGGCGGTCCGGGTGGCGCACTGGCTGGCGGCCGAGTCGGCGGGGCAGTGCGGGCCCTGCCGGCTGGGCCTGCCGGCACTGGCGGGGGCGCTGGCGGATGTGGTGGCCGGCGGCGGGCGCGGCGCGCTGGAGGGCGTACGGGAGGCGGCGGGCGCCGTACGCGGCCGGGGGGCGTGCGGGCATCCGGACGGCTCGGCGCGCTTCGTGCTGAGCGCCCTGACGGCGTTCACGGACGATCTGGCGGCGCATGTCCTGGGCAGCGGCTGCGGGCGCCGCACGGCCGGGGTGCTGCCCCTGCCGGCCCCGCCCGGCACGGCGGCGGGCGAGGGGCAGGCGGAGCGGCTCGCGGTGGACTGGACGCTGTGCGAGGGGCACGGGCTGTGCGCGGGGCTGCTGCCCGAGCTCGTACGGATCGGCCCGGACGGCTTTCCGGTGCTGGCGGACACGGGGGTGCCCGAACATCTTCGGGGGCGCGCGCAGCGGGCCGTGCGCCGCTGTCCGGCGCTGGCGCTGCGACTGGACCGTGGACAGTGATCGGACAGTGATCCGGAAAACGACGAGAGGGCCGCCCTTGGGGACGGCCCTCTCATCTTCTGTGGAGCTAAGGAGAATTGAACTCCTGACCTCCTGCATGCCATGCAGGCGCTCTACCAACTGAGCTATAGCCCCTTGTTTTGTTTTCCGCCCGGTTTTCCTTGCGGTCTCCCTGGCGACACGGATTACATTACACGGACCTCCCCCCCACTTGCCAAATCGGTTCCTCCCCCGGACCGGGTCGCCCCGGTATGACCGATTTTCAGGCCGTCGCGAAGGAGTAGAACCTCTTCAGCGCGCAGTGCTCGTCGAGCAGCCGTCCGTAGATCGGCTCGCCCTCGAGCTCGCGGTAGGTCTCGATCGGGTCGCCTTTTATGATCAGCGCCCGCGCACACTCCACGCACCAGTACTGGTATGCGGAGTTGAGCGGCTCCATGTCGCGGACGATCGGCGTCCCGCTGCCGCACCAGTCGCACTTCCGGCTGTGAGCACCCATGGGTCAGCTCCAACCCCCTCCCCTTCGGCCCCGTCCGCTCCCGGCTGTCCGATTCTGCCACGGGACCGCGCGGGAACAGCAACAATCCCGCCTCCCTGTGAGTGGGAGACGGGATCGTTCGAACTGTGGAGCTAAGGAGAATTGAACTCCTGACCTCCTGCATGCCATGCAGGCGCTCTACCAACTGAGCTATAGCCCCGCTGTTCTCGGTTCCCCCGGAGGTTTCCCTCCGCGTTCCCCGCGAACAAGAAGAACTTTAGCCTGTGACCTGCCCGGATGTGAAATCGGGCCTCGGGGGCCGCACGCGGGGCACCTCAGTCGTCGTCGCCGAGGACCGGCTCGGGCAGCGTCCCGGCGTTGTGCTCCAGCAGCCGCCAGCCGCGCGCGCCCTCGCCCAGCACGGACCAGCAGCAGTTGGTGAGGCCGCCCAGGGCCTCCCAGGAGCGGGCCTCCAGGCCCAGCAGCCGGCCGATGGTGGTGCGGATGGTGCCGCCGTGGCTGACGACGACGAGGGTGCCGCCGTCGGGCAGCTTGTCGGCGTGGGACCGCACCACGGGCGCGGCCCGGTCGGCGACCTCGGTCTCCAGCTCGCCGCCGCCCCGCCGCACGGGCTCGCCGCGCTTCCAGGCCGCGTACTGCTCGCCGAAGCGCTCGGAGATCTCCTCGTGGGTCAGGCCCTGCCAGGTGCCCGCGTAGGTCTCGCGCAGCTCGGGGTGGTGGGAGACCTCCAGGCCCGTGACGGCCGCCAGCTCGGCGGCGGTGGCCGCGGCGCGCTTGAGGTCGGAGGCGGCGATCACGTCCGGCCGCAGCGCGGCCAGCAGCCGGGCGGCCCGGCGCGCCTGCGCGACGCCGGTGCCGGTCAGCTCGATGTCCGTGGTGCCCTGGAAGCGGCGCTCCACGTTCCATGCGGTCTGACCGTGCCGCCACAGCACGATCCGGCGGCCCCGGCCACCCGGGCGGCCGTTCAGCTCAGGTCTCCGTCCAGATCCGCCTCGGCCGCCTGGGCGCGGGCGTGCGCCTCGGCCTTGCCGCGGGTGGCGACGGCGTCGGCCGGCAGGTCGATCTCGGGGCAGTCCTTCCACAGCCGCTCCAGGGCGTAGAAGACCCGCTCCTCGCTGTGCTGGACGTGCACGACGATGTCGACGTAGTCCAGGAGCACCCAGCGGGCGTCACGGTCGCCCTCGCGGCGCACCGGCTTGGCGCCGAGCTCCTTGAGCAGCCGCTCCTCGATCTCGTCGACGATCGACTTGACCTGGCGGTCGTTGGGGGCCGAGGCCAGCAGGAAGGCGTCGGTGATCGACAGTACGTCGCTGACGTCGTACGCGATGACATCGTGCGCGAGCTTGTCGGCGGCCGCCTGGGCGGCGGCCTGGATGAGCTCGATGGAGCGGTCAGTGGCGGTCACAAGCCATGCTTTCGTAAAGAGGGTCAGTACCTCTCAAGGGTCTCACGACCCACCGACACCCCTCCTGGCGTTTTCCGCACGCTTCCGCACGCTTCCGGCGGGCGGAGGCCCGCCGCCGCTCAGCTCTTGTAGTCCTTGCCCAGGACCACGGTGATGTCGGCGTTGCCGGCGCCGTCACCCTTGCGCACGGCCCGCTCCGGGAGGCCGAGCGTCTTCGCGGCCTCCCTGGCCTCGGCCGCCCGGGCCTCGTCGGCGTAGATCACCGAGGAGGCGGCCTGGGCGGTGCCGGCCGAGCCGCCGTCGACGTAGGTGTAGCCCCCGTTGACCAGCTTGACCTGCGCCGATCCGGTCGCGGCGGGGGTGCCTGTGGCGTTCTTCACGCTCACCCGGGGCGGCGCGTTCTTGTCGGTGTTCTTCACCGTGCCGCCGAGCACGTCCTTGACCACGCCGTCGGCCGCCCGCTCGCCGAGCGTGCCGTCGGACTGCACGGGCAGGACGGCGGTGCCGTACGCGCCTTCCTTGGCCTTCTCGGCGAGGTGGGCCAGCGAGGCGCCCAGCTGCTGGACGGAGAGCGAGGGGTCGGGGATCTGGGCGAGCGACTCCACGGTCGTGGTGGCCGCCTTGGCGTCGCTGGACATCTTGCGCAGGACGCCCTGCAGGACCTGGCCGAACCGCGCCAGCGGCTTGCCCTGGTCCTCGCCGGGGCCGCGGTAGGTGGCGTAGGCGACCGCCGTCTGGCCGCTGAGGCTCTGGCCCTTGCCGGGGCTCACCAGGGGGCGGTCGCCCGCCTTGGCGCCGGGGACGGCCGTGTCCGTGTCGACGGTGATGCCGCCGACCAGCTCGACCAGGTTCTCGAGGTAGGGGGTGTCCAGCCGCCAGCTGCCCTTGATGTCGGCGCCGAGCAGGGTGTTCAGCGCGTCCCGGGTGCCTCCGGTGCCGGCCTCCTGGACGGCCTTGCCGAGGGTCGTGGCGCCGCCGCCGTCCTTGCCGAGGGCCAGCGCGTTCGGCAGCAGCACCGCCGTGGCCTTCTTGGTGGTCGCGTTGTCGACCAGCAGGGCCGTGGCGCTGTCGCCGCCGCGGGTCTGGCGCAGGTGCACGACGATGACGTCCCGCTGCTGGGCGCCGCTCACCGCGGCCCCGCTCTTCTTCTCCTCCCCGCCGGCCAGCAGGAACCAGCCCACGCCGGCGCCGAGCGCCAGGACCAGCACCACGGCGAGCGCGACGTAGCGGTTGCGCCCCTTGCGCTTGCGCTCGTCGCGTCGCTCGGTGCGGCTCTCGCTGAACTTCAGCCAGTCGATGACGTCCTCGGAGTCCTCGTCCGGCTCCTCGATGAAGGAGAACTGCTCGGTGCGGTAGTCCGGCGCCTCGGGCGCCTCGCCCGCGGCCGGCCGGGGCTCGGGGACCCGCTGCCCGGTACGGGTCTGCGCGGCCGGCGGCTCCTCGTGCGCCGGAGGGCCCGCCTGCCGGGGGATCCACTCCTGCTGCTGGGTCTGCTGCGGCTGCTGGGCGGAAGGGGCCTGGTGTGCCTGCGGGGGCTGGTGCTGAGGCGTGGGGTTCTGGGCGTACGGGTCGTAGGGGGCGTACGCCTGCTGCCCGGCGGACCGGTCCTGCTGGGCGTACGGGTCGTAGCCGTACGTCTGCTGCGCCTGCTGCGGAAGGGGCTGACCGTACTGGTCGTACACGCGCTCCGGGGCGTCCGGCCGGTACACCGGCTGCCCGTACGCGTCGTAGCCGTAGACCTGTTGCTGCGGCGCGTACGGGTCGTGCGCGTACGGGTCCTGTCGGTCGTTCACCAGTGCCCCTCGATGCCCATCGAGCCGGAGTCGGCCCTCGCTCCGGTCTCAGCCGTCGTGACGGTACAGCCTGCGCTTGTCGATGTAGCGCACCACACCGTCGGGCACGAGGTACCAGACGGGCTCTCCCTGGGCGACGCGGGCGCGGCAGTCGGAGGAGGAGATGGCGAGGGCCGGGACCTCGACGAAGGAGACGCGGTCCTCGGGCAGGCCCGGGTTGGCCAGTATGTGACCGGGCCGGGTGACGCCGATGAAGTGGGCGAGGGAGAAGAGCTCCTCGGTGTCCCGCCAGGTGAGGATCTGCGCGAGCGCGTCGGCGCCGGTGATGAAGAACAGATCGGCGTTCTCGTTGAGGGCGCGCAGGTCCCGCAGCGTGTCCGTGGTGTAGGTCGGGCCGCCCCGGTCGATGTCGATGCGGCTGACCGAGAACTGCGGGTTGGAGGCGGTCGCGATCACCGTCATCAGATAGCGGTCCTCGGCCGGGGACACCTGCTTGTGGCTCTTCTGCCACGGCTGCCCGGTCGGCACGAAGACCACCTCGTCCAGGTGGAACTGCGAGGCCACTTCGCTCGCGGCGACCAGGTGTCCGTGGTGGACCGGGTCGAACGTCCCGCCCATCACTCCGAGCCGCCGCTTCGCAGGCCCTGTCTGCTCTCCCATGCGTGCAGACCCTACTGGGCTCCCCGACACGCCGAACCTCCAGGGACCGGCGGGATCAGCGGTCGCGGTTGAAGCGGGTGGTGATCCAGAGCAGGAGCAGCAGGATGACCAGGGCGGCGCCGCCGGTCATGTAGGGGCTGATGCTCTCGTGGGTGTCCACGTGGTGCTCGCCCTCGGAAGCGAGGGTGATCAGGGCGCTGTGGGCAGTGGTGAGGGTCACGTCGGCAGGACCTATCCGGGATGGGATCGGGTGGAGACTTCTGCCACATCGTATGCGGGCCCTTATGGCAAGCTCACGCCGACTCCGCGGGTCGCCTCCGCTCAGTCCTTCCCGCCGTACCCGCGCAGCAGGAACCAGGCGAGGAAGACGACGCCGACCACGCCGACGATCAGGACCGTGCGCAGCACCGCGCCCGGCCCCTGGTCGCCCTTGGACACGGCGAGGACCTCGGTGAATCCGGGATGCGTGGTGAAACCATTGATGAGGGGCATGGCTCCCACGGTAGTCATGTGGGTGCCACGGCCTAGGCTGGGGTCCGGAAGCCGGGGGACGGGCCATCGACAAGGCCACTGAGGGGGTCTTTCCACATGAGCGACAGCCACACCGAAAGCCAGGAGCGGGCGCCCGGCCGCGACCGCAGGCGCTTCCCCGACATCTCCTCGCGTGCGTACGAGCATCCGGCGGATCGTTCCGCCCTGGTGGCGCTGCGCAAGCTGAGCGGCTTCGACACGGTCTTCAAGGCGCTGAGCGGGCTGCTGCCCGAGCGCAGCCTGCGGCTGCTGTTCCTGTCCGACTCGGTGCGGGTGAGCGAGCGGCAGTTCGCGCATCTGCACGCGATGCTGCTGGACGCCTGCTCCATCCTGGACCTGCCGAAGGTCCCGGCGATGTACGTCACGCAGGACCCGCAGCCCGGCGCCATGTGCATCGGCCTGGACGAGCCGATCATCGTGGTCACCACGGGCCTGGTGGAGCTGCTGGACGAGGAGGAGATGCGGGCGGTCGTGGGCCACGAGGTGGGCCACGCCCTGTCGGGGCACGCCGTCTACCGCACGATCCTGCTGTTCCTGACCAACATGGCCATGAAGGTCGCCTGGATCCCGCTGGGGAACATCGCGGTGATGGCGGTCGTGACGGCGCTGCGCGAGTGGTTCCGCAAGTCCGAGCTGTCGGCGGACCGGGCGGGGCTGCTGGTGGGCCAGGACCTGCGGGCGTCGATGCGTGGCCTGATGAAGATCGCGGGCGGCAATCACCTGCACGAGATGAACGTGGACGCCTTCCTCGCCCAGGCGGAGGAGTACGAGAAGGGCGGTGACCTGCGCGATTCCGTACTGAAGATCATGAACATGCTGCCGCGCAGCCATCCGTTCACGACCGTGCGGGCGGCGGAGCTGAAGAGGTGGGCCGAGAGCCGCGACCACCAGCGGATCATGGACGGCCACTACCCGCGCCGGGCGCAGGACAAGGACGCGTCGGTCTCCGACTCCTTCCGGGAGTCCGCGAACCACTACGCCGATTCGGTGCGCTCCAGCAGGGACCCGCTGATGGGGCTCGTGCGGGACCTCGCGGGCGGGGCGTCGGACCTGGGCGGCAAGCTGCGCGAGACCTTCGGCGGGCGCGGGGGCGGTACGCCGCCGAAGTCGCCCGGCGGCGGCCAGCAGGACGCGCCGGGGTCCTGAGGGCTCAGGGCTTGGGCGGCGTCGACAGGGAGGACGGGGCGAGGGCGCCGCAGACGTCGGAGGTCGTCGGGCCGGGGGCGTAGGGGTCGGTGCCCTTCGGGCCCGCGGCGGCGGCCTTCTGGCCGGCCAGCAGCGGCCGCAGATAGCCGGCGTCCTCCGCCGAGCAGGACTGCGGTCCGGCCAGCAGATGGCTCTGCAGCACCTGCACCTGGTGTTCTTGCAGGTTGTCGCGGTCGAAGCGGAAGCGCATCGTGCGCCGCACGGTGAACAGCGACGCCTCCTCCGGGCCCTTCGCCGCACGGACGGCGTAGACGAAGGTGTGGTCGGAGGCGACCTCCAGGGCGGCCGGGGACGCCTCGGTGATCGAGAAGGTGCCCTGGGTCCGCACGGTCCGGTCGGCGAGGGCCACCTGGGCGGGGTCGAAGCGGATCAGCCAGCCGGTGGCGGCGTACCGCCCGTCGTCGGCGGGGTGGGACAAGCTCCGGTCGAACTGGGCCAGTTGGGTGGGGGCGAGCAGCAGCCGGACGGTGCGGTGGTTTCCGCCGGTCAGGACGGCCGGGTCGAGGGCGGACTTGACCGTGTACTCCTTGGCCGTGGCCAGGGCGGCCATCACCAGGCTCTCGGAGAAATTCTGGGTGCGGCGTGCGGCCGGAAGGGTGACGCCCTCGGCGCCGTCGCGGAACTGGGCGGCCGGGCTGTTGTCGAAGAGGTCCTTCACGGAGGCCGCCCCGGGCACCGCGTCCCGCGGCGCGAGCGGCACGATCGCGGTGCGCAGGGCCTCGGCCGAGGGCGGCCTGGGCTCCTTGTAGGGGTGGCGCAGGCCCATGTAGACGGCCGTGCCGAAGGCGAGGGCGATCAGCATCACCAGGAGCAGCACCTGCCGCGAGGCGCTGACCCGCGCCCAGGCGTGCCGGGTGCGGACGGCCGGGGCGTGGTCGTCCATGCGTTCGCGGGCGGAGAACTCCTGGAGCCGGGCAGCACGGACGAACGATTCGTCGAACACGACGGATCGGTACTCTTCGTCGCCGCCTCCCTGGGGGCCTTCGGGCGTGCCCTCAGGGGGGTCTCCAGGCCCGTTCATATCTCAAGAGTAGGTCTGCGGAGCGCCAGGTAAACGCCCTGGTACGCGACAAGTTCTGACGAAATTTCAAGCTGCCGGGCCCGGCCCGGCAACCCTGGCCAGGCGGTGACGCTCCGTGACCGGAAGACGGAGGGTCACCCGAATGACCGACGGTGACCACCCAGGGGTGACGCACGGTGACCGTCAGCGAGGGGGTGGCACGGCGGAAGCCACCGGTGGCTCGGTGTCGACCGAGACCGACGGCAGCGGGTGCTGCCGCTCCCCCGCCGGGGCGTCCACGCCCGTGGTGGCGGGCGGCGGGGCGGGGCTCTGCCGGTTGCCCGAGGAGGCGCCGCGGTAGACGGCGGTGAAGGCGAGGGCGATCACGCCTATGCCCATGACCACCGCGAGCACCCAGGCCACCGGGCGGTGCCAGCGGGCATGGCCGCGGTAGGGGCCGCGGGCCGTGCCGTACCGCCCGTAGGGGCCGTAGGCGTCGTCCGGGTCGAGGTCCCTGGTGAGGCCGTGCAGCTCCGCCAGGCGGTCGGCCTGGGGCCCGGGCGGGCCGTAGCCGTCGTCGGGGGCGTCGTCGTACAGGTCGTCGTCGGCGGTGCCGCCGCCGGCCCGGGCGCGCGCGGCATCGGCCTCCGCGCGGGCCCGGTCGGCGGCGAGCATCCGCTCGACCGCGGAGGGTTCGTGGATCGCGGCGGACCGCACGAACTCCTCGTCGAAGACCACGGAGGCGAACACGTCGTCCGCGCCTCCGTGGCGGTGGCTCTCGGGCTCCTCGCCGTCCGGGAACGGCTTGCCCCCCACGTCGTCCGGCACCCGTCCAGCGTAGACCCGAACCGGTCAATCCGCGCGACCGGTACGGGAATTCGGCCTACCGCCCCCGGACGTGACCGTCGCCGGTGACGATGTACTTGGTCGAGGTCAGCTCCGGCAGTCCCATCGGGCCGCGTGCGTGCAGCTTCTGCGTGGAGATGCCGATCTCGGCCCCGAAACCGAACTGGCTGCCGTCGGTGAACCGGGTGGAGGCGTTGACCGCGACCGTCGTGGAATCCACCAACTGGGTGAAGCGGCGTGCGGCGGCCTGCGAGGTGGTGACGATCGCCTCGGTGTGGCCGGAGGTCCACAGCCGGATGTGGCGCACGGCCGCGTCCAGGTCGTCCACGACGGCGGCGGCGATGTCGTACGACAGGTACTCGGTCTCCCAGTCCTCCGCCGTCGCCGGCACCACGGTGGCGCCGGTGTCCGCGGCCGCGGCCGCCTCCACCACCCGCTCGTCACCGTGCACGGTCACGCCGGCCTCCGCGAGCGCGGCCAGGGCGCGCGGCAGGAAGCGCTCGGCGATGTCCTGGTGGACCAGCAGGGTCTCGGCGGCGTTGCAGACGCTGACCCGGCTGGCCTTGGAGTTGATCAGGATCTCCACGGCCATCTCGAGGTCGGCCTCGGCGTCGACGTAGACGTGGCAGTTGCCGGTGCCCGTCTCGATGACCGGGACGGTGGACTCCTGGACGACCGTACGGATCAGCGAGGCGCCGCCGCGCGGGATCAGCACGTCGACCATGCCGCGGGCGCGCATCAGCTCCCGGACGGACTCCCGGCTCTCGCCCGGCACCAGCTGCACGGCGTCCGCGGGCAGCCCGGCGCCGCCCACCGCGTCGCGCACGACGCGCACCAGGGCGGTGTTGGAGGCGTACGCGGAGGACGAGCCGCGCAGCAGGACGGCGTTGCCCGACTTCAGGCACAGGGCCGCGGCGTCCACGGTGACGTTGGGCCGGGCCTCGTAGATGATGCCGACGACGCCGAGCGGCACCCGCACCTGGCGCAGGTCGATGCCGTTGGGGAGCGTGGAGCCGCGCACCACCTCGCCCACCGGGTCGGGCAGGGCGGCCACGTCGCGCACGTCCTTGGCGATGGCCCGCACGCGCTCGGGGGTCAGGGTCAGCCGGTCGACGACGGACTCGCTGGTGCCGGCGGCCCGGGCCTTGGCGACGTCCTCGGCGTTGGCCTCGAGGATCTCGCGGGTGCGGACCTCCAGCGCGTCGGCGATGGCCAGCAGCGCCTCGTCCTTCACCGAACGTGGCATCGGCGCGAGCTCGGCGGCCGCGGCGCGGGCACGGTAGGCGGCGCGCAGCACCGGGGACTGCGGCATCGGGTCGGCGAGGGGGGAGGGGAAGACACTGCTCATGGCCGCAGCCTAACCGTGCGGCAGGCCGCGACCGAGCGGTATTCCACACTGCGGGACGCCCGGGACCGGGCGGCGGGAGGGTGCGCGGGGCCGGCCGGCCCCGGTACCGGCACCGAAATCCTGGATCCCGCGCTAGAAGGGGTGCACGCCGACCGGCGTGGCCGGCAGGGGGCCGCAGCCCTCGGCGATGCGCTGGTGGTAGGTCTCGCGGTCGATGACCTCCAGGCCGACGATCTCCCAGGGCGGGAGCTGGGCGGTGGAGCGGTGTTCGCCCCACAGCCGCAGCGCCACGGCCGCCGCGTCGTGCAGATCACGCGCCTCCTCCCAGTAGCGGATCTCCGCGTGGTCGTTGGCATAGCGGCTGGTCAGCAGGAACGGGTGGTCGTGGGCGAGCTGTTCCAGCGCCCGCCGGACCTCCTTGAGCGGCGCCTCCGCGCCCGAGACGCTGAGGGTGATGTGCCACAGCCGCGCCACATCGTCACCATCTGCCCGCTCCCCCGTGTCGCCTGACCCGACGCTGGTCAGTGTCCGCCCAGCCGTCCCTCGGGGCAGCGCCCCTGGGCGCCCTCGTCTCACCGGCGGCCTCCTGTTGTTCGCCGCTCCGCGCGCGTGCGGCGGAGCCGTGTGGTGCGTGGGCCCGTGCGTCCTTCACGGCGCCCTGCATCAAAGTTGACCAGTCGGCGGGCGGCCGCGTGGCGGTTTTACGGAAAGGCCCCTTGGAAAGGCTGTCCTTACCGGGCCTTTCTCGTCCGCGGATAACGCCCGTCAGCGATGCGGCATGCCCACGTCGCGGTGCGGCATGCCCGCGTCAGCGGCGCAGGACGACCAGGTCGTCGCGGTGGACGACCTCACGCTCATAGCCGGGCCCCAGGTCGCGGGCCAGATCACGGGTGGAGCGGCCCAGCAGCTGGGGGATCTCGCCCGCGTCGTAGGTGACGAGCCCGCGCGCGACGGCCCGGCCCGCGGGGTCGCGCAGCTCCACCGGATCGCCCGCGCTGAATTCACCCTCGACGGCCGCGATGCCCGCCGGCAGCAGCGAACCGGTGCCCTCGATCACGGCCCGTACCGCCCCGTCGTCCAGCGTCAGGGCGCCGCGCGGGGTGGAGGCGTGCGCGAGCCAGAGCAGCCGGTCGGCGGAGCGGCGGCCCGTGCGGTGGAAGAAGGTGCCGGTGGCCCGGCCCCGCAGGGCGTCGGCGGCCTGGCTGGCGGAGGTCAGGACGACCGGGATGCCGGCCGCCGCCGCGATGCGGGCGGCCTCCACCTTGGTGACCATGCCGCCGGTGCCCACGCCGGCCTTGCCCGCGCTGCCGATGGAGATCCCCTCCAGGTCCGCCGGCCCGCGGACCTCGGCGATCCGCGAGGTGCCCGGGGTGCTGGGATCACCGTCGTAGAGGCCGTCGACATCCGACAGCAGCACCAGCAGATCGGCCCGTACGAGATGGGCTACGAGCGCGGCCAGCCGGTCGTTGTCGCCGAAGCGGATCTCGTCCGTGGCCACCGTGTCGTTCTCGTTGACGACCGGGACGGCGCCCATCGACAGCAGCTGGTCGAGCGTCCGGCGGGCGTTGCGGTAGTGCGCGCGCCGGCTGGTGTCGTCGGTCGTCAGCAGCACCTGGCCCACGCGGCGCCCGTAGCGCGCGAAGGAAGCGGTGTAGCGGGCCACCAGCAGCCCCTGGCCGACGCTGGCGGCCGCCTGCTGGCGGGCCAGGTCGCGGGGGCGCCGCTCGAGGCCCAGCGGGGCGAGCCCGGCGGCGATGGCTCCGGAGGAGACCAGCACGATCTCCTTCTCGGGGGCCGCGCCCGTGCCCGTCACGCCCTGGTCGCCGACGCTCTTGGCCAGCGCGTCGACGAGGGCGTCAACCCGGTCGGCGTCCAGACCCCCGCCCGCTGTGGTGAGTGACGAGGATCCCACCTTGACGACGATCCTGCGGGCTGCCATGACCTCTTGCCGGGCCGTGTCCGGCGCCCCTGCCCCTATCAACGGAAGTACACCTCTGTTGTCACCGATGCTGTGCCTGCGGCCGTGTGCTGTTCAGGTCCGTCAATCTACCGTCTGACGATTGCGGGCGTTCGACCCTGTTTTGTGGTGGTTGACGTCGTGGAAGATTGCTCCTTGCCCGGCCACCGTCATACGGTCGGTGGTCGACCGTTGTCCTCCACAGTGTCCTACGACGGTTCCCCCCTGCCCCAAGCCCTCCTGCCAGGAGCCCCTCCAGTGCCTTCTGCCGGATCAGCCTCCCGCCGAGCAGTGCAGCTCGCGGTGCTGCTCTCGATGCTGGTGTTCTTCACACTTCAGCTCGTCGGCGCGCTGCTGCCCCATGTGCCGCTGCTCATCACCGCCTCGGCGACGGGCCTCGCCCTCGATCTGTACCTGCAGCACCGCGACCCCGGTCTGGTCGCCGTGCTCGGAAAGATCCGCTTCGACGTCATGGTGCGCCAGCTGCTGCGCGACATGCTCGTCCTGATCGGGCTGCTGCGGCTGCACGGCGACGGCTCCCTGCGCGGCTACGCCCCCGTCATCGCCGGCCTCGCCCTGTTCTACGCCGCCCACCTCGGCTGCCAGGTCACCGCGATCCTGGTCCGCAGAAGCCGCACCCTGCCGTTCCTCACCCGCAACATCGACGCCTCGGGGCTGCACCTGACCGCCGCCCCGCCGCGCCTGCTGGCCCGCCAGCACGGCCGGCGGCTGCTGCGCTTCACCACGCCGGCCACGGCGGGCCTGCTGGTCACGGCGGCCACGGAGGAGACCCTGTGGGCGGAGGCCGGCGTGGGCGTCTCCCTCGCCCTCGCCCTGGGCGGCACGGTGCACCTGGCGAGCTGGCTGCGGCCCGCCAAGCGCATCGCGGGGGAACAGCAGGCACTGGAGTGGCTGGACCGCTGGCTGGCCGCCTACAAGCCCACCGTCGGCATGTACTTCTCCGGCGGCACCAGCTCGGCCTACCAGGCCAACATGTGGCTCTCGACCCTCGCCGCGCTGGACGGCAAGCCGCTCATCGTGCTGCGCGAGCGCTTCATGGTGCAGAAGATCGAGGCCACGGACGTACCGATCGTGTGCATCCCCAAGGTCGTCCATCTGATGGCCCTGGAGAAGTCCTCGCTGAAGGTGCTGCTGCACCCCGCGAACTCCGGCAAGACCTCCCAGGTCCTGCGCATGCCCTCCATCAAGCACGCCTTCACCAACCACGGCGAGAGCGACAAGCTCTCCAGCTGCAACCCGTACTCCAAGGCGTACGACGAGATCTGGGTCGCCGGCCCGGCCGCCCGCGAGCGCTACCAGCTCGCCGACATCGGCGTCGAGGACAAGGACGTCGTCGAGGTAGGCCGCCCGCAGCTCGCCCCCATCAAGCCCTACGGCGGCCCGCCCGCCGACGGACGCCTCACCACCGTCCTGTACGCCCCCACCTGGGAGGGCTGGGACGGCAACCCCGGCAACACCTCGGTGATGCTCGCCGGCGAGAACATCGTGCGCGCCCTGCTCGCCGACCCCAAGGTCCGCCTCCTGTACAAGCCGCACCCCATGACCGGCTCGGTCGACCCGCGCGCCGGCCAGGCCAACGCGCGCATCCAGGCGATGATCCACGAGGCCAACGCCGGCCGGTCCGGGCCCCGCCCCGGACCGGAGGCGGCGGCGGAGCTGGCGCGCCGCACGGCCGAGCTGGAGCGGGTCACCACCAGCGCCTTCCGCGACAGCGCGGACGAGATCGAGCGCATGCTGCTGCAGTCCACGCCGGAGAAGGGCCGCGCCGCGACCGTCGAGGCGGCCACGAGCGACTGGGAGAACGCGTACTGGGCCTCGCTGCCCGAGTGGGAGCACCAGGTCATCACGACCGCGCGGCCCGCGCTGTACAGCTGCTTCAACCAGTCGGACCTGCTCATCAGCGACGTCTCGAGCGTCGTCTCGGACTACCTGATCAGCGAGAAGCCGTACGCCGTGGCCAACACCAGCGGCATGGACGAGGAGGAGTTCCGCGCGAACTTCCCGACGGTGAGCGCGGCCACGATCCTCACCCCGGAGGCGGAGGGCGTGGACGGGCTCCTCGCCGCTGTCCGCGACCCGGGCCTGGACACCCTCGCCGGGGCCCGTGCCGAGCTCAAGGAGCGGCTCCTGGGCCCCTCCGACCCGCCCTCCCTGGTCCGCTTCGACCGGGCCGCGCGGGCGCTCGCCGCGAAGGCGGACGAGCGGCGGCAGCGGATGGAGGCCCGTTCCTCGGAGATCCCGGCCCCGCGGGCCGGAGCCGGCGAGGCGGCCGAAGCCGACGCCACGCCCGAACCTGCCGAGGAGCCGGCGGTCTCCGTCAACTGAGGCCCCTGAGGCCGGCCGAGCGGCATCGACATCGAAGAGGCATCGGAAAACGCCGGACGGGCTGGGTTTCCCCAGCCCGTCCGGCGTTCGCGTTCAGCCCGGCACGGGGTTACGAGAACGGGTTGAAGCCCTCGTACTCCTGCTCCGCCTCGTCGCGCGCGGCGTCGCGGTCGCGGCGGCGCTGCGCGGCCGGACGCGGGGCCTCGAAGCGGTGGTCCTCACCGCGGCGGCCCAGCATCTCCGCACCGGCGGCCATCGACGGCTCCCAGTCGAAGACGACCGCGTCGTCCTCGGAGCCGATGGCGACGCCGTCGCCCGCACGGGCGCCGGCCTTCATCAACTCGTCCTCGACGCCGAGGCGGTTGAGGCGGTCGGCGAGGTAGCCGACGGCCTCGTCGTTGTTGAAGTCGGTCTGGCGCACCCAGCGCTCCGGCTTCTCGCCGCGCACGCGGTAGAGGCCGTCCTCCTCCAGGGTGACCGTGAAGCCGGCGTCGTCGACGGCCTTCGGGCGGATGACGATGCGGGTCGCCTCCTCCTTCGGCTTGGCGGCGCGCGCCTCGGCGACGATGTTGGCCAGGGCGAAGGACAGCTCCTTCAGACCGTGCCGGGAGACGGCCGAGACCTCGAAGATCTGGTAGCCGCGGGCCGCCAGCTCGGGGCGGATGATGTCGGCGAGGTCCTGGCCGTCGGGGATGTCGACCTTGTTGAGGACGACGATGCGGGGCCGGTTCTCCAGGCCGCCGTACTCCGCCAGCTCGGCCTCGATGACGTCGAGGTCGGTCAGCGGGTCACGCTCGGACTCCAGGGTCGCGGTGTCCAGGACGTGCACGAGCACCGAGCAGCGCTCGACGTGGCGCAGGAACTCCAGGCCCAGGCCCTTGCCCTGGCTGGCGCCGGGGATCAGACCGGGGACGTCGGCGATGGTGTAGACCGTCGCACCGGCCGTCACGACGCCCAGGTTCGGGACGAGCGTGGTGAAGGGGTAGTCCGCGATCTTCGGCTTGGCGGCGGAGAGCACCGAGATCAGCGAGGACTTGCCCGCGCTCGGGTAGCCGACCAGCGCCACGTCGGCGACGGTCTTCAGCTCCAGGACGATGTCCTGCTCCTGGCCCGGCACGCCCAGCAGCGCGAAGCCGGGTGCCTTGCGGCGGGCCGAGGCCAGCGCCGCGTTGCCCAGGCCGCCGCGGCCGCCCTCGGCGGCCACGTACGTGGTGCCCTGGCCGACGAGGTCGGCGAGGACGTTGCCGCGCTTGTCGAGGACGACCGTGCCGTCCGGGACCGGCAGGACCAGGTCCGTACCGTCCTTGCCGGAGCGGTTGCCGCCCTCGCCGGGCTTGCCGTTGGTGGCCTTGCGGTGCGGGCTGTGGTGGTAGTCCAGGAGCGTCGTGACGGACTGGTCGACGACCAGCGTCACGTCACCGCCACGGCCGCCGTTGCCGCCGTCGGGGCCGCCCAGCGGCTTGAACTTCTCACGGTGGACGGAGGCGCAGCCGTGGCCTCCGTTACCCGCGGCGACATGCAGCTCGACGCGGTCCACGAAGGTGGTCATAGCGGTGTGCCTCCAGATACGTACAGGGGATGTCTCTGTTGTAACGCAGCGAGGGCGGCCCCGCTTCCCCGTAGGGAAGGGAGGTCCGCCCTCGCTTATCGCTCTACGGAAGCCTGGATCAGGCGACCGGAACGATGTTGACGACCTTGCGGCCACGGTGGGTGCCGAACTGCACCGCACCGGCGTTCAGCGCGAACAGGGTGTCGTCGCCGCCGCGACCGACACCGGCGCCCGGGTGGAAGTGGGTGCCACGCTGGCGGACCAGGATCTCACCGGCGTTGACGACCTGACCGCCGAAGCGCTTCACGCCGAGCCGCTGAGCGTTGGAGTCGCGACCGTTCCGGGTGGACGATGCGCCCTTCTTGTGTGCCATGTGTTCTCAGTCCCTTACTTCGCAGCCGTGGGGATGCCGGTGATCTTCAGCGCGGTGTACTGCTGGCGGTGACCAATGCGCTTGCGGTAACCGGTCTTGTTCTTGTACTTCAGGATGTCGATCTTGGCACCCTTGTGGTGGTCCACGATCTCGGCCTGGACCTTGATGCCCGCCAGGACCCACGGGTCGCTGGTGACGGACTCGCCGTCGACCACGAGCAGCGTGGAGAGCTCGACCGCGTCGCCCACCTTGCCGTCGGAAATCTTGTCAACCTCGACGATGTCGCCCACAACAACCTTGTGCTGGCGACCACCGCTACGCACGACTGCGTACACGCGGATCTCACTCTCGCTAGTAAACGGGACCGCTGATGCCAGCCGCTCGCACGGGCCGGGGCCCATGACTGTCCAGGAGGACGAGCGGCCTCTCCCCGCCGCACGGGCCGGGAGGGATGTGCTCAGTGGTGTGGCGCCAAACAGACGCCGACGGTCAAGGTTACGGGGCCTTGACCAGGGGGTCAAACCGGGCCCCGCCGGGCGGGCCGGAGATTCCGGCCCGCCCGGCGGGTGAGGACCGTCAGGCCTCCGCGGAGGACTCGGCGGCCTTCTTCGCCGTCTTCTTGGCGGGGGCCTTCTTGGCGGTCTTGGTGGCCGCCTTCTTGGCCGTCGCCTTCTTGGCGGTGGTGGTCTTCTTCGCCGCCGCCTTCTTCGTCGCGGCCGCCTTCTTCGCCGGCGCCTTCTTGGCCGCCGTCTTGCGGGCCGTCTTCTTGGCGGGGGCCTCCTCGGCCATCACCTCGACGTCGGCCTCGGCCACGACCACCGGCTCCGGCTCCGCCGGGGCGGGCGCGGCGATGACCACCACGGCCGCTTCCTCGGCGGCGGGCGAACCCGCCGGGGCGGACGCCCTGCGCGTCACCCGGCGCCGCGGCCGTGCCGGAGCCGCCGGCGCCGCCTGCTCGGCGACGGGCGCCGACGCGGGCTCCGCGGCGGGCTCGGCGACGACCACGGCAGGCTCGGCAGGCTCGGCCGTCTCCACCACGAGCTCCGGCTCGGGCTGCGCGGCGGCCTTCGGGGCGCCCGCCGGGGCGGTCGCCTTGCGGGTCGCCCGGCGGCGCGTACGGCCACCGCGGCGGGACGCCGCGGCCTCGGCCTCGGCGGCGCTGCCGTACCACTCGTCCTCGGACTCGACGGCAGGCTGCAGCTCCGCCTCGCTCACCACGGCCGGCTCCAGCTCGACCGCCTCCACGGCGACCTCGGCCGGCGCCTCCGCGGAGACCGCCACGGCGGGCTCGACGATGGGCTCGACAGCGGGCTCGAGGGCCGGCTCGGGGGCCTCGACGGCCGCCTTGCCCTTCTTCTTGCCGCGCTTGCCGCCACCGCCGCCGCCACCGACGGTCGCCGGCTGGTCCATGTGGACGATGACGCCGCGGCCGTTGCAGTGGACACAGGACTCGGAGAAGGACTCCAGCAGGCCCTGGCCGACCCGCTTGCGGGTCATCTGGACCAGGCCCAGCGAGGTGACCTCGGCGACCTGGTGCTTCGTACGGTCCCGGCCCAGGCACTCCAGCAGGCGCCGCAGCACCAGGTCCCGGTTGGACTCCAGCACCATGTCGATGAAGTCGATCACGATGATGCCGCCGAGGTCGCGCAGCCGCAGCTGGCGCACGATCTCCTCGGCCGCCTCCAGGTTGTTCCTGGTGACCGTCTCCTCCAGGTTGCCGCCCTGGCCGGTGAACTTGCCGGTGTTGACGTCGACGACGACCATCGCCTCGGTCCGGTCGATGACGAGCGAACCGCCGCTGGGCAGCCAGACCTTGCGGTCCAGCGCCTTCATCAGCTGCTCGTCGATCCGGTACGTGGCGAAGACGTCGACGTCCGACGTCCACTTCTGCAGCCGGTCGGCCAGGTCGGGAGCGACGTGCGAGACGTAGCCGTGGATGGTCTCCCAGGCGCCGTCACCGCTGACGATGACCTTGGAGAAGTCCTCGTTGAAGATGTCGCGCACGACGCGGACGGTCATGTCCGGCTCGCCGTACAGCAGGCTCGGCGAGCTCGTCGAGATCTGCTTCGACTTCTTCTGGATCTCCTCCCACTGCGCCTGCAGGCGCTCCACGTCACGGCGCAGCTCGTCCTCGCTCGCGCCCTCGGCCGCGGTGCGCACGATCACGCCGGCGTCCTCGGGGACGATCTTCTTGAGGATCTGCTTCAGCCGCGCGCGCTCGGTGTCGGGCAGCTTGCGGCTGATGCCGGTCATCGAGCCCTCGGGCACGTAGACCAGGTAACGGCCGGGCAGGGAGACCTGGCTGGTCAGGCGGGCGCCCTTGTGACCGATCGGGTCCTTGGTGACCTGCACCAGCACGGACTGGCCGGACTTCAGCGCGGTCTCGATGCGGCGCGGGCCGTTGCCCATGCCGAGCGCCTCGAAGTTGACCTCGCCGGCGTACAGCACGGCGTTGCGGCCCTTGCCGATGTCGACGAAGGCGGCCTCCATGGACGGCAGCACGTTCTGGACCTTGCCCAGGTAGACGTTGCCGACGTAGCTGGTGGCCTGCTCCTTGTTGACGAAGTGCTCGACGAGGACGTTGTCCTCCAGCACGCCGATCTGGGTGCGGTCGCCGTTCTGGCGCACGACCATGACCCGCTCGACGGCCTCGCGGCGGGCCAGGAACTCGGCCTCCGTGATGATCGGCACGCGGCGGCGGCCCTGCTCGCGGCCCTCACGGCGGCGCTGCTTCTTCGCCTCCATGCGGGTCGAGCCCTTGATGGACTGGACCTCGTCGAAGCCCGTGCCGCCCTCGGTGCGCGCGGCACGCTCACGCGGCTCGCGGACCTTGACGACCGTACGCTCCGGCTCGTCCGCGCCCGGCTCGGTCTCCAGCGCCTCGCCACTGCGGCGACGGCGACGGCGACGACGGCGGCTTCCGGCGGTCGCGAAGGCGGCCTCCTCGTCCTCCTCGGCCCCTTCCTCGGCTTCCTCGGCCTGCGGCTCCTCCTCGCCGGCCTCGGCCTCTTCGGCCTCGGCGGCCTCGCCCCGGCGGCGACGGCGGCCACCGCGACGACGACGGCGCGAGGGACGCTCGCCCTGCTCCTCGTCCTCGGCGGCGACGCCTTCCGCCTCCTCGGCGGTCTCCGGCTCCTCCTCCTCGGCCTCCGGCTCCACCGTCACGACGGTGGGCTCGACGACCTCGGCGGCAGGGGCCTCGGCGGGCTCGCCCCGGCGGCGGCGCCGACGACGGCCACCGGCGGCGGGCGCCGCGGCCTCGGCGACCGGCTGCTCCTCCTCCGGCGCCTCGGCGGCGGCAGCGGCGGCGGCAGCGGCGGTCTCCGGCGTCTGGAACATCGGCTCGGTGAACACCGGCGCCTGGAACACGGCGGTCGGCGGGCGCACGGCACGGCGGCGCGTGCGGGCACCCTCGGCGGGCGCCTGCTCGGCCTCGGCGGCACGCACGGCGCGGCGGCGGCCACGGGGGGCCTCGGCGGGCGCCTCCGCGGCGGGCTCGGCGGCCGGCGGCGCGGCTTCGACGACGGGCTCGGCGGCACGGCGGCGCGTACGACGGGCACGCGCGGGCTCGGCGGCCGACTCGGCCTCGACGGGCTCGGCGGCCTCGGCAGCCGGGGCCTCGACGACCTCGGCGCCCTGCGGCGGACCGGCCGGAGCCGACACCCGACGGGTCGCACGACGACGCGTACGGGCGGGGGCGGCGGCCTCCTCGGCGACCGGCTCGGCCGCGACGGTGGGCTCCAGGCTGATGGCCTGGGGAGCCTCAAGGGCCTCCTCGGCCACCTCGGCGGCCTCGACGGGCTCGGCACCCTCGGTCACCTGCGGGGCGCCGGCGGGGGCCGACGCACGACGGGTCGCGCGACGACGCGGACGAGCGGGAGCGGCGGGCGCCTCCTCGGCGACCGGCTCGGCCGGCACCTCGGCGACGACCTCAGCGGCCTCCTCCACCTGCGGAGCACCCGCCGGAGCGGTCGCCTTACGGGTGGCACGACGACGCGTACGCGCCGGAGCGGCAGGCGCCTCCTCCGCGACGGCCTCGACGGCCTCGACGGGCTCGGCGGCCTCGGTCACCTGCGGCGCACCGGCCGGAGCCGACGCACGACGGGTCGCACGACGACGCGGACGGGCCGGAGCGGCGGCCTCCTCGGCCACCGGCTCGGCCGGCACCTCGGCGACGACCTCGGGGGCCTCGGCAGCCGGGGTCTCGACGGCCTCGGCGGCGCCCTGCGGGGCGCCGGCCGGAGCCGACGCGCGGCGCGTGGCACGACGACGCGGACGGGCCGGAGCGGCAGGCGCCTCCTCGGCGACCGGCTCGGCCGGCACCTCGGCGACGACCTCAGCGGCCTCCTCCACCTGCGGAGCACCCGCCGGAGCGGTCGCCTTACGGGTGGCACGACGACGCGTACGCGCCGGAGCGGCGG
Organism: Streptomyces sp. NPDC046261; assembly: GCF_040646235.1. Taxonomy (NCBI): domain Bacteria; kingdom Bacillati; phylum Actinomycetota; class Actinomycetes; order Kitasatosporales; family Streptomycetaceae; genus Streptomyces; species Streptomyces sp. NPDC046261. The sequence goes on along the minus strand of NZ_JBEYZU010000008.1, from coordinate 158,381 downwards.
GCGCCTCCTCGGCGACCGGCTCGGCGGCCTCGGCGGCAGGGGTCTCCACGGCCTCGGCGGCGGGGGGCTCGGCCGGCGCGGTGGCCTTGCGCGTGGCACGGCGACGGGTACGGGCGGGCTTCTCCGCCTCGTCCTCGGCAGCCTGGGCGGCCGGCTCGGCCGTGGCCTCGGCGGCCTGCGGCGCGGCCGCGGCGGTCTTGCGGGTCGCACGGCGGCGCGGGCGTGCCGGGGTCTCCGGCGCGTCCGGAGTCCCGGCGGCCTCGGCGACCGGCTCGTCGGCAGCCGTCACGGCCGCCTCCCCGGCGGGCGGACCCGCCGGACGGGACGCCGCCCGGCGACGACGCCGCGGGGGCAGCGTGTCGCTGGGGGAAGCGTCTGTGTTGTTGCCGGGCGCGTTCTGCGCTGCCCCGGCCTCGGTGGGCTCAATGGATTCGAGCATGCGGGCGGTTCTCCCGTCACGCTCCCGGGCGCCGCGTCGTGGTCCGACCCGCCGGTCCGCGTGATGAGCGCGGTACCGCCGTCCGGGGCGCGGTCGCCGCACGGGAGCTGTCGTCTCACTCGCCGGGTCCGAAGCTCATCGGCACCGGCGAAAGTCTCCTGGTCAGTGCGCCTGCCGCACCGGGTGGCTCCCTGGTGGACCGGCGGCGCTTCGACGGCCGTCCTTACGCGGAACCTTCCGGCACCTGCTGCGCGGCACTCGGCCCGGCGGCCGTTGATGGGTCGGCCGGGGCGGCATCGCGGTCGGGCGCGAGCGGATCGGTCACCGTGCCGGACTCCTCATCGAGCAGCCCCTGCGCCAGCCTGGTCACCGCGGCGGGGACCGGCGGCGCCAGGTCGGCCGTAGCGCGGAGACCGGACAGGACGTCGTCGGGTCGCACGGCAGGTGTCAAATGCCGAACAACCAGCCGCAGTATCGCACAGGCACCGTCGCCGGGCCTATCGGCCGGAGCTTCGAGTGCCTCGAGTCGGCGTACCGCCTCGCGCGCGTCGAAGGTCCGCATGCCGTTCTTGGTCCGGCGCTGCACCTCGACCGTCTCCGCCGCCAGGAAGGCCGCTACGGCCTTCTCGGCGTCCATGGGCTCGACGCCCTCCAGCCGCAGCTCCCACACGGACGCCTGCAGCCGGTCGGCGAAGGAGGAGGTGTGTGCCTCCACCGCGTCGGTGATGTCGAGCCCGTCCGGCAGCGACTCGTCGAGCAGCGCCCGCAGGACCGCGGGGTCACGCCGTTCGGCGAGCTGGATCTCCAGGTACTCGGCCTCGCTGCCCGTGCCGGTGGGTGCGGCATTGGCGTACGACACCTTGGGGTGCGGCGTGAAGCCGGCCGAGTACGCCATGGGCACCTCGGCGCGGCGCAGCGCCCGCTCGAAGGCGCGCTGGAAATCGCGGTGGCTGGTGAACCGGAGGCGGCCGCGCTTGGTGTAGCGCAGGCGAATGCGCTGCACCGCGGGTGCGGGCGGCGGGCCTTCGGGCTGTCGCTTGCCCAGTGTCTTTCAGTCCCTCGTGAGTGCGGTCATTCTGCTACCTAGAGTACGTGCAACGAGGGTCCTGCCGATCCGGCAGGACCCTCGCTCGAACGCGCGTACTACTTGACGACTGTCAGCGGGAGCAGTTTCTTGCCCGTCGGGCCGATCTGGATGGACGTGTCCATCTGCGGGCAGACAGACGCACGCCTATAAATTCGCACCCATGGCAAAGCGCTCACGCACGAAGTCAGCAGCGAAGCAGAGGGCCTACGACGTCGAGGCCGAGTGGACAGCAGCGGATCTGACGGTCCTCGAAGATCTGAAAGCGGCCGAAGCCTTATTACCGGAGGACGCTCCCCGGGCACTCCTGTCCATCCGCCTGTCGGTCTGGACCGATGACACGACCTCCCCCGTCCGGCAGGAGCTTGATCTCCGGATCCTGGCAAGAGACCTGGGGTACAGGGTCGTGGGGGTGGCCAGTGACCTGAACGTCAGCGCGACCAAGGTGCCGCCGTGGAAGCGCAAGCAGCTTGGCGACTGGCTCAACAACCGGTCGCCCGAGTTCGACGCGTTGCTGTTCTGGAAGCTCGACCGCTTCGTACGCCGCCTCTCGGACCTGTCCGCCATGATCGACTGGTGCTTGAAGTACGGCAAGAACCTGATCTCCAAGAACGACAGCATCGACTTGACCACCACGGCCGGGAAGATCCTGGTCACCATCATCGGAGGCATCGCGGAGATCGAGGCCGCCAACACTTCCACCCGCGTCGCGAGCCTCTGGGACTACACCAAGACACAGAGCGAGTGGCTGGTGGGCAAGCCCGCCTACGGCTACGTGACCGACGTGGACGAGCACGGAAAGGTCATTCTCCGTATAGAGGAGACAGCGCACCGGGTACTCCACTGGTGCCGAAGGGCGGCAGGAAGACCAAAACCGGCGTCCGCCCGGCGCATGGTCCGGGTGCTCGTACGGTCTGGCCTCTGCGGGCCCGGACTCACCGCGTCCACACTGTTGAGCCGACTGCGGAACCCAGCCCTGATGGGCTACCGGGTCGAGATGGACCCGGACAGGGCCCGCAGGTCGCGGCTCGTGCTGGGCAAGGACGGCAAGCCCATCAGGGTTGCGGAGGGGGTCTTCACCGAGGACGAGTTCTACGAGCTTCAGGCCGACCTGGACCGGTCCGGCAAGAACCAGCCCCCACGGCAGGCGGACAGCCCCACGAAGTTCCGCGGAGTCCTGATCTGCCCGGACTGCGGCACCAACATGATCGTGCAGGTGAACAGGTCGGAGAAGGCGACGTACCACTACATGCGGTGCCAAGGCTGCAAGAGCGGAGGCTACGGGGCTCCGAACCCCGATGAGATCTATGGGCAACTCGTGCAGGACGTCCTGACCGTCCTTGGCGACTGGCCGGTGCAGGTCCGGGAGTACGCGAACGGCGCGGAAGCCCGCAAGGAGGTGAAGCGCCTCCGGGACTCCATCGCCTACTACATGAAGGAGCTGGAGCCCGGGGGCCGCTACTCGAAGACGCGGTTCACGCGGGAACAGGCCCAGGAGACGCTGGACAAGCTGATTGCCGATCTTGAGGCTATCGACCCGGAGACCACCCAGGACCGGTGGGTGAACGTCCACAACGGCAAGACGTTCCGGCAGCACTGGGAAGAAGGGGGGATGGAGGCCATGGCCGCCGACCTGGTCCGTGTCGGCGTCAAGTGCGAGGTCCACCGGACGAAGGTCCCGAAGGTTCGGGCCCCACAGATTCGTCTGCGCCTCCTCATCCCGAAGGACGTCCGGGAGCGCCTGATAGTGAAAGAGGACGACTTCGGCGAGAAGCTCTAAGGCGTGTCCGATGGGTCGTGTGACTGGCCCGCGAATAGTTCGTTCCGGTAACTCTGGACAGGGTGAATCATCGAACAGAGAAGCGCCCTCGGCTGTAGCCGCACATGTCCGGTTTTCAGGAAGGCGTCGTTCGATCGTGGGTAGCGTGCCAGAGCTAGAGATCAACATCGAGAAGGAGGCAACATGTCGGAAGCAGGTGCGCTGCCCGAGGTCCTGAACCTGAACGGACCGGGCGAGCCGATCCAGGCCACGCAGAAGGACACGGTCACACTCGCCCTCCAGTACCAGGGGGACACGGCCGTGCTCCGGGCCATTGACGGCAGCTGTGTCCCGCAACATCTGCCGGTCCTGGACACCGACGGCAACGTCATCGCCAACTACTCCGTCACCGGAGTAGCGGGAGAAGCGGGACCCACCCCTCGCTACGTAATGACAGAGCACGCGGACATGCTCATGACCGCCCATCACCTCCACCCGGACGCCCCGGCGGACAGGGCCATTGCGGAGCCGCGGAGCCGCTGAGGGCCTGCATAACTGCCGTCATGACGGCCCCGGAGTCCTAGGGCCTGTCCGATGGGTCGGAGGTGGCCGGTCGGTATGGGCAAGTCGCCGTAGGTTCCTGGCTGGCCTGCCGCCTCTCTCAACGCTTCACTCTTATGTCCCACCCCGACAGGCGCGCTCAGCACCGTTCAAGGACCGTAGGAGCAGACCACGGGTTTGTGAGATTGGGAAGCCTGCGCCCGGAGCAGTGCCGGGCTTCCCAGAGTGGCTCAAGGCCCCCGCTTCCGATAGCAGGAAGGTGCGCGATTAGCAGGAAGGTGCGCGATGGTTTCCCTTGAGGACTTCATGAAGGTGCTCAGCCCCGACAACCGGCGATGGATGGAAAGCCAGAGCCCGGAACAGCAAAAAGAGGTCTTGGGCTTCTTCCAAGATTCCCAGCCGAGCATTACGACCGGCAGCCTCCCGGGACCGCTCGCGGGTCTCAGCAGCGGTCTAGACGCTGGTGCGGCCAATGCGGCTGTCGAGGATGTGCGCACGATGGCAGAGCGTCAGTAGACACCGTCGGCCTTGCAGGCAGGTCTGCGCGGCACTCAGCTGCGTAGCCAGTAACAGCCATTCCGTCGGACACGCCTTAGATCACCGACAAGACAGGCCCCTGCCTCATGGCGGGGGCCTGTCTCATAGCTTGTCGGGGTCGTACGGCTCTTGGCGGCCGTCACTGTCCACGATGACGATTTCGCTGGTCACCGTGGCTTTCGTCCTACGTTCGCCAAGTCGTCGTCCTCTCTTGTCCTGGGTCACCGGAACGCCCGTGGCTCCGCCGGCCCCGCAGTCATGATCCGTTGATCGGTCTCTCACTCCGTCTCGCCTCGTCCCGGTCCAACCACCAGCGCCTCACGAGCGAGCTCACGGTTATGGGTCAGATCTTGAGCAATTCCGGCAGCTATGACGGCCGCACCAGGGGTGTGGCCGGACCCGAAGTAGCGCCAGTTGGCCTTCGTGATCACGTCGGCGTCGATCACGGGTCGAACCGCACTGCCCCGGCGTTGGACTCGCGCGATACGGAGTGCGCTGTAGGTGGTGGAGTAGGCGCGGGATTTGGTGAGTATGTGGCCGCGGTAGCCGAGGGTGTGGGTCCAGGTCCGGAGGCGAAGGTCCTCGTACTCCGGTAGCCGGCCGAGTTCCCAGCAGGTGCGCATGAGGGCGCGGACGTGGGTGGAGACCGCTGCTTGACGTATGTCGTCGAGGCTGGTGACCGGGTAGTCCATGCCGCCAGCGGTGTCGGCGGCCCCCTTGGTGACGTACTTGGCGACATAGGCAGCTACCGCATCGTCCGTGACGCCCTCAGGGCCGAGGGAAGCCTGTAGAGGGCGGACGTCGGTCTGCGTTCCCCAACGGAGACTTCGTTCCCCGACGGCGGACCCGTACGGGGTGGTGACCAGGACGCGGTATGCAGCGGTGTGCACGGCATCGATGAGCGCTGCGGGTGTGCCCCAGGGCGGGGCAGGGTCACTAGGGCCGGTGGGGCCGTCGAGGCGGATGACCGCGTGGACGTGGATCGCTGCGCGCTGTTGGTATTCGGCGACTTTGGCGAAGGAGAGCCGGGCGTGCTGGGCGAACCGGGTCTGTGTGATGCCTGCTGCTGTGGCGAGGTGGCGGCGGGTGTTTCGTGTGAAGCGGGACCAGAGCTCTCCGGCGTGTGCGTGCCAGAGGATGTGGCCGGTGTAGTCGTAGCAGCCGGGGCAGAGCGGTTGTCCGACGAGGGGGTCGGTCGGCTCGTGGTGCCGGGTGCAGCTTCGAGGGTGGCCGTGTTCGCAGTCGGGGGTGTTGCGGCGGGGGTGGCAGCGTTTGCCGTCGGGGGTGGCGCGGTGGACGGTGCCGAAGCTGGGTGCGGTGAGGGTGACGAAGAGCCGGGGGTGTTCGCGGACCGTGGGCGGGACGGTCTTGCCGCCGGTGAGTCCGGCGCGGACGAGGTGGTAGGTGTCTCCGGCGTGGAGACGGGAGCAGGGCGGACAGATGTTGGCGCGGCGGTTGCGGCAGCGGACGAGGAGGCGTTCTCCGGGCTCGTTGCGGGTGTCGTAGTGGCGCAGGATCTCGCCGGTCGCTGTGTCGCGGGTGGTGGTGTGGCCGGAGAGGTGGATGGGGTGGGCGCAGCCGCCGGTCGCACGGATCTGTTCCAGGAGGCGGGGGAAGAGGGGTCTGAGGCGAGACGGATGACGTCCTGGTCGACTTCGGGGAGCTGACGCAGGCGCGCCGCCAGGTCGAGAACGGCGCGTCGGCCAGCGGGGGTGGTGGTGTCGGTGGGGATGGTGGGGACCTCCCGGGGTGGGCCGCCGGAGCGGCGAAGTGGTGGTGGGGTGGTGGGCCGGTTTCGTCCATGGCAGTTGCTCCTTCACGGGGCGTGGGAGTGGGAGTGGGGTTAGCGGATGGTGCCGGTGCCTCGGCAGCAGCGGCACCGGTGCCAGCGGCCGGAGCGGGTCTTGCGGCGCCGTTCGCCCTTACACAGGGGGCAGCGCACGGGGCGCATGGGCACGGGGCTGTCTCCCGTCAGGTGTGGTTAAAGCCGGAGAGGAACCAGGTCACGCATCCGTGGACGGTGAAGACCACGGGTGTCTGGCCGAGGTAGAGGCCGAAGAGGGCGATGACTGCCGCTTCCCATTTCTTGACGTCGCGGGAGCGGATCAGCAGGACGGTGATGATCCCGAAGACCACCACGAGGGAGAGGGAAGACCCCTCGCCGATGCCATCGGGGTTCATGAGCCGCCCCCTTCCACGGCCAGCAGCGCGCGGTAGACGCTGCGGAGGTAAGGCGTGCGGTCCGCGTGCTTGCGGGCGGTGGTGCGGGCTTCTTCGGTGGTGGTCTGCTGGGACCGGGCGCGGCTCCAGGTGCCGTCCGCACTGGTGCAGACAGCAACGCCCTTCTCCTCGGTGGTGATGGACTGAGCGACGGCAACGGCGTCCTTATTGAGATCGCCAAGCGTCATCTCAGCAGTGCCGGGGTCGTTGACCCGGTGGCAGATCCGGCCGGAGAGCTGCGCCCGCAGCGCGGTCACACCAGGGCCGAGGTCGGAGCCGACACGCTGGCCGGCCACGAACAGGTACAGGCCCAGGGCTGCGCCGAGCTGGGCTATCCGCAGCATCGAGGTGGAGCACCGCTCCGCCTCAGCCTTCCCCTCACGGGTGCCATCGGAGAGATAGAGCTCAGCGAGTTCGTCGACGATCACCACGATCGGGATGGGGCGTTGCTTGTCGGGGAGTTCCCAGATCGAGCGCACTGCGGCGGTGCGGCAGAGTGCCATGCGGTCGAAGAGCTCGTCGACCAGGGCGCCGAGGACCGCGACCGCTTCACGCCGGTTGGTGGTGAGCGCGGACAACCGGGGCTCGAATAGGCCCAGCTCCATGCCGCCCTTGCAGTCGATGCCGACCAGGGCCACATCCTGTGGAGCCAGCTCGGTCACCAGTCGTGCGAGGAGGGTGGATTTTCCGGACTGGGTGGCGCCGGTGGCCAACCAGTGCGGAACCTTCCGAAAGTTGACCACCCACGCCGAGCCACCCTCGAGGATGCCCACCAGGGCGGAGAGGTGGGCCGCTGGCGCGTGGGCGATGCCGGGATGTTGCAAAGGGTCGCTGGCAGTGGCGAGCAGGTGCACGGTGCCGCGTTCGGGCGAGGTGACCCGTACGGCGTGGACCCTCCAGGCGTGCGCCAGAGCGTCGGCAGCGGCGATGAACGGGGCCGGGGTCTGGCCCGGATGCAGCCGCACCACCACACTCACGCCTGTGCGGGTGGCTTTGGGGAACGAGATCCGGGGAGCCACCGGCTTCAGCGCTTCTCCCCTGACGATCAGGTCGCCGAGCAGGCTTCGGGTCGGGCGGGGTGCGACGGCCAGGTCCTGGAGGATGGCGACCTTGCGCCAGGTCCGCACGATCCGTAACGCGGTAAGCGGGTAGCCGGCGACGTACCAGACCCACACCGGCCGCACCTGCCACAACCGGGCCCCGGCGACCAGTAGCCAGGCCAGGCCGAACATGAGCACCGCGAGCGTGAACGGCCCCATCACGCACCACCACCCTTACCCAACGGCGCCGTTGCCGGAGCCGGAGTGGCGGCGGGTACGGGGGTGATGGCGGCGGCGCGGAAGCTGATGCCGTGACGGTCGCCCATGGCCCAGGAGAACGCCTCCAGGCCGGTCACCTTCACTTCGACGCCTTCGGCAACGCCGACGGGCTCGCCGGGGACCGCGATCTCGATCACCGAGACCTTGCGGGCTTCCTGGCGGACCATGACCGCCACGGTGTAGATCGTGTTGCCGTCCCGGTCCTTCTTGACCTCCTTCGTTTCGAAATTCGCGAGCTTCGGTTCCGGCGCGACAGCGCACCGCAGTACGCCGAGCCGGGATGTGTCCACAGGGATGGACTGCATGGGAAGTGGGCCTCCTCGGGCCACCGACGACCACCAGCTGGTGGACGTCACTCGTGCTGATGAGTGACCACTATGAGGCTGTTGACCGGGCAGCGCAAGCACTTATGCTGACGAGTGATGTGAGACGGATGGACGACGACGCACACCAAGGGAGACCCACAGTGGGAGAGATCCAGCGCCCCGGCGCCCTGTATCAGCAGGTCGCAGCCGAGATCCGCAACGCCATCGCCGCCGGCGAAATCCCGCCCGGGTCGCCACTCCCGTCGGAGTCCCGGCTGATCGAGCGCTACAAGGTCTCCCGACCCACGATCCGCAACGCGATCTCGGCTCTGCGCTCAGAGGGGTTGATCGAGGTCATCCACGGCAAGGGCAGCTACGTCCGAGCCCTCCCCACACCCACGCTCACCATCGAGCAGACCATCCACCAGGACGCCGGAACCTACGCCCTGGGGCACGCCTGGCAGCAGGCCGAGGAACCCGCCACCTACCGCTCAACCACCACGGCCATCACGGGCCCAATGCTCGAACTCGCCGAGGGTGAAGCGGTATTCGGCACAGACCGCCTTCTCGTCGACCCGGAAACCGGCACCCGTGCACTGCACCGCCTGATCATCCCGTTCTGCGTGGCCGAGGGAACCCCGCTTGCCGACGCCCCCGACACGGAGCCAGAGCAGATCTACGCCCTGCTCGCCGAGGCCGGGCACGAACTCACGTGGACCGAAACGGTCAGTGCCCGCATGCCCAAGCCTGACGAACGCACCACACTCGACATCCCCGAGGCCACACCGGTCATCCACTCAACCCGCGTCACCCGCAGCGCTGTCACGGGGCCCCTCGTCCTTGAAGAGCTCCGTGCCAGCGCTAGCCGTGCCCAACTCGCCTTCCGGGTGACCGTCAACAGGCGCCGCGGGCTCGCAGCCGGCTGACGGATGGTCTATCGGACCGTCCCTCGGCTGCACGCACACCCGTTGGAGTGAATCGCCTGCAGGGGGGCTGTTCCGTTTGGTCATATCCAGCTGTCCTGACAGGGAAGACGGAGCCCTTCAGGAAGGGGAACGGTCATGCGTGGGAAGTTGAGAGCGGCTGGGCGTAGGTCCGCTGTGGTAGCTGCGTTGAGCGCCGTCGCGTTGACGTTCTCCCAAAGTGCGGCGTTCGCAGCTGACGCGTGGGCGATCGATCCTGGAACAGACGCCGCAGCGTCAGGCGCCACTGTCCAGTTCCACCCGGCAGTCAACTGCACCCAGCAGAGCTGCACGTACGGCACGAACTGGTACTTCGACATCGTGACGATGAATGACGCCCGACTACTGAACACTGTGGGCTCCTCCTTCGCATTGCTGAAGAAGAGCACCAGGAGCCAGGTAGGGACCTGTCGGGTGAAGGATGAAACGACCGTCAATTGCTCGCTCAGCGGCAGCGGGTCAGTCGGCAACAACGATGGGCTGGTCACCGGTAGCGCCATCACCGTCCGAATGCCTCAATCGGCATGCACGGAAGGTGTCTGGTTCACCTGGTGGGACTCTACCGCTCCCCCTCCCCCTCCCCCCGAAGAGCCTGACCAGGTAGAAGGAGAGCAGGAGGCCCTGCCTACGCAATGCGAGTAGCCCCCGGCTGTAGGCCCGGCTGATGAAGCGAGCTCTCTTCTCGCAGGAAGGCGGCTCGTAGGCTTCTCACGCCCTCGCGGTCACCAGCTTCTCGTCACCCCTTGCCTTAAGCCCGGCACAGGATCGGTCCAACTTCTCTTTACTTACTCAAGGGCGCGCCTGCGGCGCGCCGGGCGGTCCGGGCGCTTCGGCGGGCTGCGGCCTGGCGGCCGGTCCCGCCGGACGCCCACCGCCCGCACGACCAGGGCGCCCGTTACAGGCAGGCGAAGACCGCCGCCATTCCCGGCGCGATGGCTGCACCCTGGCGTGAGCCGTTCGCGGCCGCACGTCGTCTGTGGCGGATGCGTTGTGGCTTGGCTCGCTTCGCGCGTCGGCACCGCTGTTGTCTGCGGCCCGGCAGGTAGCACTATCGCCGCGGAGTCTCGGGTGGTGCCGGCCGTGACGATCAAAAGCCGAGAAGGGGTGGCCGGGGCCGGCAAGTGGTTGAGGAAGCGCACGGGCGGATCGGTCGGCCGCCCCGCCGTCGTGGCTGACTTTCTGTGGCTCAGGCCCACACACCCAACGGTGATCCTCTTTTGGCGAGTACGGGTAAGGCGAGATCACCTCTCACGACGCTGTGCAGATCGCCTGTGCAACCACTTTCTGGGCGCGGAGGCGGCGCCGCAGGGCGGGGCGTGAGTCGGGCCCCAGTTCGGCGCCGAGCGCGGCGCCTCGTAGCGCGGGGCGTCGGCCGCGGCTGGTCGATGTGGGCTCGTCCCAGGAGGTGGGCGGTGATGTTCAGTGGTCCGCGGCCTTGCTTGGGCGGGGCGATGCTGACGGCGTACGCCACGGCCAGGAGCAGTTCCTGGGCCTCGTGCCCGGCGCGCTTGTCGGCATAGATGCGGTGGACCGTCTCTATGTAGCCCTTGGGCCCACGGCCTCGCGCTTGGGCCCCAGCGCGAGGCGGCAGCCGAGGCGGATGCCGAGCGGGCCGAACCCGTCGAAGGCGAACGTGCGGTCCGGCCGTCGGTGGAGCGCGTCGCGACGGCTCAGCAGATGGCCCGGTGCTCGCTGGCGATGTCGCTTGGGGTGGTGCTCAGCGCACAGGTGTCGCGGCGTCGGCGCCGGAAGTCGCGTTCCCCCGGCCTTCACCACGTCGGGCACCGACCAGCAGCAGGCAGGCCGCGACAAGGAGGATCAACAAGGGCGAGGGCCCGTCGACCACGAAACCGATGACGACCCACCCCACCATGGCCCAGGGAATGAACACGGGCGGCGTCATTCCGCGACGGGCGAGCCACAGCACGGTCAGGCCGATCAGGAGAATCGGCGGGCCGAAGCTGAACATCGAATACCACCAGGCGACGGTGGCGTCGCTCATCTCGGGGTATTCCCCGAGCTTCCAACTCCCGCCGAACCAGGTCCCGGCGTGTTCCGGAGCCGCTTCGACAAGGCTGCCCAGCGTGTGCCCGATACCGGCCAGCGTGATGATCCAACCTGCCCACTTGATCATCCGAGTACTCCGTTTCCTGCGACCACGGGGACGAGGGGACGGGGTGAGCCGCCCGTCCGGGGCGACGTCCGTCCCGAACGGCAGAGCCCCGTCCCCCCACGTTGTACGGTCACGTACAACGTGAGAATAGGCGCGATATACAGACCCGTACAACCGACATCTGCATGAGGTGGACCACAAAATGGGTGCGCTGCGCACACCGCGCGAGACCTGGATCGAAGAAGGACTGCGCGCACTGGCCGAGGGTGGCGCGGAAGCCGTACGCGTCGAGGCCTTGGCAAAGGCGCTCGGCGTCACCAAGGGAGGCTTCTACGGCTACTTCGCCAGCCGCGAGGCGCTGTTGAACGAGATGCTCGACGCCTGGGAGCGAGAGAGCGTCGACGAAGTCATCGACCGGGTCGTGCAGGAGAGCGACCCTGTGGAAAGGGTGCGGCTCGCCGGCAAACTCACCTTCTCCGGCGGTCATCTGCTGCCCATCGACCTCGCCGTCCGCGACTGGGCACGCCGCGACCGGGCGGTCGCCGACCGGCTGCGCCGCGTGGACAACCGGCGCATGCAGCTGCTGCGTGACGCGATCAGCACATTCTGCCCCGACCCGGAAGAGGTCGAGGCGCGCAGCCTGCTCGCCTTCTGCATGGCCATCGGCAGCCACTTCCTCGCCGCCGATCACCCCGGCCGCACCCACGCCGAGGTCCGTGCCCGGGCCGGCCGGCTTCTCCTCGACCGCTCACCCGGCACGGAAGACCGCACAAACCCTCCGAACGGGCGTCAACAGGACTCGCGAAACGCTTAAGGAAGCGGACCGGCGGTCCAGCGCTCTCTTCGTCTCGCTAGTCCAGAGCGGTGAGGAAGGTAGTCGCGACCAGGAGTAGAACAGCAAGGCCGGTGGCAACGCAGGCCGCCCGGACGCGCTTGTACTTCGCGTGGGCGAGCCGGGACAACGTGCAGACCTCGTGATGTCGGCGATCCTCTCGGACCGTATTGCGTACTTGCTCTGGAGTGAGCGTTGCCCAGTACGGGAAGGAGGCTTGGTCGTCGGCATCGAGGTTGGGCGTGACCGCCAGGAGCAGGAGCACGATGGCGACTCCCAGGACCGCAGCGGCTGCACCAGCCATGACTCGTGCAATGCCAGAGCCGTCGGCCGCGAGGGTGCCGAGCAGGACAACCAGCCCCCCGTCGAGGCCCAGGAGCAGCGCGCCCTTCACATCGGACCGGGCCAGAGCGTCACTCACCTTGTTCAGCGCACGGTCGAGACCTCTTTCCATCTGTTCATCCGGGGCAGCCGACGGCATGGACATAGGGTCCCCAAGGAGATCGGATGCGAGGCGCCTTGCCGGCAGGGCATAGACGCTGTTTGCTCACCCCGATGGTTGCGGCACGCGGACGATCGGTGTGACACGCGGGTGCACTGGGCGCGTGACACATCTCAAGGTTTGCCCCCACGGCTAAAGGCCGAGCGGCGGCACGCCCAGCAGGTGACAGCCCTGAACATCCGACGGCGACTGACCTCTGGCCGATTGGGGCGCAGCGCTGAGCGGTTCGCATGGCGGGTGCTCCGTCGGCCGCCGCTTTCGTCGTTGTGCGTGCCAAGACGGCTGGCAGCGAGGGGACAGGTGGGGGCGCGGGCCCGGAGGCCGTGGCTGTGGGGGAGCGGGTAGCTGCCGCGATGTGGCCGGGCCCGGTGGGGGCGCTCCGCTTAGATCACCACCGTCGTGGCCGAGCGTCCGGCTGGCAGGCATGTGGGGTCTGCCTTACCGGTCGTGGTGACGGCGGATCTGTCGGGCAAAGCGCCGTACGGCCAGTTCCCGGGCGACGACGGGGCCAAGGTAGTGGATCAGGACCAGGCTCACTCCGGCCGCAAGAGTGGGCCACGGCCCGACGAGTGCATCCCCCACTAGCGCCCCGCCTATCAACAGCAGTGCGCCTATGGCGATGGCAAGCGCCTGTTCTTCATCACCCTGCATCGTGCACCTCCCCTTGATCGTGAGAGGCGCACGAGGCTAGCGACCGCGCCCGACAACAGGCGGGAAATTTGAGGGCGATGAGCAATCCAGGCCATCGCTTCCAGCGGCGAGGGGATGTCCGTTCCTGTGAGCGCACGCCGCTCTCAGCTCGCCCGCCGCAGGTCACCCGCGTTCCGCACCAGCGCCACAACGGCCCGCACCGTCTCCACCGGCCACACCAACCGCACGACCCCGGAGCCATCCACCCGAGTCTGCGCCGTGGCCACCAAGCCCGAGGTATTCACCCCCACCGCAGCGAGCGCTTCACTCAACTCCGCTGCCGCGTCCTGGGCTTCCCGCCAGCCGCCCAGGTAGTCCACCCCGCGCACCCACACCACGGCCTCCGGATCGAATTCCGAGCCCGTCATCTCGAACGCCTCCTCGTCTGGCGCGGACATTGCCACCCCTTCAAGCTTGGCTGATTAAGGATCTTGAGGGGCGCATCGCCTGAGGACACGACGAGGGCCCCGGTACCATCGGCACCGGGGTCTTCGGTGATCCCTGCCGGACCACCCCCGAGCCCGCCAAGGAACGGGGTGGTCCGGTTCTGCTGTCTTGTGATCGTTCGATGCGGGCCCGGTTCCTCAGCCGTGTTTGGGGAGGGCCAAGGAACCGGACCGCTTCAGGCAGCGGGGGCGCCGGCTGCCTGACCTTCCTCCGACGCTTCGAGCCGGACCGCCCGTAGAGCAGCGGATTGGACGGACGCCGCTCACGGGCGTTCGCGTCGGGGAAGTCGAGTCGGGGCGAGTCGCCATCCCATGCCGGCGACCGTTCCCCGGTTCATCGCGAGCCGACGGCCGTGGCGATGCGTGAGTAGCGGATCTCCGTGTGCATGAACTCGTTGTGACCCGTCAGGAACGAGTGCCTGATGCACCACGACTCGGCATCGCTCAGGACCAGAACGTGTTCGGAGGTTCGCCAACAGTCGACGCAATCCGCGCAGTACCGTGGCCCGCCGTATTGATCGTCCGGGGCGAGTGCCAGGCGGGCAGCCTGGGACGCCGGTATCTCTGTCATCGCCCACGCTCCCGACGGGTCCAGTCGCGTCGGACCGACAAGGGTGCGGTCGCGGCAATGCGCTGTGCCGGACCCGACTTGAACGCGACGATCACGCCGTGCTCCTCCCGCCGGATCGCCTTCACCTCCCGCTTGGTCCTGCCGTCGTTCACCAGGTCCCCCGGCCGCAGCATGTAAGCCAGCAGGCGCATCACAGCCACCCCTCGCTGCCCGGAATCGTCACCACGGCCCACACGGACTTACCGATGCCGCGCCGTGGCCTCACGCCCCAGCGGTCCGCCATCTCGGCGACGAGGATCAAGCCGCGACCGCTTGTCGCACCTCCGGTTCGAATCCGGGGTGGTGTCTCGTCGGCGTCATCCACAGCAATCCGCACGCCGCAGGTACCGCGACAGAACGACGTCTCGATCTCTCGACCCGGGGAAGTGTGGGCGTGCTTGACGGCGTTCGTCACGAGTTCCGAGAGCACAATCAGCGCCTGGTCCTCGATCTGAGTGAGCCCCCAGTCGACCAGTGCTGCGCGCAGTTCGGAGCGCGCCAGGCCCACGGCTTTCGGGTGGTGCTTCCACCGTCGCACGCGCCTTGTTTCGACGTTACATCTGCTGACCAGCCCATTTGCACCGCTCACAGGTCTCGACCGTCCTTCGAGAGCACGGGTAAGTGACTTGAGCGAAGGCAGGGCGCAGACGCAGGCGGACCCGAATCTGAGGGGCCGTCGCTCACGTAGGGAGCATCGTGCCGATCATCAGGACGGGGAAACCTCCCCCAAACCCCATTCCGGGACGTCCTGCGGGCGGTAGAACGTCCCTAGTGATGTCCCCGACTCCGGGAGAGACTGTGATGTCGAACGAAAGGCTTCGAGCCGCCATGGCAGCCGGAGGGTGGACATACGCCACCCTGGCGGAGAAAGCGGAGGTTGACCCCAAGTCCGTTGAGCGATGGGTCAATCAGGGGCGCACGCCGCGCCGCTCAACGGCTGTGCAAGCGGCGGAGACATTAGGAGAAGACGTGCACGCACTTTGGCCGGCGCTCCGGCAGGCACGTGCCGCACGCGCTGTCAGCCCCGAGCTGGTCGCCCTCTACGACCAGCGCGCAGACGTTCCGGTTTCCCGGTTCACCGACCTGTTCGCCCAGGCCCGCGAGCACATCGATGTGCTCGTCTACGCGGCGGTCTTCCTCCACGAGGCATACCCCCGCCTCAACGACCTTCTGCGTGAGCGCGCCGCTGAAGGCTGCACCGTGCGGATCGCCGTGGGTGACGCCGACAGCGAGAACGTCCGGCAGCACGGTGAAGAGGAGCGGTTCGGCCACGGCATCGAGTCGAGGTGTCGACTGGCTCTGATGCACTACCGGTCACTGGTCGGGGCTCCCGGCATCGAGATCCGGACGCACGGGACGACGCTCTACAACTCCCTGTACCGGGCGGATGATCAACTATTGGTCAACGCCCACGTCTGGGGAGCCAACGCGTACCCGGCCCCCATCTGGCATCTCCGCCGCAACGGTGCCGGAGGGGTCTTCGACACCTACGCGCAGAGCTTCGACGCGGTGTGGGCGACAGCGACGCCCGTCCAGGAGGAGTGACCGTGGCCCGTACCGAGTTCTACGACGATCCGAACGCCCCCGAGCCCAACAGCATGGTTGTCGCCGCGTCCGCTGTCGTCACCGACGATCAGGGGCGCATCCTGCTTCAGCGACGGCGCGACAATGCTCTCTGGGCCCTGCCCGGCGGCGGCATGGAGATGACCGACTCACTCCCCGGCACAGCGGTGCGCGAGGTCAAGGAGGAGACCGGCCTGGACGTGGAGATCACGGGGCTGGTCGGCACCTACACCGACCCGCGCCACGTGATCGTCTACTCCGACGGAGAGGTACGGCGGCAGTTCAACGTCTGCTTCACCGCGCGGGTGACCGGCGGCGGGATCGCGATCTCCGACGAGTCCACCGAGCTTCGGTTCGTCCACCCCGACGAGATCGCCGCACTCCCGATGCATCACACGCAGCAGCTCCGTATCCGGCACTTCCTGGAGCGTCGGGAGCACCCTTACCTGGGGTGACGCCTCAAGGTCAGTCCCCGACAGACGCGATCCCCGTCGGGCACGAGCCGCCCCAGCCGCCTTCCGACGGGTCACCCAGCTGGACGCCCCCCGATCCCGCAGTAGCCGTTGATGTTGCGCGCAAGGTACTGCTGGTGCCATGGCACCGTTCAGGAAAGAGTTCCGTATACAGACAGCGCCACGGGAGATGACTGCCACCAGCCTGACGGAACCTCGTTCGGCGCCCTCAGAGTGACGCGCACAGCATCCTCCGGCGAGCCAGCGCCCAGCAGGACGTGTGCGACGCCGCGGCGCAGGGCCAGCTCCTGGTCGTGGGCTGGGCGCCCAGCGCGACCGAGGGTGACGAGGTGCTGTACGTCTTCGACGGCGGAGAGCTGCGTCCCGAGGACATCAACGCGATCAAGGTCGCGGCCGGGGAGCTACTGGCCGCCGAATTTCACCCCCCCCCCGAGGCAATCGAAGATCTACTGATTCCGAGGCTTGCCCGCAGGGCCAAGCGGGCGATCGCTGCTCGGAGGGGTGCCCATCCTCAGTACCTTGAGCACGGGCAGCCACCATCCCGGGCGTGAGCTGGCTGGCAGCGCGGCCACCGCACAGACGGCAGACGACGCCGCCACGGCGAAGCGCCCCTGTTCGCCCGGAAGGCGCCTGTCCCGCCATGGACAGGCGCCTTCCGGTGCCGGTGGGCTACATCACACCCACTCGATCTCGCTACGGATACCGGAACGGCTCGGTTGACCCGGTAGTGGAGTACGACCGGCCTTAGGGGCCGCCCCCCGGGCTTCCGCCCGGGGTACCAGTTCAGCCAGGATGCGATCTCTTTCGGCCTCATTGAGCCCCACCAGGACATCCGTCACCCGCTCCAGAGCATCACTCACCGGCAAGCCCTTTCCGCAGGTCAGACCCTACTTTTTGACGGTCAGCGGCAGCAGCTTCTTGCCCGTCGGGCCGATTTGTATAGCCGTGTCCATCTGCGGACAGACGCCGCAGTCGAAGCACGGGGTCCAGCGGCAGTCCTCGACCTCGGTCTCGTCGAGCGCGTCCTGCCAGTCCTCCCAGAGCCAGTCCTTGTCCAGACCGGAGTCCAGGTGGTCCCAGGGCAGGACCTCCTCGTACGTACGCTCGCGCGTGGTGTACCAGGCGACGTCGACGCCCTGCTCGGGCAGCGTCTGCTCGGCGCACTTGATCCAGCGGTCGTAGCTGAAGTGCTCGCGCCAGCCGTCGAAGCGGCCGCCGTCCTCGTAGACCGCGCGGATGACGGCGCCCACGCGGCGGTCGCCGCGCGAGAGCAGGCCCTCGATGATGCCGGGCTTGCCGTCGTGGTAGCGGAAGCCGATGGAGCGGCCGTACTTCTTGTCGCCGCGGATCTTGTCGCGCAGCTTCGCCAGCCGGGCGTCGGTCTCCTCGGCGGAGAGCTGCGGCGCCCACTGGAAGGGGGTGTGCGGCTTGGGCACGAAGCCACCGATGGAGACCGTGCAGCGGATGTCGTTGGACTTCGACACCTCACGGCCCTTGGCGATCACGTTGACCGCCATGTCGCCGATCTGGAGCACGTCCTCGTCAGTCTCGGTCGGCAGACCGCACATGAAGTAGAGCTTCACCTGGCGCCAGCCGTTGCCGTAGGCCGTGGCGACGGTCCGGATGAGGTCCTCTTCGGAGACCATCTTGTTGATGACCTTGCGCATGCGCTCGGAGCCGCCCTCGGGGGCGAACGTCAGACCGGAGCGGCGGCCGTTGCGGGTCAGCTCGTTCGCGAGGTCGACGTTGAACGCGTCCACGCGGGTCGACGGCAGGGAGAGGCCGATCTTGTCCTCTTCGTAGCGGTCGGCCAGGCCCTTGGCGATGTCACCGATCT
Source organism: Streptomyces sp. NPDC046261 (assembly GCF_040646235.1). NCBI lineage: Bacteria > Bacillati > Actinomycetota > Actinomycetes > Kitasatosporales > Streptomycetaceae > Streptomyces > Streptomyces sp. NPDC046261. The sequence goes on along the minus strand of NZ_JBEYZU010000008.1, from coordinate 140,129 downwards.
CGGTGTGGTCGGCGGAGGACAGCGACAGCAGGCCGACCTCCTCGAAGCCGGTGGCCTTCAGGCCCTTGTCCACCATCTCGCCGATGCCGGTGATGCTCCGCTCCCGCACCGGGCGCGTGATCATGCCGGCCTGGCAGAAGCGGCAGCCCCGGGTGCAGCCGCGGAAGATCTCCACCGACATCCGCTCGTGCACGGTCTCCGCGAGCGGCACCAGCGGCTGCTTGGGGTAGGGCCACTCGTCGAGGTCCATGACGGTGTGCTTGGAGACCCGCCACGGCACGCCGGAGCGGTTCGGGACGACGCGGGCGATGCGGCCGTCCGGCAGGTACTCCACGTCGTAGAAGCGCGGGACGTACACGCCGCCGGTCTTCGCCAGGCGCAGCAGCAGCTCGTCGCGGCCGCCGGGGCGGCCCTCGGCCTTCCAGGCCCGGATGATGTCGGTGATCTCCAGGACGGCCTGTTCGCCGTCGCCGATGACCGCGCAGTCGATGAAGTCCGCGATGGGCTCGGGGTTGAACGCCGCGTGGCCGCCCGCGAGGACGATCGGGTCGTCGACGGTGCGGTCCTTGGACTCCATCGGGATGCCCGCGAGGTCCAGGGCCGTGAGCATGTTGGTGTAGCCGAGCTCGGTGGAGAAGCTCAGGCCGAAGACGTCGAAGGCGCCGACGGGCCGGTGGCTGTCCACGGTGAACTGCGGCACCTTGTGCTCACGCATGAGCTCCTCGAGGTCCGGCCACACGCTGTACGTGCGCTCGGCGAGGACGCCCTCGCGCTCGTTGAGGACCTCGTAGAGGATCATGACGCCCTGGTTGGGCAGTCCGACCTCGTAGGCGTCCGGGTACATGAGCGCCCAGCGGACGTCGCACTCCTCCCAGGGCTTGACGGTGGAGTTCAGCTCTCCGCCGACGTACTGGATGGGCTTCTGCACGTGCGGGAGGAGAGCTTCGAGGCGCGGGAAGACCGACTCGACAGGCATTCGCAGTGGTGTCTCTCATGAGCGGACAGGGGTGACCCTCAAGGGTAACGTGCGCGGCGGCGGTTGCACGGGCCACCGGGGCGACCGGACGGCTCAGGGTTCCAGCCCCTCCCGCCACCGCCGGTCGGACACCGCCGCCCAGACCTCCGGCAGCTCCCGCTCGGCCCGTTCCGCCCGCCGTTCCTCGCGCCCGTAGAGGAGCCCGAAGGTGAAGGCGGACTCCCCCGCCCCGTCGGCCTGGGCGGCGATCGTGCGCAGGGCGTCGCGCACCATGATGCTGTCCTGGTGGTCGCCCAGCAGGGACTGGACGGTCTTCATCTGCTTGGCGAATCGTTTCGCCGGTTTGCCCAGGCCGGGCGTCGCGAGCTCCGCCGCGTAGCGGGTGCGCTTGGCGGCCTTGCGGGCGTCGTGCAGGGCGGTGTCCCGCTCGGGGCCCGGGGCGGCGGTGGCCAGGGCGTGCTCGACGCGGGCGGCCAGGCGGCCGTAGTCGCGCAGCACGGCCTTGGCCAGCGCCACGGCCGGGGGCTTGGCGGCGGCGGTGCGCAGCGGCGGGTCGGCGAGGAGGGCGTCGAGGCCGTCGAGGAGCGCCAGGTAGCGCTTGCCGTCGAGGACGGCGGTCAGGCGCTTGCGGGACTCGACGCGGTTGCGGTGGGACCAGATGCGCAGCCGGGCGCGCACGGGTCCGCGGACGAGCGTGCGGGGCAGGTCAGCGAGGTTCTCGTGGAGTCGTTCGGTGATGACCTCGCGGTCGCGGTCGACGCCGAGTTCGGCGGCGAGCCATTTCAGTTCCTCGGCGAGGGGGTCGGTGACGCGCCGGTCCAGGACGCCCGCGTAGCTGCGGAAGGCGCTGCGCAGGCGGCGGGTGGCGACGCGCATCTGGTGGACGGCGTCCTCGGTGCCGAGGCGGGCGCCGGGGTCGAGGGTGGCGACGGCTTCGGCCTGTTCGCGCAGGAACGCCAGGACGTGGTCGCCGGCGGTGGCCTTGGGGGGCAGGGCGGGGGCGGGCGGCGGGCTCAGGGGGGCGATGCCGGTCTCGGCCAGGGCCCGCGCCAGCTTGCTGGGCGCCTTCGCCGGGCGCAGGTGCGCCGTGCGCAGGTGGGGTTCGAGGGCGTCGAACAGGTCGGCGTCGCCGCCCCGGGCGAGTTCGATCTCCACTTCCGTCCAGGTCGCCGTGGCGCCGCCGTCGGTGAGGGCGGTGGCGGTGACCGTGTCGGTGCTCGCTTCGGCGAGCACGGTGCCGCCGGCGTCGAGGAGGTGCTGGACGTGCCGGCGGGAGACGATGCGCACCAGCGGTCCGAGCGGGACGTCGCGCGTGCGCGAGCGGACGAGTGCGCTCAAGGGGCGGGGCACGGTGGGGGCGAGGGGGGCGCGGATCTCGTCCCGTACCCCGGGGGCGACCGGCAGTTTCAGGTGCCAGCCGGCGTCGGCGCCGCCCGTGCGGCGGCGCAGGGTGATGCCGGCCGCGGCCAGGCGGCGGTCGGCGGTGTCGTAGTAGACGGCGTCCAGCTCGGCCGTCCCCCGGTCGTCGACGGCCGCCACGGGCGCGGCCCCGCTCAGGTCGGGGAGGTGGGCCGGGCCCCTGCCGTCGTCGGCTTCGTACTTCCGCTCGATCTCTCTCACGGTGTCCGCCATGACGCCGAATCTAGTCCTCGAACGGGCGTCGCGGCAGAGCGCCTCGGGCGGCTAGGCGGACATCGGGCGCTGCGCCTTGATCGACTGGAGGAGTCCGACCGCCATCCAGGCCGCGAACATCGAGGAGCCTCCGTAGGAGACGAAGGGCAGCGGCAGTCCGGTGACGGGCATGATGCCCAGGGTCATGCCGATGTTCTCGAAGCTCTGGAACGCGAACCAGGCGATGATGCCGGCGGCCACGATGGTGCCGTACAGCTCGGTGGTCTCCCGCGCGATGCGGCAGGCCCGCCACAGCACGATGCCGAGCAGGACGATGATGGTTCCGGCGCCGACGAAGCCGAGTTCCTCCCCGGCGACGGTGAAGATGAAGTCGGTCTGCTGCTCGGGGACGAACTGGCCGGTGGTCTGGGAGCCGTGGAAGAGGCCGGAGCCCGTGAGGCCGCCGGAGCCGATGGCGATGCGGGCCTGGTTGGTGTTGTAGCCGACGCCGGCCGGGTCGAGGGCGGGGTTGGCGAAGGCGGCGAAGCGGTTGATCTGGTACTCGTCGAGGACGCCGAGCTGCCAGACGAGGACGCAGCCGACGACGCCCGTTCCGATGAGCCCGGCGATCCAGCGGTTGGACGCGCCGGAGGCCAGGAGCACGGCCAGCACGATGACGACGAGCACCATGACGGAGCCGAGGTCGGGCATCAGCAGGATGACGACGATCGGCAGCGCGGCGAGGGCGAGGGCCTCCATGACGGTGCGGTGGTCGGGCTGGCGCCGGTCGCCGGCGTCGACCTTGCCGGCCAGCAGCATCGCCATCCCCAGCGTGATGGTGATCTTCGTGAACTCGGAGGGCTGGATGGAGAAGCCGCCGCCGAGCTGGATCCAGGAGCGGGCGCCGTTGATGGTCGCGCCGAGCGGGGTGAGCACGGCGAGGGTGAACAGCACCGAGATGCCGTAGAGGATGGGGACGGCGCCGCGCAGCGCCCGGTGGCCGAGCCAGACCGCGCCGAGGGCGAGGGCCAGGCCGATGCCGGTGTTGAGGAGGTTGCGCAGCAGGAAGTAGTAGGGGTCGCCCTGGTTGAGCTCGGTGCGGTTGCGGGTGGCGGAGTAGACGAGCAGGGTGCCGATGGCGGACAGGGCCAGGGCCGCGAGCAGCATGACCCAGTCCAGGCGGCGCAGCACGGAGTCGCGGGCGGTGAGCCGGGACCAGGTGCCGCGCTCGGGGGTGAATCGGCGGACGCGGTAGCCGCCGGCGGTGCTCACCGGTCCTCGTCCTCCTTCCGGGACGGGGACTGCTCCGGCGAGGGCGGTCCGTCCGAGGGCGGGGCCGAGGAGCCGTCCGAGGCGGACGCCGAGGGGCTGGGCGTGGGCGAGGCGATGGGCTGGGCCTCGATCGTGCCGTCCTTCTCGATCTTCGGCAGCCCGGTCTGCGGGTGCGGCAGCAGCGCCTTCCGCTGGTCGATCTTGCCCTGTTCGTCGACGCCGTAGAGGCCGTTGTAGATCTTGCGGACGGCCGGGCCGGAGGCGCCGGAGCCGGTGCCGCCCTGGGAGATCGTCATGACGATGGTGTAGTCGGCGGTGTAGGTGGCGAACCAGGAGGTGGTCTGCTTGCCGTAGACCTCGGCGGTGCCGGTCTTGGCGTGCATGGGGATCTCTTTCTGGGGCCAGCCCTGGAACCGCCAGGCGGCGGTGCCGTTGGTGGCGACGCCGGCGAGGGCGGCGTCGATCTGGTCGCGGGTCCTGCCCTCGAAGGGCAGCCGGCCGTGGGAGACCGGCTTGATCTCCCGGACGCGCTTGCCGTCGCTGGAGACGATGGCCTTGCCCACGGTGGGGTTGTACAGGGTGCCGCCGTTGCTGATGGCGGCGTAGATGGTGGCCATCTGGATGGGGGTGACGAGGGTGTCGCCCTGGCCGATGGAGTAGTTGACGGAGTCACCGGCGCGCATGCGCATGCCGGACTCGCAGTTCTCCTTGGCGATCTTCCCGGCGTAGCTGTCGTCCTTGTCGCCCTGCTTGCACCAGGTGTCCTTGTTGGCTTCCCAGTACTTCTTCTTCCACTCGCGGTCGGGGACGCGGCCGCGGACCTCGTTGGGGAGGTCGATGCCGGTCTCCTTGGCGAGGCCGAACTGGTGGGCGGTCTTGTAGAACCAGTCGGCGGGGTTCTTGGGCTTGTTGCCGCCGTCCTTCTGCCACTGACGGTAGGCCAGGTCGTAGAAGACGGTGTCGCAGGAGACCTCCAGCGCCCGGCCGAGGGTGATGGAGCCGTGGGACTGGGACTCGAAGTTCTTGAAGACCTGGTTGCCGATGCTGTACGAGCTCGAGCAGTTGTAGCCGTCGTCGAAGGCGTACCCGGCGTTGACGGCCGCCGTGGTGGAGATGACCTTGAAGATGGAGCCGGGGGCGGCCTGGCCCTGGATGGCGCGGTTGAGCAGCGGGTAGTTCGAGTCCTTGCCGGTGAGCTGCTTGTAGTCCTTGCCGGAGATGCCGCCGACCCAGGCGTTGGGGTCGTAGGTGGGGTTGGAGGCCATGGCGACGACCCGGCCGGTCTTGGACTCCAGCACCACGACGGCGCCGGCGTCGGCCTTGTAGTTGACGCCGGTGTTGCGGTCCATCTCCTTGCGGGCGTCCTTCATCGCCTGGTCCAGTTCTCGTTCCGCTATGGCCTGCACGCGGGCGTCGATGCTGGTGACGATGTTGGCGCCGGGCTCGGCCTTGTCGCTCTTGGCCTTGCCGATGACGCGGCCGAGGTTGTCGACCTCGTAGCGGGTGACGCCGGCCTTGCCGCGCAGCTCGGTGTCGTACTGCCGCTCGAGGCCCGAGCGGCCGATCTGGTCGGAGCGCAGCAGCGGGGAGCGGGCGTTCTTGGCCTTGGTGATCTCCTCGTCGCTGACGGGCGAGAGGTAGCCGAGGACCTGGGCGGTGTTGGAGCCGCCCGGGCCGGCGTAGCGGCGTACGGCGGTGGGCTCGGCCGTGATGCCCGGGAAGTCCTCCTGGCGCTCGCGGATCTGCAGGGCCTGCTGGGTGGTGGCCTCGTCCGTGATGGGGATGGGCTGGTAGGGCGAGCCGGCCCAGCAGGGCTTGGGCGTCTTGGCGTCGCACAGCCGCACCTTGGCGGCGACGTCCTCGGGCTTGAGACCCAGGACGCCGGCGAGGCGGGCGAGGACGGCCTTGCCCTTGTCCTTCATCTTCATCAGGTCGGTACGGCTGGCGGAGACCACCAGCCGGGTCTCGTTGTCCGCGAGCGGCACGCCGCGGGCGTCGAGGATCGAGCCGCGGGTGGCGGGGGCGACGACCTGCTGGATGTGGTTGTCGGCGGCCTCGGCGGTGTACTGGTCGCCGTTGCGGATCTGGAGGTACCACAGGCGGCCGCCGAGGGTGAGCAGCAGCGAGAAGACGAGGATCTGGATGACGACCAGCCGGATCGTGATGCGCGAGGTCCGTCCGGTCTCAGGACGACTGGTCAAAGCCGCTTGACCCCCTTGAGCTTCGGCTTGCGCCCGGGCTTGGCGAGCAGGCTGGTGCGCTGGCCGCCGATGCGGCCCGTACGGCCGCCGAGGCGGCCCTTGCGGCTGATGCGGCCGAGGCGGAAGCTGCCGCCGGTGTCGCGCCGGTAGGCGGCCTCGCCGGTGGCGGCGACCGCGGTGCCGTCGCCGGTGAGCGGATCGGCGACGGTGCGCCGGGCCACGGCCATGATCAGGGGCACGGTGAAGGGCGCCAGCAGCAGGTCGTAGACCGCGGCGGTCAGGACGAGGCCGGTCAGGCCGACGTGGCGGGCGGCGGTGTCGCCGACGAGGGAGCCGACGCCCGCGTACAGCAGGGTGGAGGCGATGGCGGCGCCGACGACGGCGAGCATGGGCACCGTGGCCGAACGCAGCTGGCCGCTCTCGGGCTTGGCCAGGCCGACGAGGTAGCCGATCAGGCACAGCACCAGGGCGTAGCGCCCGGTGGCGTGGTCGGCGGGGGGCGCGAGGTCGGCGAGCAGGCCGGCGCCGAAGCCGATGAGGGCGCCGGCGGTGTGTCCGTAGACGATCGCGAGGCCGACGACGACGAGGAGGAGCAGGTCGGGGACGGCGCCGGGCAGGTGCAGGCGGGCGAAGACGCTCACCTGGACGACGAGTGCCACCACCACGAGCGCGGTCGAGAGCAGGATCCGGTTCAGGCGCATCGGTCAGTCCTGGGGCTTGGCGCTCGGGGAGGGGGTGACGGTGACGGTCACGGTGGGGGTCGGCTTGGGGGCCTCGGGTTTGGGCGGCAGGACGGTGTCGCGGGGGTCCTCGCGGGGCGGCTGGACGACGACGCCGACGAGGTCGAGCTTGCTGAAGCCGACGAAGGGCCGCACCTGCAGGGTGCGGGTGAGGCCGCCGCCGGAGGGCTCGACGCGGGTGACCTCGCCGACGGGGACGCCGGGGACGAAGGGCTTGTCGCGGCTGGAGCCGAAGGTGATCAGGCGGTCGCCCTCGCGGACGGCGGCCTTGCCGTTGAGGAGCTCCACGCGCAGCGAGCGGTCGCCCTGGCCGCCCGCGAAGCCGAGTTCGCCGGTCTTCTCCATGCGGGTGCCGACGGTGAACTTGGGGTCGCTGGCGAGCAGGACGGTGGAGGTGGTGGGGCCGACGGTGGTGACGCGGCCGACGAGGCCGTCGCCGTTGAGGACGGTCATGTCGCGCTTGACGCCGTCGTTGGAGCCGATGTCGATGGTGACGGTCCAGGAGAAGCCCTGCGCGGCTCCTATGGCGATGACCTGGGCGCCCTTGATGCCGTACTGGCCCCGGCCGGCGGTCTTGAGCATCGCGTCGAGCTCGCGCAGCCGGCCGCGGTTGCGGTCGTCGCTGCCCAGGCGCTGCTTGAGGGCGGTGTTCTCGCGCTCGAGCTCGGTGATGCGGTCGCTGCGGTCGCCGGAGTCGCGGACGGCGGCGATGGCGTCGCCCACCGGGTCGACGGCCGCGGCGACGCCCTGTTCCACCGGGCCGAAGACCGAGGCCGCGGCGTGCCGCGCGCCGTCGAGCGGGGACTGCTCACCGCCGCGGATGTCGACCGTGATCAGCGCGAAGGCGATCGCGATCAGCAGCACCAGCAGCAGCCGGCTCTCTCGTGTGTCCCTCACGTGCGGCGGCGGGCCCTTCTCGTCGGACCGCCGGGCTGCGGGTCCGGACGGTCATCGGGAGCGTTCTGCCTGTATATCAGTTTGTTTCCGCGCCGTCGGCGCGCCGTGGAGAGAGCGCCGCCGGCCGGGGCGGGGCGCCCTTTCCGTCACCGGCGGGGCTGGGCGTCCAGGACCTGCTGAAGCGCTTCGAACTCCTCGACGCACTTGCCGGAGCCGAGGGCGACGGAGTCCAGCGGGTCCTCGGCGATGTGGATCGGCATGCCGGTCTCGCGGCGCAGCCGCTCGTCGAGGCCGCGCAGGAGGGCACCGCCGCCGGTGAGAACGATGCCGCGGTCCATGACGTCACCCGAGAGCTCCGGCGGGCACTTGTCGAGGGTGGTCTTGACGGCGTCGACGATGGAGTTGACGGGCTCCTCGATGGCCTTGCGGACCTCGGCGGCCGAGATGACCACGGTCTTGGGCAGGCCGCTGACCAGGTCCCGGCCGCGGATCTCGGTGTGCTCGTCCTGTTCCAGGTCGTACGCCGAACCGATGGTGATCTTGATTTGTTCGGCGGTGCGCTCACCGAGGAGGAGGCTGTACTCCTTCTTGATGTGCTGGATGATCGCGTTGTCCAGCTCGTCGCCGGCGACCCGGATGGACTGCGCGGTGACGATGCCGCCCAGCGAGATGACGGCGACCTCGGTGGTGCCGCCGCCGATGTCCACGACCATGTTGCCGGTGGCCTCGTGGACGGGCAGCCCCGAGCCGATGGCGGCGGCCATGGGCTCCTCGATGATGTGCACCTGCCGGGCGCCGGCCTGGGTGGACGCCTCGATGACGGCACGGCGCTCGACGCCGGTGATGCCGGAGGGCACGCAGACCACGACGCGCGGGCGGGCCATCCAGCGGCGCTTGTGGATTTTGAGGATGAAGTAACGGAGCATCCGCTCCGTGATCTCGAAGTCGGCGATGACGCCGTCCTTGAGCGGGCGGACCGCGACGATGTTGCCCGGAGTTCGGCCGATCATCTTCTTGGCCTCGGCACCGACCGCGAGGATCCCACCGGTGTTGGTATTGATCGCGACGACTGACGGCTCGTTGAGGACGATCCCGCGGCCTCTGACGTAAACCAGCGTGTTGGCGGTCCCGAGGTCGACAGCCATGTCACGGCCGATGAACGACATGTTGTTCCCCATGAGGATACGTCTGGCCTTCCCAGTTTGAGCGATCGCTTACTTGAGGTCGGCAGGTGTGGTGCGCTGCGGGGCGCCGAGGCTTCATCGTAGTCTCGCCCACTCGAACGCGGTGCGAGGGTTCCTCCGCCATTGTGGGCGGAACACGAGCTGGCCCCAGTAATGGTGACGTCGTGTCGGAGTGAGAGGTTCCCTCGTTCGGTGCGGCATATGCCTGAGGGCGACCGAAAAGAAATCGGTCGCCCCTGATCAGAATGGACGTTCGGCTGATCCGGTATCAGGCGAGGCCGGGAAAGAAAATCTTGATTTCCCGCTCCGCGGACTCCGGGGAGTCCGAGGCGTGGATGAGGTTCTCCCGCGTGATGGTCCCGAAGTCGCCGCGAATCGAGCCGGGAGCGGCCGAGATGGGGTCGGTCGGGCCGGCCAGCGCGCGGACGCCCTCGATGACGCGCTCGCCCTCGACGACCAGGGCCACGACCGGGCCGGAGGACATGAAGCCCATCAGCGGCTCGTAGAAGTCACGGCCGACGTGCTCGGCGTAGTGCTGCTCGAGGGTGGCGCGGTCCAAGGTGCGCAGCTCCAGTGCCGCGATCGTCCAGCCGGCCTTCCGCTCGATGCGGCCGACGATCTCGCCGACCAGGCCGCGGCGGACGGCGTCCGGCTTGAGGAGGACGAGGGTGCGCTGGCTCATACTGCGGGCTCCTTGCGGCAGGCAAACGGATGCGGTGGGCCGAAGGGTACAGGGACGCCCCGGCCCACCGACAACCGGACTACGGGGCGTCGGCCGCGGCCGCGGCGGCGAAGCGCGCCTTCGCCTCGTCGACCTTGCGGCCGAAGTGGACCGAGGCCCACCACAGACCGGCGAAGACCGCGCCGAGGATGAACATCATCGGGACGACCAGGCCGCTGGCGATCAGGCCGATCTGCAGCAGCCAGCCCAGCTGGACGCCGCCGGGCCGGGTGAGCATCCCGCACAGCAGGACGCTCAGCACCATGGCGGTGCCGCTGACGGCCCAGACCGTGCCGGCGGACAGGTCGGAGGTCTGCATGGCGACCAGACCGGCGAAGCCGATGACGAAGAACTCACCGATCAGCGTGCTCGCGCAGAGCGTGCGCATCTCAGCCCCTTCCCAGCAGCAGCCGGGCCTCGCCGACCGTGATCACGGAACCGGTCACCAGCACGCCGGCGCCCGCGTACTCGCCCTCTTCCTCCGCGAGGGTGATCGCGGCCTCCAGGGCGTCGTCCAGGCGCGGCTCGACCTGGACGCGCTCGGAACCGAAGACCTCGACGGCGAGGGCGGCCAGCTCGTCCACGTCCATGGCCCGGGGGGTGGAGTTCCGGGTGACGACGATCTCGGCGAAGATCGGTTCGAAGGCTTCCAGCAGGCCGCGGACGTCCTTGTCGGCACTGGTGCCGACGACGCCGACGAGGCGGCTGAAACCGAACGCCTCGGTGACGCCCTCGGCCGCCGCCCGGGCGCCGGCCGGGTTGTGGGCGGCGTCCAGCACGACGGTGGGGCTGCGGCGCACGACCTCCAGCCGACCCGGGGAGGTGACCGAGGCGAAGGCGCGGCGGACGGTGTCGATGTCCAGGATGCGGGCGTGCTGCGAGCCGATGCCGAAGAACGCCTCGACCGCGGCCAGGGCGACGGCGGCGTTGTGCGCCTGGTGGGCCCCGTACAGCGGGAGGAAGACCTCTTCGTACTCGCCGCCCAGGCCGCGCAGGGTCAGCAGCTGGCCGCCGACCGCGACCTCGCGGGCGGTGACACCGAACTCCATGCCCTCGCGGGCCACGGTCGCGTCGACCTCGACGGCGTGCTTGAGGAGCACCTGCGCCGCGTCGACCGGCTGCTGCGCCAGGACGACGGTGGCGTCGGACTTGATGATCCCGGCCTTCTCCGTGGCGATGTCGCCGGGGGTGGAGCCCAGCCGGTCGGTGTGGTCGAGCGAGATCGGGGTGACCACGGCGACCGTGCCGTCGACGACGTTCGTCGCGTCCCAGGTGCCGCCCATGCCGACCTCGACGACGGCCACGTCGACGGGGGCGTCGGCGAAGGCCACGAAGGCCATGCCGGTGAGCACCTCGAAGAAGGAGAGCCGGAAGTCCTCGCGCTCGTCGACCATCCGGACGTACGGCTCGATGTCGCGGTAGGTCTCGATGAAGCGCTCGGCGGCGATCGGGGCGCCGTCCAGGCTGATCCGCTCGGTCACGGACTGCACGTGGGGGCTGGTGTAGCGGCCGGTGCGCAGGTCGAAGGCGGCCAACAGGGCCTCGATCATGCGGGCGGTGCTGGTCTTGCCGTTGGTGCCGGTGATGTGGATCGCGGGGTAGGCGCGCTGCGGCTGGCCGAGGATGTCCATCAGGGCTTCCATGCGCACCAGCGAGGGGTCCAGCTTGGTCTCGCCCCAGCGGCCCGCGAGCTCGCTCTCCACCTCGCGCAGCGCCCGGTCCACCTCCGGGTCCTCCGGCCGGGCCGGGACGCCGTCGCCCTGCGGGGGCCCGGAGTGGGCGCGCAGGGTGCGGCTGCCGGCCTCGATCACGGCGAGGTCGGGGTCGCGGTCGGTCTCGGCTTCGACGATCTCGGCGAACCGGTCGGTTTCACCGTTTTCGCCGGGTTCGGTATCGCCGTGGTCGTCGTTCAGGGGGCGCTCGCTCACGTGGCCCAGTCTACGGACCGGGGCGGCCGGGAGAGCGGGGGACCCGTCGGGAGCCGGCGCGGACATCAGGAGCGCGCGCATCCGCTTTGGCATACGGTTTTTCCGGAAGATCCCTTGAGTGAGTTTCGGCGGTGCGCGCGGAGGAGGGCCATGGGGTCCGAGGACCGGGACCGGCTCCAGGCGGTCCTGGAGGCGCTGCCGGCCGGCGCGCTGCTGCAGAGCCCGGCCGACGAGGTGCTGGCCGTCAACCGGCGCTTCGTCCGCATGTTCGACCTGGAGGGGAGGGCCGACCTCTCCCCCGGCGCCCCCATGCGGCCGGTCGCCCCGCTCGTCCGGGCCTTCTTCGCCCCCGGCCCCACCGGACCGGGCACCCCCGGCGAGCTGCTGGCCGGCCGCCATGTGCACCGGGTGGCCGAGATCCCGCTCGTCGACGGGCGGGTGATCCGCCGCCAGGTCGAGCCGCTGCGGCACGGCGAGGCATACCTGGGCTCCCTGTGGGTCTTCGCCGACATCACCGACGCCAAGCGGCGCGAGCACGACCTGGAGCGCGACAACCGCACGCTCACCGAGCTCGCCGGGCAGCGCAACGCCTTCACCGCCGCCGCCTCCCACGAGCTGCGCACCCCCCTCGCCTCGATCAGCAGCTTCGGCGAACTGCTGGCCGACCCCGCCTTCGGCACCCTCAGCACCGAACAGTCCTCGTTCCTGGACGCCATCCGGCGCAACGCCGAACGGATGCAGCGGGTGATCTCCGACCTGCTGCTCACCACCCGGATGCGGGCCGCCGGACCCGAGCTGGAGTTCGCACCCGTGGACGTACCGCACATGCTCGAGGACGCCGTCATGGAGCACATGGGCGCCATCGAGCGGGCGGGGCTGTTCGCCGTCCTCGACTGCGCGCCCGGCCCCGCCCTGCGCGGCGACCGCCACCGGCTCCAGCACGTGCTGGGGAACCTGCTGGAGAACGCCGCCAAGTTCACCCCGCCCGGCGGCCGCGTCACCGTCACCGCCGCGCCCCGCGGCGTCCACTGGGACATCGAGGTCGCCGACACCGGCATCGGCGTCCCCGAGCAGGCCCGCCACGAGATCTTCACCGGCTTCGTACGGGCCCCCAACGCCCGCTCCGGCGGCTACCCCGGCACCGGCCTGGGCCTGGCCATCGCCCGTACCGTCGTCGAGCTGCACGGCGGCACCATCACCGTCGGCGGCCGGGAGGGCGAGGGGGCGGTCTTCCGCATCCGGCTGCCCCTGGAAGGGCCGCCGCCCGGACCCGCGGCGAGGCCACGCCCATGACCCGCATCCTCCTCGTCGAGGACGACCCCGACCTCGCCCTCGCCCTGCGCGTCCTGCTCACCCGCGCGGGCTACGAGGCCGTACACGCCGACAACGGCCGCGACGCCCTGCGCCTGCTGTTCGCCGAGCGGCCGGGCCTGATGCTCCTCGACATCGGCCTGCCCGGCCTCGACGGCTGGGAGGTACTCGAACGCACCCGCGACCTGAGCGACCTGCCCGTCCTGCTGCTCACCGCCCGCGGCGCCGAGTCCGACCGGGTACGCGGCCTGCGCGCCGGCGCCGACGACTATCTGCCCAAGCCCTTCGGCAACGACGAGCTGCTCGCCCGCGTCGAAGCGCTTCTGCGCCGCAGCGCGCCCACCCGCTGGGCGGGCGACTCCTTCGGCGAGGACGGACTGCGGCTGGTGCCCGAACGGCGCTCGGCGGTGTGGCAGGGCCACGAGGCACGGCTGAGCGACATCGAGTACCGGCTGCTGCAGGTGCTCGTCCGCAATCGGGGCCGGGTGATCACCACCGACCAGCTGCTGGACCGGGTGTGGGACGACCCGGAGGGCACCGGCCGCGAACGGGTGAAGTTCGCGGTGCTGCGGCTGCGGCGCAAGCTGCGCCAGGCGGCCGGGGACGAGGCCGCCGACCCCCTGGAGGCCGTACGCGGCCTGGGCTACCGCTACCGCCCCGAGGGCGGCACCCGAGACGAAGGGGCAGAGGGGGCCGAAGGTCCCTGACCGGCGCGGGACCATGGTCCTCGATCATCGCTTCGCAACCGTCCGGCAACCGAAGACCCTCCTGACGCGCAACCGGGGCACCGCAGGCTCGTAGCCGTCCCCACCGCCGGCCTCAGGAGTCCCACCCGTGCTGTCCCTGCCCCCGCGTAGCGTCGCCATCGTTCTCGGCACCCGCCCCGAGCTCGTCAAGCTGACCGACCTCGTGCGCCTCCTGGGCCCCGCCGCCCACCTGGTCCACACCGGGCAGCACTACGACGAGGAGCTGTCGGGCCGCTTCCTGACCGAGCTGGGCCTGCCGGAGCCGACGTTCCTGACCGGCGTGGGCGGACAGCCGCGCGCGGTGCAGATCTCCGCCGCCCTCGCCCAGCTCGACACGCTCTTCACCGCCGAGCCGCCGCTGGCCGTCGTCGTCCAGGGCGACACCAACGCCGCCCTCGCCGGCGCGCTGGCCGCCAACGCCCGCGGGATCCCCCTGCTGCACGTCGAGGCCGGGCTGCGCAGCCACGACCGCGCCATGCCCGAGGAGCACAACCGCGTCCTGATCGACCGCATCGCCGACGTGCTGTGCGCCGCCACCGAGGACAACCGGGCCAACCTCCTCGCCGAGGGCATCGACGACGCCCGCATCGCCGTCACCGGCAACACCGTCGTCGAGGCCGTGGGCAACCAGCTCCCCGGCGCGGCGGAGCGCACGGCGCTGCTGGCCCGGCACGGCCTGGCCGCCGACGGCTACGTCCTGGCCACCGTGCACCGGCCCGAGAACACCGACTCCCCCGCCGCCCTGCGCGCCATCCTCACCGAGCTGGCCGCCCTGGCCGCCGCCGACCGCCCCGTCGTGCTGCCGCTGCACCCTCGCACCCGGGCCCGGATCGAGGCCGCGGGCCTCACGGACCTGCTGGCCCCGCTGACGGTGACCGCTCCCCTGGGCTACTCCGAGTTCCTGGCCCTGGCCCGGCACGCCGCGCTGCTGGTCTCCGACTCGGGCGGCATCCAGGAGGAGTGCACGGTGCTGGGGCGGCCCCTGGTGGTCGTACGGCGCTCGACGGAGCGGCCGGAGGCCATGGGCGACTTCGCGGACCTGGTCGAGCCGGGCCTCGCCATCGGCGAGGCGGCCCGCCGCCGGCTCGCCGAAGGCCCTGCGGGCCTGGCCCGGCTGGCGTCCCTGCCGAGCCCCTTCGGGGACGGGCTGGCGTCGGAGCGGATCGTCGGGCTGCTGACGGCGATCGCCGCCCCGCAGCGCCTGGTCGCTGCCGCCTAGTTCTTCCCCACCCCGCCCCTTCCCGCTGCATCCGATATGCGGCTCCGCCGCGTGGCGGGGCTCCGCCCCAGACCCCGGTCCTCAATCGCCGGACGGGCTGATTTTGTCGCCCGGAACCGGCGGAAAATCCAGCCCGTCCGGCGATTGAGGACAAGAAACGGTGAAAGGGCGGGACCGGGGCTCCTCCCCCACCACCCACGGAGCTTCGCCTTGTTCTCCCACCCCCTCCTGCTCGCCTTCCCCTTCTTCCTCCTCCTCTGCTTCCTGCTCTACTGGGCCGGCGCCCGCCACGCCTACACCCGCCGGCCCGAGGCCGAGAACGGTGACCCCGGCGCCTTCGACTGGCACTTCTTCGTCCCCTGCCGGGACGAGGAGGCCGTCGTCGGCACGACCGTGAGCCGGCTGCGCGCCGACCACCCCGGCGCCCATGTGTGGGTCATCGACGACGACAGCGACGACCGCACCGGCGCCATCGTCGCCGCCCTCGCCGACGAGGACCGCCGCGTGCACCTGGTGAGCCGGGTCCGCCCCCACGCCCGCCAGGGCAAGGGCGCCGCGCTCAACAGCGCGTACGACGAGCTGAACCAGTTCCTTTCCAAGGACACCGACCGCGAGCGCGTCGTGGTCTGCGTCATCGACGCCGACGGGCAGCTCGACCCGCGTGCCCTCGCCCGCGTCGGCGGCCCGCAGGGCTTCGGCGACCCGGAGATCGGCGGCGTCCAGGTCAGCGTCCGGATGCGCAACACCGACGACCCCCGCCCCCTCGGCGAGGACCGCGGCCGGCTCCGCAACGCCTTCGCCCGCCTCCTGGTGCGCATGCAGGACATGGAGTTCTCCGTCTCCAACGCCGGCATGCAGCTGCTGCGCGGCCGCACCGGCTCCGTGGGCCTGGGCGGCAACGGCCAGTTCACCCGGCTCTCCTCGCTGGACCGCATAGCCGCCGCCGAGCGCCGCCCCTGGCAGCGCGGCGCGCTGCTGGAGGACTACGAGCTGGGCCTGCACATGATCCTCAACGGTGACCGCATAGCCCACATAGCCGACACCTGGGTCTCCCAGGAGGGCCTGCCGCACGGCCGCCGCTTCCTCACCCAGCGCACCCGCTGGGCCCAGGGCAACCTGCAGTGCGTGCGCTACGCGCCGCGCATCGTCTCCTCGCGCCACTACGGCGGCAAGGGCGTCCTGGAGACGCTCTACACCTTCCTCCAGCCCGTCGCCCACCTGGTCACCCTCGCGCTGTGCGCGGTCATGTTCGTCCTCCTCGGCGTGAGCGCCGCGCGGGACGGCGTGGGCGAGGCGTTCGGCGGCATGCTGGCCCTGTGGCCGCTGGTGCTCGCGCTGGCCGTCGTCTCCGTGCTGCCGTTCGTGCTGTGGGGCCCGGTCTACCGCCGGGACCGCGCGCCGGGCCGCTCGATGCTGACCGCGCTGCTGTGGGGGCTGGCCCTGTGGCTGTACGCGTACCACCTCTTCCCCGCCTCCGCGCGCGGGTTCGTACGGATGCTGCGCGGCCGCAACGGCTGGGCCAAGACCCGCCGCAACGCCGAGCGCGTCGACTCCGGCCCGGTGGCCATCGAGGCGTAAGCGCATCCGGATGAGATCGGTCACAGAAGTGGCCGACGGGGCAACTTCCCGTGCCGTTCCGCCATCTGACCGCCGGTGATGTCTATGCCCGGAACGGTTCCGGGTGGCGGAACGGGAGCGTTGTGCGAATACCGCAAATCGGCAATCGGACGCACTTGCTGCTGCTCACCGCATGGGCGGCGCTCTGGTTTGTGATCGTCGAGCCCAGCGGCGGCTTTTCCTGGCACTACCTGCGCACCGGTGGCGAGCTGATCTACGGATCCTCGGGCGACGGCGGGCTCAACCTCTACGCCCGCCACCCCGAGCTGCAGATGGGCCCCATCAGCTTCCTCGTGGCGGGCCTGTTCAACCCCTTTCCCGCCGAGGTCGGGCAGGTGCTGGCCGAGGCGTTCATGTCCGTCCTCGGCCTGATGATCCTGGTCCTCGCCGGCCGCAGCGCCGCCCGGCACTTCCTGGGTACGGGCACCAACCACCAGCGGTTGCGGCAGCGCGTCCTCGTCGCGGGCCTGGCCTTCATCCCCATGTGGATCGAGGTCGCGGTCCGCTTCGCGCACCTGGACGACGTCCTCGCGCTGTTCTTCACCGCCCTGGCGGTCTATTACCTGACGCGCTGCAACGCGGCCGCGACCGGCATCTGCATGGCGCTGGCCCTCGACTCCAAGCCCACCGCGCTGGCCTTCCTGCCGCTGCTGCTCGCCCTGCCGAAGGAGCGGTGGCTGCGCGCGGGCCTGTGGTGCGTGGGTCTGGTGGCGGTGGCCTGGCTGCCGTTCTTCCTCGTCGACCCGCAGTCCTTCGCGGCGGCGAAGTTCACCATTCCCAACAGCCCCGCCTCCGCGCTGCGCTGGCTGGGCGGCAACACCCCGGTGACCCCCGACTGGGCCCGGCCCGCGCAGGCCGCCCTCGGCCTCGGGCTGGGGGCGATCGCCGTCTGGCGGGGCCGCTGGGCGGCGGTCGTGCTGCTGGGCGCCAACGCCCGTATCGTCCTCGACCCCAGCGTCTACACCTACTACACGGCGTCCGTCCTGCTGGGCACTCTGCTGTGGGACGTGTGCGGACAGCGGCGCCTGGTGCCGTGGTGGAGCTGGATCGCGCTGATCGTCCTCTACGGCAGCGTGTTCGTGGTGCCCGACGAGTCGGCCAAGGGCCTGATCCGGCTCGGCTTCGTGGCCGTGTCGACGGCGTACGTGCTGTTCGCGCCCGTACGGGACCGGCGCGACCGTAACCAGCACAGGCCCCTCGACCGGGTGGAAGAGGGGCCTGTGGAAGGGCCGTGGGGTCCCATGTGGGACCCGGGCAGGACTAAGCCTTGGGAAGCGCGTCCAACTGGGCGGTGATCCGCTCGATGTCGGCCTCGGCCGTCGCCAGGCGGGTGCGGATCTTCTCCACGGCCGCCTCGGCGGCCTTGGCCAGGAACGCCTCGTTGCCGAGCTTGGCCGTGGACTGGGCCTTGTCCTTCTCGGCCGCGGCCAGCGCCTTGGTCAGGCGCTTGCGCTCGGCCTCGACGTCGATCGTGCCGGACAGGTCGAGCGCCACGGTCGCGCCCGCCACCGGCAGCGAAGCGGTGGCGGCGAAGCCCTCGCCGGCCGGCTGGAGGCGCAGCAGCAGACGCATCGCGTCCTCGTGGGCCGCCAGGGCCGTGCCGGTCAGGTCCAGCTGGGCCGGGACCCGCTGGCCCGGCTGCAGGCCCTGGTCGGAGCGGAAGCGGCGGACCTCGGTGACGACCTGCTGGACCGTCGCGATCTCCTGCTCGGCCGCCGCGTCGCGGAAGCCGCTGTCGGCCGGCCAGTCGGCGATGACCACGGACTCGCGCCCGGTGAGCGCGGTCCACAGGGTCTCCGTGACGAACGGGACGACCGGGTGCAGCAGGCGCAGCGTGACGTCCAGGACCTCGCCCAGCACGCGGCGCGAGGCATCGGCCTCGGGGCCGCCCTTGGCGAAGGTGGCCTTGGACAGCTCGACGTACCAGTCGAAGACCTCGTCCCACGCGAAGTGGAAGAGCGTGTCGGAGAGCTTGGCGAACTGGTAGTCGTCGTAGTGCGCGTCCACCTCGGCGACGACGGAGTTGAGCCGGGAGAGGATCCACCGGTCGGTGGCGGACAGCTGCTCGGCGGGCGGCAGGTCGCCCTCGACCGTCGCGCCGTTCATGAGCGCGAAGCGCGTCGCGTTCCAGATCTTGTTGGCGAAGTTCCGCGAGCCCTGGACCCAGTCCTCGCCGATCGGCACGTCCACGCCCGGGTTGGCGCCGCGGGCGAGGGTGAAGCGGACGGCGTCGGAGCCGTACTTGTCCATCCAGTCCAGCGGGTTGACGGCGTTGCCGAAGGACTTCGACATCTTCTTGCCGAACTGGTCGCGGACCATGCCGTGCAGGGCGATGGTGTGGAACGGCGGGGTGCCGTCCATCGCGTACATGCCGAACATCATCATCCGGACGACCCAGAAGAAGAGGATGTCGTAGCCGGTGACCAGGACGGAGTTCGGGTAGAACTTCGCGACGCTGTCGGTCTTCTCGGGCCAGCCGAGCGTGGAGAAGGGCCACAGGCCGGAGGAGAACCAGGTGTCCAGGACGTCGGTCTCCTGGTGCCAGCCCTCGCCCGTGGGCGCCTCGTCGTCCGGTCCGACGCAGACCATCTCGCCGTTCGGCCCGTACCAGACCGGGATGCGGTGGCCCCACCACAGCTGGCGCGAGATGCACCAGTCGTGGAGGTTGTCGACCCAGCCGAAGTAGCGGGACTCCATCTCCTTGGGGTGGATGGCGACGTCGCCGTCACGGACCGCCTTGCTCGCGGCCTCGGCCAGCGGGCCGACCTTGACCCACCACTGCATGGACAGGCGCGGCTCGATGGTCGTCTTGCAGCGGGAGCAGTGGCCGACGGAGTGCTCGTACGGACGCTTCTCGGCGACGATGCGGCCCTCGGCGCGCAGGGCGCCGACGATGGCGCTGCGCGCCTCCATGCGGTCCAGGCCCTGGAAGGGGCCGTGCGCGGTGATGACGGCGCGCTCGTCGAGGACGGTGATGGACGGCAGGTCGTGCCGCTGGCCGATCTCGAAGTCGTTGGGGTCGTGGGCCGGGGTGACCTTGACGGCGCCCGTGCCGAACTCCGGGTCGACGTGCTCGTCGGCGACGACCGGGATGCGGCGGCCGGTGAGCGGCAGCTCGATCTCGGTGCCGACGAGGTGCTTGTAGCGCTCGTCCTCGGGGTGGACGGCCACGGCGGTGTCGCCGAGCATCGTCTCGGCGCGGGTGGTGGCGACGACGATCGAGGAGTCGCCTTCCCCGTAGCGGATCGAGACGAGCTCGCCCTCGTCGTTCTGGTACTCCACCTCGATGTCGGAGATGGCGGTCAGACAGCGCGGGCACCAGTTGATGATGCGCTCGGCGCGGTAGATCAGCTCGTCGTCGTAGAGCTTCTTGAAGATCGTCTGGACGGCCTTGGAGAGGCCCTCGTCCATGGTGAACCGCTCGCGGCTCCAGGCCACGCCGTCACCCAGACGGCGCATCTGCCCGGAGATCTGGCCCCCGGACTCGGCCTTCCACTGCCACACGCGCTCGACGAACGCCTCGCGGCCGAGGTCGTGGCGGGACTTGCCCTCCTTGGCCAGCTCGCGCTCGACCACGTTCTGCGTGGCGATGCCGGCGTGGTCCATGCCGGGCTGCCACAGCACCTCGTAGCCCTGCATCCGCTTGCGGCGGGTGAGGGCGTCGATCAGCGTGTGCTCGAAGGCGTGGCCCAGGTGGAGCGAGCCGGTGACGTTCGGCGGCGGGATGACGATCGTGTACGGCTCTTTGTCGCTCGCCGCGTCGGCCTCGAAGTAGCCCCGCTCCACCCAGCGCTCGTACAGCGGCCCCTCTACCTCGGCCGGCGCGTACTGGGTCGGCAGTTCGGGGGTGCTGTCGTTCGGCCCGCTGTCGGGGCGCTGAGTGTTATCGGTCACGGACGGAATTCTACGGGGCGGGGGTGACAGCTCACGAACCCGTTTCCGCCCTACGGCAGGGCGTGGACATGTCACCCGCAGTGTGCAGGGTCAGGACCTCGCCCTCGAAGAGGCCGCCAAGCGGGTGACGCGACTCCGGCAGGACGTACGCGTCGGGATCCGGCGACAACTCGGCGAATAGCGGAAATCGCCGAATCGACCGAAGTCGGAGCGAAGACTCCGCAATGCCGCATTTATCAAGATCAACAAATGTGGCTGGGCGTCAACTGTTCCAAAACCGTTGCGGCCCCGGGGTAAAGCGCCGGTAAGCGGTCCGGAAGGATGGCGCAGAACTGACGCGAGAGTTCCCGTAGCGAAAGAGACGCAGACACCGATGAGCTTCAACCAGCCGGGCCCGTACGGCCAGCCTCCCCAGCCGCCGCAGGGCCCCAACCCCTACGGCCAGCCCGGCTACGGCTACCCCCAGCAGCCCCCCGCCGCCCCCGCCTACGGCCAGCAGCCCCCGCCGCCCCCGTACGGCACCCCGCCGCAGCCGACCCCGGGCGGCTGGGGCCAGCCCCAGGCCCCCTACGGCCAGCAGCCGGGCATGCCGGGCCAGTACCCGCCACCGGTACCGCCGCAGCGCGGCGGCAAGGGCAAGGGCATCGCGATCACGATCGGCGCGGTCGTGCTGGTGGGCGCGCTGGGTGGCGCGCTGAAGTTCTTCGTGCTGGACGGGGGCGGCGGCGATGTGAAGCCGTACACGATGGTGATGCCGGAGTCGCTGCTGGGCGGGAAGTTCACGAAGGGCACCGGCACCCCGGGCAGCAACACCTCGGCCGACAAGTCCGAGGACATCACCAACGACAAGAGCGCCAAGGAGATGGGCATCTCCAACGGTACGGGCGTCAAGGGCACCTACACCAACCCTGAGAAGCAGATGCTCTCGGTCGTGGGCGCGTACGGCGAGCTCGCAGACCCGAAGAAGACGGTCGACGCCATGATCGCGAAGATGGACGAGAACGAGAAGAAGAACACAGCGAAGGGTGCCCAGATCCAGACGGTCACGGCCTGGACCGAGTTCTCGCCGAGCGGCTTCGACGGCGCGGTGATGAAGTGCGAGACCAAGAAGTCCACTTACGCCGTGGGCACCATTTCGAGCGAAGCAGAAGCCAGCGTCTGCATCTGGGCTGACTCGAGCGCTGTCGGCATGACCCGGCACATCGTCTCGAAGACGAATTCTCCCTACGGAGGCGCCACCGCCGCCGGCGGCAAGGTGATGTCGGCCCAGGAGTTCGCCGAGGCCACCGCCAAGATCCGCAACGAAGTCCGCAAGGAAAAGTAGGCCATGAGCCACAACCAGCCGGGCCCGTACGCCCCGCCGCCGATACCGCCCCAGCAGCCGAACCCGTACGGCCAGGGCTATGGCCAGGGTTACCCCCAGCAGCCGGCACCCGGCGGCTGGGGGCAGCCCCAGGCCCCGGGCCCGTACGGCCAGTACCCGCCGCCGATGCCGCCCCAGGGCGGCGGCAAGGGCAAGGTCATCGGGATCACGATCGGGGCGCTCGTGGTGGTGGGCGCCCTCGTGGGCGGGATCCTCTTCTTCACCGGTGGCAGCGACAGCGACGAGGTCGGCGGCGCCAACGGTGACGGTGGCGGGGTTCCCGCCAAGATGGCGCCGTACACGATCGAGATGCCGCAGACGCTGCTGGACGGGAAGTACACCAAGAGCAGCAGCCTCTCGTCGAGCAAGGACACCCAGGACCTCAGCAACGACGCGAAGGCCAAGGAGTTCGGCATCGCCAACGGGACCGGCAAGAAGGGTTCCTACACGAACAGCGAGAAGCAGCGGCTGAAGGTGACGGGTGTCTACGGAGACCTCGCTGACCCGGCGAAGACCGTGGACGCCTTGTTCGCCGACATGGAGAAGAACCAGGCGACGTACAAGGACCGCATCGAGACGGTCTCGGAGACCGCGGCGTACCGGCCGGCGGGCTTCGACGGTGTGTCCCTCAAGTGCAAGACGCAGCGGATCAAGAGCTCGGTCAGCAGTTCGTCCGTCACCGAGGTGAGCACCTGCATCTGGGGCGACGCCAGCGCGATGGGCATCGTCGAGCACCGGGTCGCCAAGTCGTCGGGGAGCTCGACGAGCTCGGCCACCGGGAACGTGATGTCCGCCAAGGAACTGTCCGAGGCCACCGTCAAGGTCCGCAACGAGGTCCGTAAGGCGAAGTAGCCGGTAGAGGCGCCGCCGCGAGGCCATGGCAGGATTCGCGGGTTGCCCTCACCCGATCAGCCGAAGCCCTCAGGGGGACCCCGATGAGCCACCACCAGCCGGGCCCGTACGCCCCGCAGCCGCTGCCGCCCCAGCAGCCGAACCCCTGGGGCCAGCCGCAGGCGCAGCAAGGGCAGCCCGGCTACGGCTACCCGCAGCAGCCCGGCCCGTACGGTGTGCCGCAGCAGCAGGCGCCGTACGGGTGGGGGCAGCAGCCGGGCGGGCCCGGCATGTATCCGCCGCCGGTGCCGCCGCACGGCGGTGGTGCGGGCAAGGGCATCGCCATCGCGATCGGCGTCCTGGTGCTGGTGGGCGCCATCGCGGGCGGCGGGTTCCTGCTGCTCGCCAGCCGTGGCGGCGGGGGCACCAGCTCGGTGCCGGATGACGGGAAGCGGTACAAGCTCACCACTCCCGACACCGTCGCGGGTGAGTTCAAGAAGGACACCGAGGACCCCGGCGAGGGGTTCGACTCCGGCGACATGGCCGAGCTCCGCGCGCTGGGGGTGGCGAACGCCGAGACGACCGGCGCCGACTACGAGGCCGGGGACGGCGAGAGCGGCCGGTACCTGCAGTTCAGCGGCGCCTGGGGCAAGGTCTCGAACCCCGAGCGGGTGGTGGACGGGTTCTTCGCGGCGAGCAAGAAGAAGCAGCGCGCCGAGGGTGGCGGCACCGTCGAACTCATCGGAAGCCCGCAGAAGATGACGCCGGCGGGGCTGGACGGCGCCGTGATGAAGTGCCAGAACGCCAAGTACGTGAACAGCAAGTTCAAGAACGGCATCACGATGCCGATCTGCTTCTGGGCCGACCGCAGCACCGTGGGCGTCACCATCCTCACCGACGCGTCGGCAGCCCTGGCCGGCAAGGACGTCCCGCTGAACGTAGCCGCCGACCTCACCGTGAAGGTCCGCACGGAGACCCGCGTCGAAATCCCGAAGTAAGCACCGGACACCCGTCCGAGGCGGCAACTTACTACCACGGAGGGGCGCCCCAGCCACTACGGCCGGGGCGCCCCTCCCTTCACGACTTTGCGCGCTACGCGCTCTTCTCGTGCCGCTCTCCCGGCTCGTTGCCGCGTGTGCGCGGCACCAGCGTCGGGTTGACGTTCGACTGCACCACGTCCGCCGTGATGACGACCCGCGCGACGTCCTTGCGGGACGGCACCTCGTACATCACCGACATCAGGACCTCTTCCATGATGGCGCGCAGGCCGCGCGCGCCCGTGCCGCGCAGGATGGCCTGGTCGGCGATGGCCTCGAGGGCCGGGCGGTCGAAGTCCAGTTCCACGCCGTCGAGTTCGAAGAGGCGCTGGTACTGCTTCACCAGGGCGTTGCGCGGCTCGACGAGGATCTGCAGCAGCGCCTCGCGGTCGAGGTTGTGGACGGAGGTGATGACGGGCAGTCGGCCGATGAACTCCGGGATCATGCCGAACTTCACCAGGTCCTCCGGCATGACCTCCTGGAACTGGTCGCTGGCCTCGATCTCGCGCTTGGAGCGGATCGTGGCGCCGAAGCCGATGCCCTTCGCGCCGGCCCGGGACTCGATGATCTTCTCGAGGCCGGAGAAGGCGCCGCCCACGATGAACAGGACGTTCGTCGTGTCGATCTGGATGAATTCCTGGTGCGGGTGCTTGCGGCCGCCCTGGGGCGGGACGGAGGCCGTGGTGCCTTCCAGGATCTTGAGGAGGGCCTGCTGGACGCCCTCGCCCGACACGTCCCGTGTGATCGACGGATTTTCGCTCTTTCGGGCGACCTTGTCGATCTCATCGATGTAGATGATGCCGGTCTCGGCCTTCTTGACGTCGTAGTCGGCGGCCTGGATCAGCTTCAGCAGGATGTTCTCGACGTCCTCGCCGACGTAGCCGGCTTCCGTCAGCGCGGTGGCGTCGGCGATGGCGAACGGGACGTTCAGCATGCGGGCCAGGGTCTGGGCGAGCAGCGTCTTACCGGAGCCCGTGGGGCCGAGCAGCAGGATGTTGGACTTCGCCAGCTCGATGCCGTCGTCGCGGTTGTGGCCGCCGTTCTCGCCGGCCTGGACACGCTTGTAGTGGTTGTAGACGGCGACGGACAGCGCCTTCTTGGCGGCTTCCTGGCCGACGACGTAGCCCTCGAGGAACTCGTAGATCTCACGGGGCTTGGGAAGCTCCTCCCAGCGCACTTCGGAGGTCTCCGCGAGCTCTTCCTCGATGATCTCGTTGCAGAGGTCGATGCACTCGTCGCAGATGTACACACCAGGACCCGCGATGAGCTTCTTCACCTGCTTCTGGCTCTTGCCGCAGAACGAGCACTTGAGCAGGTCGCCGCCGTCACCGATGCGTGCCACGAGGTGCTTCCCCTTCGCCTGGGATCCGCCTTGCTCTGCGGACCCGGGTGCTTGCCTATCGACGGTACCTTGCCGGGCCCCCCGTGCGGGCCCCCCTTGGCCCTACTCGGCCAAGGGAGAGCCCGTCGTCGGCGGCACGGTGGCCGGGACCGGGCCGGCCGGACTTCACCGGCCGGGCCTACCGGGAGGTGTCTGCCGGCGTGCGCCGGCCGACCGGTGGGTGAGACCGGTCAGACGGCCACGGACGACTTGCGCGTCGAGACGATCTGGTCGACCAGACCGTACGCGAGCGCGTCCTCAGCGGTGAGGATCTTGTCGCGCTCGATGTCGTCGCGGATCTTCTCGATCGGCTGGGTGGAGTGCTTGGCCAGCATCTCCTCCAGCTGGGTGCGCATGCGCATGATCTCCTTGGCGGCGATCTCCAGGTCGGAGAGCTGCTCGCGGCCCGTCTGGCTGGAGGGCTGGTGGATCAGCACGCGGGCGTTGGGCAGGGCCATGCGCTTGCCGGGGGTACCGGCGGCGAGGAGGATCGCGGCGGCGGAGGCGGCCTGGCCCATGCAGACCGTCTGGATGTCCGGCTTCACGAACTGCATCGTGTCGTAGATGGCCGTGAGGGCCGTGAACGAGCCACCGGGGCTGTTGATGTAGATCGAGATGTCGCGGTCCGGGTCCATCGACTCCAGGCACAGCAGCTGCGCCATGACGTCGTTGGCGGAGGCGTCGTCGATCTGCACGCCGAGGAAGATCACACGCTCTTCGAAGAGCTTCGCGTACGGGTCGTACTCACGCACGCCCTGCGAGGTGCGCTCGACGAAGCGCGGAACGACATAGCGGGCCTCGGCCTGCGGGCCCGTGTACAGGCCACTGGGGGACGAGATGTTCATGCGGGTGTTCACCATCCTGATGGCGGTCGGTGGGCTGGAATGCGGCTGCTGGCGGTACTGCCGGGGTCAGGCCCCGGTGCCGCCGCCGCCCGGAACGCCAGCGGCGTGCGTGATGATCTCGTCGATGATCCCGTACTCCTTGGCCTCGTCCGCGGTGAACCAGCGGTCGCGGTCGCCGTCGCGGATGATCGTCTCCACGGTCTGACCGGTGTGCGCGGCGGTGATCTCGGCCATGCGCTTCTTGGTGCGCAGCAGCTGCTCGGCCTGGATCTTGATGTCCGTGGCGGTGCCGCCGAGGCCCGCGGAGCCCTGGTGCATGAGGATGTCGGTGTTGGGCAGCGCGAAGCGCTTGCCGGCGGTGCCGCCGGTCAGCAGGAACTGGCCCATGGAAGCGGCGAGGCCCATACCGATGGTGACCACGTCGTTCGGGATGTACTGCATGGTGTCGTAGACGGCCATGCCGGCCGTCACCGAGCCACCGGGGCTGTTGATGTAGAGGTAGATGTCCTTGGTCGGGTCCGCGGCCAGGAGGAGCATCTGCGCCGTGATCTTGTTGGCGATGTCGTCGTCGACCTGCTGACCCAGGAAGATGATCCGCTCCCCGAGCAGCCGGTTGTAGACCTGGTCGCCGAGGCCACCACCGATGGCGATCTCACCGGCGGCGGAAGGCATCAGATTAGTCACGTATCCACCTGCTCGTCTCTGACGGCAACGGGCCGTCTCCGCGTCTTCTCTGGGGACCGGGGGGTGGCGTGGCCGGAACGGTCCGGCGCGCTGCCATGTCTCCCCTGCCCTCGTATCTACGGACCCTAACGCGCTGGTCGGCAGGCGCCATCCCGCATCAGTAACTGTTCGCTCTGAGCGCAGGTTCGGCCACGGCGCACAGGGGCCCCGGGGAACAGGACGGGCCCGGCCGCGGGGGCCCCGCCGGATGGCGGGGGCCCTCACGTCCGGGCCCGTCCTGAACACGCTCGGTACGGGGTCCGTACGAGGTCCGTACGAGATCCTTACGGGTCCGTACGAGGGAGCCTACGAGGAAGGCGAGGCTCAGGCCTCGGTCTTCTCCTCGGCGGCCTCGACCGTCTCGACGGCGGCCTCGGTCTCGTCCTCGTCGTCCTCGAGGTCGACGACCTCACCGTTGGAGTCCTTGACCGTGGCGGCCTCGACGACGGTCGCGAGGGCCTTGCCGCGGGCGACCTCGCCGACGAGCATCGGGACCTGGCCCTGCTCGACGACGGCCTGCGCGAACTGGTCGGGGCTCATGCCGGAGGACTGCGCACGGCGCATGAGGTGCTCGGTGAGCTCCTCCTGGCCGACGGAGACCTTCTCCTTGTTGACGATCTCGTCGAGGACGAACTGGGTCTTGATGCCCTTCTCGGCCTGCTCCTTGAGCTCGGCGTCGAACTCCTCGGCGGACTTGCCCTGCATCTCCAGGTACTTGTCCAGGGTCATGCCGATCTGGGCCAGCTGGTGGTTCTCGAGGTTGTGCTTACGAGTGTTGACCTCGTCCTCGAGCAGCTTCTCGGGCATCGGGACCTCGACGAGCTTCAGCAGCTCCTCGAGGACCTTCTCCTGGGCCTGGGTGGCCTGGTCGAACTTCTTCATCCGCTCGAGGCGCTTGCGGCTGTCCGCCTTGAGCTCCTCGAGGGTGTCGAACTCGCTCGCCATCTGGGCGAAGTCGTCGTCCAGCTCGGGCAGTTCACGGGCCTTGACGGACTTGACGTCGACCTTGATCTCGGCGTCCTTGCCCTCGGCGCTGCCGCCCTTGAGCTGCGAGGTGAAGGTGGCGGTGCCACCGGCCTCCAGGCCGGTCACGGCGTCGTCGATACCGTCCAGCAGCTGGCCGGAACCGATGGTGTAGTCGACGTCGGACGCGACGCCGTCCTCGAGGACCTCGCCGTCGACCTTGGCCTCCAGGTCGACGGTGACGATGTCACCCTCGGCGGCGGCGCGCTCGACCGGGGAGGTGGTGGCGAAGCGCTCACGCAGCTGCTCGACCGACTTCTCGACGTCCTCGTCGCTGACGGTGACGGCGTCGACGGTGACCTCGATGCCGGAGTAGTCCGGGATCTCGAGGGCCGGGCGGACGTCGACCTCGGCGGTGAAGGCCAGCAGCTCGCCGTCCTTCAGCTCGGTGATGTCGACCTCGGGCTGACCCAGCGGGTTCAGGTCGGCCTCGTTGACGGCCTCGGTGTAGAACTTCGGCAGCGCGTCGTTGACGGCCTCCTCCAGCACCGCACCGCGGCCGAACCGCTGGTCGATGACACGGGCCGGGATCTTGCCCTGGCGGAAGCCCTTCACCGTGACCTGCTGGTTGATCTTCTTGTACGCCGCGTCGAGGCTGGCCTTGAGCTCCTCGAAGGGCACCTCGACAGTGAGCCGAACCCGAGTCGGGTTCAGGGTCTCCACGGCGCTCTTCACGGTTCGGTCTCCTTGGGGCTGACTTCTGGGTTTCTGCTGCTCAGCGGGTGCTGATGTTCAGCGGACCGCGCCCGGTAGGAAGACACACAGACGCGCAGCTTGCATAGTAACCGCAAGCAGGATGGGCCCCACAATGTGATCTTGCTGGTCGGGGTGGCCGGATTCGAACCGACGACCTTCCGCTCCCAAAGCGGACGCGCTACCAAGCTGCGCCACACCCCGTCGGTGCGAGACGTAGGGTACATGCCCGGGAGGGCGTCGGTTGCCGTATTCGGGGCACGGGCACCCGGCACTCGGCGGCGCGGTCCGCCCGTGCACGGGGGTGATGTGCGACGCACCACCCCGACCCGCTACGATGCACAACGTGCCGCGCCACCTCCGGGTGTTCGACGGCGCGCGCGGGCGTAGCTCAATGGTAGAGCCCCAGTCTTCCAAACTGGCTACGCGGGTTCGATTCCCGTCGCCCGCTCCACCGCAACGCCTCCGGCCTTCGCCGGAGGCGTTCCGCGTTCCCGGGCATGCCCGGAAGGTCGCCCGGGACCGCTCAGAGCTTGATGTTGCTTATGGTCTCGGCGAGCGAGTTCAGGAACCTCGTGATCGACGGCGCCATGCCCGTGGAGGCGAGGAAGAAGCCGAAGAGGATGGCGACGATCGCCGGGCCCGCCTTGATGTTGTTGCTGCGGATCATCACCACCAGGACGATCGCCAAGAGCAGCACCACGGACAGTGAAACGACCACGACTGATCACACCTTCGCTCGGAGACGCCTGGCCGGGCCCGGGAGCCATGCCCTTCCGCACGCCCCCCACTCGCCACCATCGTGCCACCAACTCCCCTGCCAGGGCGATGCCGTGACGATTCATCGGGCTGTTACCAGGGGTTCTTGACGGTGGGTTCCGGCCGGAAACCACGCGGACGGAGCAGTTGTCCTACCGCGCGCCGGGCCAGGGGGCAGGGGTTTCACGAGATCACCTTCCGGGGCTAGGGTGCCTCGGATGTCCCCCACAGCCACCCCTGCCACGGTGGTACCCGCTCCCCTTCCGGCCGTCACCGCCGCCACGCCCGCCCCGGCGGCCCGCGACCCGTTCTTCGACAACGCCAAGTACCTGGCGATCGTCCTGGTCGCCCTCGGGCACGCCTGGCAGCCGCTCACCTACACCAGCCGCGCGGCGACGGCGCTCTATCTCGCGGTGTACATGTTCCACATGCCGGCCTTCATCCTGGTCTCCGGCTACTTCTCGCGGGGCTTCGACATGAGCCCGGCCAAGGTCAGACGGCTGATCACGGGCATAGCCGTGCCGTATGTGATCTTCGAGGTCGCGTACACGTACTTCCAGCACTGGGCGGAGGACGCGCCCGACGAGCCCATCTCGCTGACCAACCCTTGGTACCTGAACTGGTTCCTGGCCGCGCTGTTCGTCTGGCGGCTGACCACGCCGATCTGGAAGACGATCCGCTGGCCGGTGCCCGTCGCCTTCGCCCTCGCCGTCCTGGCCGCGTTCTCGCCCGAGATCGGCAGCGACTTCGACCTCCAGCGCGTCCTGCAGTTCCTGCCGTACTTCGTGATCGGGCTGCGTCTGCGGCGCGAGCACTTCGAGCTGGTGCGCCGGCGGTGGGTGCGGATCGCCGCCGTACCGGTCTTCGCGGGCACGGTGGCGGCCCTGTACTGGCTGGCGCCGCGGATGGAGGACGGCGACGAGTGGGTCTTCCACAACGCCAGCGTCCAGGACCTCCACGAGCCCCTGTGGGCCGCGCCCGTGATGACCTTCGCCCTCTTCGGCTGCGCGGCGGTGCTGATCGCCTGCTTCTTCGCCTGGGTGCCGGGCCGGGCCGTGTGGTTCACCGCGCTGGGCGGCGGGACCCTGTACGGGTTCCTGCTGCACGGCTTCCTGATCAAGCTGTCGCGGTGGTGGGAGTGGTACGACGCCGCCGAGTGGATCCGCCGGCCGGTGGGCGAGGTCGTGGTGACGGTGCTGGCGATCGCGATGATGACCGTGCTGTGCACCCGGCCGGTGCGGCGGGTGTTCCGCTGTGTCGTGGAGCCGCGGATGGAGTGGGCGTTCCGCGCCTCCGCCAAGTGAGGGCGCGCGTCACCCGAAGGAGGCCGCGGCCGGTGAACCGGCCGCGGCCTCGCGCGGTTGTTCTCAGCCGGCTGTGCCGGCGGCGTCCCCGCCCGACCTCAGGTGGTGCGTGAGCGTCCGCAGGGCCTCCCAGCCCTCCGGGCCCCTGCCGTCGCCCAGCGCGTAGTAGTAGCCGGGCCGGGCCGCCGGGCCGAGCCGCACCGGGGCCTCGGGCAGCGGTGTGCGGGAGGCGAGGGCCTTGCCCACCTCGCGCACCTCGTCGGCGCCCAGGGCGAAGGCGTACGGCACCGGCAGCCGTTCCAGCCGGGGCGGGACGCTCAGGTCCCGGCCGGCCTCGCGCAGCTGGCACACCAGCGTCGCCAGCCCGTACCGGGTCACGAGCTCGTCCGCCAGCGCGGGCAGTTCCTGAAGGGGCGGCTCCTCGCCGGGGCCGTACCCGAGGGTGAGGGTGATGTCCTCCTCGACGCCCTTGGGGGTGCGCAGGACGCGCAGCGTGGCCAGGGCGGGGCGGTCGGGGGTGCCGACGACCACGGTCCAGGTGGGCCGGGGCGCGCGCTCGTAGGCCAGCTCGGTCAGCTGACGGCGCGACCACGGCACGTTGACGGGTTCGGCCGTGCTCCAGCCCGCCGGCGGGGCGCCGGTCAGCTTCCGCCAGGCGGTCTCCAGGGCGCCGCCGAGGACGAGGTCGGCCTCGGGCGCGTGGACGGTGCGGAAGGAGACGATGAGCTGGCGCTCGTCGGTGGGCCGCAGGTCGTCGAAGGACTCGGCCACCGGGCTCTCGCCGCTCTCGGCGTCGCGGTCCGGTACGAAGGCGCCGTCCTCCCAGCGCAGCACGGCGCCGGAGAGCCCGTCGTAGTAGCCGCAGCGGTCGTCCTGGACGACCCAGCGCGAGGGCGCGTCGAGCACGGCGCGCAGGGCCGGGGAGATCCGGCAGTGGCCGGGGGTGACGATCTGCAGGCCGCGGTCGCTCTCCAGTGAGGCGCGCAGCGCCTCCGAGAGCCAGCTGGTCATCGGGATGACCGGCCGGTCCTGCAGGACGATGGCCGCGCGCGGGGTGAGCATGTCGACCGCCGGCTGGGCGGCCGCGGGGGCCGGGACGGCGGTGATGCCGGAGGTGTCGAGCGGGTGGGCGGGGTCGGTGGTGCCGGGGACGTCCGGCGGCCAGATCCGCCCGCCCAGCATCATGGTCAGGCGGGCCGCGAAGGCCCCGGCGAGCTCCTCGGCCTGGGGCACGGAGGTGACGGCGCGGGACTCGATCCACCAGGCCGTGCCGGAGGCCGGCTCGGCCTCGGGGCCGAGCAGCCGGGCGGCCTCGCCGGGCACCTGGAGCAGCAGGGGCGCCTCGATCGAGACGAGCGGCCGTCCCTCGGCGTTGCACAGCTGCACCACGGCGCCGTCGCCGGTGGTCTGTACGTGCAGGTCGGGGCCGCCCGCGAGGAGGCCGGCCAGCATGCTCACGGTGTCGGGCATCCGCTCGGTGAGCGCGATCACGTCTTTGGTCATCAGGTGTCCTTGTCCCCGTCGTCCTCGGCCAGCGCCGTCTGGATCAGCCGTGTCGCCTCGCCCCGGCGCACGAGGGTGCCCCGGCCGGGCGGCTGGGTGCTCGCGTACACACCGGGGAAGAGCTGGCCCTCCTGCCGGTCGCCGGTCATGACGACCGCCGTCGTGCCGCTCTCGCGCAGGGTCATCAGGAACGGCTCGTACAGCGCCCGGGAGGCGCCCGCGACCCGGCGGGTGACGACGAAGTGCAGGCCGATGTCCTGTGCGGAGGGGATGAACGGCAGGAACGGGGCGAGCGGTTGCTGGCCGGCGGTGGTGAGGATGTCGTAGTCGTCGATGAGGATGACGATGCGCGGGCCCGAGTACCAGGTGCCGGACGCCAGGGCGTCCTGGGCGCCGAGGTCGTCGGGCATGCGCTTCTCGAGCTCGGTGGCGATGCCGGTGGCCAGGGCGCCGCAGAGCTTGGAGTTGTGGGCGTAGCCGCCGCGGTACTCCTCGGGCACCAGCTTGCGCAGACCCCGGCGCGGGTCCATGACCGCGAAGACGATCTCCTCGTCGGAGTAGCGCTCCATGAGCCCCTGGGTGACCAGGCGCAGCAGGTTGGTCTTCCCGCACTCGCTGTCGCCGAGGATCATCAGGTGCTGGTCGCGCTTGAACAGGTCGAGCAGGACGGGCGCGAGCGCCGTCTGGTCCAGTCCGAGGGGCACCCGGTTGGGCTCGGCCATGACGGAGGGCAGGGAGGCGGCGGGGATGCGGGCGGGCAGCACCCGGACCCGCTGGGCGCCGTCGCCGGACCAGGAGGAGCGGATGACCATGGCCGCCTGTTCGACGGCCGGGCCCAGTTCGGCGGCCGAGGCGAGGGAGTCGATGCGGGGCAGCGCGGTCTGGGCGAAGAGCTTGCCGTCGGTCAGGACGCGGCCCTTCTCGTCCGGGCCCAGGGTCTCGGCGAGCTTGCGGTCGATGCTGGAGTCGCCGGGATCGTTCAGGCGCAGCTCGACGCGGGTGCCGAACATCGCCTGGGTGGCGATGCGGACGTCGTTCCAGCGCAGCATGCCCGCCACGACGTGGATGCCGTAGCCGCCGCCGCGCTTGAGCAGGTCGGTGACCGTGTCCTCGAGGGCCTCGAAGTCGTCGCGCAGGGCGCCGAAGCCGTCGATGATCAGCACGATCTCGGTGGAGGACAGCTCCGGCAGCCTGCCTTCGGCGCGCAGCTCGCGCAGCCGTTCGACGGAGTCGATGCCGTGCTCGCGGAAGAGTTCCTCGCGGGCGGCGAGCATGCCGCGGACCTCTTCGACGGTGCGGGCGGCGCGTTCGCGGTCGGCGCGGCCGGCGATGCCGCCGACGTGCGGGAGGCCGGAGAGGGCCGCGAGGCCGCCGCCGATCAGGTCGAGGCCGTAGATGCCGACCTCGCGCGGGGTGTGCGTCATGGCCAGCGACAGGGCCAGGGTGCGCAGCAGGGTGGTCTTGCCGGACTGGGGGCCGCCGATGACGGCGGCGTGGCCGCCGGCGACGGTGAGGTCGAGGACCCACTGGCCCTGCCACTGCTTGGCCGGGTCGTCGAGGAGGCCGAGCGGCACCTTGAGCGGGCCGGGCCGCACGGCGAGCTGCAGGCCGCGCCCGCCGGCCTGGACCGGTCCGGCGGAGGCGTCCAGGGCGATGGCCCGGGGCAGCGGGGGCAGCCAGATGGCGCGGGTGGGCGGGGCGGCGTCGCGGAGCTGGTCGACGACGACGGACATGGTGGTGGGGCCGGGGTTGCGGTGGCGCATGGCCGGTTCCGCGTCGCCGTCGGCCGCCTCGGGCTCGGCGAGGGTGTTGAAGTCGGGGTAGGGC
This sequence comes from Streptomyces sp. NPDC046261, assembly GCF_040646235.1. Taxonomy (NCBI): domain Bacteria; kingdom Bacillati; phylum Actinomycetota; class Actinomycetes; order Kitasatosporales; family Streptomycetaceae; genus Streptomyces; species Streptomyces sp. NPDC046261. The sequence goes on along the minus strand of NZ_JBEYZU010000008.1, from coordinate 106,523 downwards.
AGGACGACCGGGCCGGTGTCCTCCTCGGTGCGCAGCGCGGGGCCGCGGTAGGGGCCGGAGACGAAGCTGGCCTTGAACCGCTCGTAGGCGCTGGTGTCGACCTTGAGGTAGCCGAAGCCGGGGATGGGCGGCAGGTGGAAGGCGTCGGTGGTGTCGAGGACCGTGCGGGACTCGTCGGCGGAGAAGGTGCGCAGGCCGAGCCGGTAGGAGAGGTAGGTGTCCAGGCCCTTGAGCTTGCCGCCTTCGATGCGCTGGCTGGAGAGCAGCAGGTGCACGCCGATGGAGCGGCCGATGCGGCCGATGGACAGGAACAGGTCGATGAAGTCGGGCTTGGCGGTGAGCAGCTCGCCGAACTCGTCGATGACGACGAAGAGGTGGGGCAGCGGGTCGAGGTCGGGGCGGGTCTCGCGCAGGGCGGCGTAGTGGCCGATGTCGGCGATGTTGCCCGCGTCCTTGAGGACCTGCTGGCGGCGCTGGACCTCGCCGGCGAGGGAGGAGTGGACGCGCTCGACGAGGCCGGCCTGGTTCTCGAGGTTGGTGATGACGCCGGCGACGTGCGGCAGGTCGGCGAAGGGGGCGAAGGTGGCGCCGCCCTTGTAGTCGACGAGGACCATGGCGAGGTCCTCCGGCGGGTGCGAGGCGACGAGGGCCAGCACCAGGGTGCGCAGGAGTTCGCTCTTGCCGGAGCCGGTGGCGCCGACGCACAGGCCGTGCGGGCCCATGCCCAGTTCGGAGGATTCCTTGAGGTCGAGCAGGACGGGTTCGCGGCGGTCGCTGACGCCGATGGGGACGCGCAGGAAGGCGCGTTCGCCGCGGGGCTTCCACAGGGAGGCGACGTCGAGTGCGGCCGGGTCGTCGATCCCGAGCAGTTCGGCGAAGTCGACGGGGCCGGACAGGGGCGCGTCGACGAGGGACTCGGCGGACAGCCGCAGCGGGGACAGCAGGCGGGCGAGGCCCTCGGCGCCGGCGGCGGTGGCGCGGTCGGCGGTGCCCTCGGAGGTGACGGGCTCGGCGGGGCGCAGGTCCTCGATGTGGACCCGGTCGCCGTCGACGGTGATGCGCAGGGAGACCTGGCCGGGCTCCTGGACGCGCTCGGCGACCAGGTGCAGCACGGTGACGCCCATGTCCCGCAGGGGCACGGCGTCGTCGGGGCGGGGCAGTTCGCGCGCGTCCTCGCCGTATTCGTCGCTGACGACGAGCAGCCGGCCGGCCATCTCCAGGGCGTCCTTGCCGGAGAGGCCGCGGCGCACCTCGGCGGCGTAGGAGGCGCGGGCGCGCAGGTCGCGGTTGATCAGGCGGGCGAGCTGGCCCAGGGAGGGGGCGATGCGGCGGGCGCTGACGGGCCCGTCGTGCTCCTCGGGGTCGAGGGTGTGGGGCAGCCACTTGATCCAGGCCCAGTCGCTCATGCGCTCGCCCGGGCAGGCGAGGGCGAAGGCGACGTCGTCGGGGGCGTGGGCGACGGCGGCCTGGGTGAGCAGGGCGCGGGCGACGCGCAGGACGCCCTCGCGGTCGCCGACGATGCTGACGTTGCCGGCCCGGTCGAGGGGGACGGTCAGGGGCAGGTCGGCAGCGGTGGAGAATCGGTTCTTCAGGGCGCCGGCCTCGTTGAGCATGAAGCGGTCGGGCGGCGTGAGGACGCTGCTGCCCTGCTCACCGACCGTCAGGGGCCGGGCCGGCATCCGGCCGGTGCCCACGCGTACGCGCAGGAAGTCGCCGTCCAGGCGGCGCCGCTCCCACAGCCGGGCCGGGTCGCGCACGAGGTCGTAGAGCGCCTCGGGCGGCGGGTCGAGCAGCCGGGCCGTCTCGCGGCGCTCGCGCTCCTCGGCGCCGAGCTCCTCGCGCAGCTCCTCCAGGTACTCCAGGTAGCGCTCGCGCTGCTGGCGCCTGGTGCGCTGGGCCTTGCCGCGCTGCGACAGCAGCATGCCGACCGAGCCGATGACGGTGACGAGCAGGACGATCGCGCCCAGCCCGGCGAACTGGCTGTTGCGCACCATCGTCATCATCACGACGGAACTCATCACGCCCGCGATGGGCATGAGGGTGTGCAGGGCGCCGCCCGTCTTGCCCTCGGGCAGGTTGGGCGGCGGCTCTATGGTGCGCGCCTCGGGCACCGGCAGCGGCCGGGTGGTGCGGGCGGGGCGGTGGACTATGCGGGTGGTCATCGGGTGCTTCGCCTGCTCATGGCTCGGGTGAGGACGTCGGCGGCGAGCTCGGTGACGGCCTCGCGGGTGGCCTGGCCGAGCAGGTCGGTGTGGATGCGGCCGCCGGTGGCGAGATGCCGGTCGTAAGGGAGCGTCAGCACCTTCACGCCGTCGACCTTGAGGTGTTCGCTCGCCGCGGTCACGTCGAGCGTCATGTGGGGGGACGACGCGGCGACGACCACCACGGTTCGCTCCAGCAGCCGGGGCCTGGACAGCGAGGCCATCCAGTCCAGCACCGCGCGGGTGCTGGTGATGCCCTCGGCGGTGGCGGGGCTGACCAGCACCCGGGCCTGCGCCGCCACCAGGGCGGTGCGGGAGAGTTCGCTGGGGAGGGTGTCGCAGTCGACGACGGTGATGCCGAAGTAGCGGCGCAGGGCGACCATCACGGCGCGGTACTCGTCGAGCTCCAGCCGGTTGCCGACCCGGCCCTGGCTGCCGGGCAGCAGCCAGCCCCGGTCCGGGAGCTGGACGAGATAGCCGACGACGTCGTTCAGCTGCATCGACGGGTCGAGGATCCGGGCCAGGTCGCTGGTGGTCCAGCGCACCTTGGTGGTGCCGAGCCGGGCCGGGAGCGTGCCCAGCGCCGGGTCGGCCTCCAGCATCAGGACGGGATCCTGACGGTAGTGCGCGTAGGTGCGGCCGAGCAGCGCGGTGACGGTGGTCTTGCCCGCGCCGCCGCGGATGCTGGTGACGACGATCTGCCGGCCCGTGGTGAGCGGCTGCTGCAGCGCCTGCGCGATGCGGGTCGCCTCCTCCACCTCGCGGGTGGCGGAGGAGCCGACGAGGCGGCGCAGCGAACGGGAGGTCCGCTTGGCGGCGGAGTCGCCGCTCAGCGGCTTGCCCCTGACCAGCTCGTCGGGGAGCGGCAGCTCCATGGTGACGGGCGTGGGCAGGGGGCGCGGGGCGGGGGCGGGCCGGGCCTCGGCGACGGCCTGCGGGGGCGCGTCGGCCGCGGGGGGTGCGGCGGGCGTGGGAGCGGCCTGCTCTGCCGCCCCCTTCACCTCCTGAGCCTCGTACGTCTCGTGCGTCTCGTGCTTGAGGTTGTCCGTCACGTTGCGCAGGTTGCGCAGCACGTCGCCCTGCCAGTCGTCCTGGGCCATGCGTCTCTCCTGGAACTCCTGGGTCAGAACTGGTGGAGCAGGCGTACGTAGATGCCGAACACCCCGACCGCGAGCGGGAACAGCGCGATCACACCGATGGTCTCGACGAGGTCCACGGCGCGGCGCAGCCGGACGCCCACGTGTTCGGGCAGCCGGACGGCCAGCGCGGCCAGCGGCGCGATCGCCACGACGCACAGCGCGGCCAGCGGCCCGGACGGGGTGCCGGGGATGTGGTCGATCCACAGCACCGCGAGGCGTACGAGCAGCACCAGGGCCGCGGCCAGCAGCACCACGACCTCGGCGACGAGCGGGAACGCCCGGGAACGGGAGAGCAGGACGACGGCGAGCACGACCGTGAGCAGGACCGTCCACCACGTGGGAGCGGTGACGGCCAGCAGCCCGCCGCCGACCGCGGACGCGGCGACGACGACGGTGGCCAGGGCCAGCCCGCGGTGGGTGGCGGCCAGGGCGGTCTCCACCTGGTGCCGGCTGACGGAGGCGCCGCCGGAGCGGCGGTCGTCGAGCCCGGTGAGCCCGGCCGCCATCAGCGCCAGGCGCGGCAGCAGGCCGAGGACGACCACGGAGACGACGGCCATGACGGAGCCGACGCGGGCGGGATCGTCCTGGAGCAGCGCGACGCCCTCCCAGGTGCCGGCGGTCGCCACGATCGCCGCGGCGCCGATCAGTCCGCCCTTGCCGAGCGGCGAGAACCATCCGAGGAGCGCGAGCGTCACGGCGAGCGCACCGGCCACGGCGGCGAGCCGCGCGGGCCCGGACCAGGCGTGCGCGTCGGCTGCGGTCCACGCGGCGAGCAGCCCGAGCACGCCGCCGGCGAGGACGAGGGTGGTGCCGAGCTCCCGGCCGGCCCCGGCGCCCTCACTGCGGACGTCGGGACGGCCGCCCCGCTCCTCGTGGGCCTTGCGGCCGCCGAGGGCGGCGGTGACCGCGCCGACGGCGGCGACGAGCGCGGCGATCCCGGCGAGGCCCCCGGCCACGGTGGCCGGCCCGAGGCTGTCGCGCGCGAGCACCCCGGCCGTCAGGGCCAGCGCGATCGTGGCGAGGCTCGCGGTCCACCGCCGGGCCGCGGGGCGCCAGCGCCAGGCCCGTACGTCCAGGTCCTCGGCGAGCTCGTCGGTGACGTCGTGCACGACGGGCGCGGAGGGCGCGTCGTGCACGCGGACGAGCCGGAGCAGCGCGCCGTCGGGCACACCGGCCTCGGCGAGGGTGCCGTCCTGCGGAAGAACCGTTCCGTCAGCGGTGATCAGGTGGCGTGCGGCCGGGCGGTCGCCGACCGTGTCGCCCAGCAGTCGCAGGACGTCGGGGAGGAGCCGCCCGATGGGCTCGTCCGCGGGCAGAACGAGGTCCACCCGGCGGCGGTCGCCGATCAGGGTGACCCTGCTCAATTCCGTACGCTGTTTCGCCCCCACGCTCACCACGCCCGAGAACCTATCACTGGGCCGGCTCCGTCATTTTGCGCGTTTCCTTTCGGCTTTGCGGTCTTCGTGGGAGTCGGCGTGGGCGACGGGGAAGGCGTCACCGGCGCATACCGCTGCTCCTGCCGCTTCTGCTGCTCTTTCTGCTTGGCGAGGGTGTGCTGGATGAACGACCACCCCACACAACCCGCGCACAGCACCGCCGCGATGGCGATTCCCGCGAATATCTTGCCCAGTCTTTCGTCCGCCGTCCGGCGGGCCCGCTGGGCACCGAAGAGCAGGGCATCACGCATGCGCCGGCGCCGTACCGACACCGACTCCAGCAGCTGACTGTCGTAATCCTTCGCCATCATTCCCCGCTCTGCCGGACTGTGCGCGCCGGTACGGACGGTAGGGACCGGGTGGGCCGCTGCGGCCTACGAACCCCGGGCGATCTGAAATGCCATGAATGCCAGCCAGAGCACCGGGACCAGCAGTCCCCAGATCACGGGGCGCCGGTGCAGCGGCAGGCCGGGGTCCAGCTGTGGGCCCGGCTGACCGGGGACCGGGGGCGGGAGCTTGGTGAGCTTGACCCTGACGAAGACGTTCCAAAGGAGCGTCAACGGGGTCAGAATGACCAGGGAGATGGGGCTCCACCAGCCCTGCAGCAACGTTTTACCGGTCATGTCGCGCAGCACGGACATTCCGCAATTACGGCAGAACGGCCCCTTGAGGCTCAGGAACCGCATCATGATCAAAATGCCCTGATGCCCGCGAACGGTCGTCTCTACGGCGGGGAAACCGCCGCAGAGACGGCAGTACGCCTGCTGCGGATGCCCCGGAAAGCCCTGCTGGAACTGGGGCTGCGGCGGAGCCGGAAAACCGGGCTGCGGCTGGAACGGCTGCTGTCCGGGATTGGGCTGCTGTGCCGGAAACGGCTGTTGTGCCGGAAAAGGCTGCTGCGGCGGAGTCGCCACGAATAGTCCCCCGAATCCATCACGTCACTCTGGAACGGCGCAGTCATGACATGCACCGGTCGCCATGACTATCAACTTTTACCGGGGGAACGCAAAGCGCCGCCGACATTGCGCAGATGACCGGCGAATGCCGCGCCCTCGGGGCCGCCCGCGCGGAGCGCGACCCGACGCCTGCCCGCGGAGGGGCACCCCACCGGGTGCGATGGCCCTCCGCGGGACGAGGCGTTCGGCTCACACCTCGTTCAGCGCTTCACGGACCTGCTGGCGTACCGCGTCGTCGCCGACCGTCATCAGGTACTCGCCGAACTGCCGGGCCTCGGGGCCCTGGGCGCGGTGGACGATGGGGACGGCGTGATTCAGCGCGCGGGGGGAGGAACCGACCTTCAGCACGCTCATGGCCAGCTCCACCGCCAGCTTCCCGTCGACGGGAGAGACCCCGCTCGCCAGGTCGACCAGCTGCGTGGGCAGATCGAACAGGTGCTTCTCGCCCGCCGCCAGGGAGCGCACGCCCCGGCCGACGACGTCCTTGATGTCGTCCAGCAGCGCCCGCAGCGTGGCGTCGTCGAACAACTCGCCCAGCTTGTCCTCGAAGTACTCGCTGTCGGCAAGCCGCACCAGAGCACGGGCCGCCTCCACGCGCAGCCCCTCGGTTCCCTTCTCCTGCGCCAGGTCCCGGTCGGCCACGGCGTCCGCGAGCTGCGCGAACGTGCTGTCGACGGAGAACTTGCGGTCGACCGAGAAGTCGTACCAAGGCGTCTTCCTGGGATCCGCGGCGGCCCGGAGCACTGCCTCGTACCCGGCCGCCTCGCCCCAGGTCGACAGCGCCACGCAGGCCAGGAATCGCTCGATCTCCGGCTCGGCGGGGTCGTTCATCAGCTCGACGAGCCCGGGCACGCGGTCCCGGTGTCCGGGCTCGTCGAAAGCCCCGAAGATGACATCGTCGATATCCGTTGTCGGCTCGCCATCGAAATCCGTGCCGAGCAATTCACTGAAGCGGGTCATGAGTGGCATCCTTTCGCATTCAGCCCGTCGGTCGTCGTCACGGTCCGCTGATGTAGTCACGCGGCACGACGCCCTTGATGAGCCACTCCGAGTCCCGGCGCGTGTGCATCATGTCCTTCATGCGCTGCGCGAGGCTCTTCGTCTTGGCCTTGCCCAGGCCGAGATCCTTGGCGATCTGGGCGGCCTTCGCGTCGATATCGGCGTACGAGGTGTTCGGCGGGACGCTGATGTCCACGTGCTTACCGGCGACCTTGTCGGCGGCCTGCTGGATCGCCGCCTCGACCTCCTTCGGCGAGTAGACTTCCACGCCCTTGACCTTGCCCTTGGCTATGTCGTCCACGAGCCTGGGCAGATCGATCTGGATCTTCTGGCCGCCGTAGTCCTTGGCGTTGGCGCCGTCCTCACTGGTCGAGGTGTAAGGACTCTCCGACTTCTTCGGCTCCCGCCCCACGATGTGGTCGACGATCGTCGCGTCACCGTGCGGGTTGGCCGGTACGAGGTCGCCGTCGGCGTTGAGGTAGCTCTTGCGCTGCCCCTTGCTGTTGTGGGTGTCCGAGAAGTCCGCGTCATGACGCTTGAGGTTCGGGACCTCACCGTCGGGTCCGGGCTTGTACGTGCCGGGCGGCGTGTGATCCCCACCGGAACCGTCACCGGCCCCGGAGTCCCCGCCGGTGCCCCCGCCGTCACCGGACCCGGCGTCATCGCCGGACCCCTTGCCGGCGTCGTCGCCGGGGCCCTTACCGGCATCGTCGCCAGTGCCGGAGCCCTTGCTGGCGTCGTCGCCGGTACCGGAGCCCTTACCACCGTTGTCGCCAGTGCCGGAGCCCTTACCGGCATCGTCGCCAGTGCCGGAGCCCTTGCCACCGTTGTCACCGGTGCCGGAGCCCTTGCCACCGTTGTCGCCAGTGCCGGAGCCCTTACCGGCGTCGTCACCGGTGCCGGAGCCCTTACCGGCGTCGTCACCGGTGCCGGAGCCCTTGCCACCGTTGTCACCAGTGCCGGAGCCCTTACCGGCATCGTCACCCGTGCCGGAGCCCTTGCCACCGTTGTCACCGGTGCCGGAGCCCTTGCCGCCGTTGTCGCCGGCGCCGGAGCCCTTACCGGCATCGTCACCAGCGCCGGAGCCGGAACCCTTGCCACCGTTGTCGCCGGCGCCGGCACCCGTGCCCGGCGTCTCGCCGTGGCCGCCACCGCTGCCACCGCTGCCACCGCTCGGCGTGTGCGAACCGCCGCCGCCCACCGTCGCGCCGGCCTTCTGCTTGTCCGGCACCGTCACCGGGGAGTCCAGGTCGGCCTTGCCCTGCTCGCGGTGCGGGGTCTTGACGGGGTCGCCGTTGTGGTCCAGGACCTTGCCGTCGTTCGTCAGGGTCCCGGCCTTGCCGTCCTGGTCGACGTACTTGAGGTTGCCGCTCGGGTCGAAGGCCATGTCGCCCGGCTTCGTGGGCGGAAGGTTGCGGGACAGGTCGTCCAGGCCCGCGCGGCTGTTCTTGAAGCTGTCGAACAGCTCGCCGACCTTCAGCTTCGTGACGCCCGCCGCCTTGCCCAGGTAGCTCGCCGGGTCGACGAACGCGCCCGCCTTGCCCAGCGCGGTCAGGGCCTCCGCGCCCGCGCCCACCTTTCCGGCCTTGCCGAGCTTGAGGAGCGAGCCCGAGCCCAGGGTCAGGCCGTTGAAGAGCACGGTGCCGAACGCGCGCGAGGGGTTCTTGCCCCACTCGTCCCAGGCGACCAGCGACTTGCCGAAGTTGCGCAGCGCCGCCTTCTGGCGGTCGGTGTCACTGTGATCGGTCGGGCCGAACATCTTGTCCATCGCCCACTCGTACGGCGTGGCGATGTACGCGCTGACGCCACCGAAGACGTCACCGATGCCCGACCAGGTCTTCTTGAAGTTGTCCCAGTCGAAGATGTTGATCATGCTGCCGAGGCCCTTGAGGGTGCCCCAGAGGCCGTCGACGAAGAAGCCCTTCAGCGCGCCGCCGACGTTGTCCTTCGTCCACTCCCACGCGGCCCGCAGACCGGTGTACTCGCGCTCGTCGACCGTGCCCCAGGGCGTCTCCGTGGCGTCCTTGACGTCGCTTTCCCTGAAGCCGTACATGCCGGCCTTGTGGGAGCCGTCGTCGACCACGAAGTGCGTGCCGCCCACCAGCGCGGTGATCTTGTTCGCCGCGTCGCGCTCGACGCCCTGGAACGCCACCCACGTCGTGCCGACCTCGCGGACGATGCGCTCGTTCTCGTCGACCTTCTTCTGGTCCTGCTGCCAGTCGTCGTCGTCCTTGTTCTCCCTGACGAACGCCTCCGCGTCCTTGCGCAGCTGGTTCATCTTCTTGACCAGCGGCTCCGCCGCCGTCGCGAAGCCCTGCAGCGCGCCGCCGACCGACTCCAGCTTCTTCGCGAAGGCGTCGGCCTTGTCCCGCACCGCTGTCGTCGACTCGAGGAGAGGCCCGCTCTCAGGGGCCTCGTAGCACGTCGACAGCCCCTGGAAGGCGTCGTGGACCGCCTTGCCCGTGCCACGGATGCTGCCGGCGGTCTTCTTCAGACCTGACGCGTCCGTCTCCAGCTGAGGCAGGTTGCCCGTGAAGGTCGGTATCTTGCCCGGCTCGATCACTTCTTGGGCCCCTTCATCTCCTCGGGCGTGGGCGCCTTCGCGTACTGCTCCTGCTTGTTCTTCGCCATCTCCAGGTCGCCCTTGATGTACTCCTGGGTGGCCAGGCGCGCGCCCGTGAGGGACTTGCCCGTCCGGACGGGCAGGAACTTCAGGTCGTTCTCCGTCGCCTTCTGGAACTCCTGGAGGGCCTGGGCCACGGGACCGAAGGAACCGCCCTCGGGCTGTGCCGTCCCGCCCAGGATCATCGTGCCCGCGTGGGTGGCCGAGTGCATGAGGCCCTCGGTGTAAGCCTTGAACTCTTCCTCGAACTTGCTCCCGGCCTCGGCCGTCTTGTTGAGCACCCCATGTACGGCACCCGGTTGGATGTCCCACTTGGACACGATGGATCCCCCGTTTTAAGAAACGTTTCTTCCCACGCGACCCGGCGTCAGCCGATGGCGTCGACGGCAGCCTTCGCCTTGGCGAGCGTGGACTGCGCCGTGCCGTCGTTCTTCTCCATCGTGGAGCGCAGCAGCGTGATGATCTGCCGTACCTCGGTGGCCGCCTTGTTCCAGCGCATTTCCACGCCGTGGTACTGATCCGAGACGCCGTCGGCCTGGAAGTCGGCCATCGCCGCCTTCACCGCGCCGTCACGCTCCGTCAGTACCGCCTCGAGTCGCGAGATGATGCCCTGCAGCGAGCCCTGGACCTCGGTCGAGGCACCCGTGTCGTAGCTGCGACGGTCCGCACCTGCACCAGCCATGTTCAACTACCCCCGTATTCCTAGCGGCCCGAGAATCGTGCCGCGTCGAAGTTCGCCGCCGCCATCTGCTGCTTCGCGTTGTCCGCCGACTCCTGGTCACCCTGGCCGAACGAGGAGTCCATGCCGGACTGACCGCCGAGGATCGACCGCAGCGAGCCGTTCAGCGCCGCCGTCACCTCGTCCGAGTGCAACTTGAACTGGTCGAAGGCCGCCTTGCCGGCACCGTTGAACTTGCCCTCGAGCGGCTGCGCGGCCGCGATCAGCTGACGGATCAGACCGCCCAGATCGTCACTGGAACCAGTGGTCTTCGACACCAGCCCGGACAGCGTCGTCTGTCCCATGTCGAACTTCACGAGCTCACCCCCGTCATGTCTCAAGCGTTACTTGACTCGAACATGTCTATCAACATCATCAACGTGATCACAAAGCGCTTCCGGGGCTGACGGGCACTCTGTTACACGACAGTGTCAGTCGTCCCACGGGAGTGACACTGTGCCAGGACCCACTGACAGGGCCGGCCCTCAGTCCCGGCAGATGAGCAGCAGGGCCCGGTCGTCGTTGACGTCCTTGGCCACGGCCTCGATCAGGTGCCAGGCCGCACCGTGGAAGCCGGAGGTGACATAACGGTCGGCCTCGCCGGTGAGGCGGTCCATGCCCTCGGTCAGTTCACGCTCGTTCGTCTCGACCAGGCCGTCGGTGAAGAGCATGAGGACGTCGCCGGGGCGCAGGGTGCCCTTGACGGGGTCGAAGCGGGCGCCGTCGTAGACGCCGAGGAGCGGGCCGTCGGCGGCCTTCTCCTCCCAGCGGCCGGTGCCGGCGCTGAGTTGCAGGCCCGGCAGGTGGCCGGCGGAGAGGAGCTCGTAGTCGCCCGTGTCCAGGTCGAGGACGAGGTGGACGGAGGTCGCGAAGCCCTCGTCCCAGTCCTGGCGCAGGAGGTAGCCGTTGGCGGCGGGCAGGAAGTCGTGGGGCGGGAGGGAGCCGAGGAGGCCGCCGAAGGCGCCGGACAGCAGCAGGGCTCTGGAGGCGGCGTCCATGCCCTTGCCGGAGACGTCGGTGAGGACGACCTCCAGCGTGCGGCCGCCGTTGGTGCGGGCGGCGACGACGAAGTCGCCGGAGAAGGACTGGCCGCCGGCCGGGCGCAGGGCCATCTCGCGGTGCCAGCCACGCGGCAGTTTGGGCAGCTTGCTCTGCACCCGGATGCGTTCGCGCAGGTCGAAGAGCATCGTTCCGCCGCGCCGCCAGGGCACCCCGACGCGGCTGCGGAACTGCGCGATGAGCAGCCCGAAGAAGCCGACGGCCGCGACGACGAGGATGGTGCCGGGGCTGACCCGGTCGGTGCCGTGGTGGGTGGGGTCGTCGAGGACCGCCGACTCCACGATGAGGGCGGCGGCCGCGGCGGAGTACAGTCCCAGGAGGCTGGCGGGCCGCAGCAGCAACCCGCCCGCGACGATGGGCAGGACGAGCGCGGCGGGCGCGCACCACTCCGGCTGGGCGACGGTGCCCCACGCGAGGGCGGGTACGGACAGCAACAGCGCGGTGAGCGCGAGCCAGTCGGAGCCGTCGCCCCGGAAATAGTCGACACCGGCCTTGCGCATGCTCGTGCGGGCCCGGTGCAGTGCTTTGCGCATCCGGGCCGTCGGGGTCTCCGCAGCGCCAGTCATTGCATCGGGACCTTATCCACCCATTCGGCGGTGCGTCGATTCACGCCGCGCCGACACGGCTGCCACGCGGGCGCCGGGCGGACACCCGGAGAGCAACCATATGCGAAATTCGTTCGCCTGCACGGGTATGCACCGCCGGGCATGGGAATGGCGGTGGAGATGTGCCTCCCGCAGGTGGCGGACGGAGACCGCCCGTGGGGCCCAACGTGCATCTATGCGTGCATCGATGCGACTCGGGCGCGCCTGTTCACGCCAGAGGCCACAGCAAGCTCATACGCAACAGATGGCGTGCGGTCACGCTCGTCGGCGCCCGGGGCCGCGCGCGCCGCACGCGCCACGAGTGAGGCAGGGTGCGCGCGCCGGGTGCCGCGCCGCTCGTCCTAGGCCGGCTGGCAGTCGGCGCACCAGAAGAGGTTGCGGGCGGCCAGCCCGGCGGTGCGGATGCCGCCGCCGCAGATGTGACAGGGCTGCCCGGTGCGACGGTAGACGTACACCTCGCCGCCGTGGTCGTCCACGCGCGGCGGACGGCCCATGGCCTCGGGGGTGTGCTCGGGGCGCACGGTGTCGATGCGGTTGTTGCGGACGCCCTCGCGCATGAGGTCCACCAGGTCCGCCCAGATCGCGTCCCACTCGGCCCGGCTCAGATCCCGTCCCGCGCGGTACGGGTCGATGCCGTGCCGGAAGAGGACCTCGGCCCGGTAGACGTTGCCGACGCCGGCCACGATCTTCTGGTCCATGAGGAGCGCGGCGATGGTGGTCCGGCTGCGGGAGATCCGCTGCCACGCCTTGCCCGGGTCGTCGCCCCCGCGCAGGGGGTCCGGGCCGAGGCGGTCGTGTATCGCCTGCTTCTCGGCGTCGGTGATCAGGGCGCAGGTGGTGGGCCCGCGCAGGTCCGCCCAGGCGTCCGGGTTCGCCAGGCGCAGGCGCACCGTCTCGGTGGGGGGCGGGGCGCTCGTGCCCGTGCCCCAGGTGTACTTGCCGAAGAGGCCGAGGTGGATGTGGACCCAGCCGGGCCCGGCGAAGCCGAGGAAGAGGTGCTTGCCGTGGGCTTCGGCCGTCTCCAGGACCTGGGCGTCTATCAGTGCCGCGCTGTCCGCGAACTTGCCCTGGGGGCTGCTCGCGCGGACGGGGCGGCCCGCGAAGGCCTCGCGGTGGTCCGCCGCCAGGCGGTGGATCGTATGCCCTTCGGGCACGGCGGTCTCCTGCGGTGTCGCTTCCTACGGGACCCCGGACCCCGAGCGCCGGACGGGCCGCGGTGCGGCCGCCCGGCGCTCGGGGACAGAGAGAAAGGCAGAGAGAAACAGAAAGAAAGGCGTCAGCCCTGCTGCGGGTGGTGGGCCGGGATCTCGGGGAGCTCGCCCGTGGTCTCGTAGCGGCTCAGCATCTCGATGCGGCGCGTGTGGCGCTCCTCACCGGAGTACGGCGTCGCCAGGAAGATCTCGACGAACTTCGTCGCCTCTTCCTGCGTGTGCATGCGGCCGCCGATGCTGATGACGTTCGCGTTGTTGTGCTCGCGGCCGAGGGCTGCGGTCTGCTCGCTCCAGGCCAGCGCGGCCCGTACGCCCTTGACCTTGTTCGCGGCGATCTGCTCGCCGTTGCCCGAGCCGCCGATGACGATGCCGAGGCTGTCGGCGTCCGCGGCGGTCCTCTCCGCGGCGCGGAGGCAGAACGGCGGGTAGTCGTCCTGGGCGTCGTAGATGTGGGGACCGCAGTCGACGGGCTCATGGCCGTGGGCCTTGAGCCACTCGACGAGGTGGTTCTTCAGTTCGTAGCCGGCATGGTCGGAGCCGAGGTACACGCGCATGCGTCCGAGTGTGGCATGTCCGGGGCCGCGGACCGGCCAGGAGGCCCGGGGTAACGCTGAGTGAACACAACGAAATGGATTCAGGTCTTCCTAAAGTCACCTTCGAAAAGTTCTAATGCGGTGGCTCGTAACCCGAGAACCAAAGGAACAACCCGAAGGAACGTGCACATGAGCGCGACACCGCCGACCATGACGAAGGCGTCGACGACCGGCGACCCCGGCAGCGCCCCGGTCGCGGACGGGGACGGCCTCAAGGCCGGACTCAAGAACCGACACCTGTCCATGATCGCCATTGGTGGTGTGATCGGCGCGGGCCTCTTCGTGGGTTCCGGTTCCGGCATCGCCGCCGCAGGCCCCGGCATTCTCCTTTCCTACGCACTCGTCGGCGCGATGGTCGTCTTCGTGATGCGGATGCTGGGCGAGATGGCCGCGGCCAAGCCGACCTCCGGGTCGTTCTCCGCCTACGCCGACCAGGGCCTGGGCCGCTGGGCCGGCTTCACCATCGGCTGGCTGTACTGGTTCTTCTGGGTCGTGGTGCTGGCGGTCGAGGCGACCGCGGGTGCCGCGATCCTCAACGGCTGGATACCGGCCGTCCCGCAGTGGGCCTGGGCGCTGATCGTCATGATCGTGCTCACGGCGACCAACCTGGCCTCGGTCAGCTCGTACGGCGAGTTCGAGTTCTGGTTCGCGGGCATCAAGGTCGTGGCCATCGCCGCGTTCGTCGTGATCGGCGGGCTCGCGGTGTTCGGGCTGCTGCCCGGCTCGGACAACCCGGGCGCGGGGCTGGACAACCTCACCTCGCACGGCGGCTTCCTGCCCAACGGGGCCGGCGCCATCCTCACCGGTGTGCTGATGGTCGTCTTCTCCTTCATGGGCAGCGAGATCGTCACGCTCGCCGCCGGTGAGTCCGAGGACCCGCAGCGCGCGGTCCGCCAGGCCACCAACTCCGTCATCTGGCGCATCGCGGTCTTCTACCTCGGCTCGATCTTCGTCGTGGTCTCCCTGCTCCCGTGGGACTCCAAGGAGATCGTCGACAAGGGCAGCTACGTCGCCGCCCTCGACTCGATCGGCATCCCGCACGCCGGCCAGATCATGAACGTCATCGTGCTGACGGCCGTCCTGTCCTGCCTGAACTCGGGCCTGTACACCGCCTCCCGCATGGCCTTCTCCCTCGGCCAGCGCGGCGACGCGCCGAAGGCGTTCGCCGTCGTCAACAAGCGGGGCGTGCCCAAGGCCGCGATCCTCGGCTCGGTCGTCTTCGGCTTCCTGTCGGTGATCTTCAACTACGTGTGGCCGGACACCGTCTTCAAGTTCCTGCTGAACGCCTCCGGTGCCGTGGCCCTGTTCGTCTGGCTCGTCATCTGCTTCACCCAGCTGAAGATGCGCGGCATCATCCTGCGCGAGATGCCGGAGAAGCTCGTCGTGAAGATGTGGCTCTTCCCGTATCTGACCTGGGCCACCATCGGCATGATCACCTTTGTGCTCGGCTACATGATCTACGCCGGCGGTGACAACCGTCAGACGGTGTCGGCCTCCGTCCTGGTCGCCGTGATCGTCCTGACGATCGGTCTGGTCCTGGACAAGCGCCGCAAGGCGGCCGCCAAGGCCGCCGCCGAGTAGGCACGCACCACGTCCACGGGCCGGGCCCGCACCCAGGATCTGGGTGCGGGCCCGGCCCGTAGGTACAGCGGTGGCGGCTCAGCCGCGGCGGCCCAGCAGCTTCCAGGCCGTGGGCAGCGCGCCCATCGCCAGCGCGGCCTTGAGGGCGTCACCGATGAGGAAGGGCGTCAGGCCGGCGGCGACCGCGTCGCTCAGCGGCATGTGCGCGGCCAGGGCCAGGTAGGGCACGCCCACCGCGTAGATGATCGCGGAGCCCAGCGCCATGGTGCCCGCGGTGCGCAGCACGGAGCGGTCGGCGCCGCGGCGGGCCAGGGCGCCGACGACGGTCGCGGCGAGCAGCATGCCGAGGACGTAGCCGAAGGACGGGAACGCGGCGCCGGACTTGGCCTCGGCGAACCACGGCATGCCCGCCATGCCGGCCACGGCGTACAGCGCGAGCGAGAGGAAGCCGCGGCGGGCGCCGAGGGCGGTGCCGACGAGCAGGGCCGCGAAGGTCTGGCCGCTGACCGGGACCGGGGAGCCGGGAACGGGGACGGCTATCTGCGCGGTGATGCCGGTCAGCGCGGCGCCGCCGAGGATCAGGGCCGCGTCGCGGACGCGGGCGCGGCCCGCGGTCGAGGCGGGAAGCAGGTCGGCGAGGACCGTACCGGTCCGGGTGGCTGGGGCAGCTGCGGTGGCCATCGGTACTCCGCGGGAAGGAAAGGATGGGTAAGGACACGCTGACGTTAGCCGAGCGTCACCCGGTGGGCACCGGACGGCAGCGACAAACGCGGCGGGCCGCTCTTGGCGGGTTCCGAGCGCGTGCGTAGCCGTTGGCGGCAATTGCTCGTGGAAACGTGATGCTCGTCACGACAGACCCCGGTCCGCTTGGCTCCGGCCGCCCGGCCGGGGGAATCTGGACACCACCCCCCGCTCCTGCGTGTTCCTCGCGTCAGGCGCACTGACCGAGAGAACGATCCCCATGCACGACGCACAGCCTGCCGCCGAGCCTCTTGCCGGCGCAGAGAGGGAACCGCTGGCCGCGGGGCTCAAGCAGCGGCATCTGACGATGCTGGGCCTGGGCGGCGTGATCGGCGCCGGCCTGTTCGTCGGTTCGGGCGCCGGAATCGCGGTGGCCGGCCCCGGAATCATCGTCTCGTACCTGATCGCGGGCGCCCTCGCGATGCTGGTGATGCGGATGCTCGGCGAGCTGTCCGCGGCCATGCCGGCGTCCGGCGCCTTCTCGGTGCACGCCGAGCGCGCCCTGGGCCGCTGGGCCGGCTTCTCGGTGGGCTGGCTGTACTGGTTCCTGCTCGTGGTCGTGCTCGCCGTGGAGGCGACGGGCGCCGCGCAGATCGCACACGGCTGGGCGCCCTCGGTGCCGCAGTGGGGCTGGGTGCTGATCTTCATGCTGGTCTTCACGACCGCGAACCTCGCGGCGGTGAAGAACTTCGGCGAGTTCGAGTTCTGGTTCGCCGCGCTGAAGGTCGGCGCGATCGTGCTCTTCCTCGGACTGAGCCTGCTGGCGATCTTCGGGCTGCTGCCGGACACCGACGCGGTCGGGATGACGAACCTCACCGGTCAGGGCGGGTTCCTGCCCAACGGCTGGGGCGGTGTGGTCTCCGGTGTGCTCGCCGTCGTCTTCGCCTTCGGCGGGCTGGAGGTCGTCACGATCGCCGCCGCCGAGTCCGACGACCCGGCGCGCGCGGTGGGCCGGGCGGTGCGCAGCGCCGTGTGGCGCATCCTCTTCTTCTACGTGGGCTCGATGCTCGTCATCGTCACCCTGCTCCCCTGGTCGTCGATGAAGCCGGGACAGAGCCCGTACGTGGCCGTCCTGGACCACGTGGGGGTGCCGGCGGCCGGCCAGATCATGAACATCGTGGTCTTCGTGGCGCTGCTGTCGGCGCTGAACGCCAACCTCTACGGCTCGTCCCGGATGGTCTTCTCGCTGGCCGAGCGCGGTGAGGCGCCGCGTGCGCTGCTGAAGGTCTCGGGTGGCGGGGTGCCGCGGCGTGCGGTGCTGGCATCGGTCGCGTTCGGCTTCGCCTCGGTCATACTCAACCTCAAGTGGCCGGATTCGATCTTCCACTATCTGCTGAACGCCGTGGGCGCGGTACTCCTCTTCGTCTGGGGCCTCATCGCCGCCTCGCAGCTGCGGCTGCGGCCGCGCATCGAGCGGGAGGTGCCCGAGCGGCTGAGCCTGCGCATGTGGTGCTTCCCCTATCTGACCTGGGCGGCGCTGGCCGGCATGGCGGGCATTCTGGTCCTGATGCTGACCGACGACGCGGCCCGGCCGCAGCTGCTGTGGTCGGCCGCGGCCACCGGCGCGGTGCTGGCCGTGGCGGGGCTGCGCGAGCTGCGACTGCGCCGGACCCGATAGTTCACCCGGAAAAAGCCTCGGTTCTGACGATATTTCAGGTACCCGCGGTTACATCGAAGTCTGAATATCGGACAGCTGCGTCACAGGTGTTGTTCTGAGCGAACATGACCCCCACACTGAGGCAACTTTCCGAGACGGCTTCCCGGCCTCGGCTTCTCGAGCTCTTACCTCACGGGGACTTACGACCATGACTGGGACACCTACGACCTCCGCTTCCGAGCGCGAGGTCACCGGCGCGGCACCGGACGGCACACCGGGCGGCGCGGACACCCTGCCGCACGGCGCGCTCTCGAACGGCCTCAAGCAGCGCCATCTGTCGATGATCGCGCTCGGCGGGGTCATCGGCGCCGGCCTCTTCGTCGGCTCCGGCGCCGGCATCGCCACCGCCGGCCCGGCGATCGTGCTGGCCTATGTGGTCTCCGGGCTGCTCGTCATGCTCGTGATGCGCATGCTGGGCGAGATGGCGGCCGCCAACCCCTCCTCGGGCACCTTCTCCGTGCACGCGGAGAAGGCGATCGGCCCCTGGGCGGGCTTCACCGCGGGCTGGATGTTCTGGGTGCAGCTGTGCGTGGGCATCGCCGTGGAGGCGATCGGCGCGGCGCACATCATGGTCGCGTGGTTCCCCTCCACACCGTCCTGGATGTGGGTCCTGATCTTCATGGCCGTCTTCTGCGGGACGAACCTCGCGGCGGTCGGCAACTTCGGCGAGTTCGAGTTCTGGTTCGCCACCCTGAAGGTCGCCGCGATCGGCGTCTTCCTGGCGCTGGGCGTCCTGGCCATCCTCGGCCTGCTGCCGGGCACCGACGCCCCGGGCGCGGACAACCTCACCGGCAACGGCGGGTTCCTGCCCAACGGCACCGACGGTCTCGTCGTCGGCCTGCTGGCCTCCGTCTTCGCCTACGGCGGCCTGGAGACGGTCACCATCGCCGCCGCCGAGTCCGAGCAGCCCGTCAAGGGCGTCGCCAAGGCGGTCCGCACGGCGATGTGGCGCATCGCGCTGTTCTACGTCGGCTCGATGCTCGTCGTCGTCACCGTGATCCCGTGGAACGACAAGTCGCTCACCACCGACGGCCCCTACGTCGCGGTGCTGAAGTACCTCGACATTCCCGCCGCCGGGCAGATCATGAACGTCATCGTGCTGATCGCCCTGCTGTCCGCGATGAACGCGAACATCTACGGCGCCTCCCGGATGTCGCACTCCCTGGTCATGCGCGGCGAGGGCCCCCGCTTCCTCGGCAAGGTCACGGGCGGCGTGCCCCGGATGACCGTCCTGGCCTCCTCCGCCTTCGGCTTCTTCGCGGTGCTGCTCAGCTACTGGTGGCCGACCACCGTCTTCAAGTGGCTCCTCTACATGACCGGCGCCGCCATCCTGGTGGTGTGGGGCTTCATCGCCGTCACCCAGCTGCGCATGCGCCGGCAGCTGGAGCGCGAGGCGCCGGAGCGGCTCGTGGTGCGAATGTGGCTGTTCCCCGTGCTGACGTGGGTGGCGCTGGCCGCCGTCGTCGGCGTGATGGCGCTGATGCTGCGCGACGACGCCACCCGCGTCCAGGTGTACTTCACGGCCGGCCTCACCGGCGCCCTGGCGCTGGCCGGCTACCTGCGCCAGCGCGTGGTGGCGGGCAAGGCCCACCAGGGCTGACGGCACACGCGCGAGGGGCCGGACACCATGGCGGTGTCCGGCCCCTCGTCGTACGTCCGGGGAGGGCGGGCGTCAGCCGCGCAGCTCGTCCGCGACCAGCTCGGCGATCTGGACGGCGTTGAGCGCCGCGCCCTTGCGGAGGTTGTCGTTGGAGATGAACAGCGCCAGGCCGTTCTCGACGGTCTCGTCGACGCGGACGCGGCCCACGTAGGAGGCGTCCTTGCCGGCCGCCTGCAGCGGGGTCGGGATCTCGGACAGCTCGACGCCCGGCGCGTCCTTCAGCAGCTCGTAGGCGCGCTCGACGCTGACCGGACGCTCGAAGCGGGCATTGACCTGCAGGGAGTGCCCGGAGAAGACCGGCACGCGCACACAGGTGCCGGAGACCTTGAGCCCGGGGATCTCCAGGATCTTGCGGGACTCGTTGCGGAGCTTCTGCTCCTCGTCGGTCTCGAAGCTGCCGTCGTCGACGAGCGCGCCGGCCAGCGGCAGCACGTTGAAGGCGATCGGGCGCTTGTAGACGCCGGGCGCGGGGAACTCCACGGCCTCGCCGTCGTGGGTCAGCTCCGCGGCCTGCTCGCCGGCCGCGCGCAGCTGGCCCGAGAGCTCCGCGACGCCGGCCAGACCCGAGCCGGAGACGGCCTGGTAGGTGGTGGCGACGAGGGCGGTCAGGCCCGCCTCGGCGTGCAGCGGCTTCAGGACCGGCATGGCGGCCATGGTCGTGCAGTTCGGGTTGGCGATGATGCCCTTGGGGCGGTTCGCGATCGCGTGCGGGTTGACCTCGGAGACGACCAGCGGGACCTCGGGGTCACGGCGCCAGGCGGAGGAGTTGTCGATCACGACGGCGCCCTGCGCGGCGACCTTCTCGGCCAGGGCCTTGGACGTGGCGCCGCCGGCCGAGAAGAGCACGATGTCCAGGCCGGAGTAGTCGGCGGTGGCGGCGTCCTCGATGGTGATGTCCTGCCCCTGCCAGGAGAGCGTGGACCCGGCGGAACGCGCGGAGGCGAACAGGCGCAGCTCGGTGACCGGGAAGCCCCGCTCGGCGAGGATCTTGCGCATGACTCCGCCGACCTGACCGGTGGCTCCGACGATTCCGATCCTCACGGGTGCTCCCTACTCACGTGCTGCGTGGCTGAACAGCACCCATCATGGGGTCCTGCGGGGCCCAAAAGTCCAATCGATTGTCCGAAGGACGGACGAGGCCGGGTGGCCCCGCCCGTCCCGTCGGGGATTACGGCTTCGCCGTGACCGTCAGCCCGTAGGGGTTGCTGAGCAGCGGGGACGTGCGGCGGGACTCGACCTCGATCTCCCACACGCCGGGCACCGGGTTCGCGTAGGAACGCTGGTCCGGACGGCAGGTGTTGTCCGGGTTGGGGTAGTTCGGGTAGCAGTTGACCGTGGAGGTCTTGTCGGCCGGGACGCCGTAGGGGCTGATGGCGATGAACCGGGTCTGGCTGCCCTCGGCCAGGCCGCTCATCGCGACGTCCAGCGACTTGGTGCCCTTGGGCACGGTCACGAAGTACGACGTGGTCGCGTTGCGCGTCGCCGTGGCGGACTTCTTGAGCTCGTACGACGGGGCGGCCAGCGGCTCGGCGACGATCACGGTCGTCATGATCTGCTTGTCGATGCCCTCGGTGTCCTCGTCGTCGACGGCCAGGATCGCGCTGTGGATGCCGGCGGTCTTCGCCTTGGCCTTGACCTTGACGGTCACGGGCTTGTTCAGCGGCAGCCTGACCTCGTCGTCACCGACGAGCTTGAAGGTGCCGTCGTTGTTGCGCCATTCCAGCTCGTGCCACACGGGCTTGTCCGGGCCGGTGGTGCGGGTGATGGTGACGTCGTAGGTCTTCGTCTCGCCGGCCTTCAGGCCGCCCTCGCGGTCGTAGAGGCCCGTGCCGAAGCCGGGGGTCTTGAGCCGGTGGGAGAGCGCGGTCGCCACGGGGGCCTTGACCGCGTACTCGTGGGCGGTGGCGCCGTCGCGCAGGGCCTCCCATGCCTCGACGATGTCGATCAGGCCGGAGCCCTGCTCGTACGCCTGGAAGCCCTTGATCTTCCTGGCGGTGCTGGTCAGCGCCGTGCGCAGGTCGGCCGGGGCGAGCTTCATGTGCTTCTGCTTGGCGGCCGAGATCAGCAGCGCCATCGCGCCCGTGGCCTGCGGGGAGGCCATCGAGGTGCCCTGCAGCATGCCGTAGCCCGGCGGCAGCTCGTAGCCCGCCTCCTTGACGGGCGCGCCCGGCTCCCAGGTCGGCGTGGTGTTGACCGACGCGCCGGGGGCGGTGATCGTCGGGGTGAAGCCGCCGTCCTCGCGCGGGCCGCGGGAGGAGAAGGGCATCATCGCGTACTTCGTCGTGACGTCGGAGCCGTAGTTGGCGGCCCAGGTCTCCTTGGAGACAGAAGCGCCGACGCTGATGACCTTGTCGGCCAGGGCCGGGTCGCCGATGGTGTTCAGGCCCGGGCCGCTGTTGCCCGCGGAGATCACGAGCTGGACGCCGTAGGTGTCGATGAGGCGGGTGTAGAGCTCGGCGCGGGCGTTGTTGCCGTCGTTGAGCGCCGGCAGGCCGCCGATCGACATGTTGACGATGTCGACGCCGCGGTTCACCACGAGGTCGATCATGCCCTCGGTCAGCGCCACGTTGGTGCAGCCGCCGGTCCAGGTGCAGGCGCGGGAGGAGACGATCTTCGCGCCGGGGGCGGCGCCGTTCATCCTGCCGCCGAACAGGCCGTTGGCCGCGGTGATGCCCGCGACGTGCGTGCCGTGCTCGGACTCGATGACGCCGATGTTGACGAAGTCGGCCTTCTTGCCGGTCCAGTCGCCGCCCTTGGGGTCCATCGGCACGTCCTTGCGGATCTGCACCACGAAGGGGATGCGCTCGGCGATCGGGGTGTCCGGGTTGTCCTTGCCGAAGTAGCCGACCTGGAAGCCGTCCTTGTACGGCTTCATGTCCGCGTCGTTGCCGAAGTCGCCGTCGTCGTCGAGGTCGACCCGGACGGTGCCCTTGGCCTTGTCGTAGAGGACGGCCCAGGAGTCGGTGGTGTCGCCGTCCCGGTTGAGGTCGCCCTTCATGTCGCCGCCGGTGGTCTCGCTCTCGCGGAAGAGGGCGACCTGGTACGGGCCGGGGGCGGCCGCGGTGTAGGTGCGGCCCTCGAAGGAGAAGGCCGGGCCCGTGACGTCGGACGTCATCGGCAGCCAGGTGCCGTCCTGGTCGATGAGCGGGTCGGTGGCGGTCACCCAGTCGACGATCTTGCGCTCGCCCGTGGTGGTCTTCTGCAGCGCCGGGTGCGCGAGGTCGACGCCGGAGTCCAGGACGCCGATGGTCACGCCGCGGCCGTCGGCCTTCGGGTGGTCCTCGGTGAACTCGACGGCGCCGGTCTCGAAGGCCGGCTGGTAGGGGTTCTTCGCCGGGGTGTTCTTGCCGGGGGCCGGGTACGCGCGGCCCTTGGCGAGCTGCGGCGCGCCCTGCGCGGCGTTCCCGGAGTCACCGCGCGGCGTGGGGTCCGGGAGCTTGATCTCCTGCTTGAGGTCGATGCCGTGGACCTCGTCGAGCTTCTTCGCCTCGTCGATCGCGGCGTCGGCCTTGCCCGTCGGGACGGTGACCCGGACGTACCCGAGCTTGTCGTACGCCTGACCCACCGAGGCGCCCGTGATCGCGTCCAGCTTGCCCGCGACCTCGCCGGTCCGGCCGGGCTGCGTGGCGATCATCATGGTGACGGTCCGGTCGCCGTCCGCCTTGGCCTTCGCCAGCAGGTCGGCGTCCTGCGAACCGAGCTTGTCCGGGGCGGACTTCACCGGGCCGGGGGCCGGCGTCGGGTCCGCCGCGAGGGCGGGGGCGGCGCCCGCCGCGGTGAGCGCGGCCACGACGGAGGCCGCGACGGCTATTCGGGCCGCGCGTCTCGCGGCGCCGGCCGGCGCGGTCGGGACATCGGGGGTGGGGGTCATGAGCATCCCTGGCTGGAAGTGATGGACGGACAACGAAGGGGACGGCCGGAGGCACGACGACACGGCGTCCGGCCCTCGCACCCGGATGAGCGATCACTTTTATGGAAGTGGCGGGGGTTTGGGGAGAGTTGCCCGGGCAGGAACATAAGGATGGCGTAAACCCGCCACTACGCCACGCGGGATGAAGCGGGACGGAGGTCATGAAGCGGTCAGGGATCAGCGCAGCTCAGCGCTTGTAGGACAAACGGACTAAAGGACTGGCCCGTGACCGGCGAGAGGGTTCCCCTCGAGGGTGAACGCTGAGTGAGCGTCAGCTCTCCAGGGGACGAGTGGTGTATGTCAGTTCGCAGTAGCCAAGATCCATGTGAGGGGATCGGCGGCCACCGTTGCGGCCTGGTTCACGCCCAGGTCACTCGCGCTGCCAACGCTCCTCACTGACCGCAAGCGCCGCCCGCCCGCAAGACCGCCAGCCTTCGCGTTCGCACTCGGGGAGACCGCCATGCATCCATCCCGTAGAACCGCAGCCTCGCACTTCGACCGCCGTACGTTCCTGGCCGCCGCGGGCGCCGTGACCACGGCCACCGGGCTGGGCCTCGCCCTGGGCACGGACGGGCCGGCCTCGGCCACCCCCGGCGACCCCACCCCCGCCCCGGCCGCCGCCGCGGGCACCCCCGCCGGGGCCCCGACGGACGCCGGCACCACCCTCGCCTCCGTCGCCGCGCCGCGCGGCAGCGGCGGCTACCGGCGGCTCGGCGACGGCCCCGGCTGGCCCAGGGTCGTACGCGCCGAGCTGGCCCAGGCGCAGAACGGGCGCGAGGACCGGCGGACGACGCTGGCCTCCTTCGTGCAGTTCACCGACCTGCATCTGACGGACGTACAGCATCCGCTGCGGTACGAGTTCTTCCGCGTCGGTGACGTGGGGGGCTGGCGGCCGCACGAGGCGCTGACCCTGCCGGGCGTGGTCTCGCTGGTCGAGCGGGTCAACAAGGTGCGCCGGGGGCCGGCCACCGGTGCCCCGTTCGGCTTCGTCATCACCACCGGCGACAACGGCGACGAGAACGCGAAGATCGAGGTGGAGTGGTTCCTCACCGCCCTCAGCGGCGGCCGGATGACTCCCAACACCGGCGACCCGCGCCACTACGAGGGCGTGCAGAACAGCGGCCTCAAGCAGTACTGGCACCCCGAGAGCGCCCTGCGCGACCGGGACAAGGAGGTCGGCTACCCCCGGATCGACGGCTACCTCGACGCCGCCTGCCGGCGGGTCACCAGCCCCGGCCTGAACATCCCCTGGTACTCCACCTTCGGCAACCACGACCTGCTCTCCGGCGGCTGCTACCCGGCGGTGGGCTCCTTCATCGCCGAGGTCTGCGTCGGCAACCGCAAGCTGCAGTACATCCCGGCCGCCGAGGCCAAATGGCTGATGCAGGGCGAGGTCGGCGGCGCCGACCCCAAGGGCAAGCGCATAGAGGCCATGCTCAAGTCGCACAAGAAGGACATGCGCACGGTCACCCCCGACCCACGCCGGGTGCCACTGACCGCGCGCCAGTACGTGGCCGCGCACCTCGACCCCCAGCACACCGGTCGCGGGCCCGTCGGCCACGGCTACACCCGCGCCAACCTCGACGCGGGCACCCTCTACTACACCTTCAAGGTGTCCGAGAAGGTCATCGGCATCAGCATCGACTCCACCGACCCCGGCGGCCACTACCAGGGCTCCCTGGGCACCTCCCAACTCGACTGGCTGGAGCGGACGCTGAAGGAGCACAAGGACCAGTACGCCCTGGTCTTCAGCCACCACCCCAGCTGGAGCATGAACAACATGACGCCCGACCCCGCCCACCCGGGGGAGAAGCGGCACGGCGGCGACGAGCTGATCGCCCTCCTCCAGCGCCACAACAACGTTCTGGCCTGGATCAACGGCCACAGCCACCGCAACCGCATCCGCCCCCGTGGCAGCTTCTGGGAGATCGCCACCGCCTCGCACGTCGACTACCCGCAGCTCGCCCGGATCATCGAGATCACGGACAACCACGACGGCACGATCTCCCTGTTCACCACGCTCATCGAATCGGCCGCTCCCTACAAGACCGACTTCCACGACCTCTCCCAGACCGGGCTCGCCTCCCTCTACCGGGAGCTGGCGTTCAACACGCCGGGCTCGGACACCTCGCTCGCGGGGGCGCCGACCGACCGCAACACCGAGCTGCTGCTCAGCCGGCGCTGACGGCTTGGCCGGCGGCCCCCGCGCCGCTCACCTCGGCAGGACGACGACGTACGCGCAGGGCTCGCGGTCGGCCGACGCCACCAGGGCGGTCCGGACGACCGCGGCCTGCTGCTCCAGGCCCTCGGCGTCCCGCAGCCGCTTGGGCGTGACGCGCACGACCGTGATGCCCAGCCGCTCCAAGTGCTCGCGCTTGCGGGCGTATTCGGACCACAGGGCGTCCTCCTCGGGGCGGGGCGCCCGCGCGTCGATCTCCAGGGCCACCGCGTGGTCGGGCCAGAAGGCGTCCACTCCCCCGAGGTACGGGCCGCCGGGCAGCCGCAGGTCGACGTTCCACAGCGGCGCGGGCAGCGCGTGCTCGCGCACCATGTCGTACAGCCTGCCCTCGGCCACGGACCGGCCCTCCGCCAGCAGCGCCTCCACGGCGTCCACGACGTGCGGCCGGCTCAGCAGCCGGGCCCGCGTCAGCTCGCGGACGACCGCCGTCGCCTCGGCGTGTCCGCCGCGCACGGCCTCGCTCAGCAGCCCCCGCACCATCTGCGCGTCGGTCAGCTGCGCCACGGTGTCGGCGACCGCACGGGCGACCGGGGCGACCGGCACCCCGGTCAGCAGCTGCGGGCGCGGCACGGTGTGCGCCCGTACCAGCCGTACGAACCCGTTCGAGCGCAGGCGGCGGGTGCGCGGCAGCAGGACGTCGATGTGGTCGAGCGAGAGCAGCGAGGGGACGCAGGTGAAGCGGTGCAGGGCGAGCGCGGCCGGGCCGGTGATCATCGCCTGGCCGTACGGGGCCGGCTCCGCGTCCCGTACGGAGGCGGGGCCGGGCTGCCGGGGCACCTGGGCCCGCGGGAGGGTGTACATGAGGGCGGCGTGCAGCCGCTCCTCACTGGTGGCGGGGCCGGTGTGGAGGAGGAAGACCCCGGGCAGCAGTCGCCGCCAGGGCCCGCCGGGACGGCAGCGCTCGGTGACGTCGGCCCCTGTGACGCCGTGCTCCCTCAACTGACGCGCCGTCATGACCCGGTGACGCACATCGGAGAGGTGGTACAGGGGGCGTGGGGAGAGGGGGGTGTTGGGGTTCATGCCCCCGCCATTCCCACTCCCCGCCCGCCCCCTAACCGCTGTTACGGGTCCGTCGACAATTCAGGACAACGCCGTTTTGAAACCTGGGGAATTGAAACGTACTGAAACCGTGTCCCGGACTTGAGTCGGCTGCCCTCAAGTCCCCTCAGCTCGTCTCAAGTCCCCTCGGCTCGCCGCAGCTTCCCTCAGCTCCCCGCGGCCGCGTCGCATGCCTGGGCGCGCAGGCCCCGCGCCAGGTCGTCGCGGGCCTCCAGGACCAGCCGGCGCAGCGCCGGGGCGGCGTCCTGGTGCGCGGCCAGCCAGGCGTCGGTGGCCTCCAGCGTCGGCCGGTCGCCCTGCAGCATGGGGAACAGGCCGCGGACGACCGCCATGGCGATCTCGATGGACCGCTCCCGCCACACGCGCTCGATCACCTCGAAGTAGCGCGGCGCGAAGGGCGCCAGCAGCTCCCGCTGGGACGGCTGGTCGAAGCCCGCGATGGTGGCCTCGGCCAGGGCGTTGGAGAGCGTGTCGGAGTCGACGACCGCGGCCCAGGCGTCGGCCTTGACCTCGGCGGACGGGCGGGCGGCCAGGCAGCGGACCTGGTGCCGCTTGCCGGAGGCGGTGTTGTCCCGGGCGAGCTCGGCGGCCAGCGCCGACTCGTCGGCGGCACCCCGGGCGGCGAGCGTCCCCAGGAAGGTCCAGCGCAGCTCCTGGTCCACCTCCAGCCCGTCGATCTTCCCGGCGCCGTCGAGGAGCCCGGACAGCAGCTGCAGGTCCCCTTCGGAGGCGGCGAGCTGGGCGAAGAACCGTGCCCACGCCAGCTGGTGGCCGCTGCCGGGCTCGGCCAGCCGCAGCTCGCGCAGGGCGCTCTGGGCGAGCTGCCGACCGCCCTCCTCGCGCCAGGCGGGGGCGGCGTAGTGCACGAGCGCGCCCGTGGCCCAGGTCTGCACCATCTGGAGGACGCCGATGTCGCTCTCGGCGCCGGCGAAGCGCTGCACCAGGTCCAGGTAGTCGCGGGTGGGCATCAGCCCGTCGCGGGTGAGGTTCCACAGGGCGGACCAGCACAGGGCGCGGGCGAGCGGGTCGGTGAGGTCGCCCAGGTGCTGGCGGAGGGTGTCCAGCGAGGCCTCGTCGAAGCGGATCTTGCAGTAGGTGAGGTCCTCGTCGTTGACGAGGATCAGCTCGGGCCGCTCGGCCCCGGCCAGTTCCGCGACCACCGTGCGGGGGCCGGTGACGTCGACCTCCGCGCGGGCGTAGCGCTCGAGCGCGCCGCCCGCCTCCTGCCGGCGGTACAGGCCCACGGCCACGCGGTGCGGGCGCAGCTCGGGGTGGGTCTCGGGCGCCTCCTGCAGGATGGCGAGCTCGGTGACGCGGTCGGAGGCGTCGTAGGTGGCCAGCGGCGTCAGCGAGTTGACCCCGGCCGTCTGCAGCCAGGACCGTGACCAGGCGGCCATGTCCCGGCCCGACGTCTCCTCCAGCACCGACAGCAGGTCGCCCAGGCGGGTGTTGCCGTAGGCGTGGCGCTTGAAGTAGCGGCGGGCGCCCTCGAGGAAGGCGTCGCGGCCGACGTAGGCGACGAGTTGCTTGAGGACGGAGGCGCCCTTGGCGTAGGTGATGCCGTCGAAGTTGAGCTTGGCGTCCTCCAGGTCGTGGATGTCGGCCGTGACGGGGTGCGTGGAGGGCAGCTGGTCGGCGCGGTAGGCCCAGGACTTGCGGTTGTTGGCGAAGGTGACCCAGGCGCCCGTGAACCGGGTCGCCTCGGCCAGCGAGAAGGCGCCCATGAAGTCCGCGAAGGACTCCTTGAGCCACAGGTCGTCCCACCACTCCATGGTCACCAGGTCGCCGAACCACATGTGCGCCATCTCGTGCAGGATGACGTTCGCCCGGCGCTCGTACGCCGCCCGCGTCACCTTGCCGCGGAAGACGAACTCCTCCCGGAAGGTCACACAGCCGGGGTTCTCCATGGCGCCGATGTTGTACTCCGGCACGAACGCCTGGTCGTACTTCCCGAAGGGGTACGGGTAGTCGAAGTGGTCGTGGAAGAAGTCCAGGCCCTGCTTGGTGACGGTGAAGATGTCGTCGGGGTCGAAGTGGCGGGCCAGGCCCTTGCGGCACAGCGCGCCCAGCGGGATCTCCAGCACGGTGCCGTCGTCGAAGGTGCGGCGGTAATGGTCGCGGACGACGTGGTACGGGCCGGCGACGACGGCGGTGATGTAGGTGGAGATGGGCCGGGTCGTCACGAACCGCCAGGTGGCGGAGGCGGCGTCGGAGGCCACCGGCACGCTCTCGCCGTCCTGTTCGCCGTTGCTGAGCACGGTCCAGGACGCGGGCGCGGTGACCGAGAAGGTGAAGGGGGCCTTGAGGTCGGGCTGCTCGAAGTTGGCGAAGACGCGGCGCGCGTCGGCGGGCTCGTACTGGGTGTAGAGGTAGACCTCGCCGTCCTCGGGGTCGGCGAAGCGGTGCATGCCCTCGCCGGTGCGGCTGTACGCGCACTGGGCGTCCACGGTCAGGACATTCTCGGCGGCGAGGTCCTCCAGGGCGATCCGGGCGCCGTCGAAGACGGTCTTCGCGTCCAGCTCGCGGCCGTTGAGAGTGACGGACGTCACAGCGGGCGCGACGAGGTCCGCGAAGGTGGCGGCGCCGGGCTCGGCGCAGCGGAAACGCACGGTGGTCACCGACCGGAACGTACGCGGCTCGGGGCCCGCTCCCACGGCGGAGCGCAGGTCGAGGGCCACGTCGTAGGAGTCCACGGACAGCAGGTGGGCCCGCTCCCGGGCCTCCTCACGGGTCAGGTTCTCACCGGGCACGACGCGGCTCCCTCGTGTTCGTCTCGTGTTTCGAATACCAGGAATCATGGCACGGGGGGTGCTTGTTGAATCACTGACTGTCCAGCTCGTCAGAGGAGATTCGCGTGACCGCGCAGAGAGTGACCGCCGACTTCTGGTTCGACCCCGCCTGCCCCTGGGCCTGGCTCACCTCACGCTGGATGCTGGAGGTGGAGAAGGTCCGTCCCGTGGACGTGCGCTGGCACGTCATGAGCCTCGCCGTGCTCAACGAGGACAAGCTCGACCAGGTGCCCGAGGAGTACCGGGAGTACCTGCGCACCGAGGCCTGGGGCCCGGTGCGGGTGTGCGTCGCGGCCGCGAAGGAGTTCGGCGACGAGGTGCTGGGCCGCCTCTACACCGCGATCGGCAGGCGCTTCCACAACGAGGGCCTGCCGCGCGACCGGGACACGATCCTGGCCGCGCTGGAGGAGGCGGGACTGCCGGCCCGTCTCGCGGACGCTGCGGACACCGACGCCCACGACCACGAGCTGCGCACCTCGCACAAGGAGGGCATCGACAAGGTGGGTGAGGAGGTCGGCACCCCGATCATCTCCGTGCCCGGCCCGCAGGGCACCGAGGTCGCCTTCTTCGGCCCGGTGGTCACCCCCGCCCCCAAGGGCGAGGCGGCGGCCCGCCTGTGGGACGGCACGCTGCTGGTGGCCGGCACGCCCGGCTTCTACGAGATCAAGAGGACGCGTACGCAGGGGCCGGTCTTCGACTGACGGGGCGGTCCGGGACGGCTGGGGGTCCGGGGGTCGTCCCCCGGGAGACTGCAGCAAGCGGACGCGTACGCAGGGGCCGGTCTTCGACTGAGTGGTCGTGGCTCGCCCGGCGGTGTCGACCTGCGGGCGGGGGCGGGGTCCATTAATGTCCCGGTATGGGCCAGACCGACCTCTCCCGGCCGCTCGGCCGTGACGGCGGCTGGGCCGAGGCCGAGCCGCCGTGCGGCAACGCGGCCCACGCGGAGCTGCCGGTACGCCCGTACGACCTGCTGACGCTGGCGCTGTGCCATGCGCTGCGGGGCGTGTGGGCACTGCTGGGGCTGCGGCGGGCGGCGGGCATGCTCCGTCATTACCTGCGCGGCACGGGTTCCCCGTACCGGGTGGACGCCGAGGAGCTGCTCGCCCTGCCGGCCGTGCGCTCGGCCGCCGCCGAGCAACTGGAGCGGTGGCGGGCCGAGGCCCTGGAGCGCTGGCGCGCCGGTCCGCGCGGTCCCGCCGCGTACCCGGCCGACAGCGGCTGGCGCGATGTGCTGATCACCCGCCGGGTCAGCACCGACTGGTGGCTTGCCCTGCGCTGCGCGGAGTTCCGCCTGACGGGCACCGTCCGGGTGGACGCGGAGGGCGGGGCGGCGGTGGACTACCGCTTCGCCGTGCAGAAGGCGTGGAACTTCGACCGGGGCGGGTCGGAGCTGGGGGTGCCGTTCACTCCGTTCGCCCGGCTGCACGAGACGGGGCTGGCGAGGGAGTTCACGGTCAAGGGCGAGGCGTTCGGCCACGCCTGACCGGGATGATGCAAGGAGAGGCCCCCGCGCGATCCGAACGCGCGGGGGCCTCTCCGTTCGCCCGCCGCGTGAAGGGTGAGAAGACGATCACGAGCAGGCTGTCAGGGGCGGATCAGGGCGCCAGGATGATGGAGCTGCCCTTTTCCTTGGCGGCGAGGTAGCGCGCGCTGACGTCCTGCCAGTTGACGACGGCCCACATGGCGTCGATGAAGTCGACCTTCTGGTTCTTGTACTGCAGGTAGAAGGCGTGCTCCCAGGCGTCGAAGACCAGGATCGGCACGGAGCCCTGGCCCACGTTGCCCTGGTGGTCGTAGACCTGCTCGACGATCAGGCGGCCGCTGATCGGCTCGTAGGCGAGCACGCCCCAGCCGGAGCCCTGCGTGGTGGCGGACGCCTTGGTCAGCTGCGCCTTGAACTTGGCGAAGGAGCCGAAGGACTCGGCGATGGCGTCCGCGAGCTCGCCCACGCCGTCCTTGTCGAGGGGCTCGCCGCCGCCGTCACCGGTCATGTTCTGCCAGTAGATGCTGTGCAGGATGTGGCCGGAGAGGTGGAAGGCCAGGTTCTTCTCGAGGCCGTTGATGGCCCCCCACTGGTCCTTGTCCCGCGCCTCGGCGAGCTGCTCGAGCGTGTCGTTCGCGCCCTTGACGTACGCCGCGTGGTGCTTGTCGTGGTGCAGCTCGATGATCTTCGCGTCGATGACGGGCTGCAGAGCCGCGTAATCGTACGGAAGTTCGGGAAGTGTGTAGATGGCCATGCCGAGCCCTCCGACTGCTTATTGCAATTAACTTGCAGGTAAACGCTACCAGCACGTGCATCTGAAAAGCGGTCATGGGGGTACGCCTCGGTCGAAAGTCGGAGGCGGCCTCGGTCCTGAAGATCAGGACCACTGCTCAGCCGTCAGCGTACGGACCGCCACGCAAAGCGACGGCGTGGAAGGATGGCCCGAAGTCGCGACATTGCGGAACGCTAAGGAGATGCCCCGGTGCCCGGAACGAACCTGACCCGTGAAGAGGCGCAGCAGCGGGCGCGGCTGCTCGCCGTGGACGCGTACGAGATCGACCTCGACCTCTCCGGCGCGCAGGAGGGCGGCACGTACCGGTCCGTGACCACGGTGCGCTTCGAGGCCGCCGAGGCGGGCGAGTCGTTCATCGACCTGGTGGCGCCGACCGTGCACGAGGTCGTGCTGAACGGGACCGCGCTCACCCCGGCCGACGTCTTCAAGGACAGCCGCATCGCGCTGCCCGGCCTGGTGGCGGGGCGCAACGAACTGAAGGTCGTCGCCGACTGCGCGTACACCAACACGGGCGAGGGCCTGCACCGTTTCGTGGACCCGGTCGACGACCAGGCGTACCTCTACACCCAGTTCGAGGTGCCGGACGCCCGTCGCGTCTTCGCCTCCTTCGAGCAGCCGGACCTGAAGGCGACGTTCCAGTTCACGGTGAAGGCCCCCGAGGGCTGGACCGTGATCTCCAACTCGCCGACGCCCGAGCGCCCCGCCGACAACATCTGGCGCTTCGAGCCCACGCCCCGCATCTCCACGTACATCACCGCGCTGATCGCCGGCCCCTACCACTCGGTGCACAGCTCGTACGAGAAGGACGGGCAGAGCGTCCCGCTGGGCATCTACTGCCGTCCCTCGCTCGCCGAGTTCCTCGACGCCGACGCGATCTTCGAGGTCACGCGGCAGGGCTTCGACTGGTTCCAGGAGAAGTTCGACTACGCCTACCCCTTCGCCAAGTACGACCAGCTGTTCGTGCCGGAGTTCAACGCGGGCGCGATGGAGAACGCGGGCGCGGTCACCATCCGCGACCAGTACGTCTTCCGCTCGAAGGTCACCGACGCCGCGTACGAGGTGCGCGCGGAGACCATCCTGCACGAGCTGGCGCACATGTGGTTCGGCGACCTGGTCACCATGGAGTGGTGGAACGACCTGTGGCTGAACGAGTCGTTCGCCACGTACACCTCCATCGCCTGCCAGGCGTACGCGCCCGGCAGCAAGTGGCCCCACTCGTGGACGACCTTCGCCAACTCCATGAAGACGTGGGCCTACCGGCAGGACCAGCTGCCCTCCACGCACCCGATCATGGCGGACATCCGCGACCTGGACGACGTGCTCGTCAACTTCGACGGCATCACGTACGCCAAGGGCGCCTCCGTCCTCAAGCAGCTCGTCGCCTACGTGGGCATGGACGAGTTCTTCACCGGCGTCCAGGCGTACTTCAAGGCGCACGCCTTCGGCAACACCCGCCTGTCCGACCTGCTGGGCGCGCTGGAGAAGACCTCCGGCCGTGACCTGAAGGCCTGGTCGAAGGCGTGGCTGGAGACGGCCGGCATCAACATCCTGCGCCCCGAGATCACCACGGACGCCGCCGGCGTCATCACCGCCTTCGCCGTCAAGCAGGAGGCCCCCGCGCTGCCCGCCGGCGCCAAGGGCGAGCCGACCCTGCGCCCGCACCGCATCGCGATCGGCCTGTACGAGCTCGAGAACGGCAAGCTGGTCCGCAAGGACCGCGTCGAGCTGGACGTCGACGGCGCGCTGACGGAGGTTCCGCAGCTGGTCGGCCGGGCCCGCCCGGCGGTCGTGCTGCTCAACGACGACGACCTGTCGTACGCCAAGGTGCGCCTGGACGCCGAGTCCCTGGCGACGGTCACCCAGCACCTGGGCGACTTCACCGAGTCCCTCCCCCGCGCCCTGTGCTGGGCCTCCGCCTGGGACATGACCCGCGACGGCGAGCTGGCCACCCGCGACTACCTGGACCTGGTGCTCTCGGGCATCACCAAGGAGTCCGACATCGGCGTCGTGCAGTCGCTGCAGCGCCAGGTGAAGACGGCCATCGACCTGTACGCGGCGCCCACGTGGCGCGAGATCGGTCTGGCGAAGTGGACCGAGGCCACGCTGGAGCAGCTGCACGCGGCCGAGCCGGGCAGCGACCACCAGCTGGCGTGGGCCCGTGCCTTCGCCGCCACCGCCCGCACCGACGAGCAGCTCGACCTGCTGGCCGCGCTGCTGGACGGCAGCCGGTCCGTCGAGGGCCTGAAGATCGACACCGAGCTGCGCTGGGACCTGCTCGGCCGTCTCGCGGCGACGGGCCGCGCGGACGAGAAGGCCATCGCCGCCGAGCTGGAGCGCGACAAGACCTCCGCGGGCGAGGAGCACGCCGCCTGGGCGCGCGCCGCACGGCCGACGGCCGAGGCGAAGGCCGAGGCGTGGGCCTCGGTCATCGACTCCGACAAGCTGCCCAACGCGGTGCAGGAGTCGGTCATCAGCGGCTTCCAGCAGACCGACCAGCGCGAGCTGCTCGCCCCCTACGCCGAGAAGTACTTCGCGGTGGTCAAGGACGTCTGGAGCAAGCGCAGCCACGAGATGGCCCAGCAGATCGCGGTCGGCCTCTACCCGGCCCTGCAGGTCTCCCAGGCCACCCTGGACGCCACGGACGCCTGGCTGGCCTCGGCCGAGCCGAACGCGGCGCTGCGGCGGCTGGTGACGGAGTCCCGTGCCGGGGTCGAGCGTGCGCTGAAGGCGCAGGCGGCGGACGCGGCGGCGGCCGTCTGAGACCACGCATGAGGGCGCCCCGGACCATCCGGTCCGGGGCGCCCTCGGCGTTTTTCAGGCCTTCTCCGCCCGGGCCCGCCGACGGGCCAGCAGCGCCTCGCGCTTCTCGTCGAACTTCCTCGCCTGGTCGTCGAGGCCGCCCATGAACATCCCGAGCTCCTCCTGGGCGCGCAGCCCCTCCGGGCCCAGGCCGGTGATCTCGAGGACCTTCAGGAAGCGCAGCACCGGCTGGAGCACGTCGTCGTGGTGGATGCGCAGGTTGTAGATGCCGCCGATGGCCATCTGCGCGGCGGCCCGCTCGAAGCCGGGGATGCCGTGGCCGGGCATCCGGAAGCCGACCACCACGTCGCGTACCGCGCACATCGTCTGGTCGGCCGCCAGCTCGAAGGCCTTCCCCAGCAGGTTGCGGTAGAAGACCATGTGCAGGTTCTCGTCCGTGGCGATGCGGGCGAGCATGCGGTCGCAGACCGGGTCACCGGAGTTGTGGCCGGTGTTGCGGTGCGAGATGCGGGTGGCCAGCTCCTGGAAGGCGACGTAGGCCACCGAGTGCAGCATGCTGTGCCGGTTGTCGGACTCGAACCCCTCCGACATGTGCTGCATCCGGAACCGCTCCAGGGCGACCGGGTCCACGGCGCGTGAGGTGAGCAGGTAGTCCCGCATCACGATGCCGTGCCGCCCCTCCTCCGCGGTCCAGCGGTGCACCCACGTCCCCCAGGCGCCGTCGCGGCCGAAGAGGGAGGCGATCTCGTGGTGGTAGCTGGGGAGGTTGTCCTCGGTCAGCAGGTTGACGATCAGGGCGGTGCGCCCGATGTCCGAGACCTTCGACTGCTCGGGCGCCCAGGGCTCGCCGCCCATGACGCCGTCGAAGTTACGGCCGTCGCTCCACGGCACGTACTCGTGCGGCATCCATTCCTTGGCCACCTTCAGGTGCCGGTTCAGCTCGGTCTCGACGACCTCTTCGAGTGCGTACAGCAGGCGACTGTCGCTCCATGCGGCCTGGCCGGCGTGGGAGGGGGCGATGGTCACGGGCAGCTCCTGGGGCGATCATTACCTACGGCTCCGTAGGTTACGACACCGTAGGTTAATGGTGGGACAAACACCAAAGGCCGGTGGCCCATACACCGAAATGGGCAGCAAAAAAGCCGGCACCCGAAGGTGCCGGCTTTGGGGACTGCGGTCAGACGAGCGGCGTCACCGCGCGGTGCGCGGGTAGTGCGTGTCGTGCGTGCGCTTGTTGTCGGAGTTCTTGGCGAGGACCATGGTCAGGCCCGTGATCACCAGGAAGAGGACGATCGGCGCGACCACGTAGAGACCGAGCGTGTTGATCGCGCTCAGGCCGGGGCCCGGGTCGTCGCCGTCGTCGCGGGTGAGCGCGAACGCGGGGGACGACATCAGCAGCATCAGCAGCGTGCCCACGGAGATGGCACCGGCACGCACGGCGTTCTTGTTGACCTTATTGCTCACGGCCTCAACGTATCGGACACCCGCCGGACCCGCGCGCCCGGGGTCACCTATCCGCGTCATACCCGCCTCACCGCCGGTCGCCGGGCGCCCTAGCCCCCCTCCCTCTGCTCCCTCTGCCCCATCAGCTCCATCAGCCCGTGCAGCCGGGGCGAGGCGGCCAGCTCCTCCAGCGACAGGGGCCGCCCCGAGGCGTCGGCGACGGGCAGCCGCCAGTTCGGGTACTGGTCCCACGTGCCCGGCAGGTTCTGGGGCCGCCGGTCCCCCACCGCGTCCGGCAGCCAGACACCGATCATCGCGGCGGGCGTACGCAGCAGGAAGCGGTGCACGGCCTTGACCGCCGCCTCCTCGTCGCCCGGCCCCTCCGGGAGCAGCCCCAGCCGCCCGAAGAGGGCCAGCCACTGCGCGACCCCCATGGCGTCCTCCCGCTGCTCCTCCTCCAGCGGGCGGGTGAGCAGCCCCAGCCGGTGCCGCAGCTCGACGTGGTCGCCGGTGAGCCGGGCGGCGGTGCTCGGCAGGTCATGGGTCGTGGCGGTGGCCAGGCAACCGGAACGCCAGCGCCCGGGCTCCAGCGGCTCGGGCTGCCCGCCACCGGCCTCCCCGGCCCCCCCGGTCTCGTAGTCGCGCTCGAACCACAGCACCGAGGTGCCGAGCACCCCGCGCTCGGCGAGCGTCTCGCGCACCCCGGGCTCGACCGTGCCCAGGTCCTCGCCTATGACGGCGGCGCCCGCGCGGTGCGCCTCCAGGGCCAGCACGCCGAGCATGGCCTCGGCGTCGTAGCGCACGTAGGCGCCGCGCCTGGGCTCGTACCCCTGGGGCACCCACCAGAGCCGGAACAGCCCCATCACATGGTCGATCCGCAGCGCTCCCGCGTGCCGCAGCAGCCCGCGCAGCAGCTCGCGGTACGGGGCGTAGCCGGTGGCGGCGAGGGCGTCGGGGCGCCAGGGCGGCAGGCCCCAGTCCTGGCCCCGGGCGTTGAAGGCGTCGGGCGGGGCGCCGATCGACATGCCGGCGGCGAAGGCGTCCTGCTGAGCCCAGGCGTCGGCGCCGGAGGGGTGGACCCCGACGGCCAGGTCGTGGACGAGGCCCACGCGCATGCCGGCCTCGAGGGCCGCCCGCTGGGCCGCGGCCAGCTGCTGGTCGGTGAGCCAGGCCAGCCAGCAGTGGAAGTCGACCCTCTCCAGCAGCTCGCCGCGGGCGCGGGCGGTGCGCACCGAGCGCGGGTCCCGCAGGCCCGCGGGCCAGGCCCGCCAGTCCGGGCCGTGCACCTCGGCCAGGGCGCACCAGGTGGAGTGGTCGTCGAGCGCCTGGCCCTGTTCGGCGAGGAAGTCGCCGTAGGCCGCCCGGCGGCCCGGGCTCTGCGGCACGGCGCGCACCAGCTCCAGAGCCTGCCGCTTGAGGTCCCAGACGGCGTCGCGGTCGATCAGCTCGCCGCGGCGCAGCACGGCCTCGCGCAGGGCGGCTGCGCGGTCCAGGAGTGCGCCGGCCTGTTCGCGGGCGGGCCCGGTGAGGTAGGCGAACTCGGGGATCTCCTCGACCCGCAGGTGGACCGGGTCGGGGAAGCGCCGGGAGGAGGGGCGGTAGGGCGAGGGGTCGGTGGGCGGCCCGGGCACGGCCGCGTGCAGGGGGTTGACCTGGACGAAGTCCGAGCCGAAGGTGCGGCCCGACCAGGCGGCGAGCTCGGCGAGGTCGGCGAGGTCGCCCATGCCCCAGGAGCGGGCGGACAGCAGGGAGTAGAGCTGAACGAGGAAGCCATGGCCGCGCCCGGGGGGCGCGGGGATCCGGCCGGGCGCGACGATCAGGCGCGCGCTGCCGGACCGCCCGTCGGGGGCCTGGGCGCGCAGGACGTGGCTGCCCAGCGGGAGCGGCCCGGCGTCGGCGTGCTGCCCGGCGGGCCGGCGCAGGGTGCGGCCGTCCTCGGTGTCGACGCACAGCAGCGTGCCCTCGGGGAGCTCCGGCAGGCTCTGCCCGGCACCCTCGCGCAGCACCACCGTCGCCGGCAGCAACCGGCCCCGCGCCGCCGTCTCGTGGGCCGCCAGCGCGTCCTGGACGGCCCGGGGGGTGGAGGCGTCGACGCCCAGGGCGGCGAGGACCGCGACGACGGTGTCCTCGGGCACCCGCACGGGCCGGCCCGGCGCGGGCTCGTAGACGGTGGCGACACCGTGCAGTTCGGCGAGGCGCGCTCTGCCCATCGATACCTCCGTGGTCGCCCCCGTGCCGAATGCCTCTGCCCTACCCATGTGCCGCGGCGGTCGACACCTTGCGTTCCCCGATGTCGATTTGGCGTCTCTTCAGGGGACATCCCGACCGATTCCGCTTCCTCCGCGCTCCCCGTCACGCGGGGCATTACCGGCAGTTCGGTCAGCCGCGTTGACACGCTCCGCGCCTGGTGATGGGCTCGTCGCCCACGGGAGCGACACCTGGGGGCAGGGCACCTGGGGGCGAGGAGAGGGCCGTGCGGTTCCTGGGCGAGGACCCCTCGTACGGAGGCTGCGGAAGCGACGGCGCGAGCGGCGCCGATGCGCACGGGACGAGCGGGTGGCCCGGCCGTGCGGTCGGCACCGGCAGCCTGGGCCGCCCGGGCGGCGGGCGCCGGCGGGCCGGAGTCACCGTCCTGGCCGCCGCCCTCCTCGGCGGGCTGCTCGGCGGCACCGACGCCCTCGCCGACCCCCGCCCGGGCGACGCCGCCTCCGCCGCCACCGGCTCGCCCGGCGCCCCGGACCGCGAGGACGCCGGCGGCCTGCCGCCCGTGTGGCCACGCCCCCAGTCGGCGCGGGCCCAGGGCGCGTACGCCCGGGTGGGTGACGAGGTCACCGTGATGGCCGAGCAGGGCACCGACCCCCACACGATCGAGGCGCTGCGCGGAATCCTGCGCGGCGCGGGCGCCCGCAGGGTCGTGGACGCCCAGCCCGGCGGCACCCCGCCGCCGGACGGTCTGATCGTCTACGCGGGCGGCCGGGCGGCCGAGGACGCCCTGCGCTCGCTGGAAGCCCCGGCCGCGGACGACCTGCCGCGGGGCGGCTACCGCCTGGCCACCGGGGTCCTCGAGGGCCGGCCGGTCGTGGCGCTGGCCGGGCCGGACGCGGAGGGCCTCTTCCACGCGGCGCAGACGCTGCGGCAGCTGGTGGTGGAGCGCGAGGGGGGCCACGCCTTCGCGGGGGCGGTGATCCGCGACTGGCCGGGCACGGCGGTGCGCGGGCTGACCGAGGGCTTCTACGGCCGGCCCTGGTCGCACGAGCAGCGGCTGGCCCAGCTGGACTTCATGGGCCGCACGAAGCAGAACCGCTATCTCTACGCGCCGGGCGACGACCTCTACCGCCAGGCCCGCTGGCGCGACCCCTACCCCCCGGCCCAGCGGGCCGCGTTCCGGGAGCTGGCCGAGCGCGCCCGCCGCAACCACGTCACGCTCGGCTGGGCCGTCTCGCCCGGGCAGGCGATGTGCTTCTCCTCCGCGTCCGACGTACGGGCGCTCCAGCGCAAGGCCGACGCGATGTGGGCGCTGGGGGTGCGCGCCTTCCAGCTGCAGTTCCAGGACGTCAGCTACAGCGAGTGGCACTGCGACGCGGACGCGGAGAAGTTCGGCTCCGGGCCGAAGGCGGCGGCCAGGGCCCAGGCGGCGGTCGCGGGCGCGCTGGCCGAGCACCTGGCCGGCAAGGGCCCGGAGGCGGCCCCGCTGTCGCTGCTGCCCACCGAGTACTACCAGGACGGGCGCACCGCCTTCCGGCGGGCGCTGGCCGAGGCGCTCGACCCGCGCGTGGAGGTGGCGTGGACGGGCGTGGGGGTGGTGCCCAAGACCATCACCGGCGGCGAACTGGCCGCCGCCCGGGAGGCGTTCGGCCACCCGTTGATGACCATGGACAACTATCCGGTCAACGACTACGCGCAGGACCGTATCTTCCTCGGCCCCTACACCGGCCGGGAACCGGCGGTGGCCACCGGCTCGACCGCCCTGCTCGCCAACGCCGCCGCGCAGCCCACCGCTTCCCGCATCCCGCTGTTCACGGCCGCCGACTACGCCTGGAACCCGCGCGGCTACCGCCCCGAGGAGTCCTGGCGGGCGGCGGTCGACGATCTCGCGGGCCGGGACGCCACGGACAAGGCGCTCGCGAAGGCCCCCGGGAGCGCGGCCACCCGTCAGGCGCTGCTGGCCCTGGCCGGCAACGACGCCTCCTCGGTGCTGGGCGGCGAGGAGTCGGCCTATCTGCGGCCGCTGCTGGACGACTTCCGTACGGCCCAGTCCACGGCGGACCCGGCGCGGCTGGCCGAGGCCGCGGACCGGCTGCGCGCCGCGTTCCGCACCATGGCCGACGCCCCGGGCAGGCTCGCGCCCCTGCTGGGGGACGAGGTACGGCCGTGGCTGGAGCAGCTGGGGCGGCACGGCGAGGCGGGCGTGCGCGCCGTGGACATGCTCACCGCGCAGGCGCACGGCGACGGCGCGGCGGCCTGGCGGGCCCAGCTGGACGTGCAGCGGCTGCGCGAGCGGATCGCGCAGGGCCGGGCGACCGTCGGCAAGGGCGTCCTGACCCCCTTCCTCGACGAGGCCCTGGCCCGGGCGAACGGCTGGACCGGCATCGACCGGCCGCTGCGCACGGCCGGCGGGGCCACCGACGGCGATCCCGCCACCGCGGTGCTCCCGCGCCCGGGCTCGCCCCTGGCCGTACGCCTGCCCGAGCCGCATCCGCTGACCGTCGTGACCCTGCTCACCGCGCCCGCGCCCGGGGTGCGCGGCACGGTCGAGGCCCATGACGCGGACGGCCGCTGGCGGCCGCTGGGGGCGGTGTCGGGCAGCGGCTGGACGCAGGTGCCGGGCCAGGGGGTACGGGCCGACGCGCTGCGCGTGGTCTGGGACGGCGGCGGCGCGCCGCCCGCCGTGCACGAGATCAGCCCGTGGTTCGCCGACACCCCGACCGCCGACGTCGAGCTCACCGCCCGGGAAGCGGACGCGGAGATCGGCGGCCGGCCGGCGACCGTCGGGGTACGCATGATCAACCGGCGCCCGGAGACGGTCCGTGAGCGGCTGACCGTCCGGGCGCCGCGGGGCGTCACCGTCCGGGCCCCGGCCGAGCTCACCGTGGCGCGCGGCGGCGTGGCCACCGCCCGGATCGAGCTGACGGTGCCGGCGGGCACGCCGGCCGGGGTCTTCACCGTGCCGGTCGTCCTGGCCGGACAGGAGCGGACTGTGACCGTACGGGCCTATCCGCCTTCCGGGGGGCCCAACCTGGCGCGTGGGGCCCGGGCGACGGCCTCGGGCCAGGAAGCCGCCCGCTTCCCGGCCTCGGCGGCGATCGACGGCGACCCGCGCACCCGCTGGTCCTCGCCGCACGCCGACGACGCCTGGTGGCAGCTGGAGCTGGCCCGCCCGGTCCGGCTGGGCCGCCTGGTGCTGCACTGGCAGGAGGCACACCCCGTCCGCTACCGGGTCCAGGTCTCAGCGGACGGCCGCACCTGGCGGGACGCGGCGGCGGTCACCGGCGGCAAGGGCGGTGTGGAGTCCGTGCGCATGGACGCGCCGGACGTGCGCTTCGTACGCGTCCAGGGCGAGCAGCGGGCCACACGCTTCGGCTACTCACTGTGGGAGGTCGAGGCGTACGCCGTGCGGGAGCGCGCCTCGGGCCCGTCCGGCACATGAGGAGCGGAGCCCCGGGCCATCACCCGGGTACGCGCACGTACCCGGGAACGGCGATGGCCCGGAGGGCTCAGGCGGAAATGCCGTCGATCCGGGCCATCGCGTCCTCCGCGCCGTATGCCTGCAAATACGGCAGCCAGCGCGGATCCCTATGGCCCGTGCCGATGATCCGCCATGCCAGGCCTGACGGCGGTGCCGGCTGATGGCGCAGCCGCCAGCCCAGCTCGGAGACGTGCCGGTCGGCCTTGACGTGATTGCAGCGGCGGCACGCCGCCACCACGTTCTCCCAGGCGTGCTGGCCGCCGCGGCTGCGCGGGACGACGTGATCGACGCTGGTTGCGACGCCACCGCAGTACGCGCAGCGCCCGCCGTCCCGGGCGAACAGGGCGCGGCGGGTGAGCGGGACGGGGCC
This sequence comes from Streptomyces sp. NPDC046261, assembly GCF_040646235.1. Lineage (NCBI taxonomy): Bacteria > Bacillati > Actinomycetota > Actinomycetes > Kitasatosporales > Streptomycetaceae > Streptomyces > Streptomyces sp. NPDC046261. The sequence goes on along the minus strand of NZ_JBEYZU010000008.1, from coordinate 64,812 downwards.
CCGAAAGGGCACCCTCACGAAGCGCTTCAGGCGGACGACGCTGGGGGCGGGGATGGTACAGGTCGCGCTGTGCAGATAGGCGCCGGAGTCCTCGAGGCTGATGGCCTTCTCATTGAGGACGAGTATGAGCGCGCGGCGGAGCGGTACGACGCCGAGCGGCTCGTACGACGCGTTGAGGACCAGGACATGCGGCACGGGTGCCTCCTTGTACGCCGGCGGCGCGTGGCTCGCGCCGGGACGATCTCCTGCAAGTGTCCCCTGGCCCCTGGCAGGAGCGCCACCATCCACGGGTAACGGGTCTCAGGTGTTTTGGAGCACACCTCGGGGCTCACGCCGACCAGACGCAGCCATCTCCGCGCAGGACCCGTCGCATCTCGAACACAACAACGGGGGATCCGCTCTGCCCCGTTAGTGTGGTGGGGCTGCCCGTACCGCTCCACGTCGCGGGTGAAGTCCCACTTGGAGGGTTCCTGCTGTGTTCTGGTCCGCTGCCCTGGCCGCAGACTCGACGCCCCGTCCCTCGTCCCTGGACGAGGCGCAACGGACGGCGAACGACGCCGCGGGCTGGGTCGAGGAGAACTGGTCCATCTGGCTCAGCAACGGCCTGCGCATCGTCCTGATCATCGTGATCGCGGTCGCCGCGCGGTCGCTGATCCGCCGTGCCATCACCAAGCTGATAGCGCGGATGAACCGCACCGCCCAGGCGGTCGACGGCACGGCCCTGGGCAGCCTGCTCGTCAACGCCGAGCGGCGCCGGCAGCGCTCGGAGGCCATCGGCTCGGTGCTGCGCAGCGTCGCCTCGTTCCTGATCATGGGAACGGCGTCCCTGACCGTGCTCTCCGTCCTGCAGATCAACCTCGCTCCGCTGCTGGCCAGCGCGGGTGTGGCGGGTGTCGCCATCGGTTTCGGCGCCCGGAATCTGGTCACCGACTTCCTCTCGGGCGTCTTCATGATCCTCGAGGACCAGTACGGCGTGGGCGACGAGGTCGACGCGGGCGTCGCCACCGGCACGGTCGTCGAGGTCGGCCTGCGCGTGACCAAGCTGCGCGGCGCGAACGGCGCCATCTGGTACGTGCGCAACGGCGAGGTCAAGCGCATCGGCAACCTCAGCCAGGGCTGGTCCATGGCCGAGGTCGACGTCACCCTGCGCTACGACGAGGACCTGGACCGGGCCCGCTCGGTGATCGCCGCCGCCGGCGAGGAGATGGCCAAGGAGGAGCCCTGGTCGGAGCGGATCTGGGAGCCGGTCGAGATCATGGGCCTGGACTCGGTCACCCTGGAGGCCGTGGTCGTCCGGGTGCAGGCCAAGACCATGCCGGGCAACGCCGCGGGCGTCGAGCGCGAGCTGCGCTGGCGGATCAAGCGGGCGCTGGACGCGGCGGGCATCCGCATGGGGGCTCCGCTGCCGGGGGCGCTGGAGGAGGAGCTCAACGCGCTGCCGGACCCCTCAGCGAACGTCGCCGCCCCCTCGGCCCTCAACAACCCCACGTCCCCGCAGTCGCAGGCCACCGCGCCGATCGCGCCGGTGCCGCCGCAGGCCGCGGTGCCGCCGGGCACGCCGCTCGGCAAGTAGCCGGCCCCGATGCCGTGGAGGGCTCCCTCACCGCCGATGTGGTGAGGGAGCCCTCTTCTTTCGCGGCCGGGCCGCCGCCCGGCGGCGTTCCGGCCCGGGCCCTCAGTGCTCCTGGAAGACCTTGTCCAGGAACTGGTCCACGTTGACCCGCATCCGCTCCAGCCGCTCCTCGAGCGAGAGCGACTCCTTGTACCGCATCGACATCAGCGGCACCTTCTTGCCGCGTACGTACAGCGGGCAGGCGAGGTCGGCGCACATATAGGCGCCGACGGTGTTGCCCTCGCGGCCGGATGCGCCGACGCGGCGGGCCGCCAGCAGCGAGACGCCCGAGCCGGGGTGCCCGGTCATGCACAGCGAGCACATCGTGGTCTTGGTCAGGCTCCGGGGGCCGCCCTGGGGGACGCGCAGGGTGACGCCGGTGAGCCGGCCGGCCCGTTCGGTGACGAGATAGCCGCGGTCCGGCGCCCCGGGGTCCCGCCAGCCGAGGAAGTCCAGGTCGGCCCAGGGGAGATCGGCCAGTCCGCGGGGCAGGCTGATCCGGCGTGCTTCACCCTTCGAGCAGTTGACGAAAGAGGCGCGTATGTCGTCGTCGCGGAGTGGTTCCATGGGAAGGAAAGCTAACAGTGGGCGTATCTGACGTCGCGTGATTTTTCGACCGGCCGGGGCGGCGGCCGGTCGATGCCGGTCCAGACCTATTGACGCCCGCGTTGACGTGCGCATACCTTCCTGTAAGGAATTGGAAAGTTTCCTTACAGAGCGGCTGTTCCAGGACGCCGGCGAAGGGCGGGACCAGACCATGGCAGGAACCGGAATCCCCGGCACCCCCAGCGTCCTGCGGGCCATGAACGACCGCGCCGCGCTCGAGCTGCTCGTCGCCCACGGCCCCCTCACCCGCACCCGCCTGGGCCAGCTCACCGGCCTGTCCAAGCCCACCGCCTCCCAGCTGCTCGGCCGGCTGGAGCTGGCCGGGCTGGTCCGTACCGTGGGGAACGTCACCGGCCGCCCCGGGCCCAACGCCCAGCTGTACGAGGTGAATCCGGCCGTGGCGCACGTCGCCGCCCTCGCCGTCGACGAGCTGGGCATCACCGCGGCCGTCGCGGACATCACCGGGACCGTCGTCGGCGAGCACCACGTGGTGGCCGACGCCCTGGCCGAGGACGTCCGCCACCGGACCACCGAGCTGGTGACCGAGGCGGTCGAGGGCGCGCTGGCCGCCGCCGGGCTGGGCCGGGACGCCCTGCACCGCACGGTCATCGGCACGCCCGGCGCTCTCGACCCGCGCACCGGGACGCTGCGCTACGCCCCGCACGTGCCGGGCTGGCACTCCGCGACCCTGCGCGGCGAGCTCGCCGATGCCCTGGGCACGCCCGTGACCATCGAGAACGACGTGAACCTCGCCGCCGTCGCCGAACAGCACGTCGGCGCGGCCCGGGGCGCCGAGGACTACGTCCTCGTCTGGATCGACGAGGGGGTCGGCGCCGCCGTCGTGCTCGGCGGCCGGCTGCTGCGCGGCGCGACGGGCGGCGCGGGCGAGATCGGCTACATGCCCCTGCCCGGGGCGCCACTCGCGCGCGGCGGGCTGGAGGCCACCATCGCCCCGGACGGCGGGGGCGGCTTCCAGAGGCTCGTGGGCTCCCCCACCGTCCTCCTCCTCGCCCGCGAGCGCGGCATCGACGCCCCCACCGTGCCCGAGGCGCTGGCCCTCGCCGCCCGGACCCCGGGCGCGGGCGACGGCCTCTTCGCCGAACTGGCCGCACGCATCGCCACCGGGCTCGCGGCGGTCGTCGCTGTCGTCGACCCCGCACTCGTGGTGCTCTCCGGCGAGGTCTGCAAGGCCGGGGGCGAGCGGCTGCGCTCGCTGGTCGAGCAGGAGATGACCGGGCTCGCGCTGCCCCGGCCGCGGCTGCGGCTGAGCTCGGTCGAGGGCTGCCCCATCCTGATCGGCGCCCTGCGGACCGCGCTCGCGGCCGCCCGCGACACCGTCTTCGACACTGCCTGACCCGGCTGCCCCGGCACCACCTGCTTTCCCGTACCACCGCGCCACTTCCCTGCCCTCCCCTGCCGTGAAGGAAGTTCCGCCATGCCACGAAAGCGAAGGCGCCGCACACCGGCCACCGCCGCCTTGTCACTCGTGACCGCGGCACTGCTCCTCGCCGGCTGCGCCAATCCCGGCACCGGCAGCGCGCATGACGACCCCACCCGGCCCGTCACCCTCAGGTTCTGGCACGGCTGGTCGGAGAAGAACGAGGTCAAGGCCGTCGACGAGGCGATCGACCGGTTCGAGAGGCGCTACCCCCACATCACGGTGAAGTCGACCGGCAACGTCACCGACGCGACCGTGAACCAGGCGCTGCGGGCGGGCGGCGGCAACGGTCCGGACGTGGTGTCGTCCTTCACCACCAACAACGTGGGCCAGTACTGCTCGTCGGGCATGTGGGCCGACCTCGACCCGTTCCTGCGCGCATCCGGCCTCGACAAGAAAGAGATCTTCCCCGGGACGCTGCTGGAGTACACCAGTTACCGGGGCACCCAGTGCGCGCTGCCGCTGCTCGCCGACGCCTACGGCATGTACTACAACGTGGACGCCTTCGAGAAGGCGGGGATATCGCGGCCCCCGCGCACCATGTCCGAATTCAAGGCCGCGGCCGTCAAACTCACCGAACGCACCCCGGACGGCTCCTACCGACAGCTGGGCTTCATGCCCAACTTCCGCCTCTACCAGAACAGTCCGGACCGGCTGTTCGCCCAGTGGGGGCCCCGCTATTTCGACGACAAAGGCGCGTCCCGGCTCTCCCGGGAGCCCGCCACCCGGCAGTTCTTCGGCGTCCAGCGGGACCTGATCACCGCACTCGGCGGCTACGGCCCGCTGGAGAAATTCCGCACCGCCTTCGGCGACGAGATGTCCTCGCAGAACGCCTTCCTGACCGGCAAGCTGGCCATGCACCTGGACGGCTCCTGGCGCGGCCTGATGCTACGGAACGCCGGCCCTGACTTCCGGTGGGCGACGGCCCCCATGCCGGTGCCGGACGACCGGGCCGATACGTACGGGCGCGGATACCTCACCGGCACGGTCGCGGGCATCGCGCACAGCAGCAAGCACCAGAACGCCGCCTGGGAGCTGGTGAAGTTCCTGACGACCGACACCGACCAGGTCGTCGCCTTCGCGAACGCCATCCACAATGTGCCCTCCACCAAGGCGGCACTCGCCTCGCCACGGCTCGACGCCGACCCCGCCTTCCGCACCTTCCTCGCCATCGCGCGGAACCGGCACAGCGTCTCCATGCCGGCCTCGGTCAACGGCGGGATGTACATCACCGCCTTCCAGGACTTCGCGTACGACGTGGAGGCCGGCAAGGTCCGCGACGTGGACAAGGGGCTGCGCGCGCTCGACCGGCAGATAGACGACGACACCCTCCAGTCCGCCAACTGACGAAAGCTGCGCCATGGCCCTCCTTCCCGCCGCGCCGGCGCTGCGCCGCAAACGCACCCGCGCGCGGCTGCGCACCCTCGGCTTCCTGTCCCCCTGGCTGATCGGCTTCGGCGTCTTCTTCGGCTATCCGCTGATCGCCACCGTCTACTTCTCCTTCATGCACTACAACCAGATCCAGGCCCCCACCTTCGTGGGCCTGCGCAACTGGACGTACGTGCTGCGCCAGATGCCGCTGTTCGGGCCCGCCCTGTGGAACACGCTGTGGCTGGTGGTGGTCATGGTGGCGCTGCGGGTCGTCTTCGGGCTGGGCGTCGGACTGCTGATCACGAAGGTCAAGTCGGGCGCCGGCTTCTTCCGCACGGCCTTCTACCTGCCCTACCTCGCCCCGCCCGTGGCCGCGACCGTCTCCTTCGTCTTCCTGCTCAACCCGGGTACGGGGCCGGTCAACGAGCTCCTGTCCACGATCGGCCTGCCCGCCCCGGACTGGTTCAACGATCCCGCCTGGGCCAAGCCGTCGCTGGTCCTGCTGTCGCTGTGGGGCATCGGCGACCTCATGGTGATCTTCATGGCGGCGCTGCTGGACGTGCCCAGAGAGCAGTACGAGGCCGCCGAGCTCGACGGCGCGGGGCGCCTGGCGACGTTCCGCTATGTCACCTGGCCGTCGATCACCCCGATCGTGATGTTCGCGGTCGTGACGGGGGTGGTGCAGACGATGCAGTACTACACGCAGGCGCTCGTCGCCGGGAAGCTCGCCTCCGGCGTGAACGTCGGCCCGGGCACGGTGATCCAGCCCGGCTACCCCGACCACTCCACCCTCACGGTGCCGCAGCTCGTCTACTCCCTGGGCTTCCAGAACTTCAACACCGGCGCCGCGTGTGTGCTCTCGCTCGTGCTCTTCGTCATCGCCATGGCCGTGACCTCGCTGCTGATGCGCAAGAACGCCGGCCTGCTGACGGCGGAGGACCGCCCGTGAAGACCCGTCAGCGTGCCCTGCACTGGATAGCCGTGCACTCCACGGCCGTCGCCGCCGCGCTCTTCTTCGTCCTGCCCTTCGTCTTCGTCCTGCTGACCTCCGTCATGAGCGACGAGCAGGCGATGAGCGGGGAACTGTGGCCCCACGAATGGCACTGGTCCAATTACGCGGAGGTCTTCACCACGCCCGGCTTCACCCGCTGGTGGCGCAATTCGCTGCTGTACGCGGGGCTCGGCACCCTTTTCACCGTCTGCTCGTCCCTCCCCGTCGCCTACGCGCTCGCGAAATTCCGGTTCCGCGGCCGGCGGCCGGCGATGCTGCTGGTGATCTCCACGATGATGCTGCCGCCGCAGGTCGTCGTCGTCCCGATGTATCTGGTGTGGGCGCAGCAGCTGCATCTGTCGGGGTCGCTGTGGCCCCTGATCATTCCGATGGCGTTCGGCGACGCGTACTCCATCTTCCTGCTGCGGCAGTTCCTGCTGACCATTCCCACCGAATACCTGGAGCAGGCGAAGATCGACGGCTGCGGCGAGCTGCGCACGCTGCTGCGCGTCGTCGTGCCGATGGCCAGGCCGGGCATCGCCGCGGTCGCCCTGTTTCAGTTCTTTTATTGCTGGAACGATTACTTCGGGCCGCAGATCTACGCGGCCCAGAACCCCGGCGCCTGGACCCTCGCGTACGGCCTGGAGTCGTTCAAGAGCGCCCACGGCGTCAACTGGAATCTCACCATGGCCGCGACCGTGCTGGTCATGGCCCCGGTCGTCATCGTTTTCCTCTTCGCTCAGAAGGCCTTCGTCGAAGGCGTCACTCTCACCGGAGTAAAGGGCTGATTTCCCATGGGGCTCGTATGAAACTCGCCGTGGTCGGCGGAGGCTCGACCTACACGCCCGAACTGGTCGACGGTTTCGCGCGGTTGCGCGACGTGCTGCCGGTCGAGGAGCTGGTCCTGATCGACCCGGACGCCGGCCGGCTGGAGCTGGTCGGCGGTCTGGCCCGGCGCATCTTCGCCAAGCAGGGCCACCCCGGGCGGATCACCTGGACCGCCGACCTCGACGCGGGCGTGGACGGGGCGCACGCCGTGCTGCTGCAGCTGCGCGTGGGCGGGCAGGCGGCCCGCGAGCAGGACGAGACTTGGCCGCTGGAGTGCGGCTGCGTCGGCCAGGAGACCACGGGCGCGGGCGGCCTCGCCAAGGCGCTGCGCACGGTCCCGGTGGTCCTGGACATCGCCGAGCGCGTACGGCGCCGCAATCCCGGCGCGTGGATCGTGGACTTCACCAACCCGGTCGGGATCGTCACCCGGGCCCTGCTGACGGCCGGGCACCGGGCGGTGGGCCTGTGCAACGTGGCCATCGGCTTCCAGCGGAAGTTCGCGACGCTCCTCGGGGTGGCGCCGCAGGAGGTGTCGCTGGAGCACGTGGGGCTGAACCATCTCACCTGGGAGCGGTCCGTGCGGGTGGGCGGCCGGGACGTGCTGCCGGAGCTGCTCGCCGCGCACGGCGAGGCGATCGCGGCGGACCTGCGCATGCCGCGCGCCGTCCTGGACCGGCTGGGCGTCGTGCCCTCGTACTACCTGCGCTACTTCTACCAGCACGACACGGTCGTACGGGAGTCGCGCACCAAGCCCACGCGGGCCGCCGAGGTGGCGGAGATGGAGCGGCGGCTGCTGGCGATGTACGGCGACCCGGCGCTGGACGAGAAGCCGGAGCTGCTGGCCCAGCGGGGCGGGGCCTTCTACTCGGAGGCCGCCGTGGCGCTCACCTCCTCGCTGCTGGCGGACACCGGCGACGTCCAGGTGGTCAACACCCTCAACCGCGGCACCCTGCCGTTCCTCCCCGACGACGCGGTGATCGAGGTGCCGGCGACGGTGGACGCCCAGGGAGCGCACCCCCTGCCGGTGCGCCCCCTGGAGCCGCTGTACGCCGGGCTGGTCGCCGGTGTCACGGCCTACGAGCGTTTGGCGCTGGATGCCGCTCTGAAGGGCGGCCGGGACCGCGTGTTCGAGGCACTGCTGGCGCATCCGCTGATCGGGCAGATCGAGTACGCGGACCGGCTGACCGACGAGCTCGTCGCGCACAACAGGGAGCACCTCGCGTGGGCCTGAACAACCGGCCCCCCGGGGACCTGATCGTGGCGATCGACGCCGGCAACAGCAAGACCGACGTGGCCGTCGTCGGCGGTGACGGCACCGTGTACGGCACGGCCCGCGGCGGCGGCTTCCAGCCGCAGACGGTGGGCGTCGAGCGCGCCGTCGACGCCCTGCAGTCGCTCGTCGCCGAGGCCGCCGTCGACGCGCTCCAGGAGCTGTACATGCCCCTGTTCCTGGACCACTTCTCGGCCTGCCTGGCCAACGCCGACTTCCCCGAGGAGGAGGAGCTGCTGGCGGCCGAGATCACGCGCAGGAACCGGTCGGGTAACTCCACGGACCCGGGCCCCACCGTCGAGGTGGCCAACGACACCTTCGCCCTGCTGCGCGCGGGACTGCCCGACGAGGGCGAGCCGACCGGTGTCGCCGTCGTGTGCGGCGCGGGGATCAACTGCTCGGGGTTGGCCCCCGGCGGCCGCAGCGCCCGCTTCGCCTCGGTCGGCCGGATCTCGGGCGACTGGGGAGGCGGCGGGCATCTGGCCGAGGAGGCCCTGTGGTGGGCCGCCAGGGCCGAGGACGGGCGCGGCGAGGCGACGGCCCTGGCACGTGAACTGCCCGCCCACTTCGGGCTGTCCAGCATGCTGGAGCTGATCGAGGCCCTGCACCTGGGGCGGATCGGGCGGGAGCGCTGCCACGAGCTGAGCCCGCTGCTCTTCGCCGTGGCCACGTCCGGGGACGCGGTGGCCCGCGCGATCGTCGAGCGGCAGGCGGAGGAGATCGTGGCCATGGCGGCGGCCGCGCTCGGTCGGCTGGGCCTGCTGGACGCGCCGGTTCCGGTGATCCTGGGCGGCGGCGTGCTCACGGCCCGCCACCCGCTGCTGCACGACCGCGTCGTGGAGCTGCTCGCCGGGCGCGCGCCCCGGGCCGTACCCCAGGTCGTCACGGCGCCGCCCGTGCTGGGCGCCGCGCTGCTGGGCCTCGACCGCGCGGCGGCACCCCCCGCCGCGTACGCGCGCCTGCGCGCGCACTACGCGCGGGCGTGAGGGATCCGGGGCGGGCGGGCCCTGCCGCCCCCTCGGATTCTCCGGGCCCGGCGGGCGGGAACCACTCTCGTACGGGAACCGAACAGGCGCCGCCGGACGTGAAGGTGAGGGAAGGCCCGCGCGGACACCCGATGAAGATCGCGATCCGAACAAGATCAAGGCACGATGGGTGTGTTTGTCAGTCCCTGCGGCCATACTGCTGGCCGGGCTCCTGTTCCCCCGCTGGCCCGGGGGTGACGGGCGCCGCCGGCGACCAAGGGGGGTCACGTGTCACAACCGCAGCCGGATACGGCCTCGCGGCGCACCGCGTGGCACGAGGGCCTGGAGCGACTGAGAGCCTCGGCCACGACCGAACCGGGCCGGCTGCGCATCATCGGGGCCGTGCTGGCCGCCCTGCTGGTGGTGTTCGGGGCCGTCACCGCCTGGCAGGTCACCGAACGCGCCGACGCGGCCGACGCCGTCGTCGGCCACAGCCAGCCGCTGAGCGCCGACGCCGCGGACATCTACCGCTCCCTCGCCGACGCCGACACCACCGCCGCCGGGGGGTTCCTCGCCGGCGGGCAGGAGCCGCGAGCCGTCCGTGAGCGGTACGAGAAGGACATCGCCCTCGCCTCCCGGCTGCTGGTGAAGGCCGCCGCCAACACCGACGCCTCGGACCCGGCCGGCCGCCAGATAGCCAAGCTCAACGAACAACTGCCGCTCTACACCGGCCTGGTGGAGTCCGCCCGCGTCAACAACCGCCAGGGCCTGCCGCTGGGCGGCGCCTATCTGCGGTACGCGAGCGAGCGGATGCGCGAGGAGCTGCTGCCCGCCGCCCGCGCGCTGTACGAGACCGAGACCGGCCGCCTGGGCTCCGACTACGGCGACGCCAAGGCCCTGCCCTGGCCCGCGTTCGCCACCGGAGTCGTGGCCCTCGGCGCGCTGGGCTGGGCGCAGCGCCGCAACTACCTGCGCACGAACCGCGTTCTCAACCACGGCCTGCTGGCCTCGACCGCCGCCGCGACGGTGCTGCTGCTGTGGCTGGTCGTCGGGCACAGCGTGGCCCGGGCCGGGATGAGCGACTCCTACGAGCACGGGGCCAGGTCGCTGCAGGTGCTCAACCAGGCCCGGATCGCGGCCCTCAAGGCCCGGGGCGACGAGAGTCTCACGCTGGTGGCGCGCGGCGCCGTGCTGACGCCGGACGGCTCCGACGCGTACGAGGCGAGCTACCGGGCGGGTATGCGCAGGCTCGTCGGGGACGACGGCGCGTCCGCCGGCACGCCCGGGGAGGGGAGCCTGCTGGAGCGGGCGCGGTCGCTGGCGGACGGCTCGGCGGGCCGGGACCCGGTGGCCGGGGCGATCGAGGGCGTGCGGGAGTGGCAGCAGCGGCACCGCGACGCCCGCGCTTCCGACGACAGCGGGTACTACGAACGGGCGCTGCCGAAGGTGATCGGCGAGAAGGGCAGCACGGGCGAGTCGTTCGACCGGGTGGACACCGGGCTGCGGCGCGCGCTGACGCACGAGCAGGGCGAGTTCCGGCGGGCGGCGGACGACGGGCGCGGCGCCCTCGCCGGGCTGGCCGTCGGCGCCGTCGTGCTGGCCCTCCTGGGCGCGGCGGGCGCGGTGCTCGGCATCGGGCGCAGGCTCTCGGAGTACCGGTGACAGGGGGAGGCGGGCGCATGCGGCGACGGGCCGGGGCACGGTGGCACACGGCGGCGGGCGCCGCCGTCTGCGCGCTGACGGTAGCGGCTGTGGCGGCATTGTCGCCGTCGTCCGCACCGCGGCATACGGAGCGTCCCGGTCCGGCGGTGGCCGGCAGCGCCGCCAGGGCGCCGGCGAAGTGCACCGCGCCGGAGGCGAGCCTGCGGCCGTCGACCGCCGACGGGCCAGCCGTGCAGCGCATCAAGAACCGCGGCCGGCTCATCGCCGGCGTCGACCAGAACAGCTACCGCTGGGGCTACCGCGACCCGGCGACCCGCGAGCTCAGCGGCTTCGACATCGACCTCGTGCGGGCCATCGCCAAGGCCGTCCTCGGCGACCCCGACAAGGTCACCTTTCTGGCGATCCCCACGAACCAGCGCATACCCGCCCTGGAAAAGGGCAAGGTGGACATCATCGCGCGCACGATGACCATCAACTGTGACCGGATCAAGCAAGTCGCCTTCTCCACGGCCTACTTCGAGGCCGGGCAGCAGGTGCTGGCCCCCAAGGGTTCACCGGTCACGGCGTTCGACGACACCTTGAAGGGGAAGAAAGTCTGTACGGCCAAGGGATCCACGGGCGAGAGCGAGCTGAAGCACGAATCGCACGGTGCCTCGGTGCTGACCGTGCCCAATCAGCTGGACTGCCTCGTACGGCTCCAGCTGGGCCAGGTCGACGCGGTGGTCACCGACAGCGCCCTGGCCGCCGGACAGGCGGCCCAGGACCCGTCCGTGCGACTGGTCGGCAAACCGTTCACCACCGAGTCCTACGGCGTGGCGATGAACCTCGGGGACACAGACCTGGTACGCCGGGTCAACGCAGTACTGGACGACTACCGCCGGGGCGGCGCCCAGAGCCCCTGGATGCAGGCCTACCGCAAGTGGCTGGAGCACGACCTGAGGGACATCACCGCCCCTCCGGAGCCCAAGTACAAGGACTGAGGGGACACGAAGGACTGACGGCACACCGAGAGCTGACGGAGCACCCGGCACAGGAACCGGCAAGGACTACCGTTCACAGCGTTCGTGCGCGGCGCGGGCCGCGGACAGGAGAGGGGATCGATGGCGGTCGCGGGGCCCACCGGGCCGGCCTTGAGCCGCGAGGAGGTGGACCGTGCGCTGACGAGGCTCGGCGCGGAGCACGAGGCCGTCGAGTCCTCGCTGCTCGCCCTCCAGGACCACGCGGGCCGGCGCCTGCTGGAGGGGGCGGAGCTGACCGGCGTCACCAAGAGCCGGTGGGCGGTCACCGAACAGCTCATCACCCAGCTGTGGGTGTACTTCGACGCCTACACCGACGCCCTGGAGGCGGCCCGTGAGCTGCGCGCCCGCCGCCGCTGGCCCACCACGGGCGAGCTGTCCGAGCTCACCGACCTGCTGTGCGGCGCGGGCCTGACCCTGCCGGCCGGCCCGCCGACGGCCACGCTGGCGGCCCTGGGCGGCCCCGCCCGGCTCAGCGAGCGGCTGAGCCTGCAGGACCTGCTGGACCGGATGAACGGCTGGTACGCCCAGGCCCTGGACGTGGTCGTCATCGCCGACGCCGTCTGGTCCGCGCTGCCGGCCCGTATCGACCTGCTCGCGGCCGAGCTGCGCCGCACCCGGTCCCTGGCCCACTCGGTGGGCGTACGGCCGGGCGAGCACCCCGCCGGCGACGACCTCGAGCAGATCACCCGGGAGCTGGCCGCCCTGCGGTGCGAGGTGATATCGGATCCGCTCGCCTTCTGGGCCGGCGCCGCCCCCAGCTCCGCGCCCGGCGGCGGCCGCCCCGACACCGAGCGCTACGACCGCGCCGCCCGCGCCCTGGACGAGGTGCGGCGGGAGGTCGAGGCCGTCCTGGACGTACGCCAGGACGCCGAGCAGCGGCTGATGCGCGTCCGCGACGTGCTCTCGCGCGCCGACCGCACCCTGGGCGAGGCGCGGCAGGCCCGCGTCGAGGTCCTCTCGAAGATCGCCGCGTCCGAGGTGCCCGCCGTCTCCGGCCCGCCGACCGCGCTCTACGAACAGCTGTCGGTGGCCTCCGAGCACCGCAGACGGGCGCAGTGGCACCGGCTCTCCCCCCTCCTGGAGGGACTGGAGCAGCGCGCCGAGGAGGAGTTGCTGCGCGCCCGCGAATCGCTGACGGCGGTGACCGCGCCGCTGGCCGTGCGGGCGGAGCTGCGCGGCCGCCTCGACGCCTACAAGGCGAAGGCGTCGAGGCTGGGGCTGGCCGAGGACCCCTTCCTGACCGAGCGGTACGACGTGGCGCGCCGCATGCTGTGGAGCGCGCCGTGCGACCTGTTCGCCGCGGAACAGGCCGTCCTGCGCTTCCAGCAGGCCGTGGCCGGGGCCCTGGCCCCGCCGCCCGCCGGATCCACCGTTCCGGGGGCCGCCGACCGCAGGGGGGAGACATGACCGCCAGCAGCTGCCAGCGGCCGGAGTGTGCCGGCTGCTACGAGGACGTCGGCGGCGGCGAGCTGTACTGCGACACGTGCGGGCTCGCCCCGGTCGTGCCGCCGGGCGGCCTGGTCGCCTCGCCGGCCACGGGCGTCACCCGCGCGGGCGGCAGGGACGCGTCGTCCCCGGAGAGCGCGGGCAGCGGCGGCTCCGCGGGATCCGGCTCGGGCGCCTCCGCCCGCTCCTCCTCGCGCTCCTCCGGCTCCTCGTCCTCGCGCCGGTCGGTGTCCGGGCGGCTGTCGCGCTCCCTGGCCGGCGGCTCGGGGAGCACCGCCGCGGTGTCGGTCCGCAGCCGGCCCTCCACCGCCCCCGCGTCCGGACGCAACAAACTCGGCGCGGGCCTGGTCAGCATGCCGGGCGTGCCCAGGCCCGAGCCGCGCTCGGCGGTGCTGGAGAACCCGGAGGTGCCCGAGCGCAAGAGGTTCTGCAGCAAGAGCGACTGCGGCGCGCCCGTGGGCCGTTCGCGTGCCGACCGGCCCGGCCGTACGGAGGGTTTCTGCACCAAATGCGGCCACCCCTACTCCTTCGTGCCGAAGCTGCACCCGGGAGACGTGGTGCACGGCCAGTACGAGGTGGCGGGCTGTCTCGCGCACGGCGGGCTCGGCTGGATCTATCTGGCGATCGACCGCGCGGTCTCCGACCGCTGGGTGGTCCTCAAGGGCCTGCTGGACACCGGCGACGAGGACGCGCTGGCGGCCGCCGTCTCCGAGCGGCGCTTCCTCGCCGAGATCGAGCACTCGAACATCGTGCGCATCTACAACTTCGTCGAGCACCTGGACCTGCGCACCGGCAGCCTCGACGGCTACATCGTCATGGAGTACGTCGGCGGCAAGTCCCTCAAGGAGATCGCCAACGAGCGGCGCACGCCCGACGGCCGCCGCGATCCCCTGCCCGTGGAGCAGGCGTGCGCGTACGGCATCGAGGCCCTGGAGGCCCTCGCCCATCTGCACAGCCGCAATCTGCTCTACTGCGACTTCAAAGTCGACAACGCCATTCAGCAGCAGGACCAGCTCAAACTGATCGACATGGGCGCGGTCCGCAGGATGGACGACCACGACAGCCCGATCTACGGCACGGTCGGCTACCAAGCCCCCGAGGTCGCCGAGGTGGGCCCGTCAGTCGCCTCCGACCTCTACACAGTGGCGCGCACCCTGGCCGTGCTCACCTTCGACTTCCAGGGCTATACGAACGTCTTCGCGGACAGCCTGCCCGACCCGGAGAACATCGACGTCTTCTGCCGCTACGAGTCCTTCTACCGGCTGCTCGTGCGGGCCACCGACCCCGATCCGGCGCGCCGGTTCGGCTCCGCCGACGAGATGGCGGACCAGCTGACGGGCGTCCTGCGGGAGGTCGTGGCGCTGCAGACGGGCACGCCGAGGCCCGCGGTGTCCACGCTGTTCGGCCCCGAGCCGCGGGTGGTGGACACGGTGCTGTTCCCGGCCGGAGCCGAGGACGTCTCCGTGCTGGGCGCCCGCCGGCCGGGCGGCCGCGGGACGCGCGGGCCGGCCGCCCCGGCGGCGGTCCCCGCCCAGCCGGCCGGCACCCGGCCGGCCGTGGCCGCCGTCGCCCCCCTCGACGTCCGGGCCACCGCCCTGGCCCTGCCGCTGCCCCGCGTCGACGCGGCCGACCCCAACGCGGGCTTCCTCGCCGGGCTGCTCGCCTCCCAGCCCGCCGAGCTGTACACCGCCCTGCAGGCGGCGCCGACGGAGTCGGCGGAGCTGCGGCTGCGCCGCGTGCGGGCCCAGCTGGAGCTCGGCGAGGACGGCCCGGCGGGCCAGGCCATCGCCGCACTGGAGGCAGCGCGGCCCGACGACTGGCGCACCATCTGGCACCGCGGCGTCCACGCGCTGGCCGTCGGCGACCACGAACGCGCCGCGCTGTCCTTCGACGCCGTCTACGACGCGTTCCCGGGCGAGCCCGCGCCGAAGCTGGCGCTCGGCGTGTGCGCGGAGGTCCTGGGACAGCTGGACAACGCCGCGGAGTACTACCGTCTGGTGTGGGCCACCGACCCCAGCTTCGTCAGCGCCGCCTTCGCGCTGGCCCGGGTGCGGCTGGCCACGGGGGACCGCGAGGGTGCGGTGCGGGCGCTGGAGTCAGTACCGGAAGCCTCCATTCACTACACCGCGGCGCGGGTCGCGGCGGTACGGGCCCGGCTGCGGCAGCGGTCCGCGCACGACGCGCTGCTGGCCGATCTGCGGGCCGCCGCCGGGCAGGTGGAGCGGCTCGCGGACTTCGGGCTGGACGCGGTGCGGCGCGAGCGGCTGTCGACGGAGGTGCTCGGCACCGCGCTGGACTGGGTGCTCTCCGGCGGGCAGGGCGCGCCCGGCGGCACGGCCGCGCCCCCGGGCCCGGCCGAGCTGCTGGGCAGCCCGCTGGACGAGCGGGGCCTGCGGTTCGGGCTGGAGCGCTCGTACCGCGTGCTCGCGCGCCTGGCCCACCGCGGTGAGGAACGGATCGAACTGGTGGAACGGGCCAACCGTTACCGCCCCAGGACATGGGTGTGATCGATGTCGCAACTGCCCCCACAGCTGACGGCGTGCCCCGTCTGTCACGAGCCGCTGGAGCCCGCCGACAACTTCTGCGGCGGCTGCGGAGCGGATCTCTCGGCGGTGCCGTCCGCGCCGGACGAGGCGCGGCCCGACGGGTGGCGACAGCCGGACACACCCGCCGCACGGGGGACGGACGACTACCGCCTCGCCCCGCCGGCCGGCCCCTCCGGTGCGCCGCGCAGCGGCGTGCCCGCGCAATCGCCACCCTGCGAGGGCGCCGGAAGGACCTGTGCGGCCTGCCGGTCGGGCATGATCGACAACGACGGGTACTGCGAACACTGCGGGCATGCACAACCGCGCGAACGGGATCACATGGAGCACGAGTCGGCAGGCGTCGCCGCGGTCAGCGACCGCGGCCTGCGCCACCATCGCAACGAGGACGCGTACGCCGTGTCCACCACCGGCCTCCCCGACGGCCGGCCGGCCGTCATCGCGGTCGTCAGCGACGGCGTGTCGTCCGCGGCCCGCCCCGACGAGGCGTCAGCCGCCGCCGTCACCACGGCATGTGACGTCATGGCGGACGACCTCGCCCGGGGCACCGGCCCCCGGGAGGCCACGCACCACGCGATCGTGGCCGCCGCCGAGGCCGTCGTCGCGCTGGTCACCCCCGGCCGGCAGCCGCGCGAGCACGACCGCTACCGCCAGGAGAACGCCCCCGCCTGCACCATCGTCAGCGCGGTCATCACCGGCGACCTGCTGACCATCGGCTGGGTCGGCGACAGCCGCGCCTACTGGGTGCCCGACGACCGCACCACCCAGCCCGCCCGGCTCACCGAGGACGACTCCTGGGCCGCCCAGATGGTCGCGGCGGGCCTGATGTCGGAGGCCGAGGCGTACGCGGACGAGCGCGCCCACGCGATCACCGGCTGGCTCGGCGCGGACGCCTACGAGGTCGAGCCGCACACCGCCTCGTACCACCCCGACCGGCCGGGCGTGGTGATCGTCTGCAGCGACGGGCTGTGGAACTACGCCGAATCGGCCGAACAGATGGCGGCCGTCGTACCGGCCGACGCCCGCGCGCGACCGCTGGAGTGCGCACGCCGTCTGCTGACGCACGCTCTGGACGGAGGGGGCCACGACAACGTAACAGTGGCCGTACTGCCGTTCCCGGCGCGGCCGGAAGGGGCAGGATCGGCCTGACGGCACGAGCGCGTCCACGGGGGGAACGTACGCGGCGCCACCGACCGGTGCCGCGCGCCTGTCCGCCCCACCGCACGCCCATGTGACCACGTGGAGTACGAAGGAGCGGATCAGATGGCCCAGTTCTCCCAGCCGAGCGTTCCGCGGTTCTCGGTCGACGTGTACCAGAACGTCCATCTGCCCGAGGGGGGCCGCGAGGTCAACGCGGTGGTCACGGTCACCGCCTGGGGCGGCGCCACCGCCGTGGAGACGCCCGCTCCGTCCCTGTCGCCCGCGTCGGTCCAGCCGGTCGGCGGCGCCCCGGACGCCGCCGTCGTCATCATGGTCGACTGCTCCGGCTCGATGGACTACCCGCCCGCCAAGATGCGCAGCGCGCGGGAGGCCACGGCGGCCGCCATCGACGCGCTGCGCGAGGGCGTGGCCTTCGCCGTCGTCGCGGGCACCCACCAGGCGCGCGAGGTCTACCCCGGCGGCGGGCGGCTCGCGACGGCCGACGCCATGACCCGGCGCCAGGCCAAGGAGGCGCTGCGCAAGCTCAGTCCGGGCGGCGGCACGGCCATCGGCACCTGGCTGCGCCTGGCCGACCGGCTGCTGGCCTCGTCGCAGGCCTCGATACGGCACGGCATCCTGCTGACCGACGGGCGCAACGAGCACGAGGAGGCGGACGCCCTGCGGGCGTCGCTGGACGTGTGCGCGGGCCGCTTCACCTGCGACGCGCGCGGCGTGGGCACGGACTACGAGGTCAAGGAGGTCATGCGGATAGCCTCCGCGCTGCTGGGCACGGCCGAGATCGTCGCCGATCCGGCCGGGCTGGCGGCGGACTTCACGGGGATGATGGAGTCCGTGATGGGCAAGGAGGTCGGGGACGTCTTCCTGCGCCTGTGGACCCCGCTGGGCGCCGAGGTGCTGTTCGTCAAGCAGTGCGCGCCGACGGTGGAGGAGCTGACCGGCCAGCGGCTGGAGGCCGGGCCGCGTGCGGGCGACTACCCGACGGGGTCCTGGGGCGACGAGTCGCGGGACTACCACGTGTGCATACGGGTGCCGAGCGCGGGCGTGGGACAGGAGATGCTCGCCGCCCGGGCCTCGCTCGTCCTGCCCGCGCCGGACGGCGGCCCGGCGCAGGTGCTCGCCCAGGGCCTGGTGCGGGCGGTGTGGACGGACGACCTGACGGCCTCGACGTCCATCAACCCCCAGGTCGCGCACTACACGGGCCAGGCGGAACTGGCCCAGGCCATCCAGCAGGGCCTGGATCTGCGCAAGGCCGGCGACGTGGACGGGGCCACCGCGAAACTGGGCCGTGCCGTGCAGCTGGCGAGCCGTTCCGGGCACGATGCCACCGCGAAACTGCTCGCCAAGGTGGTGGACGTCGTGGACGCGGCGAACGGTACTGTGCGGCTGAAGGCGAACGTCTCGAAAGAGGCCGAGATGACGCTGGAGACCCGTTCCACCAAGACCGTTCGCGTCAAGAAGTAACGCAGAGGGGGAATCGACCGACATGCCGACCTGCCCGAACGGCCACCAGTCGGGAACCGAGGACTGGTGCGAGGTGTGCGGCCACCGTATGCCGGGGGCCGCCGCGCCGGCCGCCCCCGTCCCCCCGCCGCCCTCCGCGCCGCCCACGGCCGGCACCGGCGGCTACGGCTATCCGGGAGGCGACGCCACCATGCAGGCGGAGCTCTGCCCGCAGTGCCGTACGCCCCGCGAGGCGCAGGCTCCCTTCTGCGAGGAGTGCCGCTACAACTTCCACACCAGGTCGGGGAATCCGTACGCGTCGCCGCCCCCGTCGGCCCAGGGCTTCCAGTCGGCGCCGCCGCCCCCGCCGCAGCACACCCAGCCACCGCAGAGCTTCGAGTACCACGGCTCGCGCCCGTCCCGCATCAACCGTCCTGCCGAGCCCCTGACGCCCCAGGGCCCGCCGCAGACCTTCGGCGGCGAGGACGACTGGGTGCTCTCCCCGCCGGCCTCCCCGCCCGCCGCCGGGACATTTACGTACGAGCCGTACGAGCCTCGCGAGGCGCAAGACCGGTATGAGTCGTACGAGCACCAGAGCGACCGGCCGGCCGCGGAGGCCGGGCCGCGAGCCGTGCCGCCGCGGCCCGGCGGGCCCGCCCCGGGCGCCGGCTGGGTGGCGTTCATCGCGCCCGACCGGGAGTACTTCCTGTCGATGATGAACCGCAGCGGTCCGGAGGCGGCGGGGCTGAACCTGCCCGCGTACTCCCCCGAGCTGCAGTTCCCGCTCAGCGGCCGGCAGGTCACCATCGGCCGCCGCCGGCACAGCACGGGCGAGGCGCCCGACATAGACCTCTCGCGTCCGCCGGAGGACCCGGGCGTCTCGCACCAGCACGCGATGCTGGTGCAGCAGCCCGACGGCGGCTGGGCGGTCGTCGACCAGGACTCCACCAACGGCACCACGATCAACGGTTCCGAGGAGCCGATCCAGCCCTACGTACCGGTCGCGCTCCAGGACGGCGACCGGGTGCACGTCGGGGCCTGGACGACGATCACGGTCCGGCGGGGCTGACGGGCCGGGCGGGACGGGTGGTCCTAAGCCGCCGGTCCTCGGCCGGGCGGTCTGAGACCATGGAAGCGTGAATGAGATTCCGCGCGGCACGCTTCAGGAGCAGACCTTCTACGAGCAGGTCGGCGGCGAGCCGACCTTCCGTCGCCTGGTCCACCGCTTCTACGAGGGCGTGGCCGGGGATCCCCTGCTGCGGCCCATGTACCCGGAGGAGGACCTGGGGCCCGCCGAGGAGCGCCTGGTGCTGTTCCTGATGCAGTACTGGGGCGGCCCCCGTACGTACAGCGACAACCGTGGCCACCCGCGGCTGCGGATGCGGCACGCGCCCTTCGCCGTGGACCGGGCCGCGCACGACGCGTGGCTGCGGCACATGCGGGACGCGGTGGACGAGCTCGAGCTCGCGCCCGAGCTGGAACGACAGCTGTGGAACTACCTGACGTACGCCGCCGCCTCCATGGTCAACACCGAGGGCTGATGCCCCTTCGGCGGCCCGGGCCTCCGCTCAGGCGGGGGTGACCGTCAGGTCCCGCAGGCCGCCGCCGGTGCTGACGGCGATCGAGCCGTAGGGGGTGCGCAGACGCAGCCAGCCGCGCGCGGCGAAGAGGACCGGCGGCTCGGGGGCGAGGGCGGTGACACCGCCGTCGGCCCGGTCCGCGGGGCGGTTGGCCTCGGCGCTCCGGGCGCCGACGGGCCGCAGGAAGCCCAGCGACTGGGCGGCGTGCACGGCGCGCAGGGGCAGCCCGGTGTCACCCAGGGTGCGGGACCAGATCTCCCGGCCTATGCGCTCGCGCTCGGCACGGGTGCGGCGCTGCTCGGGCAGCGCCTCGTCGCGGGCGCGGAACTCCGCGACCGCCGCGGCGAGGGCGCCGCGCACGGCCTCCACGCCGGGGAACCCCTCGACCCGCCGCCAGCCGCCGCGCGGCGGCAGCACCCCGGCCCAGGGCGGGCCGGTGACGGCCTCGGGGACCGCGATGTCCACTCCGCCGCCCGCCACCGGCTGCCCGGCGTCCAGCTCGTCGGTGAGCCGGCCGGCCGAGACGGTGACGTCCAGCGCGTGGTCGTCCGCCAGCCGTGCCGTGCGGACCGCGAGGACCTCGAAGGACGGCGGACGGCCGAAGACGGCGAGGACCCCGCCGCCCGCCTGGAGCCGGACCGCGGCGGCACGGTCGTAGTGGATCAGCCGGGCCAGGAAGGCGGCCAGATCGGCCGCCTCCCCGGCGTCGGCGAAGCGCAGCCGCTGCGTCATGCGGCGACGGCCTCCTCCGAGGACCCGGCGGCCCCGGCCGGCTCGTCGGCGAAGGTCTTGAGCAGCTCCTTCTCGTCGGCGGTGACCCGCCGGGGCCGCCCGGAGGCGAGGTCGAAGGGGACCACGACCGTGCTGGCCCGTACGTACACCTGCTCCGCGTCCTTGACCTCGTAGGAGACGGTCATGGACGCGGCGCCGACCTTGGTCACCCACGTCTCGACGGTCACCGGCTCGGCCCGGTGGACCAGCGGGCGCAGGTAGTCGATCTCGTGCCGGGCCACGACGGAACCGTCGGCGAAGGAGCCTTCGGCCGCCTTGAGCCGCAGCTGGTGGATGAGGTCGATGCGCGCCTCTTCGAGGTAGCGCAGGAAGACCGCGTTGTTGACATGGCCGTAGGCGTCCATGTCGGACCAGCGCAGAGGGCAGGAGTAGAGGTGGCGCGCCACGATCAGCCCCGGGTCAGCTTCTTGTAGGTGGCACGGTGCGGACGGGCCGCGTCCGGGCCGAGGCGCTCGATCTTGTTCTTCTCGTACGACTCGAAGTTGCCCTCGAACCAGAACCACTTCGAGTTGCCCTCGTACGCCAGGATGTGCGTGGCCACCCGGTCCAGGAACCAGCGGTCGTGGGAGACGACCACCGCGGCGCCGGGGAAGTCCAGCAGCGCGTTCTCCAGGGAGGACAGGGTCTCGACGTCGAGGTCGTTGGTCGGCTCGTCGAGGAGGAGCAGGTTGCCGCCCTGCTTGAGGGTGAGCGCCAGGTTGAGGCGGTTGCGCTCACCGCCGGACAGGACACCGGCCGGCTTCTGCTGGTCCGGGCCCTTGAAGCCGAACGCCGAGACGTAGGCGCGCGAGGGCATCTCGACCTGGCCGACGTTGATGTAGTCCAGCTCGTCGGAGACGACGGCCCACAGCGTCTTCTTGGGGTCGATGTTGGCGCGGCTCTGGTCGACGTAGGAGATCTTGACGGTCTCGCCGACCCGGATGGAACCGGAGTCCGGCTTCTCCAGACCCTGGATCATCTTGAACAGCGTCGTCTTGCCGGCGCCGTTCGGGCCGATGACGCCGACGATGCCGTTGCGCGGCAGGGTGAAGGACAGGTCGTCGATGAGGACCTTGTCACCGAAGGCCTTGGAGAGGTTGTTGACCTCGACGACGACGGAGCCCAGACGCGGGCCCGGCGGGATCTGGATCTCCTCGAAGTCCAGCTTCCGCATCTTGTCGGCCTCGGCCGCCATCTCCTCGTAACGGGCGAGGCGGGCCTTGGACTTGGCCTGGCGGCCCTTGGCGTTGGAGCGGACCCACTCCAGCTCTTCCTTGAGGCGCTTCTGGCGCTTGGCGTCCTTCTGGCCCTCGACCTTCAGACGGGCGGCCTTGTTCTCCAGGTAGGTGGAGTAGTTGCCCTCGTAGGGGTGGGCGCGGCCGCGGTCGAGCTCGAGGATCCACTCGGCGACGTTGTCCAGGAAGTACCGGTCGTGGGTGATCGCCACGACGGTGCCCGGGTACTTGGCCAGGTGCTGCTCCAGCCAGTTCACCGACTCGGCGTCGAGGTGGTTGGTGGGCTCGTCGAGGAGCAGCAGGTCGGGGGCCTCGAGCAGCAGCTTGCAGAGCGCGACGCGGCGCTTCTCGCCACCGGAGAGGTTGACGACCGGCCAGTCGGCGGGCGGGCAGCCCAGCGCGTCCATGGCCTGCTCGAGCTGCGCGTCGAGGTCCCAGGCGTTGGCGTGGTCGAGCTCCTCCTGGAGCTTGCCCATCTCGTCGAGCAGCGCGTCGGAGTAGTCGGTCGCCATCAGCTCGGCGATCTCGTTGAAGCGGTTGAGCTTGCCCTTGATCTCCGCGACGCCGTCCTCGACGTTCTCCAGGACCGTCTTGGACTCGTCCAGCTTCGGCTCCTGCATGAGGATGCCGACGCTGTAGCCGGGCGAGAGGAACGCGTCACCGTTGGACGGCTGCTCCAGACCGGCCATGATCTTGAGGACGGTGGACTTACCGGCACCGTTGGGGCCGACCACACCGATCTTCGCACCGGGCAGGAAGCTCAGCGTCACGTCATCGAGGATGACCTTGTCGCCGTGCGCCTTGCGCGTCTTGCGCATGGTGTAGATGTACTCAGCCAAGAGAAACCGTCCGGCAATCGAGAAGGGCCAATGTGCGGCTCCGCCGCGTGAGGGCAGATACACCCCATCTTGCCGTACGGGAAGCCTTGGGCGGAAACGCGTTAGCACCGACGGGCCGGTAACCGGAAGACATTCCCGTCACCGGCCGTACGCGAAGCGTCACCCGCCGGGTCTTTCCTGAGGTGGGGCGGTGGCGCCCGACCTCCGCGCCTACTGCCCCACGGTCTTCTTGCGGCGCAGGAGGAAGACGGCACCGCCGCCGGCCACGATGAGGGCTATCGCGATGCCCGCGATGGTGGGCGTGGCGCTGCTGCCGCCGGTGTTCGCCAGGTCACCGCCGGTGGTGGAGCCGGTCGAGCCGCTGCCGCCGGAGCCGCCGGCCGGGGCGCTGGGAGAGGCGGAGGGGATGGCGGAGCCGCCCGTGGTGCCCGAGCCGCCGGTGGTGCCGGTCTCGGCGGTCTTGCAGTCCAGGATGCCGGAGAAGGTCTTGGAGAAGCCGTGGGGACCGGTGATCGTGATCTTGTAGGCCTGGTCCTCGCCGACCTTCACCAGGGTGGTCTCGGAACCGCCGGGCTTGACGGTGTGCTTCTTGCCCTCCAGCTCGAAGGTGAACGGCTGATCACCCTTGTTGTCGGCGGTGATCTCCACACCGCCCTTCTCACAGCTCTTCTTGGCGGTCAGGGCCGGTATCGCGCCCTTGGTCGCCCAGTTCGCCGTGGCCGTGGCGGAAACAGTGCTCTGGCTGGAGCCGGCCAGGATCATCGTCTGGGTCTTGGTGTGGTCACCGATGAAGGCGCGGCCGACGGGGACCTTGGTGGCGGCCGTGGCCTTGAGCGAGGCGGAGCCGTCGGGGGTGCCGGCCGGCACGTCGAAGAAGATCTCGCCACCGTTGACGGTGGAGGTGACCGGCTTGCCGGCCTTGTCGACGATCTGCACCTTCCTGGCGGCGGTGTCGGCCGAGGGGGCGACCGTGACGCTGCCCGCGTTGGTGTGCACGGTGACCGGGCCGATGCGCTGGCCGGACTTGCCGGAGACGGCCGGCGGGGTGAGCTGCAGGGACGCCTTGGGCTCCTCGACGCTCTCGGCGCTCTTGGTGAGGTAGTCCGCGAGCTTCTCGGCCGCCGGGTTCTTGGCGTCGACCTTGACGTTGTCCGAGTAGCGCCAGATGGCGACCTGGGTGCCGGCGGCCGCGGCGTTCGCGTCCAGCTTGTCGGTGCCGGCCGCCTTGGCGAGCGCGGCCAGGTCGTTGATCTGCGGGTAGGAGTGCTGGAGGATCCAGCGGATCTTGCCCGCGTTGGCGTTGTTGTGCAGGGACGACTCGCCCCAGCCCGCTTCCTTGTACTTCGCGCCGTCGACGGTGTTGGTGAGGATGTCGATGCAGTAGGTCTGCAGCGTGCCGCCGCCGTCGACCTTCATCTCGAACAGACCCGCCATGATGTTGCCGGTCTTGCGCCGGTCCTGCACCATGGCCCCGCCGCCGGCCGTTATGCGGCCGAGCGTCGCGGTCACGCCCCCCTGGTTCTGCGGTGCCTCGTCCGCGGCCGCCGGACCCGCCAGGGCGAGGGTGCCACCGACGGTCAGACCGGTCGCCAGGATCGCCGACGCAAGGCGGGCAGCGCCCCGCCTCTTTACAGAGTTCATGGATTTCCTTTCGGGCGGACGCGTCCGTGCGAAGGTCAGGTGCAGACCGTTGCGGACGCGCCCCACCGGGCAACTCAAAACTCAGGAGCCCCCGTTGCTATGGACGGGATCTTAGGGAGCGGGCGCAACACCATCCCCACAGATGCCTTCGCATACCCGATCCGAATCGGAATCGTTATCGCATAGGCGTATCGGGCTCCGCATTATCGATAAATCTCCGGGACAAACACCCCATTTAGGGGGCGGTCGCCGGCTCCGCATCGACCCCGGGCGCGACCGCCGCGACAGGCGGTGGCGCCGCCGTCGGAGCCGGGACCAGGGTCGAAGCCCGAGGTGGGGCCTGCGGCGAAGCCTGAGATGGGGCCTGGGGTGAAGCCGGAGGTGGGGCCGACGGCGAAGCCTGAGGCGGGGCCTGGGGTCGGGACTGAGCCAGGGTCTGAACCCTGTTGTGGGAGTGTGGTTGGCCCGATCCCCCGCCCCAGACGGGCCCCGGATCCGCACCCGCCATGCGCACCGGTTCGAGGGGCAGTGGTCTGGCCGGGGACACCCTGCGAAATGCCGAGGTACCGCGCGCGAGGTCGTGCCCGATCGACACGGCGTCAATGTCCGCCGACACCCAGCGCTTTCCGTCGCGCTCCTGCTCCTGAATTCGCAACTTTCCCTGGACGATGAGCGGTTCGCCCACCGTCACCGACCCGACGACATTCCCCGCGAGCGCCCGCCATGCCCACACTGTGTAAAAGCTCGTGTACGCATCCGCCCATTCCTCCCGCTGCCGGTCCCAGCGGCGCACCGTCGCCGCGAGCCGGAACCGTGAGACCGCCGCCCCGTTCGTCGCCTCCCTGAAATCCGGCTGCGTGGCTACGTTGCCCACGACCGTCACCAATGTCTCGTTCATCCGGAACGCCTCCCCCGTCGGCTGATGACGTTCATGGTGCCGACGATCGCCCGAGCCCGCTGAGCCCTGTGGACGGTGGCTCGATTGGGGACAACTCCCTCACCCACGCGAGCCCCTCTGATCCCTACGGCCCGCCTGGTCCCGCTGTCCCCACCCTCTTCGCCGGCTACGCCTCCCCAGCCGCGATCACGAACTGTGCCCGCACCTCCCGGTACCGCAGCAGCTCCGCCGCCACCGGCTCCAGCACCCGGGCCCGCCCGCACCCCGCGGCCGCGCCCCGCAACCGGCGCTCCGTCTCCAGCCCGTACCCGCGCGCCGGCCCCCGGGCGGCCAGCCGACCGCACCACGCCAGCAGCGGTCCGCCCAGGCCGCCACCCGCCAGCAGCGCGCCCGGCACCCACCAGGGCCCGCCGAACTCGCCCATGATCAGGCCCGTCAGCCACACCACGCCCAGAAGTTGCAGGGCCGACAGCACGCCCTGCCCCGCCGCGACCGCCGCCCACCAGCGGGGCCGCACCGTCCGCCCGTGCGCGCCCCCGCGCGTCCGCGCGGCACCCGTACGGCCTGCGGCCATCCGCCCGACGCCGGTGGGCCAGACGCCCGTGCGCCCACCGTCGGCGCATCCCACGCCCGTACGCGGGCCGCCGGTCAGGCCGATGCTCGCGCGTCTCGTGCCCGTCACCGCGGCCGTGGCCGCCACCGCGGCCACCTCGTCCAGCGCCTCCGCGAGGCCCTCCGCGCCGCGCCCCGCCGCCTCCCGGACGGCTTGCGCCCAGGGGCCGGGCAGGCCGGCGGACGCCTCGTAGGCCAGGGCCCGCACGGCCTGCTCGACCAGCGGCCGCGATGCCGTGCGGCGCCGCGACGGGGTGAAGGGGCCGCTGTCGCCGGCACCGACACCAGCACCGGGGCCGGCGGGTGGAACCGCGGATTCCAGCTCGCCCGTGGCCCGGCCGCGGCCGCGCTCGGTCCAGCACCGCAGCCGCGTCCACGAGGTGCCGCACGCCCGCTCGGCGTCCCGGCGCCAGGCGCGCTCCGCCGCCAGTCCCGCGGCCTGAGCGCCCACCGCCTCGGCCAGCCGGTCCTCGAACTCCTGCCGCGCCCGTTCCGTCAGGCCCGGCCGCCCGTCCGCCACGTACGCCGAGCGCAGGCGCGCCGAGACGCCGTCCACGTCGGCCGTCAGCCGCAGCTCCGCCGCGTTCCGGCGGGCCACGAACAGCCCGAGGGCCTCGCGCAGTTCGCCGATGCCCGCTCCCGTCAGCGCGGACAGGGCCAGCACCGCCGCTCCGGGCTCGCCGTGCTCGCCGAGCGCCAGACCGTCCTCGTCCAGCAGCCGCCGCAGATCGTCCAGCACCTGGTCCGCGGCATCCTCCGAGAGCCGGTCGACCTGGTTGAGCACGACGAACGTCACCTCCGCGTACCCGGCCAGCGGGCGCAGATAGCGCTCGTGCAGCACGGCGTCCGCGTATTTCTCCGGGTCCACCACCCAGATCACCGCGTCCACCAGCCCCAGCAGCCGGTCCACCTGTTCCCGGTGGCCGGCCGCCGCCGAGTCGTGGTCGGGCAGGTCGAGCAGGACGAGCCCGTTGAGGGCCGGGTCGTACGGGCGCACCGGCTGCCGGCGGGCGCGGGCGGGAATGCCGAGCCGGTCCAGCAGGCCGTCCGCGCGGTCGGTCCACGCGCAGGAGATCGGCAGGGCGGTGGTCGGCCGCCGTACGCCCGCCTCCGAGAGCTGGGCCCGCGCGAGGGCGTTGAACAGCGTCGACTTGCCACTGCCGGTGGCCCCCGCGATGGCCACCACCGTCATGTCCAGCGCGTACCGGTGCCGGGCCGCCGCCTCGTCCAGCACCCGGCCCGCCTCGGCGAGCGTGCGCCGGTCCAGCCGCGCCCGCGACAGCCCGACGAGCTCGCGCAGGGCGTCGAGCCGGGGCCGCAGCACCAGCCCCGCGGGCGACGGTGACGCCGCGACCCGGGGCACGGCGGGGGCCGGGGCGTGCGCGGGCGCGGCCGTGCGTTCGGGGTACGCGGCGGAGCGGGAGGGACGTTCCGGCCGGCCGCGGCGCGCGATCAGGCCGTCGTTCCAGAAGCGGTTGACTTCGTCAGCTGACGGCACGGGGGTCACTTCTCCTTTTGCAACACGGACAGTGCCGCGATGAGCTCAACCTGGTGGTCGGGGGTCATCTCGAGCGCCTCGAGGGGAGCCGCCCTGCGGTCCCGTTCGGCCTCCAGAACCTGTTCGATGCAGTCGGCCAGCAGCTGCCCGCCCCGGTCCCGCAGCCGCAGCGCGCCCTGCGCGCCGAACGTCGCCGCCAGCCCCTCCCCCGCCTTGCCCACCCGGCGGCCACCCAGCAGTGCTGCCCCGAGCAGTGCGGCGGTCCGCTCGCTCTCCGGGCCGCGGTCGCGTTCGGCAGCCCGTACCTCTTCCTCCGCGATCTCCTCCAGGCAGCGCCGCCAGCGCCGTACGGCCACGCCGATGCGGGCCCGCGCGCCGTCCGGGTCGCTCGGGGCGAGGGCCGCCTCGGCCGCCGGGTCGTTGCCGCAGGCCGCGGCGATCTCCTCGTCGGCGGCGTCCGCGGCACAGCTGAGCAGCGCGATGACGGAACCGGTGAGGGCGGTGAGCAGCTCGTCGGGCGTACTGTCGCGGGGATAGCCGCGCCAGTGCGTGAGCGCGTCCCCGGCGAGCGCCTCGCCCGCCGCGAGCTCCCGGCGTACGCGCTCCAGCGCGCGGCCGTACGCGTCCTCCACGCGCTGCAGCAGCCGTACGGCCGCCGCGTGCTGCAGGGCCGAGGCCCCGGCGAGCCCCGGCAGTCGCGACCCCAGCGAGGAGAGCACTCCGCGCGCGGTCCGGGCGGTCGCCACGGTCCGGGCGGCGGGGTCCTCCGCCTGCTGGGCGAGCCAGGCCCGTAGCCCCGCGACGGCGGTGGAAGGCAGCAGTCCGCTGCCTCCGGCGGACTCGGGGAGCTCGGGGATGGTGAAGCGCGGCACATCGCCCAGGCCCGCGTTCTCCAGCAGCGCGTCGTACTGCCGGGACACCTCCACCGCCACCTGGTGCGGCACCCGGTCCAGGACGGTGACGAGCGTGACGTCGTACTCCTTGGCGGTGCGCAGCAGGTGCCAGGGCACGGCGTCGGCGTACCGGGTGGCGGTGGTCACGAGAACCCAGATGTCGGCGGCGCAGATCAGGGCGGCGGCGAGTTCGCGGTTGCGGGCGACGAGGGAGTCGATGTCGGGGGCGTCGAGCAGGGCCAGGCCGCGCGGCAGGGACCGGTCGGTCTCCACCCGCAGGGCGAGCGGCTCGTCCTCCGCCACCTCCTCCCCGCCCTCGACCACCCCGTCGTCGTCCACGGCCTCCGCCTCGTACGCCGCGGCGGCGGCCTCCTGGTTCGGCACCCAGACGCGCTGCAGCTTCGGCAGCACGCGGTCCCCGGCGAACCAGTGGTGATCATCCGGATGGCACACCAGAACTGGCATGCGAGTTGTCGGCCGCAACACGCCCGCCTCAGTGACCCGACGCCCCACCAGCGAGTTGACCAGTGTGGACTTGCCGGCCCCAGTGGACCCCCCGACAACCGCCAGCAACGGCGCTTCGGGGGCGCACAGCCGGGGCACCAAGTAGTCGTCGAGCTGCGCCAGGAGCTCGGCACGGTTTCGGCGGGCGCGGGCGGCGCCGGGAAGGGGGAGCGGGAAGCGTGCGGCGTCCACGCGGTCACGCAGTGCGGACAGCGCGTCAAGCAGTCGGGGCCGTACGTCCAAGGTCGCCACACGTGAAGAATGCCCAATTCTGTGGTGTTTTTGAAGCGTATAGCCCCTGGCGCGCGAGGCGTGGCGCAAGAGGCCCAGGCATAACGAGTGCACAACACCCGTTGTCTGAGACGTCAAAAACGATGCGAAAATCGCACCTGCCTGCGATTATCAGGACCGCTTCACCGAACCTCCACATCGTGTCACGGAGGTGAAGCAACCGGGACGAGGTACGCGGAGCCCTATCCTTGTCCCCGGCAAGGTCACGGCACCACCGAGCCCGGGGCTTCAGCCGTCCGCGACCGCCGCACATACCGGCCCCCGTAGCTCAGTGGATAGAGCAGGCGCCTTCTAAGCGCTTGGCCGCAGGTTCGAGTCCTGCCGGGGGCGCTCTCCCCATAGTGCACGCCCCTCCTTCCGGGAGGGGCGTTTTTGCTGGTCGGAGGCATGTCGGGTGGCGCCTGAGCGCTGGAGAGCAATGCGCCCCGGGGCGCACTGCGTCTCCGCCTGGATCCGGCTGTCACCGGGGGTCTGCGGGTGGCCACGGAGAATACGCGGTGAAGTTCTCCGCGCCCGGCATCAGCTCTTAGGCAGCTCAGGGAGGTCTCCGGCGCCCTCGATGCGCCTCTTGAGATCCGCGAGCTGACCGACGACGCAGCGAGCGTAGATCGCGAGCAGCACCGGGACGCTGGTGCCCGCCCACTCCGCGACCTGGGCGGGCGGTACTCCCGCGTTGAGCCACTTCGTCAAGCGGGTGTTCCGCAGGTCGTACACCCTTTTGCCCAGCGGGGAGTCGACCTCGTGTGGGGTCAGCTCTTCCTGACGGGCGGTCCTCCAAGCCCGCCGGATGACCGAGCCGGAGAGCAGGCCGCCCTTCTCCCCCGGGAACAGTCGGTCACCCGGCTTCAGCCCCTCGGCCCTGATGTACTCGCGCAGGATCCTCGCCAGGGACGGGTGCCCCGGGGCTGTACGCATGTCGTCGGCGGCCCGACCCTTGAGGCCGCACTCTTCGTGGACCTCACCCGTGTCGGTATCGGCGACGGAGACGCTATGGGTGGCCTTACGACGCTCGGTCTTCGGTCCCGTCCCCGGCAGCACACTCCCCACTCAGTAGCTTGCGGCACCAGCGTAGCGAGACGCACTGCCATCGAACAGGCGTGTTCACTGTTGCCGTCAGGCCTCTGCCCAGGCTCGGCGATGCCGGGCAATCGTGTAGAGGGTCTGTATCTCCCCCGGGGTCAGCGTTCCTGTCAATGGCCCGAGCGCGGCAACTTCCTGTTGGTGCCAGACCTTCACGTCGTGGAGAGTCGCTACGGGGTCCAACGCCGACACCCTGACGAACACCAAGGCCGGCTGAACCTGGACGACCATCCCGCTGTACCTCTCCAGAACGCGCTGAACGCGTCGCGCTTCGGTCCGGACGTTACGCGTATAGGGCCGGGGTGGGCCGTGGTTGACCGTCACAGAGTCGTTGCCGACCCACACGTTCTTCCCGGGGAAGTGCTTGGTGTTGATATTGAAGGCGCCACCCGGACCAATCAGCAAGTGGTCTATGTCGACCGAGTTCGGCAACAAGATTGAGTGCAGTGCATGCCAGCCTTGGCCAGATAAGCGATCAAGCTCAGCTCCCACCCGGCGCTCGCCGACCAGCCCTCGTCGCCAGGAGCTCCACTCGGATTCACGACGCAACAGCCATGTGATCAAGCGGTCGACTGGGCCAGGCCCCTCAGCATCCAGCTTGTCCTTCAGCACAGCACCTGGGCGATTGCGAGCGAGATCATCAGTCGGCGTGAGGGGTGCCAGTGCTCGAACCCTTGGGCGTGATGGCGTCGCGCGCCACCCATTCGATTGTCCTAAGTAGGGGCGAGAGCCTCCAGCACGGCCGGCCGGTACTCCTCACGCAGAACCGTCAGCTCACCGGTCAGGCGATCGAGCCATGCCACGACCCTGCCGTCGAGCGCCTCCACGTACAACCGGTCCCGCCCGGAACCGTCATACGCCCTGACCTTGAGATCGCTCAAGCCAGCCCCCCGGCATCTGCGTCATCCCCACTCATATGGCAGCAGCCGCGACGCATGACCACAAGACGGCCCGCGTGGTCAAAGTTTCTCTACCCCATCAAGGCGCGCTGCGAAGGGGAAGGAGGGGGCGGGGCACCGTGCCTCAACTCCATGGCGCGGCAGGCCAATGTCTTCTTGCAAAGCCGCCCCTACAGATCACACGCAGCCGACCAGCACGCTGGCCGCCGGGGCTCGGGGCCCGCGCCGCCATGCCTTCAGCTCCCGGCACCCGCCCCCGCGTCACGGAAGATGCCACGGGGCGATCCGCTTCACACTTTGCCCCGCCCAACAGCGCTGGGATGGGAATCGACGTCGAGGCAGACGGCTCCCGCTCCCGTGGCCAGCAGGCAGGCGGTCGCACTTGCCCGTCCCTCGCGCCCTGCCGACAGCCCACGCCCACCTGCCACGCCTGAGGCACAACCGCTGACGGGCCCGCCCCCTAATGGGCAGCAGGCTGCGGCCAGCGCCCCAAACGGTCAGGGGCGCGGAGGAGGCGGATGGGTCGGGCGGCTCCGAGGCTTTACCCACCTCCCCGGTCCGGGGCTCGCGTCGAGCATGGCCAGGGGCCACTCGGACAGATTGCGGCGAGCATGCCCGAGTACATGGCCAGCGTACGGCCCCCTGACCATGCTCGATCACAGCCCGGGCAGAACACCGGCCAAAGCCTCGGAGCCGCCCTCGCGTATAAGTGTCAGCGCAACCGAGGGCGGCAACTCCTTAAGAGTCCCCGCCTTCGAAGAGATTCATCTGACCCTCGCCTACACCACCACGCGTTCGGCGCGCTCCGTAGTCATCAATCGAACCCAACGTTTGAATCACTGTAGCGTTGTAAAGCCAACTGAGGTTCCCTTCCTTTTCCAGGTTCCCACTCACTTGCAGCGCAAGGTCTTCTTCGTGCGCACGGATCGCCTCATGATAATCTTCTTCATCCGCGAGACGCACTCGGACCTTACGTGGCGATCCAGGCATCAGAGAGTCAATCCCGAATACCCCTGGGCTCCCTACCTTCTTTTTTGCCAGAAGATGCACTCGTCCAACCACTACTACCGTACGCGAAGACTGGTCCTCTGCGAGGCGCAGAGCCGCCTGACCTAGTGGTTCTACATCTTCCCCGCTGAACTCGAAGTGAGAAGATAGAGAGACAGGCGGGGGCATGCTGCTATCCCAGCCCACTGTGATATCAGCTCCCTCCGACTGCGCAGCAATACCAAGAATCGCGTTAGTCATCTCGTAGGAGACGCCACGGGATACGCCATCTTCGAAGCCCGAGAGAGATCCACTGAGCCTATAATGCTCCAGCGCCTCAGCTGTAGCCTCAACAGCCTTGACCACCGCCTGATTAACAGCCCTCACTTGGGCAGCCCCCACCTCCGGCAGCGCCCCTACCCCTTGCCCGTCTCCCCCAAGGGACACCGAGCCGTTCGGCGGGGCGTAGGCGGTCACGATATAGCTGCCGGATGCTGTTTGCCCCATCAACACCTGATCAAGGTAGCGGCCAGCAAATCTGCCATTTCGGTTTACAAAGTGACGACCAGGACTGATGTATGACTTCGCTCCGGCCACCAGCGTTCGCCTGGCAGATTCGATCAGCTGCTCGCCACTCCTCCAACCAATGAAGCCGCTGGGTGCAGAGGATTCCTTGCGAAACCTAAACTCGTCAGAGGCGTCCACAGCGAGCCTTGGGTAAATTGAACGCGTCCACAGATCTCTATCTTGAGAGATCTGCGAGAGGGCGGCGTGCAGCATCTCAGAAAACTCGGGGGCGGAAGAATCGAGCGGTACCACAAGGCTCGAAGTTCCAGACAACGAGCCCTCGCCTGGCGGCATGAACCGCCTGTAGCTTCCACGCCGACCACCTGCGACTTGCCAGCCGGCTTCCACTAGCAGGGATCCCAAGCGAACCGGGTCGACATTAGCGGGGATCGAGATATCATTCATGCAGCGATTCACCCCTGTCGATCTTATCCAGAATCCGCGTCAGAGAGTGGGCATCCAGGAGGTTTCTAGTCGGGATGCGCACCGTCGGCTTTTGCACGTCCGGATCAACCTTCAGACCCTCTAAGTATGCCCAGTAGCAGCTCCGTCTAGTCACGAGCCCATCGTGGCTCACTTCTGTCCAATCCGCCTGACGAGGCGACACCGTCATGACGATCAGAATCGCCTTTTGGTGCTTTCTAGGCTTGACCATGTGGTCGAAGTATTTACGCTTCGAGAACTGGTAACTGAAGTATTCCTTGCCAGCGCTGGGGAGGGTAAGCGTGGTGCTCTTAAGCTGAGCGAAAACCATGCACTCTTCTTCGAGCGCAGTCCGGGGTGGGCGGATGAGCTGCACGTCAGCACCCCAGTAGTCCTTGTTGACCGCCTCCATCGTGCAGCCAGCTGTCGCAGCCACACTGGCCACGTAGCCCTCTTGCAGCTGTTCCATCATCCCTGTGAACGTCAATGGGTCCACAGGCTCGATACGCCGCTTCGGAGGCTTGCTCGCGCCCCCTGCATCGACCAACCCCACCATAGGCAGTGCCCCCAGTCCTCACCTGACAGGCTAGATCAACAAGGGCTACGTTGCTTCGCGTTACGTAAAGTCGCCACGCGCACAAACGCTAACGCTGCCCACTGACAGTGGACGAGGCCCAGGTCCGTCTCGGCCGCCCACCTACCGCTTCGCCTCGTGGACTATCTGGACGGGCAAAGAGATATGCATGCTTACCCGACGCCTCGGAGCCGCACAGTCGTCTCCCACGCGTGCGGCCTCCGAGGCCCATGTGCTACTCGTATCGTGGCACCATGCGAAACGAGAGACCCAATGATCCCCTGTCTAAGCAGGAGTTGGAGACCTTCTTCCAGTACCTGCACCGCTTCTGCAGGCATGACCTGGATCTCTTCGCGACCATCGAGGCAGGTGATCCCGAGTACCCCGCCTACGTGACGATCACCAGAGACCCCGCGCCGGGAGTCCATCCGGAGGCGTACCGCCGGCCATGAGTCGCAGGGCGGGCGGAGTCGGCGAATGCGAAAGCGCTTGGCCGCAGGTTCGAGTCCTGCCGGGGGGCTCTCCCCTCATTGCACGCCCCTCCCTTCGGGAGGGGCGTTTTTGCTGGTCAGGGGCGTGCTGGTGATCAGCGGCCGCCCCGGCCTCAGCTCTCCTGCGCTCTGGCCACCGCGCCCAGCCAGAGGGTGTCCCGGGCCCGGGTCATCGCCACGAAGAGCTGGGTGCGGCAGAGCTCGTCGCGTTCGCGGGTGATGTCTTCGTCGGCGGAGGTGCAGGGGTGGGTGAGGGTGTGGTCGGGGAGGTAGACGTGTTTGAACTCCAGGCCCTTGGCGCGGCGGTAGCTGCCCAGTTTGACGCCCGGTACCGGATGGCCGTCGTAGCGCTCCAGGGAGCACTGGGGGATGCCCGCCTGGGCGAGGAGGCGGCGGTAGTGGTCCGTCTCGCGCTTGGAGCGGCACAGGAGGGCGGAGTCGGGCCAGGTGGCCTCGCCCCGGGTGCGGAGGGCGTCGAGGAGGGCCGCGTCCTGCTCGGCGGGGGTCCGGGAGACCGACCGTACGACCTGACCTTCGTGGTAGGTGAGGTCGACGTCGCGGAGGCCCGCGATCCGGGTGCCGTCGATGTCGTCGAAGGCGTCCTCCGCCACCACGGACAGGGCCGCGTCGAGGACCTGCTTGGCGTTGCGGTAGTTCGTGCGCAGGATCTGGCCGCGATCGCCGCGTACGTCGATTCCCGCGTCGGAGAGCCGGAAGCCGCCCGGGTATACGGCCTGTTGGCCGTCACCGACCAGCAACAGGCCGTTGGGGGCGTCGCCGACGAGGGCGTGCAGGAGGCATACGCCCACCAGGGTGAGGTCCTGGACCTCGTCGGCGATGACCGCCGCGTACGGTGAACGGCCCGGCCTCGCGCGGGCCTCGGCCAGGGCGAGGCTGAGGATGTCGTTGAAGTCGTGCACCCCGCGCTCGGCGCGGACCCGCTCGTACTCCTCGTACAGGGCCCACACGGCCTCGCGATGCGGCCGGCGGAGGTTGGTGCGGCGCCGGTGGCGCCTGAGGGTCGCGTACTCCTCGAAGCGGGTGATCCCGCGGCCCTTTATGACGCAGTCGATCTCCTCGCGCCAGTAGCGCGGGGAGGGATCGAGCGCGGACAGGATGCTGCCCCGGCCGCGGCGCATCCAGGCGCGGCTGAAGGCGTCCTCCGCCCGGCCACCGTGCAGCCGGTGGGTGATGCCGCGCTCGCACAAGAACTTGCGGGCCCAGGAGTGCAGGCTGCGGAATTCGACCCGGTCGACGATGGCCGGCGACATCGTGCGCAGGAACGTGCTCTGCACCCGGGGCAGGTTGCTCGCGAACGTCACGTACAGGATGCGGCCGGTCGTGCGCTGCGCCAGATGGGCGGCGCGGTGCAGTGCCACCACGGTCTTGCCGGTGCCCGCCGGGCCGGTGACGCGGGCCGGGCCGGCCCAGTTGCGCCGCACCAGGGCGACCTGGTCGGGATGCAGGAACGTCATCCACTGCTCGATCGGGCCCTGCCGCGCGGCGTCCATGGCCGCGTCCCGCAGCCCGTTGATGTCGAAGAGCGCCTCCGGCTGCGGGGATGCCCCGGAGGGGGCGGGCGGCGTCGTCCGGGCCCGCTCGGCCGGTACGCACGAGGCCTCGTACGCCGGGAAGACCTCCTCCAGATGGTCGGCGATCGCACGCACCATGGCCGCGCCCAGCCGGGTGCGCTCGGCGATCAGGGCCGGGCCCACCTCCCGCTCGCCCAGCAGCCGCACTCTGCCCAGAGTGCCGCTGAAGGAGCGGCCCGCGAAGACCATCAGCGGCTGGACGGCCACGGGCGACATGCCCAGCGTCGCCAGGGCGCCCTCCGCCACCCGCGTCACCGCCAGCAGCTTGCCGATCTCGCCGTCCCGCCGCTGCCGGCCGGCCACGAGGTGGCCGTCGCCCGCCTCGGGGGCCGCGCGCCAGTTCTTGACGTCGATGACGAAGACGCCACCGGGCCCTACCAGCAGCATGTCGACGTTGGCCGCGCGCGTACCGGGCCATCGCCGGTCCACGAGCAACCGCCAGCCGCGCCGGGTGAGCATCAGCAGCTGGGCGGCCACCTTGCGCTCGCCCTCACTCGCCGCCTCCCACCGACGGGCCTCCCGTTGCGCGGCGCGCAGCTGCTCACGCAGCTCGCGCTCGTGCCGCCGCGCCTCCTGCGCCCTCTCCGAAGCCGAACCACCAGCCCCCATGACCGCCCCCCTTGCCCGCACTCCCCCTAGTACGTGCATATATACGCAAGGTAATGATCGTACTGCGCAATGGAGTCGCCGCCCAGTCGCTCGGTATCGCGGGTATCGTCTGGCCGATGGTGCGGCGCTACGGCGCACGCCCCCCTGAGCCCCTGAGTCCTGAGCCCTGAGTCCTGGGGCTCAAGGCTCGATGCTCGGGCCGCGAAGGTGCAGTCGGTCGGGAGAGAGCGAGGACGCGGTGCCGGACGCAGGAAACCCCCGTCCGTCGCACCTCCTTCTGCGGGACGACGCCGCACAGTGGGTCACCGCGATGCCCTCTCACAGGGTGCTCGGCGTCATCCACAACGTCACTTCCGCGACGCGCCTGTTGGACCTTCTCTCGCCGTTCGAGGGGGACAGCCGGGTTCATGTCGTCTTCGCCTGCACGGGCTCGTCGGCGTTCGACGCCGGGATACGGGAGTTCGCCGCGGCGCGCGAACTGCCGTGCATATCCTGGGAGGAGGCCAAGCGCGAGAAGTTCGACCTCGCGGTGAGCAGCAGCCGGGGCGGCGAACTGCAGGAAATCAACGCACCGCTCATCGGCGCTCCCCACGGCGCTGGATACAATAAATACTTGGCCCGGAAGCCCGGAAGCCCGGAAGCCCGGAAGCCCGGAAGCCCGGAAGCCCGGAAGCCCGGAAGCCCGGAAGCCCGGAAGCCCGGAAGCCCGGAAGCCCGGA
>NZ_JBEYZU010000008.1:0-27657 GCF_040646235.1 Streptomyces sp. NPDC046261 | reverse complement strand
AGCCTTCGGGCTTGATGCGGAGTGGCTCACTCACGAGGGTCGGCTGATTCCCTCCGCCATCGTCCTCTCCCACGACGAACAGCGCGAACGGCTACGCCGGGGCTGCCCCGAAGCCGTACCGATCTCCGTGGTCGCCGGCGACCCGTGCATGGACCTGCTCCGCGCCAGCCTTCCCTTCCGTGACGAGTACCGCGCGGCCTTCGGGCTGCGGCCCGGCCAGAAACTGCTCGTCCTCACCTCCACCTGGGGACCGCATTCCCTCCTCGGCGCGAACATTGACATCGTCCGCCGGGCGCTCGCCGAGCTGCCTGTCGACGGCTATCGCGTCGTCGCCGCGGTGCACCCCAACGTCTGGTTCGGCCACAGTGGTTGGCAGGTCCGCTCCTGGCTGGCTCCGTACCTGCGCGCCGGGCTCGTCCTCCCTCCGCCGGAGACGGACGCCTGGAAGGCGGCGCTGGTGGCGGCCGACGCGTTCATCGGCGACCACGGCTCGCTGAGCCTGTACGGCTCCGCACTCGGCGTGCCCGGCCTGCTGGGGGCCTTCGGGGAGGCCGTGGTGGCCTCCGGGTCGCCCATGGAACGGCTGGGGGCGGCGTTGCCGCGCGTCAGCCCGTACGAGCCGCTGGAGCAGCAGGTGCGGCATGCCATGGCCGCACAGCCCGGCGACGAGCGGCTCGCCGGCATCGGTGGGCTCGTCACGTCCCGTCCCATGCGGTCGGCCGCGCTGCTGCGCCGCCTGTACTACGCGCGGATGGAGCTGGCCGAGCCGGACCGGCCCGCGGTTCCCCGGCCCATCGCGCTGCCGCTGCCGCTTCCCGCCGAACGGTACGAACCGGTGCCCGCGGCCATGTACGTCACCGTCGCAGCGGGCGGGGCCTGCGGGCGGGTGTCGCTGCGGCGCCACCCTGCCGAGTTCCAGGGATCTGTGACCGCGCACCTGCCCGACCCGCACCTGGTGGCCGCGGAGGGCGAGCCCGACCCCCGCTGGGCCCGCGCGGCCGACGTGATCGTGGCCCGGCCGCCGGGGCCGGGCGAGTCCGTCAGGGAGGCAGCCGAGCGGATCTTCCGGCGCTATCCCGGGTGCCGGCTGGCCGCCTTCGCGGGCGGGCCGGGGCAGAGGGCGACGGACTGCGTCGCCGTCACGCGTGACGGAGCGCGGGTGAGCGCCCGGTGGGAGATGGCAGGAGCCGGGGCGGGGGCATCTTTGGCGGTTGCGGCGTCGGTGCTCTACATCGGGCTCGGCGGCGGGCTGGAGAACGGACGGAGGGATGAGAACGCCACTGTCGACGTCGACATCGCCGACGGGGTTCCTGCGGGACGGCTCGCTCTGGAGGGAGTTCTCCGCTGATCTTGCCCCGTTCAGCAGCAGCCCTTCCCTCCCCTTTCACCGTCTGAGCGTTTCTCGTCCTCAAACACCGGACGAGCTGCTTTTTCGCTCCCCTGCTCGCCCCCTCGAACCCCTAGCCGCCCAGGCGTTCCCGCGCCGCCCTCGCCCCCGTGCTCTCTCCACCGGCGCCGCCCACTCGGACGTACAGCTCCAGCGCCGACCGCCAGTCGGCCTCCGCGGCCTCCTGCCGGCCCTCGGTCGCCAGTACGTCTCCGCGCAGCAGCAGGATGTCGGCTTCTTCCTTGGGCGCGCCGCAGGTGTGGATCAGCGCGGCGGCTTCGTTCAGCGGGGCCAGAGCCTCGTCCGGGCGGTCGGCGCGCAGGCGGGCCTGGGCGTAGTGCCACAGGGACTTGGCCTCGTTGAAGTGGTCGGGCAGTGCGGCGAACAGCGCGCGGGCGCGCAGCAGCAGCTCGGCTGCCTCCGAATGGCGGCGGTCGGCGCTGAGGGCGCGGCCCAGGTGGAAGGTCAGCAGCGCACGGCCACGGGGGTGGTCGATGTCCTCCAGCGCGTCGACCGCGCGCCGGAAGTGGTCCGCCGCGGCCTGCGGGCGGCCGGCGCGCAGCTCGAGCAGCCCCAGGCCCTCCAGGGCCGAGGACTCGGTACGCGCGTGCCGGAGGGCACAGGCCAGGGTGAGGGCGTGGTCGTAGTGGTCGCGGGCGGCTGCGGCGTCGCTCTCATCGTCGCGGTCGGCGTACGCGAAGGCCAGCTCCAGGTGCATGCGCGCCACGGCGATCGGGTCGTCGCCCTGTTGCGCCGCGCTGACCCCCGTCAGGCACACGGCCACCCAGTCCGCGTGGTATTTGCGCCGGAAGAAGAAGCCGCGCAGTGCTTCGCACAGCTGCCACGCCGCAGCGTGGCGTCCGGTGGCATGCGCCAGCTCCACCACCGCCACCACGTTGGCACGGTCCGCTTCCATGGCGTCCAGTGCCTCGTCGGCGCCGGCGAAGGCGTTCCGCAGGCGCTCCGGCTGCGCGAACATCGGCCCATAGCGCCAGCGGTCGGAGGTCTGCCACTCGACGGCCGCCGCGCGCTCCAGGTACCAGTCGACATAGTGGTCGACGCACGGGGCGGAGTGCCGGTCCACGCACCGGTCGGTCGTCCGCGTGTCGACGACTCCGCCGGCGGCTGTGCGGGCGTGGTCGTGGACGAGTCCGTGCATGCGCAGCCGCCCGTCACCGGCCGGTTCCAGCAGCCGCTCCCGTACGAGCGTGCGTACGTCGCCCTCCGTGCGGGCGAGCCGGCGGACGAGCTCACGGGAGAACTCCGGTGTCGGGTGCAGACCCAGGGCCCGGTAGAGCTCCGCCGCGCCCTCGGCCAGGGAGTCGTACACGGCGTCGAAGACCTGGGCGACGGAGAGGTCGTCGGGCACGGTGAGCGCCTCCAGACGGGTGCGGCGGTCGACGAGTTCACGGGCGAGCTCCGCGGGATCCTCCCCCGTCTCCAGCAGTTCACCCACGCGCGCGCCCGCGATCCTCACGGCCAGCGGCAGTCCGGCACAGGCGCGCAGGACGTCCTCCAGAGCCGGCCGGTCCAGTGCGTCCGGCCGTCCCGTCACCGCGTGGAACAACTCGGCACCGGATCCGGCGTCGAGGGCGTCCAGATGGACGCTCAGTGTTCGCGGGTGGGAGACCCGCAGACCGGTGAGCGGGAAGCGGCTGGTGACGACGACCACGCTCCCGGGGTGGCCCGGCAGGAGGGGGCGGACCTGGGCGGCGCTCACGACGTTGTCCAAAAGCACCAGGGTGGGCGCGTCGGCCGTCAGCGATCTGTAGTGGGCGGCGAGCCCGTTCAGGTCGGTGGGTCTGGACGGGCCGATCTGCTCCTGACGACCGGACAGTTCACGGATGAAGCCCTCAAGTACGGCGGCGGGGTCGCGCGGCTTGAGCGGGCCCTGCGGGCTCATGTCGTCCTGGAGGTGGCCGCCGGGAAAGTCGGCGCCCAGTTGGTGCAGCCAGCGCAGTGCGGTGGCGGTCTTGCCCATGCCGGGCAGGCCGGTGACCGTCACGATCAGGGGCGCGTCGCGCCCGGCGCGTTCGGCGGACGCCCGCGCCAGGGCCGCGAACACCGGGGTGCGGTCGACGAACACGTCGGGCGCCGGGCCCAGGAGCCGTGGGACCCGTGCCGTCGTGCTCCGG
The DNA here is from genome assembly GCF_040646235.1 of Streptomyces sp. NPDC046261. Classification (NCBI taxonomy): domain Bacteria; kingdom Bacillati; phylum Actinomycetota; class Actinomycetes; order Kitasatosporales; family Streptomycetaceae; genus Streptomyces; species Streptomyces sp. NPDC046261. The sequence continues at coordinate 24,135 of NZ_JBEYZU010000008.1, read as the reverse complement.
TGCACGTGGACTTCCCGCGCCTGTACGACCGGGGCCAGGAACGTACCGCCTGTGATCGTGTTCTCGATGCCGTCACGCTCGCCCATGCGTCCCCGCCCCGCCCGCCGCAGTTGTGGGGAGAGATCCTACGTGCGTGCCCTCGCGGGCCGAAGAGGGCACCGGCGAAAGGCGCATGGCGCCCGCCGGCGGTGGGCCGGGGGCGCCATGCGCACAGGAACGGATCCGGGGCGGGGGACGTCCCGGAAACCGTGGACCGACTGTCTTCGGCAGACGTCAGTCGTTGTAGCAGAAGTTGCCGGAGGCCGGGTTGAGCAGCCCGATGATGTCGATGGTGTTGCCGCAGAGGTTGATCGGGATGTGGATCGGCACCTGGATGACGTTGCCCGAGATGACACCCGGGGAACCGGCAGCCGCGCCCTTGGCTCCGGAGTCGGCGACCGCACCGCCGGCGACGCCGGCGAGAGTGGCGCCCACAGCGGCGGTGACGACTGCTGCCCTGGCGATTCGTGACATGGGAGACACCTTTGCTTGGACGTACGGGACGAGCACCCGGCCGGTGACGGTCGGGAGCCCGGATCAACGTGCGAAGCTCACAAAGGTTTCGTCCGCGAAGCGACCGGGTGACCCCGATATGGGCCGAATGGGTGCCAGGTGTGGGCTGATCAACAGCAATAGGGGTTTCCCCATTGGCTTCCCGGCTGGCAGGGTTCCTGTCGTACAGGCACTTCGGCCTCTTAGACCATGGGGATGACTGGCGAGAATGATTGGCGCCCTGCTGACGTCACCGATCGAATCCGCCGAGTCCTTCGACGATCCCGCCTTTGACGGCCCCGCCGCCGGCGGCGCGAACGCGACGCCCACGCTGTTCCCCGAGGAAGAGGCGCTCATCGCCCGGGCGGTGGAGAAGCGGCGCAGGGAGTTCACCACGGTGCGGGTCTGCGCCCGGACCGCCCTGGGGCGGCTGGGCGTCGCTCCCGGCCCCATCGTTCCCGGGCAGCGTGGCGCCCCCCAGTGGCCGTCCGGCATCGTCGGCAGCATGACGCACTGTGCCGGCTACCGCGCGGCGGCCGTCGCGCGCAGCGCCGACATACTGACCATCGGACTGGACGCGGAGCCCAACGAACCTCTGCCCAACGACGGAGTGCGGGAACTGGTGACCCGCCCCGAGGAGCACGGGTGGCTGGCCCGGCTGAGCGCGGAGCGGCCCGATGTGTGCTGGGACCGGCTGGTGTTCAGCGCCAAGGAGAGCGTCTACAAGGCGTGGTTTCCGCTCACCCGGCTCTGGCTGGACTTCCAGGGGGCCGTCATCGAGGTGGACCCGGCCGAGCAGACCTTCCGCGCGCGTGTGCTGACACCGGACCCGCTCCTGGCAGCGACCGGAAACCGGCTGTCCGGCTTCGACGGCCGCTGGCTGGTCCGCGACGGCCTGATCGTCACGGCGATAGCCGTGCCTGGTCGGTAGCTATTGCTGTGCCCGCCCCGCAGCTGTCGGGACGGTCAGCCCTCCGGTGACGCCACTCGCTCGGCGAAGGCGGCCAGTTCCTCGCGCCAGCCGTCCGCCAGTGGGGCGGTGGCGGCGATGTCGCGGGCCCTCCGGACTAGCTCGTCGATCAGCTGCTCGGTGACGTCGCGCTCCTCGGGATCCAGCAGCAGCTCGCGCAGCAGCTGTGCGTCCCAGGCGAATTCCGGGCCTCCGTCGAGGAAGCCGCGCAGCCGCCACGCGGCGTGCAGCGGACGGGCGTAGCCGTCGTACGGGGCGTCGAGGTCGGGGCGGCCGGCGAGGGCCGCGCCCAGGCGTAGCGGGTGGCGCAGGGCGTACCAGCCGGCGGCGCAGCCGCGGTCGCAGCCGGACACGCAGTGTCCGGGCCAGGGGTCGTCGAGGTACTCGGCGGCCATGGCCTCGTGCGTGTACGTGCCGATCGCCCGCTGTACCCGCAGCTCGTCCCAGATCTGCCACGCCTCGGCGGGCAGCCGTGCCACGAGCCGGTCCGCGTGGGCGAGGGCGAGGTCACCGGCGAGTGTGGCGGTGGACTCGCCGAAGCGCCGGGAGTCGCCCGCCCAGCCGCTGTGCTCGTGCTCGGCCGCCCGGCCGGCGTGCAGGGTGGGGATGCCCCTGCGCAGGGCGGCGTTGTCGCGGACGTCGCCGCGTATGAGGGTGCAGGTGTCGAGGAGTTCGAGAGCAGCGGCGGTGTCGACGGCGGCGGGGGCCTCCGGGTCGCCGCCGGCCGCGAGGTAGCCGGTGAGGAAGACGGTCGGGCGGGCCCGGTCCCCGCCCGCGGTCACCAGCTCGGCCAGTGACTCGATCAGCCCGGCGCCGCGGGCGTCGGCGGTGCGCCACAGGCGGTGTTCCTCGTCGAAGAGGCCCCGCAGCCGCTCCTCGACGCGGTCGAGCATCCTCGCCCGCTGGTGCCGCGGCGACGGCGTGGGGGGCGCCACCGGGCCGGGCGGCTGGGGTCGCTTCGTCATCGTGTGCCTCCCTGGTTCGAGTGCGGCCGTCGGCCGACCCTGAGGGGCGGCGGCTCCGCTCTCGACGGCGGAGGGTGACCGGCCAGGAGACTGCCCAGCCGCACGCGATGGAAGCGCCGGTTTCCTGCCAAAGGGGACGCCGGATGGTTCGGGGGTGACAGGTGGAACGCGGGGTGGTCCGGGCGGGCGACGGCGGATGAGCAGGCGGCGGCCCGGCCGCGGGGCGGTCCGGAGCCCACCGCCAGAGCACCGGACGGCCCCTGGGTGACGGCCGACGCGGCACGTGCGCGCCGTCTGTACAGCGCGCGTCGTGGGCGGTTACAACGGGGGCGGGCCACGGGAACCGGCTTTCGGAGGCAACCATGCGCAGGATCGCGATCGTCGGCGCCGGACAGGCGGGGCTGCAACTGGCCCTTGGGCTAAGGGCGGCGGGGTACGAGGTGACCGTGGTCTCCGCCCGCACGCCCGAGGAGGTCCGCGGCGGGCGGGTCATGTCGACGCAGCTGATGTACGGGCCGGCACTCGCCCTGGAGCGGGAGCTGGGCCTGAACCTGTGGGACGAACAGACGCCGCGGATCGAGGGAGTGAGCATCAGCCCCACCGATCCGCCGGGCGTCCGCGCCCCGGAGCGGGCCATCTCGGCCCCCCTCGACGAGCCGGCCCGCTCCGTCGACCAGCGGGTGAAGACCTCCCGCTGGCTGGAGCTCTTCGAAGAGCGCGGCGGCCGGGTGGAGTACCGGCAGGTCACCGCCGAGGAGCTGCCGGAGGTGGCGGCGGGCCAGGATCTGACGGTCGTCGCCTCCGGGCACGGGCCGCTGGGGCAGATCTTCGGGCGCGACGAGCGGCACAGCCCGTTCCAGACCCCGCAGCGGGCGCTGGCTTGCGTGTATGCGCACGGCACCCGGCCGGATCCGGCACTTCCGCCCGGCTATTTGCGCATGTACGCGTTCCCGGAGGTCGGGGAGTTCTTCGTCCTGCCCGCGCTGACGGCCTCCGGACCGTGCGACATCCTGCTGTGGGAAGGCCGTCCGGGCGGCCCCTTCGACTGCTGGGACGACGTCTCGGATCCGGGCGCGGCTCTGGAGCGGTCCCGGCAGCTGCTGCGCTCGTACGCGCCCTGGGAGTACGAACTGTGCGCGGACGCCGCGCCGACCGACGCGGGCGCCCTGCTCACCGGGAGCCTGGTCCCGGTGGTGCGGCACCCGGTCGCGGAGGTCGCCCCGGGCTCGTACGTACTGGGCATGGCCGACGCGGTCGTGCTCAACGACCCCGTGACGGGGCAGGGCTCGAACAACGCGGCGCGCTGTGCGGACCGCTATCTGGGGTCGATCCTGGCGCGGGGCGAGCGGCCCTTCGACCGGGCGTGGATGCACGAGACGTTCGCCGGCTGGTGGGAGCACGCCCGGCACACCAGCGCCTTCACCAACATGGTCCTGGACGCCCCGTTGCCGGATCACGTCCAGCACGTCCTGGCCGCGGCCGCCGAGCACCCGGAACTCGCCCGCCGCTACGTCAACGGCTTCGCCGATCCCGCGGACTATCAGGAGTGGCTGATGGACGCCGACCGGGCGGAGGCCTGTCTGGCGGCGGTGTCGGGGCGGGTGGCGGGGTGAGCGGCACCGGAGCGGGCGTGGGAACGGGCAGGGGAACGGGTCTGGGTTAGCCTGGCGCGGTGGGCACGACGGGCGCGGCGCAGCCGGGAGCGATGGCGGACTCCGCCACGCACACGCCTCCGCGGCCCCGCGCTCCGCACGCCCAGTGGCCGGTCGTCTGCGCGGTCTCCCTCGGCGGGGGCGCCGGAGCGACGGCCCGTTACGGCGCGGCCTTGTTGTGGCCGACGGCGCCCGACGCCTTCCCGTGGACGACGCTGGTGGTCAACGCGGTGGGGTGCGCGCTGATCGGGGTGCTGCTGGTGACCATCGCCGAATGGGCCACGCCGCACCGGCTGGCGCGACCCTTTCTGGGGACCGGGGTGCTGGGCGGCTTCACGACGTTCTCCACGTACGCGGTGGACATCCGGCAACTGGTCGCGGACGGCCGGGCGGGCACCGGCCTCGCCTACCTGGCGGCGACGCTGATCGCCGCGTTGGCGGCGGTGTGGGCGGCGGCCGTGACGACCCGGCGGCTGATCGCCCTGCGGAGGACGCGGTGAGGCTCCACGGCAAGGCCCTGCGCGTCACGGTGCTCATCGGCGAGTCCGACACGTGCGCCGCCGGCGGCTCCGGCCGCCGCCCGCTCTACTCCGAGATCGTCCACCGCGCCCACGCGGCGGGCCTGGCGGGCGCCAGCGTCTTCCGCGGCATCGAGGGCTTCGGCGCTTCCTCGCTCATCCACACCGCACGGTTGCTGTCCCTGAGCGAGGACCTGCCGGTGGCCGTCGTCATCGTCGACACCGAGGAGCGCGTACGTTCCTTCCTTCCCGTACTGGCGGAACTGGTCGGCGAGGGCCTGGTCACCCTCGACGAGGTCGAGGTGCTGCACTACAAGGGCCGGGGCCGGGAGACGCCCGCGTGAACTGGCTCCTCGTCATCGCCGGCGCCATGGTCGGCGCTCCGCTGCGCTATCTCACGGACCGCTTCGTGCAGTCCCGGCACGACTCGGTCTTCCCCTGGGGAACGTTCGTGGTGAACGTGGTGGGCTGCTTCGTGATGGGCGTGCTGACCGGCGCGATAGCGGACGAGCAGTGGCGGCTGCTGCTGGGGACGGGGCTGTGCGGCGCGCTGACGACGTACTCGACCTTCTCCTACGAGACGCTGCGCCTCGCCGAGGACGGTGCGCGGGGCTACGCGGCGCTGAACGCGGTGGGCAGCGTGGTGTGCGGTGTGGGGGCGGCGTTCGCGGGGGCGGTGGCGGGAGAGGTGATGTGGGGCGGGTGATGTGGGGCAGGTGATGTGAGGCGGGTGATGCCGGGGTGACGCCAGTGGGGGTCGCTCGTCGAGCACTCGGCCACACTTTCCACAACGGAAAATCTACAGTTGCCATGACGGAAACAGCGTGCTTCACTTTCCGTCATGGCAACTGATGAGCACTCGCGGTCGTCCAGGCCGTCCATGCCCACGCGGGAAAGCGCCGCCCAGTCCCTGGCCCTGGCCGAGGAGGCACAGGCGGCGGTCGGGGCGATCACGCCCGGGCGGTGGTATCAGCCGACGCTCTGCGCGTTCGTGATCGGGATATACCTCACCAATCTGCTGCCCGACCCGTTCGACATCACAGCCGTGGGCGTCCTGTTCGTGGGCATGATGACGTTCGTGTTCGTGCAGGCGCGCAAGATGGGCGTCATGCACCGGGCCACTCCGGAGACGGGCCGTCAGGTGGCCGGGGGCGCGGCCATCGGTCTCACGATGTACATCGCCGCCCTCGTCGTGGACCGCCAGGCCGACATGCCCTGGGTGTGGGTGCCTGCGGCGCTGCTCACCGGAGGAGGCATCCTGATACTCGGCAAGAACTCCCGCAAGAAGGGCATACCCGCAGCGTGACCGCTCCCGAAGACGGCTTCAACGAGACGATCCACGCGCCGAACCGGCTCCGGATCTGCGCCGCGCTCGACGCCGTCGAGGAGATCGAGTTCGCGACGATGCGCGACACGCTGGGCGTGAGCCCATCCGTGCTGAGCAAACACGTCACGGTCCTGTCGGAGGCCGGCTACGTCGAGCAGCGCCGGGCCGTGCGCGAGACGCGGCAGCGGGTGTGGCTGCGCCTGACCAAGGAGGGTCGGGCCGCCTACCGCGCCCACCTCGCCGCGCTCCGCGCCATCGTCAACGCCGAACTGAGCTGATCCGAACCGAGCCAAGCCGACCCGAGCCCAGCCAACGCGAGCCGACCCGAACCGACCCGCACAGAGTTGAGTTGGGCCGAGCCGGACATAGCCCGGCTCCACCCCGTCCCACCCCGGCCCCACCCGCGAGTCCGCCCGCCCCGGGCCGCGGGCCGCCTCAGGGCCTTCAGGGCTCGCCGGGCTCGTCCGCCGGCGCGCCCAGGTGCTCCAGCAGTACGCGTCGCAGCTCCCGGGCCGCGCGTGGGGGTGGGGCGTCCTTGCGGTGGGCAACGGCCACGGTCCGGCGCATGCGCTCACCCTCGAAGGGGGTGACCCGCAGGCCGGAACGGGCCGCGACCATGCCGGGGACGACGGCGAGACCCAGTCCGGCACGGACGAAACCCAGGACGGCGTCCATCTCGCCGCCCTCGACGGTGAAGGAGGGTTCGAAGCCCGCCGCACGGCACGCGGCGGTGGTGATCTCGCGCAGGTCGTAGCCGCGCCGGAACATCACCATCGGCAGGTCCCGCAGCTGCTCCACCCGCATGGTGCGGCCCCGGACGGGGGCCGGGGAGGCGGGGGACGACACCACGACCAGGTCCTCGTGGAGGAGCTCGGTCGTCGCCAGGGCGGGGGCGCCCACACCGAGGGGGGTGATGATCAGGGCGAGGTCGAGCCCGCCGTCGGCGAGACGGCGCACAAGGTCCTGCGAGCCGCCTTCGTCCACGTGCAGCTCGATGCCGGGGAAGCGGGCGTGGTAGGTGCGCAGGACATCCGGGACGAGGCTCGCGCACAGGCTCGGCGGGGCGCCCAGCCGCACCCGGCCGCGCCGCAGCAGGGCGACCTCCTGCACCTCCCGGCGGGCCGTCTCGGTGTCCGCGAGCACCCGCCGGGCGAGCGGCAGCAGGGCCTCGCCCGCGTCGGTGAGGGTGATGTTGCCCCGGGCGCGATGGAAGAGCTCGGCGCCCAGTTCCCGCTCCAGGGCGCGGATCTGCTGGGAGAGCGACGGCTGGGCGACGTGCAGCGCCTCGGCGGCCCGGGTGAAGTGCCGGAGCTCGGCGACGGTGGCGAAGTAGCGGAGTTGCTGGAGTTGCACCACCGCAGGATAGATAGGGGGAGGCTATGGAAACCAGCGCCATCATGTCTTGGACGCATCGATGGGGCCCGCCTACGGTCGGTTGTCATGGCACTCGCGACCCGGACGGAGCGGTCTCCGTCCCTCATCGGCTTCGTGTGGCGCTCGACCGTCGGCAAGAAGGCGGTCATGGCCGTCACCGGTCTGGTCATGCTGGCGTACCTGGTCGCCCACATGATGGGCAATCTGAAGGTGTTCTTCGGGGCCGGGGAGTTCAATCACTACGGGCACTGGATCCGTACCATCGGCGAGCCGTTCCTGCACCGCGAGTGGTTTCTGTGGACGGCGCGGGTGGTGCTGAGCGCGTCGGTCGTCCTGCACGGGGTGGCGGCCTACCAGCTCAGCCGGCGCGACATCGCCGCGCGCCCGGACGGGTATGTGCACAAACGGCGCCGGGCGAGCTATGCGACGCGCACCATGCGCTGGGGCGGGGTGATCCTGGGCCTGTTCATCGTCTGGCACATCCTGGACCTCACCACCCTCACCGTGAACCCCAACGCCGAGCAGGGACGCCCGTACGAAAACCTCGTCGCGTCCTTCGACCGCCGGTATGTCAGCGCCTTCTACATCGCCGCGATGCTCGCGCTCGGCCTGCACATCCGGCACGGCTTCTGGAGTGCCGCCCAGACGCTGGGCGTGGGCTCGCCACGCCGCGAGCGGGTGCTCAAGGCCCTCGCCAACGGGCTGGCGATCTTGCTGACCTGTGGATTCATCGCCGTTCCCGTGGGCGTTCTGACAGGAGTCGTGAGCTGAGATGAGCGAATACCTCCACTACCGCGTCGGTGCTCCTCTCACCGACACCAAGGCTCCCGGCGGCCCCGTCGCCGAGCGCTGGGACCGCCGGCGCTTCGAGGCGAAGCTGGTCAACCCCGCCAACCGCCGCAAGCACACCGTCATCGTCGTCGGCACCGGGCTGGCGGGCGGCGCGGCGGGTGCCACGCTGGCCGAACAGGGCTACCGGGTCGTGCAGTTCTGCTATCAGGACTCCCCGCGCCGCGCCCACTCCATCGCGGCCCAGGGCGGCATCAACGCCGCCAAGAACTACCGCAACGACGGCGACTCCGTGCACCGGCTGTTCTACGACACCGTCAAGGGCGGCGACTTCCGCGCCCGGGAGTCCAACGTCCACCGCCTCGCCCAGATCTCGGTCGAGATCATCGACCAGTGCGTGGCCCAGGGCGTGCCGTTCGCCCGCGAGTACGGCGGCCTGCTGGACACCCGTTCCTTCGGCGGCGTCCAGGTCTCCCGTACGTTCTACGCGCGCGGGCAGACCGGGCAGCAGTTGCTGCTCGGCGCGTACCAGGCGCTCAGCCGCCAGATCGACGCGGGCGCGGTCGAGATGCACGCCCGCACCGAGATGCTCGACCTGATCGTCATCGACGGCCGGGCGCGCGGCATCGTCGCCCGCGATCTGGTCACCGGCCGGATCGACACCTATCTCGCCGATGCCGTCGTGCTGGCCTCCGGTGGCTACGGCAACGTCTTCTATCTCTCGACCAACGCCAAGAACTCCAACGCCACGGCCGTCTGGCGCGCCCACCGGCGTGGTGCCCACTTCGCCAACCCCTGCTTCACCCAGATCCACCCCACGTGCATCCCGCGCTCGGGTGACCACCAGTCCAAGCTGACGCTGATGAGCGAGTCGCTGCGCAACGACGGCCGCATCTGGGTGCCCAAGGCCAAGGGCGACACCCGGCCTCCGGCCGACATCCCCGAGCCGGAGCGCGACTACTACCTGGAGCGCCTCTACCCCTCCTTCGGCAACCTCGTGCCGCGCGACATCGCCTCGCGCGCCGCGAAGAACGTCTGTGACGAGGGGCGGGGCGTGGGCCCCGGCGGGCAGGGCGTCTACCTCGACTTCGCCGACGCCATCGCGCGCATGGGCCGCGCGGCCGTCGAGGCGAAATACGGCAACCTCTTCGAGATGTACGAGCGGATCACCGCCGAGGATCCGTACCGGGTGCCCATGCGCATCTATCCGGCCATCCACTACACGATGGGCGGCCTGTGGGTGGACTACGACCTGCAGACCACCGTGCCCGGACTGTTCGCGATCGGGGAGGCCAACTTCTCCGACCACGGCGCCAACCGCCTGGGCGCCTCCGCGCTGATGCAGGGCCTGGCCGACGGCTATTTCGTCCTGCCCTCCACCATCAACGACTACCTCGCCCGCCACCCCCACGAGGCCGTGGACCCCTCCCATCCGGCCGTCACCGCCGCCCTCGCCGACGTCACCGGGCGGCTCGCCCGGCTGCTGGCCGTCGACGGCGACCGCACGCCCGACTCCTTCCACCGCGAGCTGGGCGAACTGCTGTGGGACGAGTGCGGGATGGCCCGTACCGATTCCGGGCTGCGCAAGGCGCTGGGCCGCATACCCGCCCTGCGGGAGGAGTTCTGGCGCCGTATCAAGGTGCCGGGCACCGGCGAGGAGCTCAACCAGTCGCTGGAAAAGGCCAACCGCATCGTGGACTACCTCGAGCTCGCGGAACTGATGTGCCTGGACGCCCTGCACCGCACGGAGTCCTGTGGCGGCCATTTCCGGGAGGAGAGCCGGACACCCGAGGGCGAGGCGGCGCGCAAGGACGCGGAGTTCGCGTACGCGGCCGCCTGGGAGTTCACGGGCACGGGCACCGCGCCGGTGCTCCACAAGGAAGAGCTGCGTTTCGAGTACGTCCACCCCACCCAGCGGAGCTACGCGTGAACCTCACCCTGCGCATCTGGCGCCAGCGCACCCCCGAGGACGCCGGGGCCATGACCACCTACGAGGTCACCGGCATCAGCGAGGACATGTCCTTCCTGGAGATGCTCGACCACCTCAACGAGGAGCTGATCCTCTCCGGCGACGAGCCGGTCGCCTTCGACCACGACTGCCGGGAGGGCATCTGCGGCGCCTGCGGCATGGTGATCAACGGGCGGGCGCACGGCCCGGAGCGCACCACCACCTGCCAGCTCCACATGCGTCACTTCCGCGACGGCGACACGATCGACGTCGAGCCCTGGCGGGCGGCGGCGTTCCCCGTGGTCAAGGACCTTGTCGTGGACCGTTCGGCCTTCGACCGGGTCATCGGTTCCGGCGGCTATGTCTCCGTGCCCACCGGCTCCGCCCCCGAGGCCCATGCGACGCCCGTGCCCAAGCCCGTCGCCGACCTGGCCTTCGAGCACGCCGAGTGCATCGGCTGCGGGGCGTGCGTTGCCGCCTGTCCGAACGGTTCGGCGATGCTCTTCACCTCGGCGAAGGTGGTGCACCTGAACGTGCTGCCGCAGGGCGCCCCGGAGCGGGAGTCCCGGGTGCTGGACATGGTCACGGCCATGGACGAGGAGGGCTTCGGCGGCTGCACCAACACCGGCGAGTGCGCCACGGCCTGCCCCAAGGGCATACCGCTGCAGTCCATCGCCACGATGAACCGCGAGTACCTGCGGGCCACGCTCAAGGGCGGGCGGCGGCGCTGACGCAGGGCTCGGTCCCGGCACGGGGGGCCGGGACCGGGCTCGGGACGGACGCCGCGCGGCGTCAGCGCGCGCCGAAGACCTGGGTCCAGCGCGGGCCGCCGGGGGCGTGGTTGACGCCGACGCCGATCTCCTTGTAGGAGCAGTTGAGGATGTTCTTGCGGTGGCCGTCGCTGTTCATCCACGAGTCCATGACGGCGGCGGCGCTCTGCTGTCCGTAGGCGATGTTCTCGCCGTAGGTGCTCCACTTGTAGCCGGCGGCGGTGACGCGCTCGCCCGGGCCCTTGCCGTCGGGGTTGGTGTGGTTGAAGAACGAGCGGGCCGCCATGTCGTCGGAGTGGCCCTGCGCCGCCGCGTCCAGGAGGCTGTTGGAGGTCACGGGCGAGCAGCCCACCTTGGCGCGCTCCTTGTTGACCAGGGCGGTGACCTGCTGGCCGAGGGAGCCGCCGCCCGGGTTGCCGGCGGGGGCCTTGGACGCCTTCGGGGCGCGGGAGGCGGTGCTGCGCTCGGGCGAGGGGGTGGCGGTGCGCGGTGCGGGGGCCTTGGAGGGCTTCGCCTCGGTGGCGGAGGCGCTGGGCGAGGGGCTCGTCGAGGCCGAGGCGCTGGGCGAGGCGGACTGCGAGGGTCCGGTGCGCAGCGGGGAGGGCTCCTTGGCGCTCTGCTGCTTCAGGTCGCCGGGCACCGCGGCGGAGCCGGCCTTGACGGTCGTGTCCGAGGAGTCCTGGAAGAGGTAGCCGCCGCCCAGGACGCCGCCGCCGACGATCGCCAGGACGCCCGCGCCGATGACGGCCCGGCGGGCGGTACGGGAACGGCCGCCCGCCCGGTGGCCGCGGGCTCCGCCCTGCCGGCGGGTGCCGGCCCGGTGGCCGCGGGCCGCTCCGGTGCCCGCGTGCGCCGCGGAGGTGTGGGCCACGGCCTCGCCGCGCAGCGCGGCGGCCCCGCCGCCCCACCGGGCGAGCAGCGCGCCGCCGACCGGCACCAGGCCGAGGCCGACCAGCAGCCCCTCCGCCGGGTAGAGGGCGGCCAGGGTGCCGGAGCAGCGGACGCAGCCGCGCACGTGCCGGGCTATGCGCTTGCGCCACAGCGCGGAGGGGGCGCCGTCCCAGGAGACGACGACGTCGGCGAGCTGGGGGCAGCGGGGGTGGGCGGCGAGCGCCTGGACCACGCCGCGGGCGGTCTCCAGCTGGGCCTTGGTCCGCTGGATGCGGACGGCCGCGTGCTGCGGGGTGAGCTCGAGGGCAGCGGCGACCTCGGCACGCTGGAGTTCGCCGGCGGCCTCCAGCCACCACAGGGACAGGACCTCCTGCTCCCCTTCGTCGAGCCAGCGCGTGGCCTCGGCGGCGTCCTTGCGCTGGCCCTCCAGGCCGAGCCGCACGATGGTCAGGTCGACGAAGTCGGCCTTGGGGTCGGGCACTTCACCGACCACGTCCTGCAGTCCACTGACGGGGGCCTCGAGGCGGTCCGCCCGGCAGTGGCTGCGTATCTGGTTCATGGTGATCGCCACGAGCCAGGAGCGGAAGCCGGCGGGGTCGCGCAGCCCATCCAGGCCGTTGATCACGCGGAGCATCGTCTCCTGGACGACGTCGTCGACGTCGGCGTGCCCGTTCAGGGCGCGTCCGACGATGTTGTAGACCAACGGCAGGTGGGAGGCGACGAGCTCGTCCTGTGCCGCGGTGTTCCCGGCCTGCGCCGCTTCCACCACGGCCACGTTCACACTCTTCACGCCCGCACCTCTTTCCGCACCCGCCACATTGGCGTTCGATCCGACACCTAGGAGACCGGGCGTCGGTCCGCAGATAACAAAAAAGTAGGTGCGAATGTACGCGAAGAGACTCAGGCACCCGTCCGGACGACGAACTCACTGACGATTCCCGGAGCCGCAAACTCCGCGAATCCGACAGCTTCGGCGGCCGACATATCCCGAATGCGGTATCCGTCCTCCCCTGCGGCCACGGCAGCCGTGACAGTGGCCACACCTGAGCGACGGGAGAAGGGAGTCTGCGTGAAGGTCCACGCCAGCACCGCGTCCCGCTCGAGGGTCACCGTCTCCCGTCCGAAGGCGCCGGACCGTACGACGAGGTGGCTGCCGCGCACCCCGTGGCCCAGCGACCGGTAGGCGTCGCGCGCCAGCGCCCAGGCGACCGGGGCCGCCACCAGCGTCCAGATCGCCGCGCAGGACAGCAGCACCGGCGTCAGCAGCCACCCCAGCACCGCGAGCGCCACGGTCACCGGCAGCACCCCGAAGCCCAGCGCCCGCACCACCCGCCGCCGCAACGCGGCCCGCGGGTGCGGGCGCAGCGCGGGTGCCGGACCGGCGGCGGCCCCCAGCACCCCGGCGCACACCCGCTCGGCCACCGCCCGGGGCGCGGGCGGCAGGACGACGCTGCGCCTGCGGTTCTCCTCGCGGTTGCCGAGGCCGCCGGCGACCGCGCGTACGCTCGCGCCGCCGCCCGCGCGCAGCAACAGCGGCTCGCGCAGGGCCACGCCGCACAGTCGCGCGCGCTCGAGGGAGACGGCGCGGGTGGTGAACAGCCCGCGGCGGACGCCGAGGGTGGTCGCATCGGTCCATTCCAGGCGATAACGCCACCAGTTCTCGGCGTAGAGCAGCACGGCGCCCACGACTCCCAGCGCGGTGACGACCAGCAGGGCCAGGGGAACGGTGATCCACAGCGCGCTGTTGCCGAACTCGCGGAAGAAACCCCGCAGGAAGCCGACGCGCCACGGCTCGACGCCCATGACGTCCAGCGTGCGCCAGGCGGAGCCGGCCACGGTGAGGACGCCGCCGAAGACCCAGAACGTCAGCGGCGCGTACCGCAGCCACCGCGCGTCGGCCACCGCCAGCACCGGGTCCCCGGCGCCCTGGCCCGCGCCTGCCGCGCGTGCCAGCAGCTCCGCGCGCAGGCGCTCGCCCTCGGGCCGCGACAGCGCCTCCAGCGACAGCTCGCCCTCGCGCCCGCCCCGGCCGCCGCCTCCGCCCGTCCCCGCGCGCAGGACGGTGAGGCCGAGCAGCCGCTGCACCGGGTTGGCGGTCAGGTCCACGGTGCGCACGCGGTGCAGGGGCACGGCCCGTACGCGCCGCGTGAACAGGCCCGTGCGCAGTTCGAGGGAGTCGGCGGTGACGCGGTAGCGGGTGCGGCGCCAGGTGAGGAAGCCGGTCGCGGTGATGCCGGCGAAGACGAGCGCGATGGCGCCGATCGTGATCCAGGCGCGTGCGTCCAGGTGTCCGCCCGTGGCGAGCGCGGTGAGCGCGAGCGAGCCGAGCGGCGCGCCCAGCCAGGCGCAGTGCGCCAGGGCCGTACGGGGGTCGAGTCGGCGCCACTGCCCGTTCACGCGGCATCCCCCGCAAGGGTGCGGGCCGCGGTGCCGATGTGCTCCGCCAGCTGCCGGGCGACCTCGTCGGAGACCCCGGCGATCGTCACGTCCCCGGCCGTGGAGGCCGTGGTGACGGTCACCGTGGCGAGTCCGTACCGCCGCTGCAGCGGCCCGCGCCGGGTGTCGACGGTCTGCACCCGGGACAGCGGCGCGATGCGCCGCTTCTGCCAGAACCAGCCGCTGGCCGCGTAGACCGCCGACCACCCCACCTCCCAGGCGTGCACGCGGTAGCGCACCCTCGGCATGGCCAGGGCGTAGACGAGTGCGGGCAGGACCAGGACGAGGGCCGTCAGAGGGCCCAGCCAGGGCAGCGCCCCGGGGAAGAAGAGGGCCGACAGCACGAGCAGCGCCACGGCCGTCAGCAGCAGGGGGCCGCTCACCGTGAGCCATGCCTGCGCGGCCCACCAGCGCCGGGCCCGGGGGTCCACCCGGTGGCACGGTGGCCGGAGTCCTACCTGCGGAGGGTGCGAATATCCGGCCACCATGTCCCCCGTTTCTTTCCAAGTCAGTTGTATCGTGAAGGGCCAGGCTATGGCAATACAACTGACCTGTAAAAATCTGAGAGGCCCACCGTGCCCAAGCTCGTCGACCATGACGAACGCCGCCGCCACATCGCCGCTGCCCTGTGGCGGATCGCGTCCACGCGCGGACTCGACGGCGCGAGCCTGAGGGACGTGGCGGCCGAGGCGGGAATGTCGCTCGGGCAGTTGCAGCATTACTTCCGCAGCCGGGGCGACATGCTCGTCTTCGCCCTCGACCACATCAACGAACTCGCCGCCGGCCGCATCCGCGAGCGCGTGCTGGCGACGGCCGGCACGCCCTCCCCGCGCACGGTCCTGCGCGAGATCGTCGCCGAGATGCTGCCGCTGGACGACAACAGCCGCAGCGGCGTCCTGGTCCAGATCGCGTACTTCATGCAGGCCGTGCACGACGAGCGGCTGCGTCGGCACGCCAAGGAGGGCATCCCGCTGCTGCGGGCGCTGTTCGCCGAGCAGATCCGGCAGGCCATCGGGCGGGGCGAGGTCGCGGCAGACCGCGATCCGGAGACGGAGGCGATGCTGCTGATCTGTCTGGTCGACGGGTTGACCAGTTACACGCTGCTCGACGTTCAAACCCCCCAGGAGGCGTTGCGGCTCGCCGACGCGCACCTGGACCGGCTGTTCACGCCGTAGCGCAGCGGTCCCCCGGCCGGAGGGGCTGACGCGTCAGCTCCTCCGGCGATCGCGCTTGCGCGGTCCCGGCCTCAGGGCTTCCGCCAGTTCCTCCAGCGCGTCCGTCAGCAGTTCCGAGGCCCGCACCGCCACCCCCTCCTCGCCCGCCGCCGCGCGCCAGGCGTCGTGGGCGCGGCGCGGGGGCGTCCAGTCCAGGGGGCGGCGCTCCCGCACGGCGGCCACCGCCTCCGGCAGGGCGGCGCGCAGGGCGGCCGCGAACCGCTCCGCGCCCGGGGAGGGTTCGGCGTCGCGGCCGGGGATGTGGGCCTCCATCAGCATCGTCGCGCGGCCCATCGTGGCCAGCGCCGACTCCGCCGCGCGCTCGGCCTTGCGGGAGATGCCCCGGTGCCGCACCGGTTCCTTCTGCGCGCGGGCGGCGGCCTCCTCCCACTCCATGCGGGCCGCCCGCGAGTCCAGCAGGGACTCGCGCACCCGGCGGTGCTTGCGGACCGCCGGCTGGGCGTAGAGGGCGAGCACGGCGAGGGAGTAACGACCGTTGGCCTCCAGCCAGTCGGCGAGCCGGTCGCGCAGCCGCAGCGTCTCCCAGGCGGGGAAGAGGGCGTAGGCGGTCAGCGCCAGCGCCCCGCCCAGCAAGGTCAGCGCCAGCCGGGCCTGGACGGTCTGCGACCAGCCCTCGCCCGCGATGCCGAGCAGGAAGACGACGTAGGCGGCGATGCAGGCGGAGGCCACGCTGTAGCCCGTACGCATCAGCAGGTACATCAGCCCGATGCACAACACGGCCAGGCCGGCGCACACATACGTGCCCGGGTGCACGAGCACCATCAGCGCGCCGGCGAGCCAGACGCCGACCACGGTCCCGGCGAAGCGGGCCACGCCGCGCGAGTAGGTCTGCGCGAAGTCGGGCCGCATGACCATCACCGAGGTCATCGGCGCCCAGTAGCCGTGCCCCAGGGGCAGCGCGGAGCCCAGGACATAGCCGGCCGAGACCACCGCCGTGACCCGGACCGCGTGCCGTCCGATGGCCGAGGACCAGCGGGCCTCGCGCCGCAGGGCCCGCAGGCCGACGGGCACGAGGCTGGGCACGGAGGGGCGCAGCAGGTGCCGGCGTTCCCCGGCGTCGGCGGGCCGGGTCGACTCGACGCGTTCGTCGGCGGATTCGACGACGTCCGCGAGCAGCACCATCAGGCGCAGCGCGGAGCGGCGGGCGGTGCCGGTGAGGACGAGGCCGGACGCGTCGGGGACGTCGAGGGTGGCCATCACCTCCGGCGGCAGCCGTACGGGCTTGCCCCAGCGGACGGCGTGCGCCACCGCGTCCAGGACGACGGCGGCGGCCGCCAGCAGCTCCCGGGCGCGGTCGCGTTCGGGCCCCTCGGGGGGCGGGCCCAGGACGGGGTCGGCGAGGGAGGCCAGCACGGGCCGCAGCCGCTCGGCCAGGCCCCGGGGGCCGCCCAGCTGGCTGGGTCTGCGCCGTGCCTGGCGGGGGGTCAGGGCGGCGGCGCTGCGGGCGTCCATCAGCGGCTGGGGGTCGAAGCGGGCCTCCGGGTCGTGGCGCAGGCGGCGTGCGTAGTCGGCCTCGGCGGCGAGCGCGTCCGCGAGGGCGTCGCGCTGGCGGCCCCAGGGGCGGATCGGGAAGACGACGATGAGCGCCGCCTGCACCAGGCCGCCGAAGACGATCAGGGCGGCGTGGTGCAGGGCGCCGAGGACGGAGGTGGGCAGGGTGACGGTGAACAGCATCACGGCGACCATCTGCGAGGCCACCATGCCGGAGACCGGCCCGATCGCCCACGCCATGCCCGCCAGCAGCGTCCAGACGGCCAGCAGGACGGCGAAGACCACGTGATGGCCGATGGCCGTGTAGCCGAGGAAGGTGCTGATGCCGAGCCCGACGGCCACGCCCAGCGCCAGCACCGGTCGCGGCCGCCAGCTGCGCTGGAAGGTGGCCAGGCCCGAGGCGAAGGCGCCGAAGGCCGACGAGACCGCGAGCTTGGGCGTGCCGAGCCACAGGATGAGGCCGATGACGATCGCGACCCCGCAGGCGCCGCGCAGTGCGACGAGCGGCTCCAGCTTGGTGCGCTCGATCGTCAGCCCGGCGCGTGCGGTGTCCTTCAGCGCGCTCGACCAGGTCATGCCCAGAGCTTACGGTCCAATCGCCCGTAAAGGGGCAATCAGGGCTAGCGGTGGCTGGGGAACCCCAGGTCCACGCCACCGTCCTGCGGGTCGGGCCACCGGGTGGTGACGACCTTGCCGCGGGTGTAGAAGTGCACGCCGTCGTTGCCGTAGATGTGGTGGTCGCCGAAGAGGGAGTGCTTCCAGCCGCCGAAGGAGTGGTAGCCGACCGGCACCGGGATGGGCACGTTGACGCCCACCATGCCCGCCTCGACCTCCAGTTGGAAGCGGCGGGCGGCGCCGCCGTCACGGGTGAAGATGGCGGTGCCGTTGCCCCAGGGGGAGGCGTTGATGAGGGCCACGCCCTCCTCGTAGGTCTCGGCGCGCAGCACGCACAGCACCGGGCCGAAGATCTCGTCGCGGTAGGCGTCCGCGCCGGTCGGCACCTTGTCCAGCAGCGACAGGCCGATCCAGTGGCCCTCCTCGTAGCCCTCGACCGTGAAGCCGGTGCCGTCCAGGACGACCTCCGCGCCCTGGGCGGCGGCGCCGTGCACGTAGGAGGCGACCTTGTCGCGGTGGGCCTTGGTGATGAGCGGGCCCATCTCGGAGGTGGGGTCGTCGCCCGGACCGATCTTGATCTTCTCGGCGCGCTCGCGGATCTTCGCGACCAGCTCGTCGCCGGTGCCGCCGACCGCGACGACCGCGGAGATGGCCATGCAGCGCTCGCCGGCCGAGCCGTAGGCGGCGGAGACGGCGGCGTCCGCGGCGGCGTCGAGGTCGGCGTCGGGCAGGACCAGCATGTGGTTCTTGGCGCCGCCCAGCGCCTGGACGCGCTTGCCGTTGGCGGAGGCGGTGGTGTGGATGTAGCGGGCGATGGGGGTGGAGCCGACGAAGGAGACGGCGGCGACGTCGGGGTGCTCCAGCAGCCGGTCGACGGCCGTCCGGTCGCCGTTGACGACGTTGAGGACGCCGTCGGGCAGGCCGGCCTCGGCGGCCAGCTCGGCCAGCCGGATCGCGGCCGAGGGGTCCTTCTCGCTCGGCTTGAGGACGAAGGTGTTGCCGCAGGCGAGGGCGAGCGGGAACATCCACATCGGCACCATGGCCGGGAAGTTGAAGGGCGTGATGCCCGCGACGACGCCCAGCGGCTGCCGGATCGAGGCGACGTCGACACGGCTGGAGACCTGCGTGGACAGCTCGCCCTTGAGCTGCGTGGTGATCCCGCACGCCAGCTCGACGATCTCCAGGCCGCGGGCGACCTCGCCGAGCGCGTCGGAGTGGACCTTGCCGTGCTCGGCGGTGATCAGTGCGGCGAGCTCGTCGCGGTGGGCGTCGAGCAGCGCGCGGTAGCGGAAGAGCACCGCCGTGCGCGCCGCGAGCGAGGAGCCGCCCCATGTCGCGTAGGCGGACCTGGCGGCCGCGACGGCCGCGTCGACCTCCTCGGCGGACGCGAAGGCCACGCGCGTGGTGACGGCGCCGGTCGCCGGGTCGGTCACCGGTCCGTACTCGCCCGAGGTGCCCTCGACGGACTTGCCGTCGATCCAGTGGTTGACGGTCTTCATCGGCTGCGGCCTCTCCTACGGTCAAAGATAACGTCGACGGGCGGCGGCGTTGCGGTCGTACTCCTCCCGGGCCGTCACGGCCGCAGGGCGGGTCGCGGTCTCGGCGACAGGCACATCCCACCACGCCTGGGCAGGGGGCGCGCCGGACAGTGTGTCGGCTGTTTCGGTCTCCACATAGACACATGTGGGCCGGTCCGAGGCGCGCGCCTCGGCCAGCGCCGCGCGCAGCTGAAGGACGGTACGGGCCCGCAGCACGGTCATGCCCAGGGAGGCCGCGTTGGCGGCCAGGTCCACGGGCAGCGGGTCGCCGGTGTACGTGCCGTCGGGCGCCCGGAAGCGGTAGGCGGTGCCGAAGCGTTCGCCGCCGACCGCCTCCGAGAGGCCGCCGATGGAGGCGTAGCCGTGGTTCTGCACCAGGATCACCTTGATGGCGATGCCCTCCTGCACGGCGGTGACGAGCTCGGTCGGCATCATCAGGTACGTGCCGTCGCCGACCAGCGCCCACACCGGCCGGTCCGGGTCGGCCAGGCGCACGCCGATCGCGGCCGGGATCTCGTATCCCATGCAGGAGTAGCCGTATTCGAGGTGGTACTGGCGGCGCGAGCGGGCCCGCCAGAGCTTGTGCAGGTCGCCGGGGAGCGAACCGGCCGCGTTGATGATGACGTCCTCGTCGCCGACGACGGTCTCGAGCGCGCCGATCACCTGGGTCTGGGTGGGCAGCCGCCCGTCGCCGTCCTCGCGCCAGGAGTACGCGTACTCGACCGCCGCCTCCCACTGGCCCTTCCCGGCGGTGTACGCGCTCACGTACTCCGGCGCGACCCGGTGCCCCCGCAGCCCCTCGGCCAGCGCCTGAAGGCCGGTGCGGGCGTCGGCGACCAGCGGCAGCCCGGCCATCTTGTGGGCGTCGTACGCGGCGATGTTGAGGTTGACGAAGCGGACGCCGGGCGCGGCGAAGAGGGTCGCGGAGGCGGTGGTGAAGTCGCTGTAGCGGGTGCCGACGCCGATGACCAGGTCGGCGGCACGGGCGAGGGCGTCGGCGACGGCGGTGCCGGTGTGGCCGATGCCGCCGACGTCCGCCGGGTGGTCGTGGCGCAGCGAGCCCTTGCCGGCCTGGGTGGAGGCGACCGGGATGCCGGTGGCGTCGGCGAGCGCGCGCAGCGCGTCCTCCGCCTCGCTGTGGTGGACGCCGCCGCCGGCGATGATCAGCGGACGCCGGGCGGCCCGCACCTGTGCGACGGCGGCGGCCAGCTCGGCGGGGTCGGGCGCGGGGCGGCGCACCTGCCAGACGCGGTCGGCGAAGAACTCCTCCGGCCAGTCGTACGCCTCCGCCTGGACGTCCTGGGGCAGGGCGAGGGTGACGGCGCCCGTCTCCACGGGGTCGGACAGCACCCGCATGGCCTGCAGGGCGGCGGGGATCAGCGCCTCGGGGCGGCCGACGCGGTCGAAGAAGCGGGAGACCGGGCGCAGGCAGTCGTTGACGGACACGTCGCCGGCGCCGGGGTGTTCGAGCTGCTGCAGCACGGGGTCGGCGGGCCGGGTGGCGAAGGTGTCGCCGGGGAGCAGGAGCACCGGCAGGCGGTTGACGGTGGCGAGGGCGGCGCCGGTGACGAGGTTGGTGGCGCCGGGGCCGATGGAGGTGGTGACGGCGTGGGCGGAGAGCCGGTCGCAGTGGCGGGCGTAGCCGACGGCGGCGTGCACCATGGCCTGCTCGTTGCGGCCCTGGAGGTAGGGGAGCGCGTCCCCGGTCTCCAGCAGCGCCTGCCCGACGCCGGCCACGTTGCCGTGGCCGAAGATGCCCCAGCAGGCGGCGATCAGGCGCCGGCGGCAGCCGTCGCGCTCGGTGTACTGGTGGGCCAGGAACTCCACCAGCGCCTGGGCGACGGTGAGACGGCGGGTCATCGTCCTTGTTCTCCCTCGGGGTACAGGGGCAGCCGCGGGTCGACCGGCGTGTCCGGCCATGTGGTGCGGATCCAGGCGTGGTCGGGGTGGTCGCGGATGAGCCATTCCCGCTCGCCGGGGCCGGCCATGACGTTGAGGTAGTACATGGTGTGGCCGGGCGCGGCGATGGAGGGGCCGTGCCAGCCGTCGGGGATCAGCACGGCGTCGCCGCCGCGGACCTCGGCCAGGACGTCGGTGCCCTTCTCGCGGGACGGCGAGACCCGCTGGTAGCCGAGGCCGGGCCGGCCGCCGGGCGCGTCGGCGATCTCGAAGTAGTAGATCTCCTCGAGCTCCGACTCCTCGCCCGGGCAGGGCTCGTCGTGCTTGTGCGGCGGATAGGAGGACCAGTTGCCGCCGGGCGTGAGGACCTCGACCGCGATCAGCCTCTCGCAGGGGAAGACCCCGGCGGCGGCGAAGTTGTTGACCTGCCGCGAGCAGGTGCCGGTGCCGCGCAGTTCGACGGGGACGGCGGAGGCGGGGACGTAGCGCGCGGGCAGGGCACGCTCGCAGCGGGCCCCGGCGAGCGCGAAGCGGCCGCCGTCCCGGGAGGTCAGGGTGGCGTGCGCGTCGCGCGGCAGGTACGCGAAGTCGGTGACGGCGGTGAAGACGCTCTCACGGCCGTGCAGTTCGAAGGTCACGGCGTCGGTGACGACGCCGCAGCCGCCGCTGAGCGGCAGCACGATCCATTCGCTGTCACCGGTGGCGAAGGTGTGGCTGCCGTCGCGCGGGAGGGTCAGGACGCGCAGGGAGGAGTAGGCCCAGCCGGCGCGCTCGGGGGCGATGTCCACGTCGTACGCGCCGCCGGTGGCCGTGCCGGCCGGCAGGTGCCGGTCAGTGGGGGTCATGCGCCTCTCGCCTCCTGTCGGTTGATTCGCCACCGCCGGGCCCGGCGGTGGGATTCGTCCCTCTCTTCAGTCTCCTCGGCCGCTGTCCTCACAGCAGGCCCACCGCCGTGTCGACCGCGGCGGCCACGTCGCCGTCCGGCGGATACAGCAGGGCGCGCCCCACCACCAGTCCGCGCACCGTCGGCAGCCGCAGCGCCGCGCGCCAGCGTTCGTACGCGGCCTCCTGGCGTCCTGGGTCGTTCCCGACGTCGCCGCCGAGAAGCACCGCCGGGAGCGTCGACGCCTCCATCACGCGCGTCATGTCCGCGGCGTCGTCGGTGACCGGCACCTTCAGCCAGGTGTACGCGGACGTGGCGCCGAGGCCCGAGGCGATGGCGAGGGAGGTGGTGACGGCCTCGGCGCCGAGGTCGTTGCGGACCGCGCCGGCGACGCGCCGGGACAGGAACGGCTCCACGAAGACCGGCAGCCGGCAGGCGGCCATCTCGTCGACCGCGCGGGCGGCGGACTCCAGCGTCGTCAGCGAGCCGGGGTCGTCGTAGTCGATGCGCAGCAGCAGTTTGCCCGCGTCGAAGCCACGCCGGACGAGGTCGTGCGCGCGGGGCCCGGTGAAGCGGTCGTCCATCTCGAAGGAGGCGCCGTGGAGGCCGCCGCGGTTCATGGAGCCCATGACGACCTTGTTCTCGAGGGCGCCGAGCAGCAGCAGGTCGTCCAGGATGTCGGCGGTGGCGAGCACGCCGTCGACGCCGGGGCGCGAGAGGGCGAGGCAGAGCCTCTCCAGCAGGTCGGCCCGGTTGGCCATCGCCAGGCTCCGGCCGGCGACGCCGAGCGCGCCGCGCGCGGTGTGATCGGCCGCGATGATCATCAGTCGGCCGCGGTCGCCGAGCAGGGGCCGGCGCTCGCGCCGCGCGGCGGCCTCGGCGACGGCTTCGGGGTGCCGGCTGCGGACCGTCGTCAGGTCGGCGATACGGATGGGCGTCACGGGGTGCCCTCGGCTTCCATGCGACGGTCGGGGTGGGCGGCGAGGAGGGCTGTGACCTCGTCGTCCGTGGGCATCGCGGACGAGCACGCCAGCCGGGAGGCGACGATCGCGCCCGCCGCGTTCGCGTAGCGCACGGCGCGCTCCAGGTCCCAGCCGGCGAGCAGCCCGTGGCAGAGCGCGCCGCCGAAGGCGTCGCCGGCGCCGAGGCCGTTGACGACCTCGACCGGCACGGGCGGCACCTGTGCGGTGGTGCCGTCGCGGTGGACGGCGAGGACGCCCTTGGGGCCCTGTTTGACGACGGCGAGCTCCACGCCCGCGGCCAGCAGCGCGCGGGCCGCGGCGTACGGCTCGCGCTCGCCGGTGGCGACCTCGCACTCGTCGGCGTTGCCCACGGCCACGGTGGCGTGGGCGAGGGCCGCGGCGTAGTGGGGCCGGGCGGCGGCCATGGCGGCCGGCCCGGTGGCGCCCCCGGCGCCGGAGGCGCCGCCCTCACCGCCCCAGAACATCGGCCGCCAGTCGAGGTCGAAGACGGTGACGCCGCGCCGGGCGCGCGCCGCGAGCGCGGCCAGGGTCGCCGTCCGGCTGGGTTCCTCGCTCAGGCCCGTGCCGGTCACCCAGAAGATCCGGGCCGCCCGGACGGCGTCCAGGTCCAGTTCGGCGGCGTGGATCTCGAGGTCGGGCGCCTTGGGGCGGCGGTAGAAGTACAGCGGGAAGTCGTCCGGCGGGTGGATCTCACAGAACGTCAGGGGCGTGGGGTAGGCGGCCACGGGCGTCACCCACCGCTCGTCCACGCCGAAGTCGCGCAGTGCCCCGCGGACGTAGCCGCCGAAGGGGTCGTCGCCGGTGCGGCTGATCAGGGCGGTGCGGCGGCCCAGCCGGGCCGCGGCGACCGCGACGTTGGCCGCCGAGCCGCCCAGGAACCTCCCGAACGTCTCGACCTCCGCCAGCGGCACCCCGGTGCGCAGGGGGTAGAGGTCCACCCCCACCCGGCCCATGGTGACGAGGTCGTACGGACCGGTCATGGTCTCCCCTCCGCCCTTCGGTTCCGGGCTCAGGTCTAGCCGGGGGCGCACGGCGATGTCAAGCATTTGTCCTTACATAAGGACGTCGCGAAGGTGGTATTGACGTTACGTCCATATGTCCGGACGAAACCTTGACACTCCCCGGCCCAGCCAGGAAGCTACGGGCATCCCCAGCCCTTGCCCGGTCAACGCCGACCGGCGAGAGGAGAGCCGCCGCATGGACGCCGCCGCCCCATCGCCCCAGCCCCCCGCCCTGAACCGGATCCGCGTCGGCTCCGCACCGGATTCGTGGGGCGTCTGGTTCGCCGACGACCCGGCGCAGATCCCCTGGGAACGCTTC
>NZ_JBEYZU010000007.1:27062-318836 GCF_040646235.1 Streptomyces sp. NPDC046261 | reverse complement strand
GCCGGGACCTGCTCCCCGCCGCGCCCGGCCCTGCCCTCAGGCGCCGCCGGCGCTGATGCAGAAGGGCTGGCCGGAGGGGTCCAGGAGCACCGTCCAGTGGTTTCCGCCGGGCTGGTGGGCGGGCTTGGTGGCGCCGAGGGAGAGCAGGCGTTCCTCGGCTGCCGCGACGTCGTCGAAGGCCAGGTCGAGGTGGAAGACGAGTTCGTCCTTCGGCCAGTCGGGGGCCTTGAAGGACGTGGCGGTGTAGAACACGTAGCTCGTCGTGCCGTCGCTGATCATCGCCGCCGCGTCGCCGAAGGTCTGCGTGACCTTCCAGCCCAGGGCGGCGGCGTAGAAGTCGGCGAGTGCCTTGCCGTCGTGGCCCCAGAAGGCCGCGCACTTCACCTGGGCCGCCTGGGCGTTCTTGCTGGGCTTGCCGGTCATGAGGGTTCTCGCTCCTGCTTTCGCGTCGGGGCGGTCCGTCCGCCCCGGGCCGAATGTAGAAGCCGTCTAGGACACCGGACGTCCTAGTGGAACCCTGTCTTCCGGGTGGCTCGGCCGCCTGTTCCGGTGCGCCGTCCGGGGGGGCGGGCAGGCCGCCCGGGCGCGCGGCCTCACGGCCGGCCGCTCTCGATGCCGGGCCGGTCGAAGGTGTCCGGCACGGGCAGGGTGCTCCAGCGGTTCAGCGGCCAGGCGACGACGACGGCACGGCCCACGACCTTGCCGACCGGCACGAAGCCATGGTTCTTGTCCCGCTGGTGGTAGCGGGAGTCCTCCGAGTTCTGCCGGTGGTCGCCCATGACCCACACCATGTCCTTGGGCACAGTGACCTTGAACTGGCCGCCCCGGTCGTCGACGCTGCACGGGGTGTTGCCCTGGAAGACGTACGGCTCGTCGAGCTCCTTGCCGTTGACCTTCAGCGGGCCCGTGCCCTTGCACTCGACCGTGTCGCCACCGACCGCCACGACCCGTTTGATGAGGTGCTTCTTCTCGGCGGACGGCATGAGCCCGATGAAGCCGAGCACCTTCCGCACCGGGTTCGGATTCTCCGTGGGCTCGTCCTTCAGCCAGCCGTCGGGGTCGTTGAAGACGACCACTTCGCCGCGCTCGGGCCGCGAGCCGAACCACGGCGTCAGCTTGTCGACCAGCACGCGGTCGCCGCGCTGCAACGTGTTCTGCATCGAGTCCGAGGGGATCGAGAACGCCTGCACCAGAAATGTCTTGATGAGCAGGGCGAGGACGAGCGCGATGCCGATGAGGAGGGGCAGCTCCTTCCAGAACGGGCGCTGCCTCCTGCCCCTTTGACCCGCCTCGGCCCGCTCGGCGGTCGCCACGTCCCTCATGCCCACTCCTCTTGTCCATGCCGTGGCCTGCCTCCCGTCGCGGCGCAGACCTACCACTCCCACAACGCACGGGAGTTCCCGTACGCCTCCCGCACGCCTCACGCGCCCGGCGCGCACGCCTGTCGGAGATGCCGGGACAGGGCACCCGAAATACGATGGTGGTGTGGCATGTGTGCCGACACGCGCCACGGAGGTGTGCCATGAGCCACGCCACGGGGGCGGATGTCCGCAGGCTGCTGACCATGTCGCGGCCCGAGCTCGACCGGCTCTTCCGTACCAGTCCGGCAGGGGAGATCCCCGAGGGCGAGGGGGCCGGCACGGTGCTCCTGGCCCGCGGCGCGCGGCTGTCCACGGCCGTGGCCCGTCTGGCGCGGCTCCTCGCCTGGCAGGGCAAGGTGTTCGACCCCGGGCGGGGCGAACTGCGCAACCGCGTCACGCCGTTGCGTCTGCGGGCGGTCCGGGCCAAGGTCTACCGCAACGGAAGCTGGTCCGACGGCGACGAATGCACCGTGCTGGACTACTCCCGCACCTCGCTCCTCGCGCACCGGATACGCGACGAGATCCGCAGCGTCGGCCCCGGCCTGTATCTCGGCGTCGTCTACTGGGGACGGCGCAAAGTCCTCAACTTCGCCCTGCGCTTCCCCGCCCCCCGCACCTAGCGCACGCGCTCCTGGAGGTGCCGGACATGCCGCACCAGCTGGCAGTCACCATCCGTGCCGCCCTGCCCGCGGTCCACGTCGACGAGGTGCGCCGCGTGCTGAGCGAGGCACACCGCGAAGGGACCGCCCGCGAGCTCTTCCCCTTCGCCGAGGTGACGGGGACCCACTTCGCACGGCTGGTCCTCGTCCCCGAAGGGCCCGGTGGCGGCGCCCGTGCGGCGATGCCGGCGAGCGTCGTGTACATGAGCGAGGTGGACGCGCCGCTGGACGCCCACCTCGCCGCCCTCGTCCGCGCGGCCGGCGAGGGCCTGGAGAAGGTCTTCGGGCACTGCGCCGGCTACCCGTCGCGCACCGCCCCGGACGCCGCCCGGATCGCCTGGCTGACCTCGCACCTCATCCCCTGCGCGGCCTTCTACGTCAACACCGTCGGCCGGGGCCGCCGCCAGATCCTGCGGGAAGCCGAACTCCACGAGGCCATCGAGGAGTTCCTCGACCGCGACGGCGCGGCCCTGGCGAAGGAGAGCCCGCAACACATCCACGCCGCGATCCGCCGGTACGTCAGCGGACGCGAGGACCTGGCCTGGGCGCGCACCCCGCCGGCACCACCCGCCCGCGGATGGCGGGCGCGGCGGACGGCGCACCTTATCGCCGTCCCCCTGGCCGGCCTGGTCTTCCTGCCGCTCCTGCTGATCACCCTGCCGCTGTGGGCCGCGCTGCTGCGGTGGCACGAACGCCGCGACGTCCCCCACGAGGCCCGCCCCCGCCGCGACCACGTGCGCGAGCTCGCCACCTACGAGGACCACGTCACACAGAACCCCTTCACCGCCGTCGGGCAGGTCAAGCCCGGACGTTTCCGGCGGGCCACCCTGAGCGCCGTCCTCTTCGTCGTGGACTACGGCGTCCGCCACGTCTTCAACCGGGGCGACCTCGCCGGCGTCAAGACCATCCACTTCGCCCGCTGGCTCTACATCGACGGCAAACGACGCGTGGTGTTCGCCAGCAACTACGACGGCAGCCTCGAAAGCTACATGGACGACTTCATCGACAAGGTCGCCTGGGGCCTCAACGCCGTCTTCAGCAACGGACAGGGCTACCCCCGCACCCGCTGGCTCGTACGGGGCGGCGCCGAGGACGAGCTCGCCTTCAAGCGGTACCTGCGCTGCCACCAGGTGCCCACGCAGGTGTGGTACTCCGCCTACGACGACATGACCACCCACAACATCGAGACCAACGCCCGCATCCGCGCGGGCCTGTTCGCCGATCTCGGCCCGGCCGAGACCGAGGCATGGCTCGCCCTGCTCTGAAGAAGAGGTGAGGTGATGACCGCCTCCGTGGAACTCGACGACATCCAGGGCATCGTCGCCCGTGGCTACAGCGGCCTGACGTCGGCCTGCTTCCTGATGCTCGCCATCACCGAACCGGCGGCCGCGCGGACCGCCCTGGGCCGGGCGGCGGCGCGGGTGACCGACGGCACCGCCGAGCCCCCGGATGCCGCGGTCAACCTCGCCCTGACCGCCGACGGCCTGCGCGGCCTGGGGCCGGTCACCCCCGATCTCGACGGCTTCTCCGAGGAGTTCGTCTCCGGCATGACCGACCCCAACCGCAGCCGCTTCCTCGGCGACGTCGCCGACAACGCGCCCGCCCACTGGCGGTGGGGCGGCCCGGCCACCCCACCCGTCCACGTCATGCTGATGCTCTACGCCCGCGACGAGGAGCGGCTCGCCCGGCTCGAGGCGGAGCTGCGCGAGGACCTCCTGGCCACGGGCGGCCTCACCGAGGTCGTGCGGCTGGCGACGGCCACGCTCACCGACCGCGAACCCTTCGGCTTCCGGGACGGCATCTCGCAGCCGCTCGTCGAGGGGCTGCCCAAGACGTCCCGCGTGGTGGCCGCTCGCGAGGGGGGAGCGGCCGCCGGCGACGTCGTCAAGGCCGGCGAGTTCCTGCTCGGCTACCCCAACGAGTACGGGCTGCTGACCGACCGGCCCGTCCTGTCGGCCCCCGACGACCCCGCCGGGCTGCTGCCCAGGACCCAGGGCGGCGCCGACCTCGGCCGCAACGGCAGCTATGTGGTCTTCCGCCAGCTCCACCAGGACGTCGAGGGGTTCTGGAGCTATCTGGACGCCGCGACACGCCGGCCCGACGGCACCGCCGACGCCGCCGCCCGCGACGCGCTCGCCGCCCGCATGGTGGGACGCTGGCCCAGCGGGGCACCCCTGGTCCACGCCCCCCGGCAGGACGACCCCCGCCTCGCCGACGACAACGACTTCGGCTACTTCGCGACCGACCCCGCCGGGCTGCGCTGCCCCCTCGGCGCCCACATCCGCCGCGCCCACCCCCGCGACTCCCTCGACCCCCGGCCCGGCTCGGCCGACTCCGTCGCCATCGGCAGACGCCACCGCATCCTGCGCCGCGGCCGCGCCTACGGACCGTACGCCGCGGCACAGCGCCCCGGCGCGGCGGCCGGCGACGGCGCGGAGAGCGGGCTGCACTTCCTCTGCCTCAACGCCAACATCTCCCGCCAGTTCGAGTTCATCCAGCACACCTGGCTGAACAACCCCACCTTCAACGGCCTGCACGACGCCCCCGACCCGCTCGTCGCCCCGCGGCACGACCACCGCCGGACGTTCACCGAACAGGGCAGGCCGCTGCGCACCCGCCACCTGGACCTGCCGCGATTCGTCTCCGTACAGGGCGGCGCCTACTTCTTCCTGCCCGGCCTCCGGGCGCTGCGCTACCTCTGCGCGGCCACACCGGCGGGCGGACGACGGTGAGGGGGCGACGGGCGCTGCGGACGCTCAACGACGCCCTCCTGCGGTGCGTCCACCTCGAGCGGCGCGTGGACCCCTACATCCGGCCGGCCCTGGACCGTCTCCTGCGAGGGCCGCTGCAGGCCCTGACCCAGTGGTGCGTCAACGTCCGCCGCCGCGACGAACACCTGCGGCTCGCCGAGGAGAAGGCCCTGCCCGCGGAGGCGGGCGTCGCCGAGGCCATCACCCGGCAGATGGCCCGCTTCATGGCCCGCCAGTACGCGCCGGGCAGCGTCGAGCGCGCCGGCAACACCAAGACCTACGGCGTCGTGGCGGGGGAGTTCACCGTCCCCGGCGGCCTGCCCGCGCGGCTGCGCCACGGCGTGTTCGCCCGCCCCGCCACCTACCGCGCCTGGGTCCGCTTCGCCGGTCCCGGCCCGCTGTCCCCGCCCGACATCGAGGACAACGGGATCCTCAGCATCGGCGTCAAGCTCCTCGGCGTCGAAGGCGGCACCCTGCTCGACGACGAGCGGGCGACCCAGGACTTCACCGGCATCAGCGCCCCCACCTTCACCACCCCCGACGTCGTGGCGAACCTCGCCCTGCAGGAGCACGTCTACGCCGGCACCCCGCTGCTGTACTTCCTCGACCCCCGCCACCCGCACCTGTGCGATCTGGTCATGCAGGCCCTGTACGCCCGGACGCACGCCAGCCCCCTGCGGACCCGGTACTGGAGCTGCACCCCGTACCTGCTCGGCGAGGGCCAGGCCATGCAGTACTCGCTGGTGCCCCGCGACCCGGGGCGCGGCCGGGCGCCGTGGCACCCGCCCGACGACTACCTGCGGCAGGCCCTGACCGCGACGCTGCGCGAGCGCGACGTCCTCTTCGACTTCCTCGTCCAGCTGCAGACCGACCCGCACCGGATGCCGGTCGAGAACGCCTCCGTCGTCTGGCCCGAACGGCTCTCCCCCTTCCTGCCCGTCGCCACCCTGCGGCTGCCCCGGCAGGACATCGACGCCTCGGCGCAGTTCGCCCTCGCCGACCGCCTCTCCTTCAACCCCTGGCACGCCCTGCCCGCGCACCGGCCGCTGGGCAACCAGAACCGCGCCCGCCGCGCCATCTATCTGCAGCTCTCCCGGCTCAGACAGGCCATGAACGGCACGCCGCACACCGACCCCAGCGACGATGTCCCCGGCACGATCCCCTGAGCCCGGGGCAGGGGCTCACCGCGCGCATCACCGGAACATGCAATATCGTCACATTCGGTACGCAACGCCCCCTCGGGAAGGGGTGCCATCCCCTCCGGAAGGGGCACTGACGATGGACGCGCGCACCACTGCGCGATACGGCCTGGCCGGAATCCGCCTCGTGAACGGCGTGGTCGCCCTGCTGGCCCCGCAGACCATGGCCCGCAGCCTGGGGGCCGCCCCGGCCCAGCCCGCACTGCTCCACGTCCTGCGGATGTTCGGGGTACGCACCGTGGTCCTGGGCGCCGAGCTGCTGCTCCTGAAGGACGCCCGCACAGTCGACCGGGCCCTGCGCGTCGGCACGCTCATCCACGCCAGCGACGCGCTGTCGGCCGCGTGCGCCTGGCGGGACGGCGTGCTCGCCCCACGGCCGGGCCTGACCGCCACGGCGATCTCCACGCTCAACGTCGCCCTCACGCTCGTGGCCCAGCAGCCCCGGCGGCTGCCGCTCACCTGCCGGGCGCCGGAAGGAAGCCACCATGCCTAGCGCCACCTCATGGTTCGTCGCGGCCCACAACAAGCTGGCGCTGGCCGTCGACCGCAAGGTCGGCTGGCACCGGCTGCCGAAGCCGCTCAGCCTGCTGACCCTCATCGGCCTGCGCAACAACCTGCGCCGCAACAACCTCCACGACACCACCTCCTACCCGGCGCGTAACCTGCCGCCCCTTCAGCCGCCGGACGCCCGCCACCTCACCCAGCGCACCGCCGACGGCTCGTACAACGACCTGAGCCACCCGCGCATGGGCATGGCCCGCTCCCGCTTCGGCCGCAACGTCCCGCCGGAGGCCACCGTCCCCGAACCCGAGCCGCAGATCCTCTCCCCGAGCCCCCGCGAGGTCAGCCGCGCCCTGCTGACCCGGCACGAGTTCATCCCCGCCACCTCCGTCAACGCCCTCGTCGCCGCCTGGCTGCAATTCATGATCCGGGACTGGGTCAACCACGGCCAGGGCACCATGGACCACCCCTGGCGCATCGAACTCCCGGCCGATGACCCCTGGCCCGACCCGCCCATGCTCGTCCCGCGCACCGTGCCCGACCCCACCCGCCCGGACGGCGACGACGGCTTCCCGCCGACCTTCCTCAACGAGAAGTCGCACTGGTGGGACGCCTCCCAGCTCTACGGCAACGACCTGGCCGAACAGCGCCGGCTGCGCGCGGGCGAGGGCGGCAGGCTCAAGGTCCCCCGCAACGGCTCGCTGTCCCCCGGCAACCCCGACCAGGACCCGGCGAACATCCCCGGCTTCTGGCTGGGCCTGGCCATGATGCACATCCTGTTCATCCTGGAACACAACGCCATCTGCGACCGGCTGCGCGCCGAGTACCCCCAGTGGTCGGACGAGGAGCTCTTCCAGCGCGCCCGCCTGGTCAACACCGCCCTCATCGCCAAGATCCACACCATCGAGTGGACCCCCGCCGTCATCAGCCACCCCACGACCGTCACCGGCATGCGCGCCAACTGGTTCGGCCTGCTGGGCGAGCGCGTCCACCGGCTCTTCGGCCGGGTCAGCACGAGCGAGGTCCTCAGCGGCATCGTGGGCGGGCGCACCGACCACTTCGGCGTCCCGTACGCCCTCACCGAGGAGTTCGTGGCCGTCTACCGCATGCACCCCCTGATCCCCGACCACTGGACCTTCCGCTCGGCCAAGGACGGCTCCCCGCTGCAGGAGGCGACCTTCCGGGAGCTGTCGGGCCGGGGCGCCTACGACTTCCTCGCCAAACACACCCTGCCCGACCTCTTCCACTCCTTCGGCACCACCCACCCGGGCCTGGTCACCCTGCACAACTATCCGGCCTTCCTCCAGGAGTTCCAGCGGCCCGACGGCAAGCTCATGGACCTCGGGGCCGTCGACATCCTGCGGATCCGGGAACTCGGCGTGCCGCGCTACAACGAGTTCCGACGCCGGCTCCACCTCGCCCCGGCCGAGGACTTCCACGCGCTCACCGACAACCCCGACTGGGCCGAGGAGCTGCGCCGCACCTACCAGGACGACATCGAGCGCGTCGACCTCATGGTCGGCATGTTCGCCGAGCCACGGCCGCAGGGCTTCGCCTTCAGCGACACCGCCTTCCGCATCTTCCTCCTCATGGCGTCCCGCCGCCTCAACAGCGACCGGTTCCTCACCGAGGACTACACCCCCCAGGTCTACACGCGGGCCGGCCTCGACTGGATCGAGAACACCAGCATGACCGGCGTACTGCTGCGGCACTTCCCGGAGCTGAGGTCCTCCCTGCGGTCGGTGGACAACGCGTTCGCCCCCTGGACGGCAGCCGGCCCCGTGCGATGACCGCCCCCACGCCCGCCGGCAACGCGACGCAACCCCGCCCGCCCTGGCACCCGCGCGCCTGGCAGGGCTGCCTGCTGGCCGCCGGCACCTGCGTCCCCCTCGCCGCGGGCAGCGCGTGGTACGCCTGCCGAGGGCTGGGCGTCGAGGTGATCCGGCTGCAGCTGGCGGGCAGCGCCGACGAGGCGGCGGAGGTCGTCGGGGACCGCGTCCCCGCCTTCCAGCGGGCGCTGCACGCCGACTACGTCTTCCTCGCGGGCTACACCCTCACCCTGATCGCCGTCTTCGCCCTCGCCCACCGCACCATCGCACGCCGCCTCAGCCACCGCCGCGCCGCGGTGACAGCCATGGTCCTCGCGGGCTCGGCGGGCGCGTGCGACGTGGCCGAGAACCTCTTCCTCGCCCACGGCCTGCGGCACTTCACCCCCGGCGCCGACCTGCCGTTCACGGTGGCGACGGCCTGCGCGGCCCTCAAATGGCTGCTGCTGGGACTGACCGTACCCACCGCGGCCGTCGTGCTCGTCATCATCCTCAAACGCGCCCTCATCCACACGGCCGCCGCCCTGCCGGGACTCAGGTGGCTGAGCCCCGCCCGGCCACCGGCCCAGGACTTTGCCGCGGGCCCCGAGCTGATCCCGCCGTGGCCCGTGGCGCGGGCGGACGGCGAACGCTGGCCCAGGGCCGGCCGCACGCCGCCGCCCGCGCCCGGCAGCGGGACCCGCTGGCGCAACGGCAACCTCGTGCCGCCCGGACGGGAACAAGGCGCCCTGGGGTTCTGCGTCTCCGGCGGCGGCATCCGCTCGGCCTGCGTCACCCTGGGCGCGCTCCAGGCCCTGCGCGACCACCTGCGCAAGGCCCGCTACCTCGTCTCGGTCTCCGGCGGCGGGTACATGGCGGGCGCGCTGCAACTGGCCCTGAACGGCGCCGCCGACGACAAGGCCCCGGCCGCGTCCCGGCCGGGACCGGCCGACGTCTTCGAGCCCGGCTCGCCCGAGGAGGACCACCTGCGCCGGCACTCGAAGTACATCGCCGAAGGCACCGGCCAGTGGCTGGCCGCCCTCGGCGTCCTGCTGCGGGGGCTGCTGGCGTCCCTGGGCCTGCTCATCGCCATGCTGCTCGTCCTGGGCCTCGCCCTGAGCTGGGCCTATCACCTGGTGCCACTGACGGACGTCGACCACCTGTCCGCGTCGGGGGTCCTCTTTCCCTCCGACTGCCCGCCACCGCCGGCACCGGTCTTCCGGGAGCCGGTGCTCTGGACCGTCCTGGGCCTGCTCGGTGTGGCGGCCGCGTGCTGGATCGTCTGGCTGGTCCTCTTCACCTGGTGCGGCGCCCTGGTCCGCGCGCCGAAGTGGGCCCTCACCGTCTTCCGCGCCTGCGTGGTGCTGGCCCTGCTCCTGACCGTCGCCGCGGTCGTCCTGCCCGGCGTGGCCTGGGGGACCGTCCGACTGCGCGCCGGCCTGGAACTGAGCGCCCCGCAGGCTGGAGCGGGCGTCGGCTTCACCGCGCTGTTCACCTACGGGGCCGTCCTGATCGCCACCCTGTGGCGCCGCCGCCAGACCGTCCGCCAGGGCTTCGGCAGGGCCCTGGGCACCACACGCAGGACCGGGAAGCTGACGCGGGCCGTACCCAACGGCTTCACCCAGTACGTGATCGTGTGGCTGGTCCTGCTGCTGCTGACGGTCGTCTCGCTGCTGGTCCTGGGCTGGGCGACCGCCACCGGACGCCGATGGGGCCTGGTCTGGCAGATCGGCCTGCCCGCCGCCCTCGCCCTGATCGTCCTGTGCCTGGACCAGACCTGGATGAGCCTCCACCCGTTCTACCGCCTCCGGCTGGCGTCCGCCTTCGCCGTCCGCCGGTGCACCGAACCGGACGGGGAAGTCGTCGCACGGCCCTACGACTTCGCCACCGAGCCGACCCCCCTGCACCGCTACGGCCGCAGGCACCCCGGCTTCCCCCAGGTCATCTTCGCCGCGGCCGCCAACCTCTCCGGCAGCGACCGCACCCCGCCCGGCCGGCACGCGGTCTCCTTCACCCTCTCGCACGACTACGTCGGCGGCCCGGACGTCGGCTACGCCCGCGTGGACAGCCTCGAGCAACGCACCGGACGCCTCATCCGGCGGGACCTCACCGTCCAGTCCGCCATGGCCGTGTCCGGCGCCGCCTTCGCCTCCGCCATGGGAACCCAGTCACGCACGTTCCAGACCCTGTTCGCCCTCTCCAACGCCCGGCTCGGCACCTGGCTGCCCAACCCGGCCGCCCTGGGCCCCCTGTGGGAGGCCGGCAGCGACTGGCGGCTCCCTCCGCAGCCCGCCATCCGGCGGCTGTCCTACCTCCTGCGGGAGATCACCGGCCGCTATCCCATGGACGACCGGCTCCTGCTCACCACCGACGGGGGCCACTACGAGAACCTCGGCCTGGTCGAGCTGCTCCGCCACGGAGTCACCACCGCCGTCTGCGTCGACGCCAGCGGCTACACCCCACCCTTCGCCGCCACCCTCGCCCAGGCCATCACCCTGGCGCACGAGGAACTCGGCATCGAGATCACCCTCCACGACACCGAGAAACTCGTCCCCGGCAGCGCCCGGCCCCTCCAGCCCGAGAGCCCCCTGGCCACGATCAACGCCCGCCTCGCGGCCCAGGCGGTCATCACCGGCGACATCGTCTATCCGCGGGACCTGATCGGGGCCGACGGCCGCAACCTCGGCAGACGCGGACAGCTCGTCGTGGCCCGCGCGACGCTGACCCGCGGCATGCCCTACAAGCTCCTCGCCTACGCCTCGTCCCACCCCGTCTTCCCGCACGACAGCACCAGCGACCAGTGGTTCGACCACCAGCAGTTCGACGCGTACAAGGAGCTCGGCCACTACATCGGCGAGCAGGCCGCTGCCGTGCTCCGCCTCCTTCCCCGCCGGGACCACTAACCGCTTCAACCGCCGTCGTCCACGCGCAGCCGCACCTGCTCCTCCAGCCGCTCCAGGCTGCCGGCGAGGGCGTCAACGACGACGCCCTCGCCCGGGTCGTCGCCCTCCTCGAAGAACGACAGATGGATCGTCACCTCGCTGGCACCGCTGCCGATGCCGGCCACCTGGAGCCAGCCCGCGTAGTTGCCGCTGTCCCGGGTTCCCCACTCCACCCGCATCTGCCGCGGATCCGCCCGGAACAGCGCACGCTCGTCCTCACCGGTACGGTCCTCGTGCACGGTCACGGCCGGCAGCTCCTCGGCCCGCACGTGCAGGTCCGCCGGCAGCCAGCTGCTCAGCCGGTTCACGTTGTTCACCTGGTCG
The DNA here is from genome assembly GCF_040646235.1 of Streptomyces sp. NPDC046261. Classification (NCBI taxonomy): domain Bacteria; kingdom Bacillati; phylum Actinomycetota; class Actinomycetes; order Kitasatosporales; family Streptomycetaceae; genus Streptomyces; species Streptomyces sp. NPDC046261. Next base: position 307,295 of record NZ_JBEYZU010000007.1, on the reverse strand, counting down.
AAAACGTGCTCGGGCAGCGCGGGCATCGTACGGGAACGCTCGTATTCGCTCATGCCATGCCAATCCTCGGTGCGGAAGCCCCCCACATCCGCCTGCCCGCCCGCGGCCCACCGCCGACGCGAAGCCACCCGTTCGCCCCGGCCCAAGTCCGCCGTTCGGCCCGCCGCCCCGCTCCCGGTTCAGCCGCCGGTGGCGACGATGCGCGCGAGGGCGCGCTCGGCGAGGGCGGTGATGGTCAGTGAGGGATTGGCGCCCCCGGCGTTGCCGGGGACGAGCGAGCCGTCCAGGACGTACAGGCCCCGGTGCCCGGCCACCCGGCCCTCGAGGTCGGTGCACCGGCCGATCGCACAGCCGCCCAGCGGGTGGCCGGTGAAGGGGACGGGGTAGTCCAGCGCCACGGACACCAGGCCCGGGTTGGCCGCCAGGACGGCCGCGTCGTACTGCCCCATCGCCCGCGCGGAGGCCCGCTGCGCCTCGGGGCCCCAGCCCGTGAGGACGACCCGCCGGGTGCGGCGGTCGTAGACGAAGGTCCCCCGGTTCTCGCGGTCGACGGTGACGGCGAACGTGACGAGCACCGGCAGGCTGTGGGCGCTCAGCCACTGCCAGCTCTCGGCCCGCATCGGCTGGGCGAAGTCGCGGTGGAAGAAGCGGGCGGAGGCGCACGGCGCCCCCTGCGCGGGGCCGGTCCTCTCCGTCAGGGTCGTGCGCAGGCTGATCTGGTCGCCGTTGCCGCCGAAGCCGCTGCCGAGCGCGGCCGGCAGATCGGGCAGGTCGCCGCGCTCGCGCGCGGCGACCAGGAGCCGGTTGGTGTTGAGCGTGCCCGCGCAGACGAAGAGGAGGTCGCAGGTGTACTCCTCGACGTCCAGGACCGTGCCCGAGGCGTCCATCCGCCGCACCTCCAGGGCATACCCGCCGCGCCGGCCCCGCCGCACGGAGCGGACCTCGTGCAGGGGGCGCAGCTGGACGTTGCCGGTGGCCAGCGCGCGGGGCAGATAGGTGCGGTCGAGGGACTTCTTGGCGCCGTTGGAGCAGCCGAAGTCGCTCTCCCCGGCGGTGGCCGAGGCGCGGACCGTGCCGCGCAGTTCGGCGCGCAGGACGTCCCAGTCGAAGGTCGAGCCGATCGGCTCCGGGGCGTACCCGGCACGTCTCATGTGCCGGTCCCACAGGCGCGAGTGGGTGAAGGGGGCCGCGTCGTAGATGTCCTTGGGCATCGTCGTGGCCCCCAGCTCCCGGGTGGCCAGGGGGAACCAGCGGCCGGCGAACTCGTCGTAGGACAGGCCGGGCGGATACAGCGACGTGAAGTAGGGGCGCGGCGGGGGCACGGTGGCGCCGGTGTAGACGACGGAGCCGCCGCCGACGGCGGCACCGCACAGGATGTCGAGGTGGGCCTCGTTGGAGACCTCCGCCACACCGGGCTGGGGCCTGACCGGTACGGGCGCGACGCCCGGCCAGTACGCCACGGAGCGGAACCAGAACATGCGGCCGTCGATGCGCTCCTGGGAGCCGAAGACGGCCTCGGTGGGGCTCGTCGGCCACTGCCTGCCGCGTTCGAGGACGAGGGTGTCGACGCCGGCCCGGCCCAGCCGCAGCGCCGCCACCGACCCGCCGAAGCCCGAACCGATGACGATGGCCTTGAAGTGGGTCCGCGCCACGGCCCCGGCGACGGCGCGGCTGGAGGAGGCCCCCAGGGCCGAGGCGGTGAGGGCGGCGAGCGCCCCACCCGAACAGAGGCCGGCGAACCGGCGGCGCGGAAGAGGCATTTTCCCCCCGTCAAGGGCATGCGGGCGTCCGGGTGGTCCGGATCGTCGCACAGGGCGGCGTCCGACCGCATCCACCGCTACCCCGATCGGGCGAGCCTCCCGCCTGGCATACCGCCGGCGGTGCCCGGTATCAGCCGCGCAGCGGGACCTTGTGCGCCACGGCGGTGACGCGCAGCTCACCGAAGTCGACCATGTCGCCCAGTGCGATGGTCCGGTGGGTGGTGGCCGCGGGCGGCGTCACCTGGAGGTAGGCGGCCTCGCGTGCCTCGGTGCCCGTGTGCGTCCAGGAGACGTTGGCCTGGGCCGCCTGGCCCGGCCGCAGGACGACGAGCGTGTTGCCGGGGTCGTCGGCGTACCAGGTGGTTCCGCGCACGGTGCGCGTGGGCAGCGGCGCGTGGCGCGCGTCCTCCAGGCCGAGCCCGGGGTAGCCGCGCAGGGCACAGGTGCGGCCGGAGGTGTTCTTCAGCTCCAGCGTGCCCCCGGCGTGGTTCATCCCGCCGCCCAGCCGTTCGGCGAAGGCGATCCGCAGGCCGGAGGTGCCGCAGGTCGCGACGGCGCGGGCGGTCCCCTCACCCACCGGGAACGCGGCGAGGGCCGGCGCCGCGGCGGTGAGGACGAGCCCCGTGCCGGCGGCGACGGCCAGGGCGGTGAACTTCGTTGTCGTGCGGCGTATCACGAGAACTTCCTTTCGGCGATCGACCGGCCCGGGCCGCGCGGCACGGCTCGTACCCGCGCGGCACCCCGGACCCGTCGGGAACGACAGGCCGCCTACCCCACCCACGCCCCGGTGAACACCGCACGGACGGGTATCGGCCACGCGCCGGGGCGGACATGGCGCGCCCCGGCCGTCTCAGCCGGCCACGGACTCCACCACGACCGCCGTCGTCAGCAGCAGCGCGACCGCGGCCGCCAGACCCCCGCAGCCCCCGAGCAGCACCTTCCGCGTCCGCAGCCGCGGCCGTCCCCGGGCGGTCCGGCGGTTCGTCTCCCGGGCCAGCAGGGCGGCCGGGACGACGGAGACCGCCACGGCGAGCCACCACCAGGCGTAGCCGGCGGGGCTCGCCACCGCGTCCCCCAGGAGCGCGAACCCCAGCCCGCCGGCGCCGACCCAGGCCGCCGAGACGGTCGCGGCCATGGCCGGCACCCACCACCAGGCCCCGTCGTGCCCCCAGCGCGCGCCCGCCCGCCGGGCCAGGGAGAGCGTGGGCATGATGAGCGTGACCGTGAGCGCCAGCGCCACGCCCGCCACGACGGGCAGGACGAGGGGCAGGACGAAGACCGCCAGGGCGCCGCCGTCGTCGTCGGGGTGGGGATGGAAGAGGCCCCAGGTCCACAGGGCCGTCACCGCGAGCGCCGCCTCGACCGTCAGCCCCGCGGTCGCCACGGAGACCGCGGACGGGGTCCACACCGGCTCACGTATCGCTGTCGCTTTCACGACCTGATCATCTCCCGCCGCCGCGCACACCCGCGGCCGGGGCCCGGGCCCGCCGGGTGGTGACGGCCGGGCTCCGGGGGAGGGGGCCGGACAGGTGAGAGAGCGAAGACATCATCGTTTGCCGTGTGATGTCATGTTTTCGGCCGCTGTGTCAGGGGTATCCCAGCCGCCATGCCTCTCAGCTGCGGGTCGTTCCGCGTGGCCGACGCCCTGTGCGCGGCCCTGCCCGCCACTCCCGGCGACCTGTCGGCGGCCCGTGCCCAGATGGGCTTCTCCCTGGCCTGGCACATCGTCGTGGCGTGCCTGGGCGTGGGGCTGCCCCTGCTGACCCTGATCACCGAATGGCGGGGCCTGCGCACCGGCGACCGCGCCTGCCGGCTGCTGGCGCGGCGCTGGGCCCGGGCCATGGGGGTGCTGTTCGCGGTCGGCGCGGTGTCCGGGACCATCCTCAGCTTCGAGCTCGGCCTGCTGTGGCCGGGACTGATGGGGCGTTACGGACAGGTGATCGGCCTGCCCTTCGCGCTGGAGGGCATCGCCTTCTTCATCGAGGCGATCTTCCTCGGCATCTACCTCTACGCCTGGGACCGGCTGCCGCCCCGGGTCCACCTGTGGACCGGAGTGCCCGTCGTCGTCGCGGGCGTGGCGTCGGCGTTCTTCGTCGTCTGCGCCAACGCGTGGATGAACCAGCCGACCGGCTTCACCCAGCGCGAGGGCCGCGTCACCGCCGTCGACCCGTGGGCGGCGATGCTCAACCCCGCGAGCTGGCCCCAGACCGTCCACATGATCTTCGCCGCGCTGATGGTCGCCTCCTTCCTGACCGCGAGCGTCTACGCCGTCGCGCTGCTGCGCGGCCGGCGCGACCCCTACCACCGGGCGGGCTTCCTCATCCCCTGCACGCTCGGCGCGGCCGTCACCCCGCTGCAGATCGCGGCCGGCGACTGGGCCGCCCGCTTCGTCGCCGCCAGCCAGCCGGTCAAACTCGCCGCCATGGAGGGCGTCTACCGCACCGGCAGCCACGTACCGCTCACCCTCGGGGGAGTGGCCGGCGACGACGGCCTGCGGTACGGGATCGAGATCCCCAGCGGGCTGTCCCTGCTGATCGGGGACAGTCCCGGCACGGTCGTCCAGGGCCTGGACCGCGTTCCGCGGGGGCGCTGGCCCGCCGTGACGGGGGTGCACTGGGCCTTCGACCTGATGGTCGGCGCCGGCTTCTTCCTGCTCCTGATGGCGGCATGGCTGCTGCTGTCCTGGTGGCGCTCGCGCCGCGCGGGCGACCGCGACCCGCTGGCCCGGCGCGGCACCCGGGCCTTCCTCGCTCTCGGCGCGCTCACCGGGCCGGCCGCGGTGATCGCCCTCGAATGCGGCTGGTGCGTGACCGAACTCGGCCGCCAGCCCTGGGTCGTCCAGGGACTGATGACCGTCCACGAAGCGGTGAACCCCGCGCCCGGAGTGATGGCCGGCCTGTGGCTCGTCCTGATCGTCTACACGGCCATGACGGTGGCGACCGTCTACGTCCTGCGCCGGATGGTCAGCGAGCGGCCCGTTCCCATCGCCCCCCAGGAGCGCGACATCGAGGACTACCCCGTGGTCTGAGGCCACGGCGCTTCCGACGGTGCCGACCGACCCCCGAGAGGTTCTTCAAGCCGATGCTCGCCGACCTGACACTGGCCGTGATGTGGCTGGGCCTGACCTGCTACGCCCTGTTCGGCGGAGCGGACTTCGGGGCCGGCCTGTGGGACCTGCTGGCCGGCGGCACCCGGCGCGGCCACGCCCAGCGCACGCTCATCGAACACACCATCGGCCCCGTGTGGGAGGCCAACCACGTCTGGCTCATCTTCGTCATCGTGCTGCTGTGGGGCGGCTTCTCACCCGTCTTCGCCGCCGTGCTCTCCACGCTCTACGTGCCGCTCACCCTCGCCGCCCTGGGGATCATCGCCCGCGGTGCCGCCTTCGCCTTCCGCAAGGCCAGCACCGCACCCGCCCTGCGCCGGCTCTTCGGCGCCTGCTTCGCGCTGTCCTCCGTCCTCACCCCCTTCTTCCTGGGCACGGTCGCGGGAGCCGTCGCCTCCGGCCGGGTCCCGCCGGGCCTCGCCGAGGGCGACACCTTCACCAGCTGGCTCAACCCGACCTCCGCCCTCGGTGGCGTCCTCGCCGTCCTCACCTGCGCCCATCTGGCCGCCGTGTACCTGTGCGCGGACGCCGCCCGCGAGCGGAGCGAGACCCTCGTCGCCGCGTTCCGCCGACGGGCCCTGATCAGCGGCGCGGTCACCGGTGCCGTCGCCCTCGCCGGCGTCGCCGTGCTGCGCGCGGACGCCCCGCGGCTCTTCGACGGGCTCACCCACCGCGCGCTGCCCCTGGTGGTGCTCAGCGCCCTCGGCGGACTCGCCGGAATGGTCCTGGTGGCGCGGCGCCGCTTCGTCGCGGCCCGCCTCGCGGCGGCGCTCGCGGTCGCCGCCGTCCTGTGGTCCTGGGGCGCCGCCCAGTACCCGCTGATGCTCGTGCCCGACACCACCGTGCGGTCGACGGCCTCCCACAGCGCCGTGCTCACCGCCTGCCTGGGCAGCCTCGGGGTGGGGGCGCTGCTGCTGATCCCGTCACTGTGGTGGCTCTACCACCTCTTCCAGCACGAGCCGCGCCGTTCCGGAGCGCCGGACGCCTGACCGCGGCGCCGTCACCCACCGGCGCCCCTCAGGTCCGAGGAGGGACTGTCCGGCCAGTCCTTCACCCGTACGTTCCCGGCCGCGGGGGTCTTCCGCTACCACTGCGCGCGGTAGGCGGGACGGCCCCCGCGGCCCTTGCGCTACTTCAGGGCGCTACTTCAGGAACGTGACCTCGGGATAGGCCGCGGACGGCCGGTCCAGGAGCGGGCTGGGCCTGCCGCGCAGGTGCTGGTCGAAGAAGGCGGCCACATAATCCCGGGTCAGGGCGGTGGCGCGGGCCGGGCGCAGGCTGCCGAGCTGGCCCTCGACCTGCTCCGGCGGGATCTGGCCCGGCATGCCGAAGCGGTCCACGATCCAGGGGACGTCGGTGAAGGTCATGTGCCCGCCGTCGGGCACGTTGAGCCAGCGCTTCCAGCCCGTCAGGTGCTTCCAGGTCCCCTCCCAGTTCTCCCAGGGGTCGACCGTTGCGCTCCGGCGGGCGCCGAGCAGCAGGACGGGCCGGTTCAGGCCCCCGGCGGGCGGTTCGGTGAAGAAGTTGCCGTCGAGGTTGACCGCGGCGGCCACACGGCGGTCCTCGCGCATGACCTCCACCGCGCTCGCGCCGCCGATCGAGTGCCCGGCGACACCGATCCGCCGTGGGTCGACGCGCAGCTCGCTGCCGGGGCCGGTCAGCCGGTCGAGCACGAACGCGAGGTCCTTGGCGCGGTTGCGGACGACGGCCCCGGGCTCCTTCGTGCCGCACATCAGGCACTTCTCCACACGGCCGCCGGGGAATTCCACCGGCGCCTCATAGGTGTGGTCGACCGCGGCGACCGCGTAGCCGCGGGAGGCCAGATCCTCGCCCAGCGCGGTGAGCGTCAGGCGGCTCATCCCGAATCCCGGGGAGAGCACGACCAGCGGCCGGGTCCCGGGGGCGCGCCGCGCACCGTCGACGGCGTGGGTCCGCACACCGGCCAGGGCCTCGGTGCCGAGCACCTCCCGGGAGAGCGCCGCGGACGTGTAGGGCGCCGGCCGGCCCGGCGAGGGCAGGGCGGGATACCAGAGCGTGACCATCAACTCGCGGTGGCCGGCGGCGGGTTTCCAGGGGTCCTGCCGCGCGGTGTCGACCAGGTGCAGGGTCTTCGTGCCGAGCGGCACTCCGGTCGCCGGCGCGGGCACCCGGGCCGTGGACGACGCGGGCACGGGTGCCGTGGCCGCCGCCGCGGCCGGGAGCTGGGGAGCGGCGACGGCCAGGAGCAGCGCGGCCGCCACGAACGACCGCCGTGAGGTCTTTCTCGTCTTGTTGAGCATGATCATCACGCTAGGCAGTCCGGAGCCGCCGTGGCATCCACCTAAGGTCGGAGAAGCGCCGGGATTTCGCTCCTTTCCCCGCACCGGGTGCTGCCCCATTTCTGTGCGGCGCGACCGGAATTACCCTCAGCCCGTCGGTGCCGCCGTGTTCTTGGCGCCCTTGTCGTCGACGACGAACCACGTCCCCTGCTTTCCCTGCCCGTTGACGTCCCCGGGCTTGTCGTCACCGGTGAACCAGTACATGGGCCAGCAGTCCACGGCCAGCTGCTCGGTGCCGTCCGGGCGGGTCACCGTGGTGACCAGCTTCGCGTCGATGCCCTTTATCCTGTCCTTGTCCACGGGTTTGGCCGGCTTCCACGTCTCCAGACACGTGCCAGTGCAGGAGAACTTCATGGGCCAGGCGCTGTCCTTGTCGAAGCGGTACAGCGTCCTGCCCTTGCCGTCCACGACGATTTTGCCGAGCCTGGGGTTGTCGGAGACGGACACCCCCTCGGACGCGGGCTGCTCCTTCGGTCCCTCCTTGGGCTGCTCCTTGGGCTCCTCCGCCTTCTTCCCGCCCGCCTTCTTCCCGTCGGGCGCCAGGGCGTTCCAGGTGCCGCCCACGCCCTGGCCCTTGGTCTCACCGGGCGCGGTGTCCTTCGCGTAGCGGTAGACGGGCCAGCCGGCCAGCGTCAGCTGCTTGGTGCCGTCGGCCCGCCGGACCTCCCCCAGGGCGGAGGCGTCGATACCGGCGGTGGCCGAGGCGCCGTCGGCGGGCACGGGGGGCCACGCCTTGGCGCAGTCGCCGTCGCAGTTGGAGGCCGGCGGCTTGGCGGTGTCCTTGTCGAAGCGGTAGAGCGTGAAGCCCTTGTCGTCGGTGACGACCTGCCCGAGGTCCCCCGCCTCACGGACCGCCAGCTTGCCCCCTGCCTCGCCCTTGGCGGCATCCCCCTTCCCGGCCCCCGCCCCCGAGCCGTAGCCCGACCCGTACCCCGAGCCGTAGTCCTTGCCCGCGTCCGAGGCGTTCGCCGCCGGACGGGCGTCGTCGCCGTCGCGCTCCTTGGCCGACGGGCTGCCGCCGCAGGCCGCCGTCAGCACCATGAGCGTGAGCGCCGCTCCCGCGAGGGAGACCTGTCGCCGCTTGATCATTTTTGTGTTCCTTCCTGGTGGGTGGAGCCGGCGGGGCCGCCGGTGTGTGGTGGTACGGGAGGGGCTCCGCGAACGCTCAGCGGAGCCGGGAAGTTGTCACAAGGCGCTAAAAAGCGCTCAGTTGGCGGCGCCCGTGGCCTCGATACGAAGGGCCAGGGCGGGGCAGCGCCGCACCGCGCGCAGGGCCCGCTGCCGCATCCGCGCCGGCACGGCGAGGGCGGCCCGCTCCGGATAGCCGTCCGGCCCCAGCCGCAGCAGGCCCGGCAGCAGGTCCGCGCACAGCCCGTGCCCCCGGCACAGCGTCCAGTCCACCAGGAGCCGCTCCTGGGGCGCCGGCCGCAAGGCCCGGGTGCCCGGGGCCACGCCGCCGCCGCCCCGCACGCCGTCCGGCAACGGCAGCGCCCCGAGGACCGGACGACCGCAGCCGGTACCCGCCGCGTGCGCCTCGAAGTCGGCGGCGAAGACGGCGAGCGAGGAGGCCACGAAGCGGGCGGTGCCGTCCGGATGGGCGCAGGCCCCGCGCCGCTCCACCGCCCGCATCCGCGCCCGTACGGCCTCCAGGGCGGGCCGCCCGCCGCCGTGCGCGGCCTCGACGAGGCTCTCGGCGAGCGAGGGAAGCCCCTGGAAGCACGGGCCGCACTGCCCCGCCGACTCCGCCGCCAGCCACCGGGCCACCCGCGCCGTCTCCCCGACCGGACAGGTGGCCTCGGGCAGCGGCAGCAGGGCGCCCGCCCCGAACACGGCACCGGCCGCGGCCAGGGAGTCCCGTGAGACCGTCGCCGCACCGGCGTCGGCCGCGGCCAGCCAGGTGCCGTGGTAGCCGCCCACCAGCACGCCCTGTCCCGGGCCGGTGCCGCACAGGCTCAGCGCGTACGGCAGAGGCAGCCCCGTCGGCGTCTCCACGACGTGCGTGCCGGCGACCGTCAGCAGCACCGTGCCCGGCTCCCCGGCCAGCCCCAGCTCGCGGAAGCCGGCGGCGCCGAGCCGGGCGGCGACGGCCAGCTGCGCGCACGTCTCGGTGTTGGACACCAGGGTCGGCACCCCGCCCAGGCCGCTCTCGCTGGAACGGACCTTGCGCCCGGACGGCAGCGCGGGCCCACCGCCCGCCCCGCGCACCAGCGCCGTCCCCTCACCCGTGACGAACCGTTCGGGCAGCCGCACCACCCGCACCCGCGGCCCGGACGTGCCGCGCTCGGCCACCGCACGGCGCACCGACCGCTCCACGTCCCCCCGGGTCACCCCGACGGCCACCTGGTCCGCGCCGAGCGCCCCGGCCGCCAGCAGAGCCCCGTCCAGGACCAGGTGCGGAACGTGCAGCAGCAGCGCGGTGTCCTTCAGACATCCCGGCTCTCCCTCGCTGCCGTTGACCACGACCGCCGCCGCCCCGCCCGTACGCCGCAGGGAGGCGGCGACCGCGCGCAGCTTGCGGGCGAAGGGGAACCCCGCCCCGCCCCGGCCGCGCAGCCCGATCTCCTCCGCCAGCCCGGCCAGTTCACCGAGGGACGGCGTGGGCGGCGGCCCGTGCAGGGCCAGATGCGCCGCCCGGTCCAGCCACGGCCGCCGGTCGAGCCCGGCCAGCAACCGCGGGGTACCGACGGCCGACAGGGTCGGTACGGGCCCGGTCATGAGCCCCCTCCGCGCGTGTCCCGGCCGCCGCGCAGCCGCAGCGCCAGCGCCGCCCCCGCCGCGGCCACGCACAGCGCGTACGCCGCCGTCACCCAGCCACTGGCCGGGCGCCCCGCGTACAGCCCGTGCACCAGCGCCGCGCCCCAGGCCGGATAGGCGCTCATGTGCAGCGCCCGCCAGCCCAGGGACCGGCCGACCGAGGCGAAGGCGCTGCGCACCGCGCCGGTCACGGCGACGGCGAGGAAGAGATAGCCGGAGAGCGTGCCGAGGCCGATGAGGACGGGCCGGGACGCGTCGGCGAACGGGACGGCCACCGCCGTCCCCGTCGTATGTCCCTCGGCCACCTTCACCCAGATGTGCAGGGCGAGGAAGCCGAGGCCGGCCACCGCCAGGCCGCGATGCACGCCCTGGGCGAGCAGCCGGTGGGCCGGGCCCAGCAGCATCCGGTCGGTGGCGGCCAGCCCCCACAGCACCGTCGCGGTCAGCGAGACGAGCGCGAGCACTCCGGCGCCGAAGTCCAGGAACTGCTGGATCCGTTCCGCCACCCCCGACCGGGCCGCGACGGCGAGCAGCAGCAGGATCGCCGCGGGCAGGGCGGGCCGGGCGGAGAAGCCGCCCGCCGGCCGGGAGCGGGCCCGGGGCCGGGACCGTGGGAAGGGTGAACGGGACGCGGGGGCGCCGAAGGCGGAGGGTGGCGACGCGCACGGCTCCGCCGGCGGCGGTGGGGCGAAGGCGTCCGGCGGGGGCATGAACGGTGGCGCAGGGGGCATGGACGGTACTGGCGCTGCTGACGGGGACGTACGTGACGCAGGCATGGGGCCTCCGACGGGCGGCCCGCGATGGCGTAGCAGGTCGCCCGTGTTCCTGAGAAATCCGGAAATCCCGCGCATCGGCGTAATTCGCCGGGCGGTCGAATGAACAGCAGCATCCTCGAATTCCGCAACCCCTTCATAAGCTTTATCGCGCTGTGACAAATTCGCGCATGGCTGTCCCCACGGCGGTGGGTGGCTGCTGATGATGCCCACTCAGGCGAGAGGGTCCGACCATCCGTCCCGATCCCCTTGTCCGGTGCAGATGTCCGGAGGTAGACGATGTGCGAAATGCTGAACCGCATCTGGTCACGGCCACGCGGGGAATGGACCCGCGTCCTCAGAAAGGAACTTCCCGCCGTCGCGGCCAGGATGGTCGAGGAACTGCTGCGCGATACGCCCGCATTCGCGGAGGTCACGGAGCGGATCGGTAAGGACAGGGCCCAGGCGGCCGTCGAGCAGGCCCTGTTGCTCGCCCTGGGACTCAGCGGCCGCAGGGCGGGGGCCGGCCGGACGGCCGTGACGGCCACGGTGCCCCGGCAGCGCGGCGCCGGCCAGGTGGTGACCACGATGCCGGGCGCCCGCGCCCGCCAGGCGCTGTTCGCCGCGCTCGCGGAGGACCGCTGCCTGCCGGAGAAGGCGCTGGCCGAACTGGCCCGCCAGGCCGGCTTCCCGCTGCCCGAGCGCGTGCGCGCCGTCGTCCTCGCCGGCTCCTCCACCGAGGCCACGCACGTCAGCCTCCACCTGGCCGCGGCACTCGGCCAGGGACTGCTGGGCACCGTCGACACCGACGTCTGCCTGCTGGTCCCCGACCCCGGCCCCGAGACACGGCCCGCGCTCACGGCCGTACTCGGCGGCAAGCCCGCGGCCGTCGGGCACGCGGTGCCGCTGGCCGACGCCGCCTCCTCACTGCGCTGGGCCCGGCGGCTGCTGACCCTCGCCCCGCTCGGCGCCGCCCCCAGGGAGCGGCCCGTCTTCGTCGACGACCACCTCTCCGACCTGCTGCTGCTCCAGGACGAGTCCCTCGCCCGCGCCCTGTCCGCGCGCTGGCTGCGGCCCCTCGAAGGGCTCACCCCGCGACAGAGCGAACGGCTCGAAGTGACACTGCTGGCCTGGCTGGAGAGCGGCGGCGCCCCCGAGGCGGCCCGCGTCCTTCAGGTGCACCCGCAGACCGTGCGCTACCGCCTGCGCCAGATAGAGAAGCTGTTCGGGCCGGCGCTGCGCGAACCGCGCATGCGCTTCGAGCTGGAACTCGCGCTGCGCAGCCGCCGCCTGCTGGCCCAGTCCCGCCGCCTGCGCTCCCGCGCCCAGGGCCGCGCGCGCGTCGTCGGTGCCACCGTCCACCCGCTGGGACTCGCCCGCCAGGCCCGCGTCAACGGCCTGTGAACCGTGTGCCCCTGGCCCTCATGGGATGACGGCCCCGGACCGTGAGGTCCGGGGCCGCCGTGTTCCCGGTGCCGGATGGCAGGGCGTCGGTGGGGAGCACCCGGCACCGGGGGCCGGGAGGGCGGGAGGCGCTCAGCAGCGCCGCCCGCCGTTGACGCAGGCCACCGCCTTCGCCATCAAGGACTCCGGCATGACGTTGATGAAGTCCCCGTGGTCGGTGACCGGCTTGTGCAGCTGCTCGGGGAAGCTGTCCACGGCGAACGCGGTGCCGGCCGGCACGTCGTAGGTGATGCGCTGCACGAGCTGCGGCACGGCCCGGAAACCGCGCGGGCAGGAGCCGTCCTGCCGGGCGAACGCCACATGCGTGCGGTGGTTGGCGCTGTCGGTGTTCTTCCCGTCCCAGCAGCTCTGGAAGGCGAGGGTACGCACCACGTCCGCGCCGTCCGGGCAGATCGGGTACTTGTCCTTCAGCTGCCGCTCCTCGAAACCGACGCAGCTCCAGGAGGCGTTGGCGTTGCCCGTGCCGCTGGTGAACGCCTTCGCGTCACCGGTGATCACCCGCAGGAACCGCGGCATCGCGGACACCTTCGCCACCGGACTGCCGCGGAACTGGAGCGTCACCGACTTCGGCCGCAGCACCTTGCCCATGTTCCCGTCGTGCCCGCCCCCGGGCTTGTCGGCGTCCGGAGCGGCCTTGCCGTCCAGCAGCCGCAGAACGGGCCAGTAATGCGTGGACAGATCGCCATTGGAGCAGCTGGTGCCGGCGGCCGCGAGAGAGGCGTTCGTGGAGAAGGCGTTCGTCGAGAGATTGCCGACGTAGTCGTGCGTGTGGTGGGCGCCGTTGCTGACACCCGGGGTGACGATCACGTTGTCCGAGTTGAAGTGCCCGTTCTCGTTACGTCCGCAGGCCGAGGCGAAGGTGCCCGTCGATCCGCCGGAGCGGGCGGCGGGCCGGGGCGCGGCGGGCGCGGTGCGGATGTCGGCGAAGTCGGCGGGGGAGGGGCCGCCGGGCATGGCGCGCTTGAGGGCACCCGCACCACCCGCGCCACCCGCACCGCCCGCGGCCTCCGTGCGGACCTGCCGGGCGGTGCAGCCGCTCAGCTCCGTCAGGCCCGACGGACGCGTGGACCGCTCGCCTATGGCGTCCGCCATCCGCCCTATCGTGGCCGCGCGCTGCTGCTTGAGCTCGTCGAGCACGCCCGCGCCGTCGCCGCCGGACGTCGCCGCCCGCTCGTAGGCCCGCGCCACCTGAGCGTCGAGCTCGGCGAGTCCCGTGGAGACCTGCTGCCGCGCCGGGTCGGGCACGTCCCGCAGCCGGTCGCCGACGTCGGGACAGACGATCGTCATCGCCGTCGCCGCCGCGCCGTCCGCGGGCCGCGGGACGGACCGGCCGGTGCCGCCGGCGGAGGCGTTGGCGGCGATGACAGCCGTGCCGCCACCGCCCAGCAGCAGCGCCGCCACCGCGACGAGCGCCCGTGTCTTCCGCGACAGCCGGCGCTTGTGGCCCTGTCGTTGCGTGGAGGTCATACGATCACTTCATTTCCTCGTTGCTGTGCTGCGCCGGGGCCTGGGACGAAGCCGGATCCGGGGCCTGGCTCGGGGAGGGCTGGTCCCGGGTGTGGGGGACGCCGGCCAGCCCGGTGTTCTCCAGAACGGTGATGTGGTCGAGGACGACCGTGTTGGCGCGCGTCGCCAGCTCCCGCACCAGGGAGTTGCCGGTCTTGTCCCGCACGAGCGCGACCAGCCCGAACACCTTGCCGTGGGCGATGCGCACCAGCTCGGCGAAGGTCCGGTCGAAGCCGGAGCCGGAGGCCGCGTCCATGCGGTCCAGCCACCCCTGCTGCTGCTCGCCCGGCCGGATGGGCAGCGAGATGCCCAGCGTCCGGCCGGCGTCGATGGACCGGCGGTCCAACTCGGTGTGGCCGCCCACCAGATGCTCGCCGGCCGTCCGTACGCTCGCGGTGGTCCCGCGCTCGACGGCCATGCGCCCCGCGGGCTTCTCCCACAGACCCGCCAGCCGCACCTTGCGCACGAAGTCCCGGTCCAGGGAGGACAACGGGCCGAACTCCGTCTCCCGCACGCCCTCGCCGTCGTCGGTCCAGGCGGGACCGCCGGCCGCCGCCTGACGGGCGACGCCGAACAAGGACACCGGGACCAGCAGCGCCACCAGCGTCGCGGTCAGTGCGCCGATCACCAGCCAGGTGCCCAAAGAGGCCCGCCCCGCGCCCGGCCGCCCGCCCTCGGGCCCGGTCCGCCGCCGGGCAAGGGACCTCATCAGGCCCGCTCTCATGGCGTGTGTCGGGCGCACGGGACGCATGGCGCCGCCTCCTCGTCTTCCTGGGTCGTCCGTCGAATGGCCAGTGACGCTAGCCGCCCCGGCGCCCCGCGCCACGGGCTTCGTCGGTATCTGACAAAGCCCGGGCCGCCGCCCCGGAAGGCTGTTACCGTGCGGCCGGACGCACCGCGCGCCCGCCATGCCCGAACGGCCGGACGGCGGCTGCCCCGGCCGCTTCCGCGCCGCCTGCGGCGCTGTGCGCCCACCGCCGCGTTTGGCCCCGCCGGACCGGGCTACCCGCCGTATACGGCCCCTGACAGGCAGGGGCACCGACGGGAGGCGACTCCTATGCCAACTGGTGCCACTCTCACCATCCTTGTCGTCCTCGCCGTCATCTTCGCCGGGGTCGTCGTGGCCGTGCGCCTCGTCGGCCGCGGCCCGGTCACCGGCGGCCGCGGTCTGCGCCGGCGCTTCGGCCCGGAGTACGAGGCCGCGGTCGCCCGGCACGACGGAGACGAGAAGGCGGCGGGAAAGGACCTCAAGGAGCGGCTGCGACGCCACGGTGACGTGCGCGTCATGCCGCTGACCGCGCAGTCACGGGAGATGTACGTCGCCCGCTGGACGGGCCTGCAGGAACAGTTCGTCGACGCCCCGGCGCAGGCCGTGGCCGACGCCGAGGCACTGCTGGGACGGCTCGCCCGCGAACGCGGCTTCCCGGCCGACGCGTGGGACGACCTCCTCGACTCCCTCTCCGTCCACTACCCGCACACCGCCCACGGCTTCCGCGAGATCCACCTCGCGGCCGCCCGGGCCCGGACGGAACAGGCCCCGACGGAGCAGCTGCGCGAGGCACTCGTGCACGCCCGCGGCCTCTTCGAGGACCTGGTCAGGGCACACCCGCAGGACCGGCGACCCCAGCGGCACGCCCGGCGTGGCGACCCACGGCCCGAACCGACGACGACAAGGACGCAGGCGACGGGGAGGAGCGCGAACGCGACCCCTCAGCACGCCCGGGAAGGCGGGCACGCCAGGAAGGACGGCCTGTAATGGACCGGCACACCGGACAACACCACACACGGCACAACCACGGCGGAGCCCCGGCCCGCCACCAGGGACCCGAACACCACCGCGACGTACCGCCCATGACCCCCACGGACCGGCGCACGCCCCTGCCCGAACCGGGGCCCGGTACGCCCACGGACGGGAACACGGCGGCCGCACACCCCCCGCACGGCGACGGCCCCCTGCTGTCGCCCCCTGAGCGCGAACAGATCGACGCCCGCCTCCAGGAGGCCATGAACGGCTTCATCGACGCGCCGCGCGGCTCGGTCGAGGAAGCGGACTCCCTCGTCGACGCCCTCGCCACGCGCGTGGGCGAACTCCTCGACGAGCGCCGCCAGGCCCTGCGCAGGGCCTGGCACGACGACGCCGCCCGCGCCGGCACGGAGGAACTGCGGATGACCCTCCTCGCCTACCGCGACCTCACCGCACGACTGCTCGCCCTCTGACCGGACCACCCCGCCCCGCAACCGCCCCGGTGACCGTCGCAGGCCCCTCCCCGCCTACGACGCGAACCCCGGCGGTTGCGGGGCGTTCGCACGCCCTCCCGGGCACCGGCCCCGTACGCGGCGGCAGTTGGCGGCCCACACCCTCGAACTCCCCTCCGACGAGTGGTTTGACCCCGTACGGATCACCGACCGAACCCCCTCTGGCGAGACTGCACGAAGGACAGCCGGATGATCGCACTACCAGGGGGCCGAAATGGTCGGCGGCACAGTTTTGTTCGCGTTGCGGGACGACCCGCTCGGAAAGGGATCCGAGGGCGAACAACTGCGCAGGATCCGCACAGCGGTGGAGAACCACGGGCTGGAGGTGCGCTGGGCCCGGACCGAGCCCGACGCGCGCGCGGTGCTACGCACGGAAGCCGGCATCGCGGCCGCCGTGGTGGCATGGGACCTCTCCCGCGACGGGCACACCGACGGCGAACCGGGCGGCGCGGCGGTGCTGCGCCAGATCGGCCGGCGCTTCAAGAACCTGCCCGTCCTGCTCGTCATGGCCGACGGAGCCGACGACGAACTCGACCACCTGCCGCTGTGGGTGTCGGAGACGGTAGTCGGCTACGTCTGGCCCCTGGAGGACACCCCGGCGTTCATCGCCGGCCGCATCGTCAGCGCGGCCCGCGCCTACCGCGAGGCCGTGCTCCCGCCGTTCTTCAAGGCACTGCGGCGCTTCGACGACGCCCACGAGTACTCCTGGCACACCCCCGCCCACGCCGGCGGCGTCGCCTTCCTGAAGTCCCCGGCCGGCCGCGCCTTCTTCGACTACTACGGCGAGCGGCTGCTGCGCAGCGACCTGTCGATCTCCGTCGAGGAACTCGGCTCCCTGTTCGAGCACACCGGCCCCATCGGCGACGCGGAGCGCAACGCCGCCCGGATCTTCGGCGCCGACCGCACCTACTTCGTCCTGCACGGCAACTCCACCGCGGACCGCATGGTCGGGCACTTCTGCGTCGCGCGGGACGAGATCGCGCTGGTGGACCGCAACTGCCACAAGTCGGTCCTGCACGGCCTGGTCCTCTCCGGCGCCCGTCCCGTCTACCTCGTCCCCACCCGCAACGGCTACGGACTGGCGGGGCCGCTGCCGCCGGCCGAGGTCCGCGCTGCCTCGGTGGCGGACCGCATCGCGGCCAACCCGCTGGCCCAGGGCGCCCTCTCGCCCGGCGCCGAGTACGCCGTGCTCACCAACTCCACCTACGACGGGCTCTGTTACGACGCCGTGCACGTCGCCCGGGAGCTCGCCCCCAGCACACCGCGGCTCCACTTCGACGAGGCGTGGTTCGCCTACGCCCGCTTCCACCCCCTCTACGCCGGGCGCTACGGAATGGCGGTGGGCCCCGACACCCTCGCCGACCCCGACCGCCCCACCGTCTTCTCCACCCAGTCCACGCACAAACTCCTTGCCGCGCTGTCGCAGGGAGCGATGGTCCACGTCAAACCCTCGCCGCGGGCACCGGTGGAGCACGAGCGCTTCAACGAGGCCTTCATGATGCACGGCACCACCTCGCCGCTGTATCCCGCCATCGCCTCCCTCGACGTCGCCGCCGGGATGATGGACGGCCCGCAAGGACACTGGCTCATCGACGAAGCGGTCACCGAAGCCGTCCGCTTCCGCCAGGCGGTGGCCCGCACCGGCAGGCGCATCGCGTCCTCCGCGGACCGGCCCGCCTGGTTCTTCGGCGCCTGGCAGCCCACCACCGTCACCGACCCGGCCACCAAGGAACGGCACGCCTTCGCCGACGCCCCCACCGAACTCCTGCGGACCGAGCCGTCCTGCTGGCACCTGGAACCGGGCGCCGACTGGCACGGCTTCCCCGGCCTCGACGAGGGCTACTGCCTCCTGGACCCGGTCAAGGTGACGCTCACCTGCCCGGGGATCGACGCCACCGGCCGATGGGACGACTGGGGCATCCCCGCCCGCGTCCTGACGGCCTACCTGGCCACCCGGAACATCGTGGTCGAGAAAACCGACAGCTACACCACCCTCATCCTCTTCTCCATGGGCATCACCAAGGGCAAATGGGGCACCCTGCTCGACGCCCTCATGGACTTCAAGGCGCTCCACGACACCGGGGCCCCGCTCGAGCAGGTCCTGCCCCAGCTCCTCGCCCGGTACCCGCGGCGCTACGCCGGCGCGACCCTGCGGGACCTGTGCCGCTCCATGCACGACCACCTGCGCCGCGCCGACCTGGTCACCCTGCTGGACACCGCCTTCCAGGAACTGCCCGAGCCGGTGGCCCCGCCCCAGTGGTGCTACCAACAGCTGATCCGTCAGGGCACCGAGCGCGTACGGCTCTCCGACGCCGCCGGACGCGTGGCCGCCGCCATGGTCACCGTCACGCCGCCCGGGATCCCCGTGCTGATGCCCGGCGAGTCCACCGGCGACCCGGACGGGCCGCTGCTGCGCTACCTCGGCGCGCTGGAGTCCTTCGACCGCGAGTTCCCCGGCTTCCGCAGCGAGACCCACGGCGTCACCGTGGACCCCGACACCGGGGACTACATGATCGAGTGCGTACGTTCCGACCGCCGGCCCGCTCCCCGCTCCTGACCGCCGCACCGTCACACGGGCGGGACGAGCACGAAGTACCGCTCAAGGAGGTCCCGGTCGCCCTTCACCTCGTCGAGCCGGTCCGCGGGGAGGCGCTGCCAGAGGAACAGCAGCAGGTCCGACGCCGTGCCGGCCAGCTCGACGTCGCACGGGCCCGATCCCCTGTCGAGCAGCACGTCGGCACCGTCGAAGCGCACCCTCCAGTCGCCGGCGCCGTCGGTCTGCCGGAACCGCAGGCACTCGCCCGACCCGGGCGGGGCCTGCGTCCAGGCCCGCCGGGCCGGCGCCAGGACCTCGAAGTTCTGGCCGACGGCAGCCGCGGCGAGCTCCGCCTCGACCGGCTGTGCCGTGCCGATCGCGTTCTCGGCGTCCCAGCGGTGCACGGCCGCCTCGATGGTCTGCATCCGCAGCCAGAACCCGGTGGTCCGCTCCCGCGACCACGTCCACACCGGTTCGGCCGGGCCCCGGCTGCGGAACAGCGATTCCAGCGCGGAGGAACCGTCGGTGAACCAGTCGACCAGACTCGCCGGCACCGGTCCGCGGTTGGGGGCGTCCTCCGGCATGGGCCAGCCCTCGATGTCCTCGGGAAGCTGGAGGAAGCCGAGGTCCATCGTGGCCGACGGGGTCCGGGCGATGAGATTGCCGATGGTGTCCGGCGGTTCCTGGATCCGTTCCCTGATGAGGTGGGTCACGAATCTCTGCACTCCGCCCAGGTGGGTGACCAGGTCGGACACCGACCAGGCGGGGCAGGAGGGGACCAGAGGCGCCGCGTCGGCGGCGGCCGCCCGGCGGACGGCGGCCTCGAACGCCAGGACCTCGCGGCGGAAATGACAGACATAATCCATGGCCTCAATCTGCCCTCGCGCCCGATCCCGTATGTGCCGCGGCCCCCGCGGGAATGCGGGGCCGTACCTCCAGGGTTTCCCCCGTAGTGACCGCCGCCGGAGGACGGCATTCTGACGGAGGAGGGGATCGCTGGTCTGCCCGACGGGGGTGAGCAGACCAGCGGGGCCCCACGGCCACGCGCCGGACCGGCGCGCCGCCCAGCCGCGGCGCGCCGGTCCGGTAAACCCGCCGAGGGCGTGAACAGCTCATTTTCCGCCCATCGGAGTAATCCTGGTGGGAACAGCGGCTGCACTCGTGTGCGGATGTGCAGGCTGTTCGCCGTGAGGGGACGGCGCGGAACAGGGCATGTGGTGACGCTGGCGGCGGCCGTGGCCGTGGCTGCGGTGCTCGGGCTGGCGGGGGAGGCGGCCGCGGGCGAGGCCGGTGCGGATGCCGCGATCGTGGGTCTGCCCGTGACCGCTGTGGTCACCGACCTACCCGACCTGCTTCCCCCGCACCCGCCGTCGCACGTCAGCGCCGACGCACTCGGCGGCTCCGTGAGCGCGGAGGTGATCGACGACGGCAAGGGATGCGTGAACGTCACCGCGCATCTCCCCGTGGCCGACGCGGAAGTATGGCTGACCTGCCGCAAACCGAAGCCTCCGGCGCCGGCGCCGCCGGCTCCTGCGCCGCCCGCGCCTCCTGCTCCCGCGCCGCCGGCGCCGCCAGCCCCGGCGCCCCCTGCGCCCGCACCCCCTGCGCCGGCACCCCCTGCGCCCGCGCCACCGGCCCCGGCTCCTCCTGCTCCTGCGCCTCCCGCTCCCGCACCCCCTGCGCCGGCCCCTCCGGCTCCCGCGCCACCGGCCCCGGCTCCTCCGGCCCCTGCGCCTCCCGCGCCGGCTCCTCCGGCTCCCGCACCACCAGCCCCAGCGCCACCCGCCCCCGCACCGCCGGCCCCAGCCCCGCCCACGCCCGCCCCGCCGCCGATTCCGGCACCCCCTGCGCCCGCGCCTCCGGCTCCCGCGCCCCCTGCGCCTGCGCCTCCCGCTCCCGCCCCTCCAACTCCGTCCCCACCAGCCCCTGCTCCTCCCGCGCCACCAGCCCCGGTCCCCCCGCCGCCCGCACCTCCCGCCCCCGTACCCCCAACGCCCGGTGCTCCCACGCCGCCGGGGCCCGGCCCGTCGAGGCCGCCCGCGGCCGGACGGCCCGGGCCGGGTACCGTGCCGCCCCCGGCACGCACCACCCCCGTCGGCGACGAGCCGTCGCGCCCGGCACCGCGGCCCTCCCCGGCACCGTCCACCAGGGCCCCGGCACCGCCCGCCGGGCCCCGATCGCCCTCGCGTCCGTACTACCGCGCCACCGTCAAGTCCGTGCACAAGCAACAGGATCACGGCACGTCGCTTGTCACCCTCACCCTGCTGCTCTCCACCCCCGCGGTCCTGGCCGCCGCGCTGCTGCGCCCGCGCTCCGGGGGCGGCAGGCGGAGCCGCTGACCGGCCTGGGCCCGCCACGTACCACCGCCCCCCAACTCGTCCGAACAGATGAAAGGAGGACGCCCGGGCCGCCGCAGGCGCCACCCCCGTACCCCGGGTGCGGCACTGTCGGACGGGGACAGGGACGGGGACGGGTCTCGGGCATCCGGCGGGAGTGCGGTCATGACGAGTGGACGGACGGCCGCCGACGCGGGCCCGCGGCCGGGGGAGCCGGTCGTGCGGCTGCTGCTGACCTCCGACACCCACCTGCCCAAGCGCGCCAAGTCGCTGCCGGAGGAGCTCCTGGCCGCGCTCCCGGAGGCCGATGTGGTGATCCATGCCGGGGACTGGGTGGACCTCGCCGCCCTCGACCTCTTCGCCTCGCGGGCCCGGCGGCTCATCGGCGTGTACGGCAACAACGACGGCCCCGAACTGCGGGCCCGGCTACCCGAGATCGCCCGTGCCGAGCTCGGCGGGCTGCGGTTCGCGGTCGTCCACGAGACCGGGCCCGCCGCAGGCCGTGAGAAGCGGTGCGCCGAGCGCTTCCCCGATGCGGACGTGCTGGTCTTCGGCCACAGCCACATCCCCTGGGACACCACGGCCCCCGGTGGTCTCAGGCTGCTGAACCCCGGTTCACCGACCGACCGGCGCCGCCAGCCGCACCACACCTACATGACCGCGGAGGCGCACGCCGGCCGGCTCTCCCGGCTGACCCTGCACCGCATCACCCCCGCGCCGCGCCCTGGCTAGTCTGTGACCATGATCATTACTGCCGACGACGTCCGCCGCATCGCTCTGTCCCTCCCGGAGACCGTGGAGAAGGAGGCGTGGAGCATGCCGACGTTCCGCGTCGCCGGGAAGATGTACATCACGATCCCCGACGACGAGACGTCCTTCGCGGTGCGCTGTCCCCGCCACGAACGGGCGGAGCTCATCGCGGCGGAACCGCAGAAGTTCTGGGTGCCCCCGCACGAGGCGAGCTCGGCGTGGGTGCGCGTACGGCTCGCCGCTCTGGAGGACTTGGACGAACTGCGTGACATCCTCGTGGACTCGTGGAGGCAGGCGGCGCCCGAGCGTCTCGCCGACGCCCTGCCCGAGGGGCCCGGCGCGCACTGAGCCGGAATTGCGGCGGGTCCCACCGGCGCGTTTGATGGAAGCGAGCCCCTGGGCGGACGCCCGGCGGGGAGGGAGACGACCGTGGATCTCGTACTGCGCCCCGGACGGGCGGACGACGCGGTGGACTGCGGCAGGATCTGCTACGAGGCGTTCTCCGGAATCGCCCGCGAGCACGGATTCCCTTCCGACATCCCCGACGCGGGCGCCTCGACGGGGATGTTCGAGATGGCGCTGAACCACCCCGGTTTCTACAGCGTCGTCGCCGAGCTCGACGGCCGCGTCGTGGGCAGCAACCTTCTGGACGAGCGGTCGGCCGTCGTCGGCGTCGGGCCGATCACCGTGGACCCGGCCGTCCAGAACGGCGGCATCGGGCGCCGTCTCATGCACGACGTCATGCGGCGGGCGGACGAGCGGGGCGTGCCCGGCATCCGGCTGCTGCAGAGCGGCTACCACTGCCGGTCGTTCGCCCTCTACAGCGGCCTCGGGTTCGCGTTCCGCGAAACGATGGCCTGCCTGCAAGGGCCGCCGATCGGCGGAACCGTGCCGGGGTACGCGGTGCGGCCGGCGACGGACGCGGACCTGGCGGCGTGCAACGAGGTGTGCCGCACGGTCCACGGCGTCGACCGCGGCGGTGAGCTCGCCGACGCGCTCAAGGCGGGAACGGCCCGCGTGAGCGAGCACGACGGGCGGATCACCGGCTACGCCACCGACCTGTCGTTCTTCGCGCACGCCGTCGGCGAGAGCACCGAGGACATCAAAGCGCTCATCGCCGCCGCCCCCGCCTTCGGCGGCCCCGGCATCCTCGTTCCCGCCCGCGACAGCGCCCTGTTGCAGTGGTGTCTGCGGAACGGCCTCAAAGTGACGGAGCTGATGAGCCTGATGACCATCGGGCTCTACAACGAGCCCGCCGGCGCCTATCTCCCCTCCATCCTCTACTGACCGACCCGCGCGGCCGCGGTCAGCCCTCGATCAGGGCCGCCAGCCCGTCGAGCATCGACGTGAGACCGAGCTCGAACACCTCGTCGAGGTGCAGGTCATAGCCGTCGTCGCGGAAGGACCCGACCACCTTGGCGAACGTCGGGTACTGCCCGGAGGCGACCAGAGCGTCGAAAGCCGCGGCCTGCGCCTCCATCCACTGGTCCTCGGACAGCCCGGTGGCGCTCGCGGCCTGCGCCTCCCGCTCGAGATGGACGGCGGTGCCCTGGACGTAGCTGTAGAGCAGCGCGTTCACGTTGAGCATGGTGGCGGGGGCGAGGCCGTGGCCGTCGAGGGCGCCGAGCATCCAGTCGGAGTAGGCGATCAGGTGCGGCAGCGCCAGCGGGCGGGTCAGCGGCCCGATGTGCGCGAGCCAGGGGTGCGCGCGGTGCAGCGCCCACAGCGAGCGGGCGCCCACCTCCAGACGGTGGCGCCAGTCGGCCGGTGCGTCGCGGGGATAGGACATCTCGGCGTGGACCGCGTCGGCCATGAGGAAGATCAGGTCGTCCTTGCTGGTCACATGGCGATAGGGCGACATGGCGGCGACGCCGAGCCGCGCGGCGACCCCGCGCATGGACAGCGCGGCCAGCCCCTCCGCGTCGGCGATGTCGACGGCGGCACGAATGATGCGTTCCCGCGTCAGCTCGTGGTCGGTCGCGGGGGCGGTCGTGGCCGTGGCGGGCGCTTGCGCCGCCGCGCGGGGGCGCCGGTCCGGGGCCGCCACCACCGTGCCGACGCGCGGCTGGGCCCGTACGAGCCCCTCCTGGCGCAGGGTGGTCAGCACCTTGGTGGCTGTGGCGAGCGCGACGTTCCACTCCTTGGCGATCTGCCGCGTGGACGGCACCCGGTCGCCGGGCGCGAGCTCGCCGTCCGCGATGCGCCCGCGGAGCTCGGCGGCGATGCGCAGGTACGGCGGAACATATTTTTCGGCCACGATCGGATCCCTTCACCCCTGTACTAGTACAGAGGCTAGCAGCAAATTCGGTGCTCAGGACAGCTCCTGTACTAGTTCAGGAGCGCTGAACGGGCACTTGGCAGGGCTGTGCGTACGGCGTACATTCAGGGCGTACACCGTATTGAAGGGGGATCCCCATGAAGACCGTCCTCATCTCCGGCGCCGGCGTCGCCGGCCTCACGCTCGCCTACTGGCTGCGCCGCAACGGCTTCGCGCCGACCGTCGTCGAGCGCGCTCCCGCCATCCGCCCGGGCGGCCAGGCCATCGACGTCCGCGGCGTCGCGCTCGACGTCCTCGAGCGGACCGGGATCCTGGACGAGGCCCGGCAGGCCCGCACCCGGCTGCGCGGCATGGCGATGCTCGACAGCGACGGCAACGAGCTGTGGCGCTCCACGGAGATGACGTACAGCGGCGGCCGGCTGGACAGCCCGGACATCGAGGTGCTGCGCGAGGACCTGACCCGCATGCTGCACCGCAAGACGCTCGCCGAGGACGTGGAATTCCTCTTCGGCGACTCCATCGCCACGCTCGACGAGCAGCCGTACGGCGTCCGTGTCGGCTTCGAACAGGGCCACGCACGGACGTTCGACCTGGTGGTGGGTGCCGATGGCCTGCATTCGAAGGTGC
This sequence comes from Streptomyces sp. NPDC046261, assembly GCF_040646235.1. NCBI lineage: Bacteria > Bacillati > Actinomycetota > Actinomycetes > Kitasatosporales > Streptomycetaceae > Streptomyces > Streptomyces sp. NPDC046261. The sequence goes on along the minus strand of NZ_JBEYZU010000007.1, from coordinate 282,852 downwards.
GCCGGCTGGCCCTCGGCCCGGAGGAGCGGTTCGTCCGCCACCTCGGCGCCTACCTGACGGTGTTCAGCACCGACAACTTCCTGGACCTCGACCACTGGGAACTCTGGCTCAAGGACGACTCCGTGGGCTACTGCCTCTACCCCGTCCGCGACAACAGCGAGATGAGGGCCACGCTCGGCTTCAACTCGGAGCCGATCGACTACGACTACCGCGACGTCGAGCAGCAGAAGTCGATAATGGAGGAGCGGCTGGCCCATATCGGCTGGGAGACGCCGCGGTTGCTGCGCGCCATGCGTCAGGCGCCCGACTTCTACTTCGACGCGATGGCCCAGATCCACCTGGAGCGGTGGTCCACCGGCAGGGTGACGCTGGTCGGCGACGCGGGCTACTGCGCCTCGCCGCTCTCCGGCCAGGGCACGAGCCTGGCCCTCGTCGGCGCCTACGTCCTGGCCGACGAGCTCGGCAGGCAGGGCGACGACCACGCCGCCGCCTTCGCCCGCTACGAGGCCCGCGTGCGGCCGTTCGCCGAGCTCAACCAGGCGCTCGCGACGGAGAACCCGGGCGGAATGCCCGCCGACGAGTCGCTCGAGAAGGCCAAGAACGGCATGACGCTCGACGACTGACCGCCCCGCCCCGGCCGCCCCGCCCGGCCGCCTGGCCCGGCCGCCTGGCCCGGCTGCCCGTCCCGACCCTCCTGCCCGGCCCGACCGCCCCGCCCGACCGCCCGGTCCGGCTCACCTGGCTCGCTCCCTCGTGAGGGCCAGGGCCCACAGTCGCCGCCAGTTCAGCCGCGGCCGCATCCGGGGGACGCCCGGGCGGTCGCGCGGAACCCGTACGCGCAGCGCCTGGGGCTCGATCCGGCAGCGTACGGGTGTCGGGAGGGTCAGCGGCTCGCCGTCGACGCCGACCTGTACCACCGGTTCGTCGGCGTCGACGAGGACCTCGCGTGCCGTCAGCACGGTCAGGCCGGGCGCGCGACGGCCGCGGAGCAGGGCCGCCGCCTGCGCCGCGCTGTCGACCCTGACGCCCAGCAGCCCCAGCACGCCGCCGTCCAGCCGCTCCCGCCGGCCGAGCCCGGCCAGGTCCCCGACCCGGTACGGATTGTTGCTGACCAGCACCGCCTGAGGACCGTCGAGGACCACGCCCCCGGCGGCGACGGTCAGCCGCGGCCCGTGATGCCGGGTCAGGACGTCGGGCAGCAACTGCAGCGTGGTGCGCACCTTGTCGTCACGGTAGGCGGGGCTCTGCACCACGACCGCGTAGGCACCGAACGAGGCGTTGTTGACGAAGACGCGCTCCCCGACACGCCCCAGATCCACCCGGAACTCGACGCCGTCCGTCAGCGCGTCCAGGCACCTCGACGGCTCGTCGCGGTCGAGCCCGAGGTCCAGGGCGAAGTGGTTGCGCGTCCCGGCCGATATGACCACGAACGGCACCCCGTACGCCGCCGCGACGCCCGCGACCAGCGCCTGCGTGCCGTCCCCGCCGGCCACGCCCAGCAGGTCCGCGCCCTCCGCGACCGCGTCGCGCGCGAGCGCGACGACGTCCTGAGGACGCTCGGGGTCGAGGAGCACGACGTCGGCGCCCAGCGCCTCCGCCTTCTCCCGCAAGCCGAACCGCCCCACCTTCCCGCCTCCCGAGCGGGGATTCATGATGAGGAAGGGGCGCTTGGGCGGCGGGACGGGAAGCCCGCGCGCGGTCGCCGTCGGCGCGGTGGCGTCCGCGGCGAGCGCGGCCCAGCCCGCGGACACCGCCAGGGCCCACAGCCCGAGGACAACCACGACGAGCCAGAGCAGCCCGGCCGCGACATAGAACGCGATCACCATGGCCGGCGCCGCCACCGCCAGGCCGGCGGCGCACACCCGCGCCAGGCCCCGCCGGGTCAGCGCCCACCACAGCCCCGCCGCCGAGGCGGCCGACCCGCCGATCCCCACCAGGCCGACGCTCCTGCCACCCGCGACCAGCAGCAGAAGCAGCACCCCTGCCGTGGCGGCCGCGACCGCCAGCCGCGCGGCCCGGCGCTGCGCCAAGCCCCCGTACACCCCCGGACGACCGTCGTCCATGGTTCCCCCCATCGCCGCGAACACAGGAAAGACGCGTCAACCACCACCGTCCGTTCCCCGCCGGGCACCGCGAGGCGAGCGACGCCCACCCCGGCTGGCAGCGGCCATGTCCCCCTGTGAGCTGCGACGTTGACAGGCAGTGACACAGATGTTCTCATGGTGCGCGTGCAGCGTGGCGCCGGCCAGAAAGCAGTGGGCCGGCCGGTGGCCGAGCGAGCACCTTTCACCGAGGGACCATGCCATGAGTTCATACTCCGCATTCCGCGCCTGACGTTCGCGCCCGCGCACGTCGTCCCTGGTCCCGCGCGGTGCCCGGCACCGCCGCCCGACCTCCGTACACCACGCCTGCCCGACGGCCGCCTCATGCCGGCGCCGCCCGTCGTCCACGGCCCGGTGTGACCGGTCGGCGTTCCTCACCCGGAGCAGGGTCGCGTGCTCACCCGCGCCCGGCGCGTATCCGCGCCCCCCACCATCACCGCGCACCGTCGCGGACCCACGCACTCTTCCTGGAGATCCACGCAGCATGCCCACGTCCTTCAACCAGCAGGTCATCGAGGAGTTCCGAGCAAGCGGCGGAAAGGTCGGCGGCCCCTTCGAAGGCGGCGACATCCTCCTGCTGACCACCACCGGCGCCAAGTCCGGCCTGCGGCACACCGTCCCCCTCGGCTACGTCCGGGACGGCGACCTGCTCCTCGTCGTCGGCTCCAACCTCGGCGCGCCCAGCCATCCCGCCTGGTACCACAACCTCCTCGCCCACCCCACCGTCGGCGTCGAAATCGGCACCGAGCAGTTCGAGGCCATCGCCGTCCCCGCCGAGGGCGAGCGGCGGGAGCGGCTGTTCGCACACGTGGTGCGCGCCGAACCCGGATACGGCGACTACCAGACCCGCACCACCCGGCCCCTGCCGGTCGTGGTGCTGGAACGGCCCGGACCCGGCGCGGAAGAACCCCGCGAGATCCATAGCCTCGCCGACAAGCTCCTGGAGATCCACACGTGGCTGCGCGCACAGCTGCGCCACGTACGGGCCGAGGCCGACGCCCACCTCGCGGCGCGGGCGGACCACAACGGCCCCGGAGAACCTCCGTCGCCGGGGCTCGGCCTGCAGATCCGGCAGCACTGCCTCGCCTTCTGCGACACCCTGACGTTCCATCACACCAGCGAGGACGCCCACGCCTTCCCCGCCCTCGCCCAGCACCACCCCCACCTGCGGGAGCCTCTCGAGCGGCTCAGCGAAGAACACCGGACCGTCGCCCGCATCAAGGACGAACTCCTCGCCCTGCTGTCCGACATCACCACCGCCGACCCCCGGCGCTTCAGCGCCGAACTGGAGCGCATGTCACAGGAGTTGCTGGCCCACCTCGACTACGAGGAGGAGTGGCTGCTCCCCGCCCTGTCCCAGGTCCCCTTCCCCCCGGCGCCCGCGCGTGTCACATCGGCCGCCTCCGGTCCGTCATCGCGGTGACGGAACACGACGGGAGAGTGCGCGGCCAAATGAACGAACAAGATTTCCTGGCGGGGCGGTTCGAGGAGCACCGCCCCCACCTGCGGGCGGTGGCCTACCGGATGCTCGGCTCGCTCAGCGAGGCCGACGACGCCGTGCAGGAGGCATGGCTCAGGCTCAGCCGCTCCGACACCAGCGGCGTCGAGAACCTGGGCGGCTGGCTGACGACCGTCGTCGGGCGGGTGTGCCTGGACCTCTTGCGGTCGCGCTCCTCGCGACGTGAGGAGCCGCTCGGCGTGCGGCTGCCCGACCCGGTCGTCAGCGGGGCGCAGGGCATCGACCCCGAACACGAAGTGCTGCTGGCCGACTCGGTCGGCATCGCCCTGCTCGTCGTCCTCGAAACCCTGGCCCCCGCCGAGCGGCTCGCCTTCGTCCTGCACGACATGTTCGCCGTGCCCTTCGACGAGATCGCCGCCGTCGTCGACCGCACGCCGGCCGCGACCCGGCAGCTCGCCAGCCGGGCGCGCCGCCGCGTCCAGGGGGCGGCCCCGGCGCCCGACACCGACCTGACCCGGCAGCGCGAGGTCGTCGACGCCTTCCTCGCCGCCGCCCGCGGCGGGGACCTCGAGGCGCTCGTCGCCGTCCTCGACCCGGAGGTCGTGGCCCGCTCCGACGGTGGCACCCTGCGCCCGGGGGCCGTGCTGCGCGGTGCGGCGACCGTGGCCGGGCAGGCGCTCACCTTCGCGCGCTTCGCGGAGTTCGCGCACCCCGCGACCGTCAACGGAGCCGCGGGAGTCGTCGCGGTCACGGCCGGGACCCCGGTGTCGGTCATGGCGTTCACGGTCACGGACGGCAGGATCGTGGAGATCGACATCCTCACCGACCCCGAGCGCCTGAGCCGGCTGGACCTGACGGTCCTCGGCGGCTGACGGGGGCCGGCCCCGGCGAGGCGTTGAGCGCACCCGGCGGGACGGCACGCGCGCTAGACCGTGGAGGTCAGCGCGCTGTCGTCCCCCGGACGGGAACCGGGCAGCCGGTGCCGTGCGGCGACGAGGGCGGCGTCGATGTCACGGGTTCCGGTCGACACGCACAGGGTGTAGGCGACGTCCGCCAGCCGCTGCCGAGTGGCGGGTCCCGCCTTCCCGGACTCCAGCGCGCGCTCGAGGGCGGTGTAGCGCCGGACGAGATCGTCGAGCACGGCAGGGTGGGCAAGCAGCATGAATCTCTCCTCTGAGGACACACACACGACGTTGGCTGTGCGCCTGCCCGGTCAGCACCGCCTCATGCCTCCCTGTTTCCTCACATCCCGCGGCCCCGGTTGGGCTAACCGCCCTGGTCCGGGCACCGTCGCGGCCGCACCATGGGGGCGTAGGTGGTTTCGGCCGCTTCCCACCGGAAGGTAGCGATGCGCTCGGCCGCGGTAGCCGTGCGCGGTTATCTGCTCGGAAGGGGTGGCCATGGCCACTGACCTCGAATTGGAGATCTCAGGAACACGCCCGGGCGCATACGAGGTGCGGGTGGTGCGCGCCGCGGCAGGCGGCGAGCCGGAGGCCCCGCTGCGGCTGGACGTCGACGAACTGCTGGCCCGCCGCCCCGAGCTGGAGGCCACCGTGCTGGCCTCCTCCGTGTCGGCGCGGCGCGTGGTGCCGCTCACCGAGGAACCGGTGCAGCAAGTGGGACGGCAGCTGTTCACGGCGCTGTTCACCGGCCCCGTCTACGGCACCTACCGGGCGAGCCTGGGCGTGGCGCAGGAACGGCAGGAGCGGCTGCGTATCGTGCTGCGGCTCGGCTCGCCCGAGCTGGCGCTGCTGCCGTGGGAGGCCCTCTACGACCCGGAGGCCGGCGCCTACCTGTGCCGGCACGAACCGCTGGTCCGGCACGTCCCCGCCCTCTACACCCCCGAGCCGCCGCAGGTGGAGCCGCCCCTGCGGATCCTGGTGCTGATCGCCTCGCCGCGCGGCCTGCCCCCGCTGGACACCGACGCCGAGCGCGGCCGGCTCGAGAAGGCACTGGCCGGGCAGCTGGCGGCGGGCCGCGTGGAGGTGGCCTGGCTGCCGGACGCGAGCTGGGACAGCGTGCAGGCGCGGCTGCAGGAGGGGGAGTGGCACGTCCTGCACTTCATCGGGCACGGCGACTACGACGCCGACGCCGACGAGGGCCTGATCGCCCTGGTGGACGACCGCGGCGGGGCGGACATGGTCGAGGCGTCCCGGCTGGTGGACCTGCTCAGCGCGGCCGACCCCACCCCGCGGCTGGTCGTCCTCAACTCCTGCGCCTCCGCCCAGGGCGGCACCCTGGACGTCTTCTCCAGCACCGGCGCGGCACTGGTCCGCAGCGGCGTCAGCGCGGTCGCCGCGATGCAGTTCACGGTCAGCGACCGGGCCGCGGTCCGCTTCGCCCAGGGCCTGTACACCTCGCTCGCCGCCGGCCGGCGCATCGACGAGGCCGCCAGGAGCGCACGCATCGCCATGCTCGGCTGCGGCCGCACCGCCCTGGAATGGATCACCCCGGTGCTGTACGTACGCGGCGACACCACCCGCCTGTTCACCTTCACCTCGCCGCCGCCGGCCCCGCGACCCGCGGCCGCGCCCGGCGCCGGACCCTCGCCCCCGCCCGACGACAAGCGGCGCGAGGCACAACTGCGCGCGCTGCAGGTGATGGCCACCGCCGAACTGCGCGTCGGCCACGCCGACGAGGCCCTCGCCCTCCTCGACGACCTGCTCACCCTCGACCCCGGCAACCGCGGCGCGGCGGAGCTGCGCGAGACGGCCGCCCGCCAGTGCCGGCTCGTCGGGGCGTACGAGCGGGCCAGGAACGCCGAGTCCGCCGGCGACTGGGCGACCGCGATCGACGCGTACACCGAGGTCCTCGAGACGCAGCCCGACTACCGCGACGCCGCCGGGCGGCAGGAGGTCTGCCGGACCCGCCAGCGCACCGCGGACCTCCAGGCCGAACTGCGCTACCACGCGGACAACGGACACTGGCAGGCCGTCCTCGACGTCGTCGGCGAACTCCACCGCCTCGACCCGGCCGCCGGCGACCCCGACGGGCTGGCCACCCGCGCCCGCCAGGCACTGGAAGAGGCCGAGCGCGAGGCCGAGCGGACGGCCGCCCTGGAGCACCGGTACGCCGAGGCCCGCGCGGCCGAGGACGCCGGTCACTGGGGCGCCGCCGCCGACTCCTACCGCGAACTCGCCGCCGCCGACGGCGGCTACCGCGACGCCGCCCGGCGGCACGAGAGCTGTCTGCGCCGCCACCGCATCGCCGCCCTGCGCACGACGCTGGACAAGCAGGCGGCCGCCGGCGACTGGGCGCGGGTGCGCGAGACGATCGCCGAGCTGACGACCGTGGACCCCGGCACCGCCGACGAGCTCGCCGAACTGGCCGACCACGCCCGGCGCGAGCTGGCCGCGCACCCGGACGAGCTGAGCCGCATCGACTTCACGGCCGAGGTCTACGCCCTCGCCTGGCACCCCGACGGCCGGAGCATCGCCGCCGGGGGCTCCGCCGCGTGGGCCCGCGTCCACGACAGCGACAGCGGCGACGAGCGGCTGCGCGTCGAGGCCGGGGTGCCCGAGCTGCACTGGGTGTACGCGGTGGCGTTCGGCCCGGACGGCAGCCGCCTGGCGACCGGCGCCGACAACCACACCGCCCGCGTCTGGGACACGGCCACCGGCCGGCGACTGCTCGAGGTGCGGCACGACAAGGCCGTACTGGCGGCCGCCTTCAGCCCGGACGGCGCGCGGCTGGCCACGGGCAGCCTGGACCGGACGGCGCGGGTGTGGGACGTGGCCACCGGGGAGAAGGGCCTCGAAGTGCGGCACGGTCACACGGTGTTCGCGGTGGCGTTCGGCCCCGACGGGTCGCGGCTGGCGACCGGCAGCGTGGATCAGACGGCGCGGGTGTGGGACGCGGCCACGGGGGAGCGGGTGCTGGAAGTGGGTCATGACCATACGGTGTTCGCGGTGGCGTTCAGTCCCGACGGCACCCGGCTGGCCACCGGCAGTCACGACGGGACCGCGCGGGTGTGGGACATCGCCACCGGCGAGGAGATCTGGGAAGTCGCCCACGGCCATACGGTGTTCGATGTGGCGTTCAGCCCCGACGGCTCCCGCCTCGCCACCGCCGGCGACGACCGCACGGCGCGGGTCTGGGACCTGGCCACCGGACGCACGTGCCTCGACGTGCGCCATGACGACATGGTGCTCGCCGTGGCGTTCAGCCCGGACGGCACCCGGCTCGCCACCGGCAGCCACGACCACACCGTCAGGATCTGGCCCGTGGGCGACCTCTGACCGGCCACCGGAGAAGCGAAGGAGAAACCGATGGGCCAACTCGTCGAATTCCCCAGCGGGGGCAGCGGCACGATCCTGGTCGAAGTCAGCGAACGGGCCGGTGGCACGGTAACCCGCGGCCTGCGCGAGAGCACGGTCGTCCAACGGGCGCAGCACACCTTCGAGGACGCCGTGCACCGTGTGGAGCCCGCCGTACAAGCCGTCGTCGCCCACCTGCGGTCGGCCGCCCAGTCACCCGACGAGATCCGCGTCGAATTCGGCATCGACCTGCACGCCGAAGCCGGCGCGTACATCGCCAAGGCCAGCACCACCGCCAACTTCACGGTGGCCCTGACCTGGCACAGGGAGGAGCAGTAGCGGCGCGCCGACCGGAAGACCGGAAGACCGGAAGGAGGGGCCGTCAGGACGCGCCGCGCGGCAGGGCCTCCTCGGGCAGGACCCGCAGCGCCCGCAGGGCGGCGCCGAAATCCCGTACCGCCCGCGGGTCCCGCAGCGAGCGGCCGGTGAGCTTCTCCAGCCTGCGCAGCCGGTAGCGCACCGTATTGGGATGGCAGTACAGGCGCCGCCCGGCCTCGACGGCGGAACCGCCGGCGGAGAACCAGTGCTCGAGCGTTTCGAGCAGTCTCTCGCGTTCGTCCGGTGGCGTCGCGAAGACCTCGCCGAAGACGGACCGGGCCATGTGGCCGGCCTCGGCCGGGGCCGCCACGGCCAGCATGGCGACGGGGTCGTCGTCGAAATAGGCGACGCCCGCCTTGCCCTTCGGCAGCGCCGCGAGCGCCAGACGCGCGTACCGCAGGGCCTGGGGCGTGTCGCGCAGCGCGTCGTATGGCGGACTGATGCCCACCCGTGCCGCGCTCTTGTCGAGAATTCCCAGGGCCGTCGCCCGGATGTCCGCGGGCAGCGCGGACATCACCCCGACCCGCTGGCCGGGCAACAGCCGCCAGGCGGACGGTACGTGTCCCGCCCGCAGCGCCGCCTCGATGCGGGGGAGTGCCGAGCGCCCCGGCGCGGGGGCGTCCGCGGCCGCCACGATGAACGGCCCGCTCGTCGGCAGCCCGAGGGTGCGGGCGGCCTCCCACACGGTGCTCCGGTCGTTGATCGCGCCGGTGAGCAGTGCTTCCACCAGCGCGGACCGCTCGTGCTCGCGTTGTGTCATCAGTTCGGCCGCCGTCTCGCGATAGGCCGAGGCCATCGCGTCCGCGTACTCGCCGGCCAGCCGCCAGATCTCCGACGACAACGTGACCAGCATGTCGCCGCTGACGTCGTGCGCCCCACGCGCCTCGGCCGCGACCTCGGCCCACAGAACCTCGAAACCGATGCGGAAGGCACGCTGGGTGCCCGCCAGCGATACGTCCTGCAGCGCGCGCTCGCGCCCGGTCCGCCGGGCGGGGGTCAGGTCCGCCGGCACCTGCCGGCCCGCCAGGTGCAGCAGCGGGAACTTCAGGTTGTCCACGCACGACCGACGCAGCGAGTCGAGGGGGACGAGCGCCTCGTCGCCATAGGGCTCCACCTCCGCGCGGAGCCGGAGGGCGAGCCGGTCCCCTATCTCGCGGATGCGCCGCAGCACCGCGCGGGCCACCGGAACGATCGCTTCGTGCGGCGCCGGACCATGCATCCCCGCAGGGTACAACCGGCGTCACCCGGCCGGCGCACCGCCGTCGGCCGCCGCCAGGGCGCGCACCAACTGGACGCGGGAGCGGATGCCGAGCGCGGAGAAGACGTTGCGCAGGTGGTGGTCGACGGTCCGGTGGCTGAGGGTGAGGCGGGCGGCGACCTCCCGGTTGGTGAGCCCTTCGGCGACGTGCCGGGCCACGCGCAGCTGCTGGGGAGTGAGGGAGGCGGGCGAGCGCCGGCCGGCACCGGCCTCGCCCCGGCCGGCCGCGCGCAGCTCCTCCCGCGCCCGTTCGGCCCAGACGTCCGCCCCGCAGGACTCGAAGCGCAGCGCGGCGTCCCGCAGGTGGCCCCACGCGTCACCCGGCCGGCGAAGCCTCCGCAGGGACATGCCGAGCGCCAGCTCGGTACGGGCCTGGGTGAACTGAGGTCCTGTCTCCCGCAGAAGTGCCAGGGCCTGATGGAAGTACGGTTCCGCGGCGCCCGGGGCGCAGAGCAGGCCGCGGCAGTGCAGGGCGGCCGCCCGCGCCTGCCGGTCGTCGCCGGCCCGGGCCCACCTCTCGAAGGCGCGCAACGCCCCGTGGGCCTGGCCGAGGACCCGTGGCCGGTCGGATGCCGGCAGGCGCGGTGCGGCCAGTGCCACGGCTTCGACGAAGGACGGGATGACGCGGGGGCGCCATGCGAAGTGGTGCAGGGGAGACGGGGGAGACGAGGGAGCGGCGTCGGGGACGAGGGGACGCAGCCGCTCGGACGCCTCCACCGGCCGGCCGCGGGAGAGGTCGAACAGGCCCAGCGCCCACGTGGCCAGCACGGCCGGCACCACCAGGCCGTGATCGTGCGCCGCGGCGAGGGCGGCACGGGCATGAGCCCGGCAGCCCTCGGCATCGCCGGCGACCGACGCGGTCATGGCCAGCGTTCCCCGCGCCTGCGCCGCCACGTGATCCTGCCCGAGCGCCAGGGCCGCCTCCAGGGCGCGGTGGGCGCGGGAGCGGGCGGGCCCGTACCGGCCGGCGGCGAGTTCGACGAGCGCGAGGTGCCCGAGCACCTTCGCGTTCAGGTCCGCGCACGGGCCGGCACCGGCCAGCGCGCGGTGCGCCAGGTCCCGTGCGTGCGTCGTCCGGCCGAGCATCAGGGCGGCGCGGGACGCGTGCAGGAGCGCATCGGGACCGTCCTTGGCCGCCGCGGGGGAGGAGGCCGCACGCGGCAGCGCGGCGGCCGGATGCGGCTCCGTCGCGGGCCGCGCATCGGCGAGATCGCCGGGGTGGGTGCGCGACGTAGCCACACCCCGCCGGCCGTGCGGCGCGGCCGCGACGCCCTCGTCATGGTGCCGGACAGGGTCGTCCGCCTCCCCGTGCGCACGGATCCGCCGCGCCGCCGCGAGGTAGCCGGCGCGGTCGCCGGTGTTCCAGGCGGCGTCAGCGGCACGCAGGAGCGCGGTGAGCTCCGCGGCCCCGTGCGGTCCCGACGCCCGCGCGCTCAAAGCCGCGGCCCGGCGGGCGGGCCCGGCGCGCCGCGCGTGTCCGGCGGCGGCCAGGAGCCGCGCGGCGCGCAGGGCCGGGGCGTCCGCCCGGTCGGCGGCCCGGGCGAGGGCCGCGGCGCAGCGGCGGTGCATGTGCCGTGCGGGGTCGCGCATGGTCGTTCCTCCTCGTCGCGACGGAGGGCGGTCGGGGGGATCGCGAGCACGTTACCTACGCGTAACGCCATTGGGGAGGCACGGCGCCGAGGCGGCGCCGCGGTTGTCCCGGAGGCCAAAGGCGCTGCCGCACGGCTTGTCGGAGGGGACAACCGCGCACCCACCCCGGCGATTTCGCCGATGCGCGGCCCGCGACGGAGCCGCATGCTGCCCGCAGCCCATCCCGCGTTCCCCTGGAGGCACACATGCGAAGAATCCTGAGCGCCCTCGTCGCGACGGCGGCCGCGGCCACCTGTCTCACGGCCACCTCGACAGGCACCGCCGTGGCCGCCCCGCACCACCGCACGCCGGTCGTCTTCGTCCACGGCTACCTGAACACGGGCGTGGTGTGGGCGCCGGCGCGCGCCGCGTTCAGACAGGCCGGATACAACGACAGTGAACTGTTCACCTACTCCTACGACTTCACCGCCTCGAACCGGACGAGCGCCCAGGGCCTGGCCGCCTTCGTCGAGAAGGTCAAGCGCGCCACCGGATCCGGCACGGTCGACATCGTGAACCACTCCATGGGCGGCATGGTCGCGATGTGGTACCTCAAGGAACTCGGCGGCGCGTCGAGCGTCACGCGCATGGCCTCGCTCGCGGGGGCCCACCACGGCACGCTGACGGCAGGGCTGTGCACGGTCCTGTCCGCCTCGTGCGCGGAGATGACGCCCGGCTCCCCCTTCCTCGCCACCCTCGCCGCCGCCGACGAGACGCCCGCTCCCGTCCGGTACCGCACCTGGTACTCGCCGTGCGACGCGGTGATCACCCCCTTCACCAGCAGCATGCTCGACGGCGCCACCAACACGCTGCTGCCCTGCATGACCCACGCGGGCTTCCTCACGAACAGCGCGCTGCTGTCGGACGTCGCGACCTTCACCAAGGGCTCCTGACGCCCGCACTCCCGGATCCGCCGCCGACCCCTTAGCGTGGGACGACCGGCGGATCCTGCCGCACACGGTGGAGAGCACAGGGGCGGAGGCATGAACACCCGTACGCGCGACGGCACACCGTCCACCGATCCCGTCCCCCTGCACCGGCTGCGGATACCGCCACCGCACATGCCGCCGTTCGCCATGGGGTCCTTCGAGACCCTCGGCCCCGACGCCCGGGCGGGCTACCCCCACCGGCACACCTTCTACGAAATCGTCCACATCACCGGCGGCTCCGGAGCCCACGTCATCGACCTCGAACGCCGCCCGCTGCGCCCACCGCACCTGTGCTTCCTCCTGCCCGGCCAAGTGCACTACTGGGAGCGGGCGTCGGACCTGCGCGGCGTGCTGATGCTGTTCACCGAGGACTTCCTGCTCGGCCACCCCGGCGACCGGCAGCTCCTGCGCGCCCTCGGCGAACGGTCGTGGTTCCACCTGCCGCCCGGCCAGGACGGCCCGGGCGACGACCGCGCGGGCATCGGCTCGCTGATCCGTTCGATGGGACGGGAGTACACCGCCAAGGCGGACGGCTACGCCTCCGTGCTGGAGGCGTACCTGCACATCCTCCTCGTCCGGGCGCTGCGCCTGCCCGGCGCCCGCGGGCCCGGCACCGTCACGGGCCGGGCCGCCGAGGTCTCCCGGGAGTTCGGCCGGCTGCTCACCGAGACCGCCGGGGCGGAGGGGGCGGTCGGGGCGTACGCGGCGCGCCTGGGGGTCTCCGTCGGCTACCTGAACGAGGCGGTGAAGCAGGCCACCGGCCGCACGCCCGGCGAACTGGTACGCGCGGCACGGACGCTGGAGGCGAAGCGGCTGCTGACGGGCTCCGCCCTCGGCGTCGGCCAGGTCGCGCGGCGCGTGGGGTTCGCGGACCCCGCCTACTTCTGCCGCTTCTTCCGGCGGGAGACCGGGACCAGCCCGGGAGACTTCCGGCGCGCGGCGGCGAGCGGCGGCAGCCGGGACCACGGCAGGGACGGGACCCGCGGGAATCACCACGTTCACCGAACGGAGTCCATCGATCCGCCCGGCGTGGCTCCCTAGGTTCGTCAGCGAGCCACTCACCCCAGGAGGCCCGACCATGGCGGACGAACACACCCACGCCGGCGACCCGGAGCCGGCGGCACGGCGGGCGGTCAGCCGTAAGACCCTGCTCAAGGCGGCGCTCGTCGCCGTACCCCTGCCCGCGCTGCTCGGCAGCGGCGTCGCCCTCGCACGCGACCACCGGACCTCGGACCAGCTGTCCCCGACGCCGTTCTGCGACGACGGGGACGACCCGACACCCCCGCAGACCGAGGGCCCGTACTTCAAGCCCCGCTCTCCCGAACGCACCTCCCTGCTGGAGCCGGGGACACGGGGTACCCGGCTGACGGTCAGCGGCTACGTCTTCGGGCTCACCTGCCGGCCGGTCGCGCACGCCCTGCTGGACTTCTGGCAGGCGGACGACGCGGGCGCCTACGACAACAGCGGATTCCGGCTGAGAGGACACCAGTACACCGACTCCCGGGGCGCCTTCACCCTGACGACGATCGTCCCCGGCCTCTACCCGACCCGCACCCGCCATCTCCACGTCAAGGTCCAGTCCCCGGGCGGCCCCGTCCTCACCACCCAGCTCTACTTCCCCGGCGAGCCCCGCAACCACACCGACCCCATCTTCCACCCGGCCCTGCTGATGAACGTCCGTCAGGCCGGCCCGGCGAAGCAGGCGACGTTCGACTTCGTCATCGACGAGGCGACGGCACGCGGCTAGCGGGTCGTTGTCCGTGCCGGCGTCGCCGTGCCCTTCTCGGCGGGCCGCTCGTTGCGCAGGACAAATGGGGCATATGTCATTCGGGGCTGCCTCTTGGCCGGATGGACGAAGGGTGGCGTATGGGTGCCGCGACGCGGGTCAGGTCGGTGCGGAGGCAGGTGGTGCTGGCCGGTGCGGGGTTGGGCGCGGTGGCGTTGTCGGCGGTACCGGCGCACGCGGTGATCGGTGTCGGCAACGCCGCGTCCGGCAACGTCTGCGCCACGGCGGGAGGCGCGCGGGCAGCCGGTGCGACGGCGTCCGGCACGGGAAGTTTGGCGGGCAATGCCGGGCAACTGCCGGTCGGGCTGCCCCGCAACCACTGCGGCAACAGCGGACTCACCTGCGCGATCGATACCGACGTCCTGGCCGGCACCGAGGCCAAGATCCCCGTCGACCCCAGCGCCCAGTCCGCCCTCGAAAAGATCATCGGACTTGGCGGCGAATGATGCCCGCCGTGCCGGCGCCGCGTCCCCTGGCAAGCGTGAGGAGTGAGCGCACCGTGCTTGTGACCCCGCGTGTCGTTCCCGACGGCTCGCTCGTTGCGATGGACAAATGGGACGCAGATAGACGGCGGGCCGATCAGAAGTAGGTCGGGGTAGCCGGTCGAACAGCACGAAGGAGCGGCGTGTGGGTGCGGCAACGCGGGCCAGGTCGTGGAGGGAGCGGGCGGCGCTGGTCGGTACCGTCGGTACGGGGCTGGGCGTGGTGGTGTTGTCCGCAACGCCGGCACCTGCGGTCATCGGCGTCGGCAACGCCACCTATGGCAACGCCTGTGCCCAGTCGGTAGGCGCACGAGCATCGGGGTCGACGGTGTCCGGCACGGGGAGCTTGACGGGCAATGCCGGGCAACTGCCGGTCGGGCTGCCCCGCAACCACTGCGGCAACAGCGGTCTCACCTGCCTTGCCACCATGTCGGAGGAGGAAGCCGCTCACCTCAAGGAGCAACTGGAGGAATCGGAAATCAGCCTTTTCGAACCAGTCCTCAAAGCTAAGTGATCTCGCTCGGCACAGTGGCGTGTGGCGGGGAACACCGATGGCGCCGGCCTGGACGGCTCGTAGGATCCTCTCCCACGTGCCGTCCGCCGACGATCTTAGGTGCCTGTCGTGCACCGTCTTCCACTTCACATCGGACAGTGCCTGGCGCCGGCGTAGCTGTCGCCTAGGGCACGGCTCAACTGGCCGGTGTCGCCTCGATGAGGTGGAAGACGTTCGGCTGGGGCAGCGGCGTGATGGCGTCGAGCGTGAAGCCCGCCTTGGAGCACAGGGCGGCGAAGTCGTCCGCGGTGCGCTCCCGGCCGCCGACGTTCACGAGCATGTTGAGGTCGCTGAGGTAGGTCAGTTCGGTGGTTTCGCCGGAGACGGTGGCCGGCATGACCGGTTCGACGATCAGGAGGGTGCCGTCCGCGGGGATGACGTCCCTGATGTGCCGGAGGATCGTGACGCACTGCTCGTCGTTCCAGTCGTGGATCACGCTCTTGAGCAGATAGAGGTCTCCGCCCGCCGGGGCGGACGCGAAGAAGTCGCCGACCGTGAGGGTGACGCGGTCGGCGACCCCCTCGCCGGCCAGCCGCTCGGGGGCCTGGGCGAGCCCCTCCGCGGTGTCGTACACGACGCCCCGTGGCCCGGGGTGCGCGCGCAGGATGGCGGACAGGAGCGTGCCGTCGCCGCCGCCCACGTCCACGACGGTGCCGAAGCGGCCGAAGTCGTAGTGGCCGGGCAGTACTTCGGCCGCGACCTGGGTGGCCTGGCTCATCGCCGCGTTGAATTCCGCGGACAGCTCGGGGTGTTCCTTGAGATAGCCGAAGAAGTCCGTGCCGAAGGCCGCGTCGAACCCGGTCTCGCCCGTACGGACGCTCTGCTCCAGCAGTTCCCAGCCGCGCGTCATCGAGGGATCGGTGAAGACCCGCGCCACCGACAGGAGCGAGCCCGGGACCCCGGAACGCAGCAGATCGCCCGCCGCGGTGGTCGCGAAGGTGCCCGGCGCGGTCTCCGTCAGCAGCCGCAGACCGGCCAGCGCGCGGAGCAGGCGGTGCGTGGCCTGGGGGTGGGTGCCGAGATCGTGGGCGAGGCCGGCGGCCGTGAGCTCGCCGTCGCCGACCCGGTCGAAGATTCCCAGGCGCACGGCCACCCCCAGGAGCTGCGTGCCCATCTGCCCGAAGGCGAGCTGCATCACGATGGTGCGCTCCTGCCAGCCCACCGGTGTCCGCTGCGTGTCGTGCTCCGAACCGCTCATCGCGGGGCCCCTTCCGTAGTGGCGCCGTCGCACGCCGGGCACGGCGCACGACATGTCAAGCAAGCTTAGGTAAGCCTAAGTTGATGATTGTGCCGGTGGCAATGGCTCCACTCGCGGACCGCCGCGCGGGGCCGATGCCTCGGCCCCGCGCGGCGGGTGTCCCTCACTGACGCACGAGCTCCGCCGCCTCCGCCCCGGTCCCGGCCGCGGGCCGGTGCGGCTGCCGGGCCGCGGGCTGGGCGGGACGGCGGACGAGTGCCAGCGCCACCAGGCCGCCGAGCACACCCAGGGTTCCGGAGACGAGGAACGTCTGCTGGAGGCCGGCCGCGAACGCCTCGTGCACCAGCCGTCCGACCAGGGCCCGGTCCGGGGAGGCCGCGTGCGCGATCACGGCGCCGGCCTGGCCGCCCGCCAGGGCGTCGGCCGTCGCGGCCGGATCGGGCACGGAACCCGCGCCGTGGTCCCGCAGCGAGCCGGCCATCCCGGCGTGGAAGACGACCCCCAGGACCGCGATGCCCAGGGCGTTCCCGAGCTGGCGCGCGGTGTTGACGGCGCCACTGGCCATCCCGCCGCGCTCCGGTCCGACGGACGCCATCGCCGCCGACGCCAGCACGGGCATCGCGAGCCCCACGCCGATGCCCGTCACCGCCAGACCCGCGACCAGCACGGTCCAGGTGGACTCGGCCTCGATCATGGCCTGGAGAAACGCGCCCGCACCGATCAGCAGCATGCCCAGCCCGATGGCCCACCGGGGCGAGACACCGTGCAGGAAACGGCCCGACAGGGAGGCGACGAGGAACGCGGCCGCGCTCATGGGCAGACAGGTCAGGCCGGCCGCCACCGGCCCCATGCCCCGTACGGACTGGAGCCACAGCGAGGTGTAGGCCAGATAGGAGAACGCGGCGACGGACAGCAGCACCGCGGCGATCATGAGCCCGGAGAACGAACCCCGGCGGAACAGCGCGAGGTCCAGCAGCGGTTGCTCCCGCCGGGCCTCGATCACGAGGAAGGCGAGCAGCGCCACCGCGGCGAGCCCGAAGAGGCCCAGGGTGGTGCCGGACGTCCAGCCGTTGTCGTTGCCCTTGATCAGGGCGTAGGTCGCGACGCCCGCCGCGAGGGTGAAGGTCGCCATGCCGGGCAGATCCACCGACCGGGTACCGCGGGCGGGGGTGGCGACGATGAACCGCAGCGTCATCGCGACGGCCAGCACGCTGATGGGGAGGTTGACGAAGAAGATCCAGCGCCAGTCCAGGTGCTCGGTGAGGAGACCGCCCATGATCGGACCGGCCGCCGAGGCGGCACCGCTGACCGCTCCCCAGGCGCCGAACGCCACCCCGCGGTCCCTGCCCTGATAGATGCTGCTGATCAGCGCCGTGGTCGTCGCGAGCATCGCCGCCCCGCCGATCCCCTGCACGCCGCGGAAGGCGATGAGCGCCAGCGGCCCCGTCGCCAGCCCGCAGGCCAGGGAGGCGGCGGCGAACAGCGCCAGACCCGCCACGTACACCTGGCGGTGGCCGATCCGGTCGGCCAGGGCGCCGACGCCCAGCAGCAGCGCGGCGAGCGCCAGCGCGTAGACGTCCATCACCCACTGCAGGTCCGCGAACGAGGTGCGCAGGCTCCCGGCCATGTCGGGCAGGGCCACGACGACGATGGTGACGTCCACCAGCAGCATGAACGTTCCCAGGCACACCGCTACGAGCGGCAGCCACTTACGCATCCGAACCTCCAGAGGTTTCGCATTGAACAGGACGAAGCTCGCATCGTCGGCCGGTTTCCCGAACCCAGGGCGCCTCTGGTGATGGAATTCCATGCATCAAGAGCATGGAATGATGGAAAGCATGGATGACCAGGGATTCGACCACCTCGACCGGCAGCTCGTCCAGGCGCTGATGATCGACGGCCGGGCCGCCTTCAGCCGCCTGGCCACCGTCCTCGAGACCACGGACCAGACGGTGATCCGCCGCTACCGTCGGCTCCGGGGCGCGGGCCTGCTCAGGGTGCTCGGCCTGCCGGTGGGCGACCGCGTGGGCCTCTACGAGTCCCGGCTGCGGATCCAGTGCGTACCGGGCGCGGCCCCGGTCATCGCCGACGCGCTGGCCCGCCGCCCCGACACCGGCTGGGTCAAGATCTTCTCCGGTGGCACCGAGGTCGGCTGCCTGGTCAGCTCGCGCACCTGGGAGGACCACGAGGCGCTCCTGCTCCGCAAGCTGCCGCGCACCCAGCAGGTCACGGGCGTCTCGGCGCAGAGCATGCTGCACCGCTACACCGACGGCGCGAACCGCCGGCTGGGACTCGCCGAGCTGAGCGACGAGCAGATCGCGGCCCTGGAACCGCCGCCGGTGGCCGACGACGGGGAAACCGTCCGCCTCGACGACCGGGACCACGCGATGCTGGCCGTCCTCGCCCGGGACGGCAGGGCCGGCTACCCCGAACTCGCCAAGGCCACCGGCCGCTCGGAGTCCACCGTCCGGCGCCGCGTGGACCACCTGCGCAGAAGCGGCGCGCTCGCCTTCGACGTCGAGGTCCTCCCCATCCACCTGGGCTACCGGACCGAGGCCGCCCTCGCCGCGACCGTGGCCCCCAGCGACCTGGCCGAGGTCGGCCGCGCCCTCGCCGGACACCCCCAGGTCCCCTTCGTCGCGGCGACGACCGGCGCCGCCAACCTCGCCGCGTCCGTGCTCTGCCGCGACCAGCGCGCCTTGTACACCTACATGACGGAGGGCATCGGCGCACTGAAGGCCGTCCACCAGCTGGAGGTCCTCCCGGTCCTCCGCCACGTCAAGCGTGCGGGCCTGCTCAGCGACGGAAGCCGGCTCTTCGACGCCCCGCGGTGAGAGCGGTGGCCGGCTCGCCGGGTTGTCACCGGGCGGGGCGTGCTACGCCGTGGCGTCGGCGGAGGGTTCCGGTCGTGCGGGGGCCGGCGGCCGGGGGGTGGTCGCTTCGAGTGTCTCGGGCTCCTTCAGGGTGCGCAGGAGAAGCCAGCCGAGGGCGGGCAGCGCGATCAGCGGTGCGAGGGCGGTCTGCAGGGACGTGGCGTCGGCGACGGTGCCGATGAGCGGGCTCGCGATGCCGCCGATGCCGACGGCCAGGCCCAGGGTGACCCCGCCGGCGGTGCCCACACGCCGGGGCAGATAGTCCTGGGCGAGGGTGATGTGCAGGGAGAAGGGCACATACAGGCCGGCCGAGGCGAGGGCGACGCAGGCGTAGAGCAGCGGACCCGGAACGAGCACCACGCCGGCCACGGCGAGGACCGTCAGCGCGGAGGACCACCGGGCGACCGGGAGGCGGCCGTAGCGGGTGGCGAGCTTGCCGCCCACCACCGTGCCCACCGCCCCGCCGAGGTAGAGCACGAACAGCGCGGCCGTACCGGCCACTTCGCCTCCGCCGGTGCGCTGGCGCACATACAGCGAGATGAACGCGCCCAGACCGACGAAGACGATGGAGCGGCATATGACGGCCCCCGACAACGTCATGAAGGACGCCCAGTCGTTGCGGCCGGCGGTCCGGCTCGCCCGAGCGCTCCCGCCCGTCGCGGCAGGGGCCTTGGCGCCCCGCAGCGCGGCCGCGCACAGCACCGCGCCGGCGAGGGCGGGGACGAACAGCAGCGGCGAGGCACGCAGGCCACCGGTGGTGATGACAGCGGAGACCATCAGGGGCGCCGCGGCGAAGCCGAGGTTGCCGCCGAGGGAGAACCAGCCCATGGCGGTATGGCTGCCATGACCGGCACTCCGCGCCAGGCGTGCGGCCTCAGGGTGATAGGCGGCCACGCCGATCCCGGACACCGCGACCGCCACCACAGTGAAGGCATAGGAGCCGCCGACACCGGCGAGAGCCACCCCGGCGCCCCCCACCAGCGTGCTCACGGGCAGCAGCCACGGCATGGCCCACTTGTCGGTGAGGGCCCCGAACAACGGCTGCACCACTGAGGACAGCAGGGAAGCGGCCAGGACGATGCCGGAGGCGGCGGCGTAGGTATAGGCGCGCTCGGAGACGAAGAACGGCACCAGGGCCGCCACCGCGCCCTGGTAGACGTCCACGCAGGCATGTCCCACAGACAGCAGCGCGACGGGCCGGGTACGTAAGGTCTGTTTGATCGGCACCGCCCCATCCTCGCCACCGCCCCATCTGACGCGCTTTCGATAAAATGCCAATCCATGCCGGACATCCGCCACACCCCTCAAGCGCCCACCAGCACCCGGGCGCTGGCCCCCGGGGAGAGCATCGACGCGCACCGTCACGACGACCACCAGATCATCTACGCGGGCTCCGGCGTCCTCGCCGTCACCACCGACGCCGGCACCTGGGTCGCCCCCGGCACCCGGGCCATCTGGGTACCCGCCGGATGCGTCCACGCCCACCGCGCACACGGCCACCTCGCCCTGCACCTGCTCGGCCTGCCCCCCGACACCAACCCCCTGGGCCTCGACGCCCCCACCGTCCTCGCCGTCAGCCCCCTGCTGCGCGAACTGCTCCTCGCCTACACCGCCGGCCCCCATCACGACACCCCCGAGCGGCTGCGCCTGCGCGAGGTCCTCCTCGACCAACTGCGCGCCTCACCCCAGCAACCCGTGCACCTGCCCGCCCCCACCGACCCCCGCCTCACCGCCGTCTGCGACCGCCTGCACCACAACCCCGCGGACCCGCGCCCCCTGGCCGCCCTCGCCACAGCGGCAGGGGCCGGTGAACGCACCCTCAGCCGCCTCTTCCGCCGCGAACTGGGCATGACCTTCCCCCAGTGGCGCACCCAGCTGCGCCTCTATCACGCCCTGCGCCTGCTCGCCGACGACGTGCCGGTCACCACCGTCGCCCACCACTGCGGCTGGTCCTCCGCCAGCGCCTTCATCGACGTCTTCCGCCGCGCCTTCGGCTACACCCCCGGCACCCACAACCGCCGTCACTGACCGGACGAGGCCAGACCGCTCGGTCCTTCGCAGGTGAGCTATGTTGACCTGGAGATGCGAGAAGGAGGCACACCGGTGCCATCAGGGCAGCAGGCACGGGCGCAGGCGTCCGCGATCACGCCGGGCGGGTGGTCTCCGGGGATGGAACCCGCACCCGGGGACAAGGTCCGTGCTCTGTTCGGCGGCCACCGGCTGTCGCCCGCGCAGCGGCGCATCGCGCAGTACATCACCGACCACCTCACCGAGGCCGCGTTCCTGTCGATCACGGACCTCGCGGAGCGCGTGGGCGTGAGTCAGCCGTCGGTGACCCGTTTCGCCTCCTCTCTGGGCTTCAGCGGATACCCCGCGCTCCGTGAGGCCCTGCAGCCCCTCGCCCTGAGCGCGGTCGCCGGGTCCCCGGACACCCGGGAGGAGACCCGCCGCAACGAGCTGCAGGCCGCCGTCGACGCCGAGATCGCGAATCTGGAGAGCCTGCGCCGGGTGTTCGCCGACACCGACCGGGTGCTGGAGATCGGCCGCGAGCTCGCCCGCTCGGTTCCCCTGACGATTCTGGGTCTGCGCATCTCGGTCTCCCTGGCCGAATACTTTGCCTACGCGGCAAAACGGATCCATCCGGACGTGCGGCTGGTCTCCCGGGGCGGCAGCGTGGCCTACGACGCGCTGCTCCAGTCCCGCGAGGCGGGCGGGACGTGGGTGCTGGCCTTCGCGATGCCGAGGCACTCCAACGAGACCCTGGCGGCGATGCGGGCCGCGCGCAGCACGGGGCTGCGCGTCGCACTGATCACCGATGTGGCGATGGGGCCGCTCGTGGAGGAAGCCGATGTGGCGCTGACCGCCGGCACCGGATCGCGCCTCGTCTTCGACTCGTACGCGGCGCCGGGCGTTCTGTCCGCCGCCCTCCTGCAGGCCATGGCCGACGCCGACCCCGAGCGCACCCAGCTGAGGCTGGAGAAGTACGAGCAGGCCGCCGAGCAGCACGACTTCTTCCTCGAACGCTGACCCCAAAGGCCCCAGCCGCCCGGGCCTTCGCGGTCTTCGCGGCTTTTCACCCCCTCCCCAGGCATGAAATTTTTCATGCGCTTGCTTACTTGGCAGTAAATATATTTACTAGCCGTGGCGCCTGGGCCCGAACGGGGCTGAATCCGGCCGGTACAGCGCTCGCGACGGCGAGCCCCCGGGAGCCACGTGGACGAGCGTCCAGGGCGACACCCTCCTCAGTCAGCCCATGGCGTTCCGTTCGGGTAGTCCGCTCCCCTCGGATGCCCCCCGGCGGCCCCTGGTCTACCCCTGGGCCGGGGCCGCCGGTCAATCGTCCGGCCCGACTCAGGCCCTGGCACGTCCGTAGTGCCGGGCCAGCGCGTGGAACGCCTCCTTCGGCTCCCAGTGCCAGTCGGATGCCGGGCCCCCGGGCCCCGACCGCCCCCGCCCCTCCTGCCGGATCGTCTTGACGATGCTGTAGCTCGCCATGTCGAGGTCATGGCGTGGTTCGGAGCGGTGCGGAGCGTCCGGGCTGACGAAGTCGTAGACCATCGCCGCGTACAGGCCCATCGACTCGAACACCTCGAGCATGTCGGTGATGTACACGGCCTGCGTCCGCTCACTGCGGACGAGGTCGCCCACGATCTCGGGCTCCTCCTTGCTGTAGTCGACGGTGTGCCACCCCATGCCGCCCCGCTGCGGAGCGCCCACATACGCGCACGTGCCGAACTCGGTTATGGCCACCGGCTTGCCCCAGCGCCGGTACGCCGTCAGCTCCCGGACGTAATCGGCCCGGCGGGGGAAGTACGCGTAGTAGTTGACGCTCACGATGTCGAACAGCCCCCAGTCGACGTCGTCGTCGGCTGCCGCGCCGTAGGTCAGCTCGCCGCGGAAGACGGACCTGCCGACCATGGCCGACCGCGCGATGAAACTGCGCAGCCGCCGGGCCGTCTGCTCCGGATCGAACGCCCCTTTGAGCATGTTCTCGACCCGCTCCAGGACGTTCTCGCCCGGGACGATTCCCGGTACGTACAGCACGAATTCGCAGCCGACGCTGAGGTGGACGCGGGCACCCTGCCGCCGCAGCCGCTCGGCGTGCCGGCCGACCTCCGCCAGGTGGTCGAGGATCTCGTGCTCCGGGCGGTCCCCCAGGCGCGGCTGCAGCCAGACGTGCAGGCCGCGCTCCGCCGCTTCCGACGCGGTGGCCGACAGCCGGTCGACGCCGTCACCGAAGACCGAGACCGAGCTGGCGTGCAACTCGTCCTTGATCACCCGGATGTCCTCGCGCATTCTCGCGGCGCTCCACCCGGTCGCCGGTGTCTCTCCCGCCCCGACCTCGTAACACACCCCCCGGTACGTCAGACCACGCCCACCCCGCCCGCCCCCTGTCCCGCTCCGCGCCGCCGGCGTCCTCCCGGCCGCCGCGGCCCGGCCGGCCGTCAGTAACGCCCCGGCCGCCACCCCGACCCCGGCAGCCGCCGCTCCGGCCAGAAACCGCGCCCGGTTGATTCCCTCGCTGTGCACAACGGCTCCCCGTCCCTGTGTTCGCCACTTCGCCCCACCGTCCCGTGAGGCGGCTCCCAGTCTCGCGAGCGGCGGCATGCCGGGTCGTCAGCCGATGGTCTATGGCATCTGCGCCGCAGGTATGGGCTCTTGGCCCCGGACCGCGACTTTCGTTGTACAACTGTTCGCCGCCAACTCGCCCTGAGTCCAAAGGGCATGGACATCAGGCGTTCTCAACTGCCGAAAGCGGCGTCGAACGGCCCGGGTGGCGGATGCGAGCATGTGATCCACAAGCACAACACCGGCGCATTCCGAAAGTGATCTGTCATGCATGCTGTCCCCGCCGACCCCACAGCGATCCATCCCATGCCCGAGCAGCCGCGAGTGGTGCTGCTCAAACCACTGGTGACCTCGCCGTTGATCGAGGTGGGGGAGTACTCCTACTACGACGACCCCGACGAGCCGACCGCCTTCGAGACCCGCAATGTGCTCTACCACTACGGGCCGGAGAAGCTGATCATCGGCAAGTTCTGTGCGCTGGGCACCGGGGTGCGCTTCATCATGAACGGCGCCAACCACCGCATGGACGGCCCGTCGACGTTCCCGTTTCCCATCATGGGCGGCTCCTGGGCCGAGCACTTCGACCTGATCACCGGCCTGCCCGGACGCGGTGACACCGTGATCGGCAACGACGTCTGGTTCGGCTACCGCGCCACGGTGATGCCCGGGGTGCGCATCGGTCACGGTGCGGTCATCGCCTCCGGCTCCGTCGTCGTCGACGACGTCCCCGACTACGGCATCGTCGGCGGCAACCCCGCCCGGCTCATCCGCACCCGTTACGACGACGCCGACATCGCCCGCCTGCTGGAGATCGCGTGGTGGGACTGGCCGGCGGAACACATCACCGAGCACGTGCGCACCATCATGTCCGGCAGCGTCGACGCCCTCGAGGCTGCCGCCCCCACGAGCCGACAGCCATAGAGCGGTCATCGACCGTAAGCCGCCATTGCCCATAAGTCAGTCATTGGCCATAAGCAGCCATTGACCATAAGTGGTCATTAGTCGCAAACGGTCGTTTCTCCCGGCGGCCGCGCTCGTTGTTGTGGTGGCGAGTGGGCCACCGCGAACAGCGGTGGCCGGTAGGCGACGGGCCCGCGAACGGCCCGTGCATCCGGAGCGGGTGTTCCGGAGCGGAGAGAGGGAGAAGTGCTGTGCGCCGGATGAATGTCGTGGTTGCTGTGGCCCTTGCGGTCATCGCCTTCAGTGGAACGAGCGCGTCGGCGTCGGCCGTCCGTACCGCCCCCGCAGCCCACTCCCCGGCGGGCCTGCGCGCCGACCAGCCGCCCTTCCCCTACAAGGACTGCCTCAGCGCCGCCAAGCAGCACGGCGAGAGCCCTGCCTACGCCAAGTGGCACTGCGACGAGCTGGTGAAGAAGGGATGGGTCAAGCGGCCCCAGGCCTGACGGCGAAGGCCGGGCCCCGTTCTCTCCTTACGGGGCCCGGCCTGTGTGAAGCGGGGGACTGTGGATGGCGCGCGGAGCAGGCGCTCAGCCGGTCGTGGCGGCGGCGGTCCGCCCGCGTACGTAGCCGATCACGGCCAGCGCCAGGGCGAGGCCGCCGGTGAAGTACACCTGCACCCGGGTGTCCGTATCGAGGGTCATGAGCACCAGCGCCCCGGCCACCCCGGCCAGCGTCACCCAGGTCAGGTACGGGAAGCCCCACATCCGCACCACCAGCTGCTCGGGTGCCTCGCGCTCCAGCCTGCGGCGCAGCAGCAGTTGCGAGGCGGCGATGAAGCCCCACACCACGAGCACGACCCCGCCGACCATGTTCAGCAGCCAGGCGAAGACGGTGGTGGGATACCAGTACGACAGCAGGACGGCGAAGAAACCGAACGCGGACGAAGCGAGCACCGCGCGGCGCGGCACTCCGCCCGAGACCTTGGCCAGGAACTTGGGACCCTGACCGCGCGAGACCAGCGAGTAGGCCATGCGCGAGGAGCCGTAGATGTTGGCGTTCATCGCGGACAGCAGGGCGATCAGTACCACCACGTTCATAATCTGGCCGCCGGCGGGCACGCCCAGGCGGTCGAGCACGGCGGCGTACGGGCCGCTGTCCGTGACGGCCTTGTCGTCCCACGGGATGAGCGCGACGATCACCAGCATCGAGCCGACGTAGACGATGCCGATCCGCCACATCGTCGTCCGCACCGCCTTGGCCACCCCGCGCACCGGGTCCTCGGACTCGGCGGCCGCGATGGTCACCGTCTCCAGCCCGCCGTACGCGGCGAGCGAGGCCAGGAGGCCCACGAGCAGCCCGTCCATGCCGTTGGGCAGGAAACCGCCGTCGTGGAGGAGGTGCGCGGTGCCGGGGGAGTCGCTGCCGGGCAGGACGCCCAGGATCGCCAGCGCGCCGAGGGTCAGGAAGAGCGCGATCGCGCCGATCTTCAGAGCGGCGAACCAGAACTCGAACTCGCCGAAGTGCGAGACCGCCCCGAGATTGGTGGCGCAGAACAGCGCCATGAAGGCCAGCACCCACAGCCAGGAGGGGGTGCCCGGGAACCAGCCCTGCATGATGTGGGCCGCGCCGATCGCCTCGATCGCCACGCCCACGACCAGCAGGGTCCAGAACATCCAGCCGGCGGTGAAGCCGGCCCACGGGCCGATCGCGCGGTCGGCGTGGACGGAGAAGGAGCCGGAGGCCGGGTTGGCCGCGGACATCTCCCCGAGCATCCGCATCACGAACATCACGAGCAGGCCGGACGCGGCGTACGCGAGCACGATGGACGGGCCGGCCGCGGCGATGCCGGCGCCCGAGCCCACGAAGAGGCCCGCGCCGATGACACCGCCCAGGGCGATCATCGAAAGGTGCCGCTGCTTGAGCCCGTTCGAGAGGGGGGACCCCCCTCGCGGCGGGTCCTCGGTGAGCGGGGGAGGAGACGGGAGTGTCCGGCTCATGGTCGTACCTGTCCATCATGCGAGATTGGGAAGCCTCGAGTATGGGCATTCGGGCGACGGCGCGGCCGACTCGTCCGATATCCGGACAGTTGGTTCACGCAACGTGACCGCGGTGTGATCGCTACGCGCCGGAGACCCCGCGATCGGGGCCCCCGGGCCGCCCCGGGGTCATGGACCCGTGCTGGACCAGCAGGCTCCCCAGAGCCGTACGCCGGTGCAGGACCGCCCGGCCCGCGCGGACCGACGTGATCAGGCCCGCGCCGCGCAGGGCGGCGCAGTGGGCGGAGGCGGTGGCGTTGCTGACGCCGAGCCGCCGGGCGACGTCGCCGGTGGTGTGCTCCTCCGCGAGCAGGAGCAGCGTGGCGAGGCGGGTCCGGCCGAGCACCCCCGCCAGCGCGTCGTCCGTGCCGGCCGGCCCCGGCGGCGGGAGCGGAAGACCCGGACCGGCCGGATACGTCACGTACAGGGGGCGACCGGGCAGGTGGGCGAGGAGGGGGCGGCCGCGCCAGTGGAAGGTGGGCACGAGCACCACCCCGTGACCGCCCGGCTCGATGTCCCGCTCGCCGGGCCCCTCCCACTCCCAGACGCCCTCGTGCAGCCGGGTGCCCGGAACGACAGCGGTGAGCGCCGCGCCGACGCCGTGCTCGGCCACGGTCAGGGCGTGACGGGTGAACTCCGACCGGTGCAGATCCTGCACCAGGGGCCACACCGGGCCCAGCACCGAGTCGAAGGCCGCGTGCTGCGCGCGGCGCAGGAGGCGCCAGGCATCGGCGTCACCGCGGTGCAGATGGCGGATCCACGGCGGAGCCGGCGCCGGGTGACCGGCGTACACCCGCTCGAGTTCGGAGCGGACCAGGTCCGCGGGCGTGGAGCGGACGCTGTCCAGCCCGTCCTCGAGCGTGTCGCTGAACTCGTCGATGAAGAGCGGGGCCCGCTCGGCGGGCACCAGGTCCCGCAACGGCCCGACGGCGAGCGGCAGGGAACGCCACTGCCGGCGCCTCCAGCGGCCCGCGAGGACGTCGTCGCCGGGCAGGCACATCCTCATCAGGGCGACGTTCAGCTCCTGCAACGGGGCCGGCCGGGGTGCGAACCGGACGCGGGCGAAGTCGGTGGCCGTGAAGCGGACCCGTATCACCACACCACCTCCACCACGCCGCGCAAGCCTTTCGGTCAGGGCCTGAAGGATCGCCCGTGCTCCCGCCGCACTCCAGCATTCATGTCACGCCCCGTCATTTCCCCAGAGAAGTGACGGCAGGGGCAAGGACCGACGTCACAAAGACAGGGCGTCGCCAAGACAGGAACAGGAAGGGGAAGAGCCATGTTCCGCACACAGGCTCCCGGCCGGGACGGTGCGACGCCCGCGATGGACCGGCGAACCGTCACCAAGTCGGCCGCACTGGCCGGTGCGCTGCTGCTGGCGAGCGCCGGCGGCGGTGGCGGCATCGCGCGGGCCCAGGACCGGCGGGCGGCCGCAGGCGATGTCGTCGTGCGCCTGCCCGCGCCGACCGGACCGCACCGGACCGGGGTCACCACGCTGTACCTGGTCGACCGTTCCCGGCGCGACCCGTGGGACCGTGCCATCCCCGTCCGGGAAGTGATGGTCACCGTCTTCTACCCGGCCCGCGCCGTCGGCGGCCACCGGCTCGCACCGTGGATGACCGCGGACGCGGCGGCCTCGTACCAGGAGACGGCCCCAGCGATACACCCCGAGCTGCCGAGGACGGGCGTGCGATGGGCGGCCACCATGACCCACTCGTACGCGGACGCTCCCGCCCGGCCCGTCCGGCGGCCCGTGCTCCTGTACAGCCCGGGAGGCGGCGACCCGCGCACCCTGGGCACCGGCATCGCGGAGGAACTGGCCGGCCGGGGCTATGTCGTGGTGACCATCGACCACCCCGGGGACGCCAGTGAGGTCGACTTCCCGGACAAGGCGAACCACCGGAACAAGGTCCGCGACACCGTGCTCCGAGGAGACCCCCGCACGGATCCGGACCTCTTCCGCACCGTCATCGCCACCCGGATCGCCGACACCCGGTTCGTCCTGGACCAGCTCGCGGTACTGGCGAGCGGAGGGAACCCCGACGCCTGCGGACGGGCGTTGCCCGAGGGCCTCGGGCGCGCGCTGGACATGCGCCGGGTGGGCGTCTACGGCCACTCGGCCGGCGGTACGACCGCGGCCCAGGCACTGTACGAGGACCGCCGCATCCGCGCGGCGGTCACCATGGAGGGCTTCCTCGACCACCCGCCGCAGACGCCCGGCACGGAAGGAGAGCTGTTCCCCGTGGCCCGCTACGGCGTGGACCGGCCGCTGCTCCTGCTGGGAACCGACGGTTTCAGCGAGAAGCGGCAGCTGGAACGTTCCTGGTCCGCCATGCTCGCGCACGGCAAAGGGCACACCGGCCGGCGGCAGCTCGCCGACGCCAGGCACTGGGTGTTCACCGACCACGCCGCCACGGTCCCCCAGTTGCAGGCCGCCGGCCTGATGACCGCCGCCGGCCGGGACAAGCTGGTCGGCACGGTCGCCCCGGCGACGTCGGTGCCGTGGGTGCGGCACTGCCTGCTCTCGTTCTTCACCCGGCACCTGCCGTCGCACTGACGGACGTCCGGCCGGGCGTCATGCCCCGTCCGCGCTTGACCTCAAGTGTGGTTGAGGCAGGAGGGTGAGGACATGACCACACAGCCGGATCACACCGAGATCACCGCGCTCATCAGCCGCTTCTTCCGCGCCCTGGACCAGCGCGGGTTCGAGGGCGACTGGGCCCGCGCCTACGTCACCGACGACGTGCGCGCGGAAACCCCCATCGGGACGTCCGAGGGCCTCGACGCCGTGCGCGAGCACACCGAAGAGGCCCTCGGACGGTTCGCCCGCACCCAGCACATCACCACCGACGTCCTGGTCGACGTCGATGCCGCCTCGGGACGGGCGACGGCCTCCTGGAACGCCCTGATGACCCATGTCCACCACACCTCCACCCTCCAGGCGCTCGGCGAGGGCACCGATCCCCTCTTCACCGTGGGCGGCCTGTGGGAGGCCGACCTGCGCCGCACCCCCGACGGCTGGCGCTTCTGCCGCACGTCCGTCCAGGCGCTCTGGGCCACGGGCGAACCGCCCGTGCTCCCCGAAGCGGTCCAAGCGGTCCGGGCGCTCCAGGAGGCCCGGTAGCCGCCGGCGTCATGAGGGGGAGCGCGTCGCCCTCCTGGCCCCGACCGTCACTTCGGCGGGCGGATGGAGAGCGCGTGACGGAACTCGTCGCGGGGGTCCCACCGGGCCTTGACGCGTTGCAGGCGAGGGTAGTTGTCCTTGTAGTAGAGGGTCTGCCAGCCGGTGCCCGAGGTGTTGAGGGCGGGGTCGGCGAGGTCGGTGTCCGGGTAGTTGATGAAGGAGCCGTCGCTCACCGCGCCCGGCACGGGGACGCCGCCGCTGTCGGCGTACATGGCCCGGTAGAAGTCGCGCACCCACGACAGGCACGTGTCGGGATTCCCTTGCGGAGGCTGCCAGCTGGTCATGTAGACCGCCTTGAGGATCGAGTCGCGCTGTGCGACGGCCGTCGCGTCGGCCGGGACCGTGTTGACCTTTCCGCCGTACGAGACGAGCCACAGCGCGCCCTCGACGTCACCACCGGTCTTGCTCGACAGATGGTCGTGGACGGTGGTGATCTGCCGGTCCGCGAAGCGCTTGCGGAGATAGGCGGCCTTGCCCTTGAAGAAGACCGGGGCCGTCTCCTGCACACTGCCCGCGACCTGCAGCCACGGCTGTTCCTCCTGCCCACGGTAGGGGCGCGCGCCCACCCCACGGCCCACCGCGGCGACATAGTCGTCGATCAGCCGCTGGGCCCCCGTTCCGGTGGAGTCCAGGTTCCCCACCAGGGTGACGGTGCCCGTCTTGCGGCTGTTGAGCATCAGGACGCTGAACAGCCCGGCGTAGCGCGAGTTTGGGGCGCTGTTGCGCTCGTGCCAGGTGCCGTGATTGCGCACCAGTTCGTCGAACGAGCGCTGGTCGAGGTCCTTCCAGGACCAGGTGGCGTAGAAGGTGGTGAGCGCTTCCGGGGCCCTGGGCAGCAGCTGCGCGGGGTCCGAGCCCCTGGCCGCGGGGTCGCGGAACCAGTAGCGGGTGACGATGCCGAAGTTGCCGCCCCCGCCGCCGGTGTGCGCCCACCACAGGTCATGGTTGGGGTCCGTGGGCTCCCGGGTGGCCACCACGGCGGAGGCCTTCCCGGACTTGTCCACGACCACGACCTCGACGGCGTGGAGGTGGTCGACGGACAGGCCGTACCGGCGGGACAGGGCGCCGTATCCGCCCCCCAGGACGTGGCCGCCGATGCCGACCTCGGGGGTCGCGCCCGCCGGGATGGTCACGCCCCAGCCGAGGAATAATCTGCGGTACACCTCGCCGAGCAGGGCGCCCGGCTCGACCGCGAAAGCCCGCCGCCGGGCGTCGTAGGAGACCGAGGTCATGGGGGAGACGTCGATGACGACGCGGACCGACGGATCGTCGACGAAGTTCTCGAAGCAGTGCCCACCGCTGCGCACGGCGATGCGCTTGCCCTCCCGCACCGCCCGCTGCACCGCGTCGACGACCTGCGCGGTCGTGCTCACCACGCGTACGTAGTCGGGCTTCCCGACGAAACGGGCGTTGAACCCGCGGTGGGTGAGGGAACGGTAACGGGGGTCGTCGGGGCCGACGGTGACCGCTCCCGGCGGGGGCGGGCCGTCCGTCGGCGCCGCGGCGAGCGCGGCCGGAGCGGCGAAGCCCTGTGCGGCCGCCGTGGCGGCCGCACCGCCGATCACCGCCGCGCCCGCCAGTACGCCGCGTCGCGTCACTTCCGCCATGGCCCGCTCTCCTTGTCGCCGTAGGAAAAGATCTCTCCCCACCATGGGCGCTGTGCCGCGGCGGAACATCATCCGTGATGACCAACTGCCCCTCCACCGAACGGTGTAGGGGCACCCCTAGGGGTGGGTCACGTCCTGCTGGCCGTGCCGCACTCGCCTCGCGACCCGGGCTTGCCGCCGGCGTTCGCGTCGGCGTCCAGGTCCCGGCTGCGGTCGTAGGGGTCGACGGCCGGTCCGGACGGTGCCGGTGTGCCGGGGTGTCCGGACGAGAAGGCCGGGTGCAGGAAACCGTCGTCGACGTCACAGGCGGAATTGCCGATGTCCACGTTGTAGGACCGGACGGTCAGCTTGCCCGGCGTCACCTGGAAACGGGCGGGGTCGTACAGCTCGGTCTCGAGGACGCGGCGCACGATGGTGCGTGTCACCTCCCGGGAACCGTCCGCCTTCTTCACCAGCGGGTAGACGAAGGTGTAGTCGGCGTGGACGTGAACGGAGCCCTCCTCGCCCTTCTTGAACGTCATCCGTCCCCGGGTCTTGACGGTGTCGCCCACCAGGCGCACGTCGTTCGGGTCGAAGCGGCTGAAGAGTCGCAGCGGGTCGTGTTCCCGGTCGGGCTTGCTCAGGGAGGCGTTCACCAGCGTGGTGAGCTCCTCCTGGCGCGGTTCGATCAGGGCGATCGCCCCGGTGGGGCGCTCGCCGCGCAACGTCGCGGGCTCGAGGTTGGCGATGACGAGGAAGTCCCTGGTCAGTTTCAGGGCCGAGGTGACCTGTTCCTTCGACAGCGTGCCGACCGCCTCCGCTTCGGGCAGGACGAGGCCCTTCGCGCCGTCGGCGTATCGCTCGGCCGGTGAGCCGGCGAAGGGCCGGGCGAGGGTCGGGGTGTCCGCCGGCGCCTCACCCGGGGCCCCGTCGGGGCGGCCGGTCTCCGCGGGCAGGGGCGCCGGGCTCGTCCGCGTGGCCGCCTCGCCCTTGCCCTGGCCGCCGGGGAGCCGGGAGAGGAACGCGCCGGGGTTGAGCGCGAACAGGAGGGCCGCCACGGCGACGAGGATGCCGAGGCCACCGAGGATGCGGCGTTTGCGGTCCGCTCGCCGGGTTATCTCCTGCCGGGCGGGCCCGGTGCGCCAGCCCTCCGGCTCCTTGGGGGCAGCGTTCCTGCTGCGGCGGTTCCCGGCCCTGAGCCTGCCCAGGCCCTTGCGGCCGGCCGTGGCGGCTTGCTCGTCCTCCTGCCGCAGCCGGGCCGTGACCATGCGGGCCCGCGCCGACGGTTCCTTGGGGGCGGCCGACGCGCGGATCGCCTGCTCATGGTCCCGGGTGAAGCGCTCCCACACCTCGTCAGGTATGGAAGGTGTTCCTCCGTCATCGCTGGAGGGTCTGCCGGGCACAGGTGGTTCGACTGTCACCGCACGCTCTCTTGTCAGGGTTTCGCCAGGTCGGCGCGGCAACTCTAAACGGGCGCCGGCGGCGTTCCGCAGGCGCCCGCACCTCGCGCGGGGCGCTCGGCCGGCTCGTACCGGCGCAGCGGACGCCGCGTCACACGCCCGCGCACGCGGGGGCCTTGCGGGGGACGGGCCGGATGTGCGGCGCATCCATCCAGGGGACGGGGCGGCGAGCCACCCGTCACCGTCGTGCGGTGTCGGATAGCCATGCGCTCATGACGCACGAGGACACCCTGTACCAGGCCGCCCTGGCCCGGCGGCTTCAGCGGCGCATGGGCGACAAGGCGCTGAGCGCCGGCCCGCGCGGCCTCCACGCGGCGACGCTGCTGCTGCGCGACATCCGCGAACTCCTGGGCAATGACTTCGCCGGCTTCATGGCCTGCGCGGTCGAAGGGTTCCGTGGCTACCGCCAGGCCGGAGGGACGGCCGGCTCGCCGATCCCCTACGGCTCGTACCTCGCAGGTCCCCTCCGCTCGGCCTTCGGCGCGCGGCCCGGCGAAGCGTTCGCCTGGGCGTGCGCCATCCTCGACGCCCTTCACACCATCCTGGGCGGATGCGAGGACGAGGACATCGAGGCGTTCCTGTGCGCCGCAGCCGACGCGGGGCGGGAGCCGCAGCCGCAGCCGGTCGCGGCACCCCGGTGACGCCCGGCCGGGTGACGGCTACCCACCCCTCGGGCATTACTTGACAACTTTAAATATTGGCGCTTACATCAAAGTGGTTGCTTGAGGACATCAAGCAAACGTCGTCCGACCGACCACCGCGATCGAGGCACCATGCACCCCACCGCCCCCGAGCAGCCCGCCGACGTCGTCGCCCGGCTCCGCGCCACCTTCCGCACGGGCCGCACCCGGTCCACCGACTGGCGCACCGACCAGCTGCGCCGCCTGCGCACGATGCTCACCGAGCGCGACGGAGAGCTGGTGGCCGCGCTCCACGAGGACCTGGGCAAGAGCACCTACGAGGCATACCGCACCGAGATCGACTTCACGATCCGGGAGATCGACCACACCCTCGACCACCTCGCCGACTGGCTGCGCCCCGAGCCGGCCCCGGTCCCGCCCCACCTCGGCGGGGCCACGGCCTGGACGCAGTACGACCCGCTGGGCGTCGTCCTCGTCATCGCCCCCTGGAACTATCCCGCGCAGCTGCTGCTCGCCCCCATGGTGGGAGCGCTGGCCTCCGGCAACGCGGTCGTCGCCAAGCCGAGCGAGCTCGCCCCCGCCACCTCCGCCGCCCTCGCCCGCCTCCTGCCCACGTACCTCGACACGGACGCGGTCGCCGTCGTCGAGGGCGGCGTCCCCGAGACCACGGCCCTGCTCGCCGAGCGCTTCGACCACATCTTCTACACCGGCAACGGGACCGTGGGTCGCGTCGTCATGGCCGCGGCGGCCCGGCATCTCACGCCGGTCACCCTGGAGCTGGGCGGCAAGTCGCCGGTGTTCGTCGACCGCGACACGGACCCGGACACGGTCGCGGCGCGGCTCGCCGCCGGCAAGTTCCTCAACGCGGGCCAGACCTGTGTCGCGCCCGACTACGTCCTCACCGACCCGCACACGGCCCGCGCCCTGGAGCCCGCCCTGGTCCGGGCCGTCGAGGCGCTGTACGGATCCGCCCCCGCGGACTCCGACGCCTACGGGCGGATCGTCAACGAGCGCCACTTCGACCGGCTGACCGCCCTGCTCGGCTCCGGCCGCGTGGTGACCGGCGGCGACAGCGACCGCGCCACGAAATACATCGCCCCGACCGTCCTGGCCGACGTCGACCCCGGGGCGCCGGTCATGCGGGAGGAGATCTTCGGGCCCATCCTCCCCATCGTCACGGTCGACGGCCTGGACGAGGCCATCGCCTTCATCAACGACCGCGACAAGCCGCTGGCGCTGTACGCCTTCACCGATTCCGCCGCCACCCGGCGGCGGCTGGCCTCGGAAACCTCCTCCGGCGGCATCGGCTTCGGCCTTCCGCTGGCTCACCTCACGGTGTCCGATCTGCCGTTCGGCGGCGTCGGCGAGAGCGGCATGGGTAACTACCACGGCCGCTATTCGATCGAGACGTTCAGCCACCGCAAGGCGGTGCTCGAGGGGCCGCCGGCCTGAGGAGGGCGGGAACGGCCCAGGTCGTACGGTCACGCCGGGTGAGCGCCGTCGATGGGCCGAATGCAGGTGTTACCCCTGGTTGGCGTAATATGTCCGGCGTCGCTATTGCGTCCTCGGCCATCTCGTCGCCACCGAGCCCGGACAGCCGTCGATCTTAATCCACGGCCGGCCGGACCCGTCGCGCCACACCCGGTGTCCGCTCCCCGGGGGCCGATCTCGGCGAAGCCCATGGGGCCGGCACGCAGTGCAGACGGTTGCTTCCGCTCAGCCCGGCAGACGGCGTCGCCTGTCGGCGCGCGCCGACGGAGCAGGCCCGGCGAACCGGATGACCGAGAGGCGTGTAGAGGCGCCCCCTCGGTCTCCGGACAGAACGGAAAAGTACGTCGTGGATATGAGCGCGGCCAATCGAAAAGGCCTCAGCCTCTTCGCCCTGATAATGATCGGGCTGGGGTCGATCTTCGGCTCGGGCTGGCTCTTCGGAGCCGGTCAGGCGGCCCAGGTCGCCGGGCCCGCCGCGCTGGTCGCCTGGGTGA
Organism: Streptomyces sp. NPDC046261; assembly: GCF_040646235.1. Lineage (NCBI taxonomy): Bacteria > Bacillati > Actinomycetota > Actinomycetes > Kitasatosporales > Streptomycetaceae > Streptomyces > Streptomyces sp. NPDC046261. The sequence continues at coordinate 247,588 of NZ_JBEYZU010000007.1, read as the reverse complement.
TCGGCGCCGTCTTCATCGGCATGATCGCCATGACGTACGCGGAGGTCGGTGCCGCCTACCCGCTGCCCGGCGCCATGGCCCGGTTCGGCTCCATCTCGCACGGCCCGGTGCTGGGCTTCGTCACCGGATGGGCGGTCTGGATCGCGACCGCCTCCCTCATCCCCATCGAGGCCATCGCCGGCACCCAGTACATGTCGTCCTGGAGCTTCGGCTGGGCCCGGGGGCTGGTCTCCGACGGCAGCCTCACCGGCACCGGCATGGCGATGGCGCTGCTCCTGACCGTGGCCCTGTGGCTGGCCTGCTACTGGTCGGTCGAGCTGCTGGCCCGCGCCAACAACCTCCTGACCCTGGTCAAGTTCGCCATCCCCGTCCTCGCCGTCGGCGCGCTCATCGCCTCCGGCTTCCACACCGGCAACTTCACCGCCCACGGCGGCTTCGCCCCCAACGGCTGGTCCGCGGTGCTCACCGCCGTCTCCGCCTCCGGCGTCGTCTTCGCCTTCAACGGCTTCCAGGCCGTCGTCAACCTCGGCGGCAACGCCAAGAACCCCGGCCGCGCCATCCCGCTCGCCCTCGTCGGCGCGCTCTCCCTCGGCCTGGTCATCTACCTCGCCCTCCAGGTCGCCTTCCTCGGCGCCGTACCGCCGGAGCGGCTCGCCGAGGCCGGCGGCTGGAGCGGGATCAACTTCGCGTCCCCCTTCGCCGACCTCGCCAAGCTGCTGATGCTGCACTGGGTCGTCACCATGCTCCAGTTCGGCGCCTTCATCTCGCCGAACGGCGCCAACATCGGCAACGTCGCCTCGGCCGCGTACCTGGCCCAGAACCTCGCCGAGACCGGCTTCTTCCCCAAGAAGATCGCCGAGGTGCACCCCCGCTACGGCGTCGCCCGCCCCGCCATGTGGCTGAACCTGGGCTTCTCCGTGCTGCTGCTCCTGACCGTCGGCCACAGCTGGGAGGCCCTGGCCAGCGTCGTCTCCGCCGCGATGGTCGTCTCCTACCTCATGGGCCCCATCGCGGTCGGCGTCTTCCGGCAGACCAAGCCCGACCTGCCCCGCCCGTTCCGCCTCCCCGCGGCCACGGTGCTCTGCCCCGTCACCTTCGCCTTCGCGGCCTGCGCCCTGTACTGGTCGAAGTGGCCCAACACCGGCAAGGTCGCCCTGCTCACCCTGATCTCGGTGCCCATCGCCGCGGTGGTGCTGCGCCGCAAGGGCGAGACGAGCCTGCGCCGGCAGTTCGCACCGGCCTGGTGGATGGTGGCGTTCCTGCTGTGGCTGGCGCTGCTGTCCGCCCTCGGCAGCTCCGAGTTCGGCGGCCACGGCGTCATCCCCGGCGGCCTCGACATCACGCTGGTCGCCCTCTCGGCCCTGGGCTTCTACTTCTGGGCCGTACGCGCCGGCGTCCAGGCCCACCGCGCGGGCCTGCCGGACCCCGACCCCGTGCTCGACGCCACCGCCGGGTCCGTGCCCGGACAGCGCCACGCCGAACCCGTCGGGGCCACCGCCTCCTGACACCGGCGGCTCCCGCCACCCGCGGACCGGCCCTCGCGCCCCAGGGGTACGCGAGGGCCGGCCGGCGTGGGCCACCGCCCGGCGCCCCCGGCGGGAGGTTGGTCCAGACCTATTGACCGATCGTCAGTGCGACTCTACGGTGCGCTCGAACCCCCCACCACGGCCGCCACGTTGTGCGGCCGTGCCCAGAAGGGAGCTCGAGGATGAGCGGTCGGACGGCGCTTTTCCTGGGCGTGGCGCTGGCCATGGCCTTCGCCGTACACCTGCCGGCCGCCCCCGCGGCCGGCGCGCCGCGCGAGGAGACGTGCGCGGTCAAGCCGAAGCCCCCGGGCAAGGTGCTCCAGGGCTACTGGGAGAACTGGGACGGGGCGGCGAACGGCGTGCACCCGCCGTTCGGCTGGACCCCGGTCACCGACCCCCGCATCCGCGACCACGGCTACAACGTGCTCAACGCGGCCTTCCCGGTCATCCGCCCCGACGGCACCGTGCTGTGGGAGGACGGGATGGACGCGACGGTGAAGGTCGCCACCCCTGCCGAGATGTGCCGCGCCAAGGCGGCGGGCGCCACGATCCTGATGTCCATCGGCGGTGCCACGGCCGGCATCGACCTGAGCTCCGCCGCCGTGGCCGACCGGTTCGTCGAGACGGTGGTGCCGATCCTCAAGGCGTACAACTTCGACGGCATCGACATCGACATCGAGACCGGCCTCACCGGCAGCGGTGACATCACCAGGCTGTCGACCTCCCAGGCCAACCTCGTGCGCATCATCGACGGAGTGCTCGAGAAGATGCCCGCCGGCTTCGGCCTGACGATGGCGCCCGAGACGGCCTACGTCACCGGCGGCAGCGTCACGTACGGCTCGATCTGGGGCGCCTACCTGCCGATCGTGAAGAAGTACGCGGACAACGGCCGGCTCTGGTGGCTGAACATGCAGTACTACAACGGCAGCATGTACGGCTGCTCCGGTGACTCGTACCAGGCCGGCACGGTCAAGGGCTTCACCGCCCAGACGGACTGCCTGAACAAGGGCCTGGTCGTCCAGGGCACCACCATCCGCGTCCCCTACGACAAGCAGGTCCCGGGCCTGCCCGCGCAGCCGGGCGCGGGCGGCGGCCACATGCCCCCGAACCTGGTCTCGCAGGCATGGAACACCTACGGCGGCGCCCTCAAGGGGCTCATGACCTGGTCGCTGAACTGGGACGGGTCGAAGGGGTGGACGTTCGGGGACAACGTGAAGGCCCTGCAGGGGCGCTGACGCACGGCCGCCTCGACCCCGAACGAGGTCGCACCCCTCATTCCTCGACGGCCCCGCCCCCGCCCCGTAGATGATCGCGGAACGTCAGGGACGGCGTTCTCTCGCGCTGGGCGAGGTAGGCGTCGAACCGCACCTGCCGGCGCAGGGTGACGCCCGCGCGGAGGCGTTCGGCCTGGCGCCGCTCGGTGTCACGGATCGTCTCCGCCAGCGTGAACACCTCCCCGGCGCGGTCGGCCGGCACGAAGAGCACGCCGTCGTCATCGCCCAAGGCCAGATCCTCGCGCGTCACCGTCCACTCCCCGACGGCGGCCGACTCCACGGCGTCCCGGGGCCGGGCGTCCAGGCGCAGGGGGCCGGTCGGCAGTGCTCCCAGGCTGAAGACCGGCAGTCCGGCCGCCCGGATGTCGGCCGTGTCGCGGTGCAGCCCCCAGATCACGATCCCTTCCAGCCCGGCGGCCTGGGCCTCCAGAGCCACGAGGTCGCCGACGCACGCTTCGTCGAGCCGTCCACCGTTGTCCACCACGAGCACGTCGCCGGGGGCCGCCCCTTCGAACACCTCGAGGAAGATGTCGACACTGCCGACGTGCCGCGCGGGAGCCACCCGTCCGGCCAGCCGGCTGCCGGGTGTCACCGCCCTCATGGGCGCGGGTGCGCAGCGCACCGGGACGTGGGCCCGGATGCAGGCGTCCGCCACGTGGGGGGTCGTCAGTGCCGCGAATCGCCGGCGAAGCTCGTGGTGGTCCATGCCGTGTCCTCTCCGCGCCGCGCGGTGTGGCTCGTCCGGGCACACGGTATTGCCGGCGGGTGCGGGCGCGCAGGTGCTTCGTGGAGGCCGGCGGCGGTGTCGCAGAGGGAAATGTCCTGAATGTTCGCCGGTGCCTTTTAGTGTGGCGTGCGTGATGATGCCGTGAACAGGCCGGGGACGCGGGCGCCGGGTGCCGTCGTCGGCGGTTCGCGCCGGTTGAGGGCCGGGGTCGCGGCGGCGCTGCTCGCCGGCACGGCCGCGTGCGGCACGCTGCCCGAACGCCGCGACGACGCCCGCGCCGCGGCCGACCGCTTCGAGCGGGCCCTGAAGGCCGGGCGGCAGGTGGCGTTGTGCGCTGCTCTCGCCCCCGGCACCCGGGAGGAAGTGGAGGCGTCGGCCGGGCGTCCGTGCGAGCAGGCGCTGGACCGCGGGGAACTGCCCGTGGCCGGGGCGGTGCGGCACGTGGACCTCTACGGGGACCAGGCGCGAGCGGTTCTCGAGCACGACACCCTGTTCCTGGCCCGTTTCCCCACCGGATGGAAGGTGACCGCCGCCGGATGCGTACCGCGCCCGGAGGAGCCCTACCAGTGCGCGGTCAAGGGCAGGTGACGATGCCGTGAGAGCGATGTTCGGCTCGTGCCTGCTCGTGATCGTCGCGGGCCTGGCGTACTTCACCGCACTGGGGCTGATGCACCGATGAGCCGGGCCACGGGATCACCTGAGGGCGCGCGGGCGAAGAGCGGGGGAGGAGTCGGGCGCTTCCTGCACGACAACGGGCTCAGCCTCGCCTTCGGTGTCGGGTTCCTGCTGGCGATCGCGGGCCAGGCGGTGGCCGGGCGAGCCGAGTTCAACAGCCTGATGATCACTGACGGTCTGGCACCGGTCAGCTTTCCCGACTATCTGACGTCCTCGGACTTCGCCGTCGACGTCACCGAGAACTGGCAATCGGAATACCTGCAGTTCTTCCTCTACGTCTTCGTCACCGTCTGGCTCGTCCAGCGCGGCTCACCCGAATCGAAGAACATCGGCAAGGCCGGCCCCGAATCCGACCGTGAGCAGATGACCGGAGAGCACGCCAAGGCCGGCTCTCCCCGCTGGGCGGCCGCACGGGGGTGGCGCCAGGCCGTGTACTCCCACTCGCTCGGCCTGGTCATGGGCTTCATCTTCCTGCTGTCCTGGTTCGCGCAATCCGTCACCGGCACATCCGCCTACAACGAACAACAACTGCGCCAGCTGCAGGCACCCGTCAGCTGGAGCGAGTACCTGCTGCGCGCGGAGTTCTGGAGCCGCACCCTGCAGAACTGGCAGTCCGAACTGCTGGCGGTCGCCTCCATGGCCGTCCTCTCCATCTACCTCCGCCAACGGGGCTCACCCGAATCGAAGCCCGTCGGCGCGGCCCACACCGCCACCGGTGTCGAGGGCTGACGCGGGCCCGGGCGGCCGCCGCCCTCAGCGAGCCGGACGAAGGGCTTCCTTGGCGACGATGTAACCGGAGCTTCCGTTGACGCCGTGCCCGGGCCACGTCGCCGCACCGACCATGAACAGGTTCGCGATGACGCTCCGGTGCGAGGGCTGGCCCGGCAGCGGCCGGAACAGGTAGCTCTGGGCGAGCTCGTGGCTCCCGCCGTACGGGTCGCCCGGACCGCAGTTCGGGTTGAACCGGGCCAGGTCGGCCGGGCCGATCACATGCCGTGCGATGATCGCGCCGGGCAGGTTCGGGGCGTGTCGTCCGGCGATCTCGACGACCCGGTCCGCGAAGGCGTCCGTGACCTGCTCGCTCCAGCCCGCTCCGGTGTCGATCCGGCCGGCGGCGTCCCCGCGGAGCCGCAGCGGCACGTCGAGGATCTGCAGCCTGGCCACCGCCGCGCCCGGCGGGCAGCGGGACGGGTCGGCGGCGGACGGCGTGTCGAAGGAGATGGTCGGTTCGGCCGGGAGCAGCCCGCGGGTGGCCTCGTTGACCGAACGGGACAGCGCGTCGAGCCCCCCGGTGAGATGCGATTGCCCGGTACGGGCCAGCCGTTCGTCCTCGAACCGCGGCGGCTCGGAGAGCGCCAGGTGGATCTGGACGCAGCCGCGCCCGTAGCGGTATCCGCGGGCCTGCCGCCGGATCAGGGGCGGTACGACGTGTTCCTCGTGGGCGAGCAGTTTCAGGTACAGCTGGTCGGGATTGACGGAGGCGATGACCGCTCGCGCGGCGTGGAAGACCTCGCCGTCGGCCGTGCGCACCCCCACCGCACGTCCCCCGCGGACCAGGATCCGCTCCACCCACCGCCCGGTCCGCACCTGCCCCCCGTGCCGTTCGGTCAGGGCGGCCAGCGTCTGGGCGAGCCGCTCGCTGCCGCCCTCCGGGGTGGGCATGCCCGCGCCGGTCACGGCGAGCAGCGCCAGTACGGTCCAGAAGGCGCTGTTCACCTCGTCGGGCCCGCGGCCCAGGTGCAGCGACCACGGTGCCAGCAGCCCGTGCAGCACGGGCGAGGCGAAGCGGTGTTCGAGCATGTCCCTGGCGTCGCGGAAGAAGGACTGCGCGAACGTGGAGTAGTGCCCGTTCTCGTGCATCAGGTCATGGATGACCCGGGCCGACTCCGCAGTGCTCAGTTCGGCCGCGAACAGCCCGAACACGGGACCGGCGTGCGGTGCGAACTCCTCAAGCAACGCCGTGAGCGCGCCGCCGTCGCCCGGCGCGAGCCGTTCCGCCTCCGCCACGTTCTCCTCGGCGTTCGTCGACAACACCGCCGAGCGCGAGCCGGGCATCGAGACGCCGATCGCGTAACGGGAGGCGCGGTACGTCAGGCCGAGCGCGGCCAGCTCGGCCCCCAGCTCGGCGTAGGCGGGGCCGGAGGTGAACAGCGGGTGCGCCGAGGAGTAGGTGTCGTGCAGGAAGCCGGGCACCGTGAGCTCCTCGGTACGGACGAGGCCGCCGGGGCGGTCGTTCCCCTCCAGGACCAGGACGCCCCAGCCCGCACGCGCCAAGTAGGCGGCTGTGACGAGGGCGTTGTGACCGCCGCCGATCATAATCGCGTCATATCGCTCCATAAGGGATTCTGGCACCGGGCCGGACACGCGGTGTAGTCGGCAAAAGACGCAGGTGGGACGGGAAATCCGTCTACGCGGGGCAGTCAGGCGGGACGGTTCACCGGACGATCGCCGCCGCCCTCTGCTCAGCGGCACGGCGGCGGTCCGCGGCCGCCTGGTCCGGCCGGCCGAGCTGCTCGGCGAGCCGGGCCCGGGCACCCCAGTTGTACGGGCACACCGGGCGCAGGTTGATCCGCTCGCTCAGCAGCGTGCGCGCCAGGTCCCGGCGCCCCGCGTGCAGCGCCGCCTCCACCAAGGTCCTCTGCATGGCGTCACGTTGGGCGTGACTGCCGCCGAAGGTATGGAGGCGGTGCCGGAGCGGGAGCAGCAGGCCGACCGCCTCGTCGTACCGTCGCCGCCCGTAGGCGACGAGGGCCCGGCACACCGGCAGCCCGACCTCGGCGGTCATCGAGACGTTGGACACCCCCGGCCGCGGGTCGCGCACCCAGGTCCGCCGGTCGCGGATGAGGCCCTCGGCATCGCCGACGCGGTCCGCCCCGACGTAGGCCATGACGGCGTGCACGTCGTTGAAGGCGTAGTAGGCGCCGTCCTCGCGGCCCGCCCAGGCGTCGGCCAGGGCGGACCAGCGGTCGCCGGTGTCGACACCGGCCAGGTACAGGCGCCACAGCAACGACGCCGCGTCCAGCAGCTCCATCGCGACGCCGGCCGAGCCCTCGTGGTGCAGGGCGGCGTCGTAGACGTCCAGCACCCGGTCGGTCCGGCCGGTCTCCAGAACATAGAGGGCGTAGTGCCACCAGTTGTGCACGTTCAGGTAGTTGCCGTCCGCCCAGTCGCCCACGCGCTCGTCCAGGTAGCGGATCCCGTCCGCGAACCGCCCCTGCATCTCGTAGGCGTGCACGACGGCGTGAATTCCCCACACGTCGCGGGCGTCGCGTTCCACGGCCTCCAGGGCCACCTGCTCCGACCGCCGGTAGTGGCCCGCCTCCTCCAGGCCGAACGCGTACATCCCCAGCAGGAAACCGTAGTGCGGATCGCTGGTGTCCCAGGCCGACAGCGCACCGCCGACGCGGTCGCGCAGCAGCACGGCGTCGCCGGTGAAGAAGTCGATCTGGTGCCCCACCGCGAGGGCGAGCGCGTCGCGCGGATGCGACACGCTGAGCTCGGCGAGCACGTGACCGGCCCGGTGGACGTCACCGCGCAGCCAGGCGGAGGCGGCCTCGATGTGCATCCGCTCGCGGGGCGTGGCTTCCTCCGGGCGCACGCTCCGGCGGAATTCCCCGAATTGCTTCCGCGCGTCGGCCGCGTCCTTCTCCTCCGTTCCCAGCAGGCCCAGATACGCCGCGAAGACGTTTCCCATGACGGAGCGAGGGGAGGCGGCGACCGCCGCCCGCACCTGCGTGTTCACCTCTTCGCGGAAGTAGAGCAGGCAGTCCAGCGCCTTTTCGTAGTGCCGCACCGCTTCGGCGCCGGTGCCCGTCATCGTCTGAGCGTGCCGATCCTTTTCCACCCCGGTTCCTCCCGTCCGGCCGCCCGTGCGTTCGGCCGCCGGCGGCAGGACATCCCTGCCCGGCGGGACGCGTCCGGATGCGTGGGGTGGCCCGGTGTCACCCGCTCCCGCGAGCCGCCGGCCCGGGCCCGGCAGGCGTGTGGGGTGGCCGCTCCGGGATGGTTTCCGCCGCTGCCATGAGCCGGGTCCGCATGTGCCGGTGACATGCGGAGAAGTTGATTCCGGTGACGGTCGTGGGGGAGGCCCGCGGTGGGGCCGCCGTGACCTGCGACAGCCGCGCGGATGCCGGAAGAGGGGCCGAGATGGAGCGGATATGCCACCGGAACGGGCCATGCCGGTGGTGCGGCGAAGCGGAAGGAATCCACTCCGGCCGCATAGCCATGGCCCTGGGTGGGACGCGTCCGGCTTCCCCGGGTTCACGCAGCAATACGCGAGGGATCCGCTACGCCGCGGAAATGCCACGCGGCGATGCGACGGGGAAGCGGAACCGGGGGACACTTCTTGCCGTCCTGTCCGGAACACGCACCGTGTGGCCCGTACATCAAGGTTTACCCTCGCACTCATGACAGCTGCACGGGGGAACACTGACGGGCAGGGTTCCGACGGTTCACCGGCGCGAATACGGTCCGCCAGAGGATCGCCGCACAGCGTCTGCGACCACGGTGCGATCGCACGGGTATTCCTGATCGACGACCACCCCATGTTCCGGGCCGGAGTGCGGCTGGCCCTGGAGCGCGAGGACGACATGGAGGTGGTGGGGGAGGCGGCGACGGGCGAGGAGGCGCTGGAGGAGATCCGGGGGCATCCACGAGCGGTCCCCGACGTCATTCTGATGAACATACCCTCCACCGGAATTCAGGAGAACGACTTCATCCGGACGGCCAGGGGACTGGCGGGGCCCACCACCCGCATCCTGATCGTCTCCATGGAGGAGGCGACGGCCGACGAGGTCGTGGTCGCCGCGATGAGCGCCGGCGCACTCGGGTTCATCAGCAAGGCCGCTCCATGCGAGCAATTGCTGGAAGCGGTGCGCATCGTGATGTCGGGCGGCGCCGTCTTCTGCCCCGCCATCGCGGCCCGCCTGGAAGGGTACTTCTCCGCCGTCGGCAGCCTTCCGGGACAGGTCGTCTTCCCGCAACTGACCGTGCGGGAGAGGGAGATTCTCGATCTGCTGGCGCGGGGATACGACAACCGGGGCATCGCGCGCCGGCTCGTCGTATCCGAGAAGACCGTCCGCAACCACGTGTCCCACATCTTCGCCAAGCTCCAGGTCAGCGACCGGACGACGGCGGCCCTACGGGCCCGGAACGCCGGCATGGGATGCTGAGCGCACGACGCCGTCATTTCCCCGGCCGGTGGAATTCCAGGAGGGCGCGGTCGACCTCGTCCGGACTCCGGACCAGCCATGAGGCCGCCACCCGCCGGACCGTTTCCCGGGGCAACGCGGGGTTCACCTTGCGGGTGTCGGGCCTGGCCAGCAATTGCAGGGCCCAGGCGAAGCCGTTGACAGGGATCACCGACGTCCAGAACCTCCCGTCGATCCCGAGCAGCACGCTCGCGCGCTGGTAGGCGTGCCACACGTGATAGCCGAGGGGAGGGTCCCCGTCCATGGTGTGCACCTCGGCCTGTACCGGCTCCCTGCGCGGATCGAACAACACCCCTTGGGCGAACAGGGAGAACGCGGTGAACACCCCGTGGGGGCGGTGCCGGTAATACCTCTCGAACACCGCCAGCTGGACACCCGAGACGATGCGCAGCGGCTCCCGGACGGGCCTGAGGAACTCGGCGTACGACGCCGGATATCCCTCCGCCATTCCCAGGCGCGTCCAGGCCTTCAGCATCCCCGACGACGGATTGCCCCCCACATGCCGGGTGATGGCGGCATAAGCCTCTTTCAGTTCGGGGCTCTGCCGGACGAGCGTCGCCTCGTCGAACCGGTACCAGAACTCGTTCGCCAGACGGTCTCCCAGCATTCCCGGAACCTCCGGGAGACCGGGGTCCGTCCCGGAAGAAGTCGCGGCCCGTGCGGGCACCGTCAGGAGCCCCGTTCCCACACCGACGGCTCCGACGAGCCCGACGGCGTTCCGCAGGGCGTTCCTCCTGCTGTACTGCCCATGGATGAGCGACGTCATGGAGAACCTGTCCTTCTCCTCGGGATCGGGCACGTGCCACGGCACGCCGCGCAATGGGCGCGTTCAGGCCCGTACGCCTCGACGCGTGTTCCCGGCCGATGCTGCTCCACATTCCGTCGGGCTGTCCACGGCTTGCGAAAGAACGGGACAGGGCCGGGACAGCGGTACCACGCGCCCGGGGCCACGGGATCCCTAGGGTGAGCGGCGTCGGCCCCGCCTCCGGACAAGGACGTTCAGGGAAGCCGACGCCATGTTTTCCACGAAAAGGGAGGTAGTGCGCCATGGAAGAGCAGACCGGCATCTACGAACCGCCGGCGCTGGCCGAGATCGGCGGATTCGCCGAACTCACGCTGGACAAGGGCACCTGGGGATGGGACCGCATCAACCAGTGCTCGTGGCTTGCCTGCTGACGTCAGCGGAAGGGCGGTTTCGCCGCCGGCGGCATGAGTGACCGCCGTCGGCACATGCCGCGATGCCGGGCGGAATTCTCCGCCCGGCATTCGTCGAGCAAAGCCATACCTGGTGGAGGCGTAAGTGGAATTTGTCATCCTTCCCGACCATGGCGCCGGCGAGGCCTATGCCGGGACATTGCGTGACCAAGGCCGGCACCATGTGCTGCGGCACTCCTCCGGGCGACCGTGGATCGTCGGGTCATGGCGCGAGGAGGACATCGTGTCGGCGGCACGCGGCAGTCGGCGCATCGCGCTCTTCGGATGCCCGCCGGCCGCCGCCGGGCCCGTCGCCCGCGCCCTCGAACGCGGCGACGGCATCGAGCGGCTCGACGACCTGACCCGCTCCGTTCCCGGCAGCTACCACCTGGTCGCCTCGTTCGCCGGCCACCTGCGCGTACAGGGATCCCTCTCGGGCGTCCGTGACATCTTCTTCACCGAGATCGGCGGCGTCACCCTCGTCGCCGACCGGCCCGACACCCTGGCGGCGCTGGCAGGACGCGGCGTCGACGAAACGTCCCTGGTGTGCCGCCTCATGAGCCAGCCGCCCTGGCCGCTGGCCGAACGCACCCTGTGGCAGCGGGTCCACAGCCCCGGCCCCGGCCGCTACCTCCTGATCACCCCTGACGGCCGCTCCCGGACCATCCCGTGGTGGACGCCTCCCCCTCCCGGGCTCCCCCTGGCACAGGCGGCCGGACAGGTGCGATCCGCGCTGGACGACGCCGTCGCCGCGCGGACCCAGGGCACAGGATCCCTCGGCTGCGACCTGTCCGGCGGAATGGACTCCACCACCATCGCCTTCCTCGCCCACCGCCACAGGACACGCGGGGAACTGCTGACGACGCGCACCGAGGCGCAGGACGCGGCCAACGACGACGGGACATGGGCACGGCGCGCGGCCGACGCCCTGCCGGACGCCCGGCCCATGGTCTTCGCCAAGGACAGCGTCCCCGGATCCTTCGCCGGACTGCGCCACCACCCCTACGACCACGAAGCCCCCTACGCCTGGGGCCGCGTCTGGGCGGAACTCGAACACATCACCCGGCGACTGGCCGACAGGGGCGTCAGCGACCACCTCACCGGTCACGGCGGCGACGAGCTCTTCTCTCCCGCCCCCTCCTTCCACCACACCCTCGCGCGGACCCGGCCGCTCACGTCCGTCCGAACCCTCTGGACGGCGCGCAGCATGTACCGCTGGCCGGTCGGCGCGATGCTGCGCAACCTGCTGTCCAACCCCTCCTACGCCCAGTGGCTCGAAGCATCCGCCGGCTCGCTCACGGAGCCCGTCACCAGCCCCCGCGTGCCCTTACCCGGGTGGGGCACCCAGGCCAAGCTCCCCCTCTGGGCCACCGCCGACGCCGTCGCCACAGGCCGCCGGCTGCTCCGGCAAGCCGCCACACACGGACCGGCACCCCACTCCCCGAACCCCGCACAGCACGAGTTCCTCCAGGCCGTCCGCCAGTGCGGCAGGGACATCCGCCTCACCGACCGCCTCACCCGCCGCCTCGGGGTGGCCTATCACGCCCCCTTCCTCGACGACCAGGTCCTGGAAGCGGCGATGTCCGTACGGCTCGAGGAGAGGACCAGCCCCGTGCGCACCAAGCCCGTCCTGGCCGCCGCCATGCGGGGAACCGTCCCCGACGCCATCCTCGACCGCACGACCAAGGGCGAGTTCAGCGCCGAGGTCTACGCCGGATTCCGCCGGCACAAGCGGGAACTGCTGGAGCTCTGCGACGACATGCGCCTGGAGCACCTGGGCCTGGTGGACGGCCCGGCCCTGCGCTCCGTCCTCCTCGCCCCGCACCCACGCTCCGCGACGCTGATCCCGGTCGTCTTCACCCTGGCGTGCGAGACATGGCTGCGCTCGCTCACCACGGAACGGACGGACAGCCCCCGGCACAGCCCCCGGACGGGAGGCACCCGATGACCCCCTCCCTCGCACCGGACGTGTCCGTCACCGAGACCGAGGACGGCATGGTGCTCCTCCACGAACGGACCGGCCGCTACTGGATGCTCAACGCCACCGGCGCCACCGTCGTACGCCACCTCCGCGAGGGCGCGAGCGTGCAGGACGCCATCGAGAGCCTGTGCGCCCGCTTCCCCCGGGAACGCCAGCGCGTGGAGGCGGACGTGCGCCGGCTGCTGGAGCAGCTGAGCAAGGCCCGGCTGGTGACGCCATGACCTTCCCCGTCGTACCGGAACACCGTTCCCCCCTCACCCTCGGCCGCCGCCTCCTGGCCCGGCTCACCGTGACCGTCGCCTGGCTGCTGATCCGCATGCCGCCGGCCAGGCTGCGCCGCACGCTCGGCCTGCTGTCCCGGGGCGCCCACCCCGCGACCGGTGCCCAGGCGCTGGCGAGCCGCCGGGCGGTCGTCTCGGTGAGCCGCACCTGCGCCGGGCAGGGCTGCCTGCAGCGCTCGGTGGCCACCGTGCTGCTCTGCCGGCTCACGGGGAGCTGGCCCACCTGGTGCGCCGGCGTCCGGACCGAACCCTTCCGCGCCCACGCCTGGGTCGAGGCGGACGGGCTGCCGGTGGGCGAGGGCGAGGACATCCGTCTCTTCCGCGCGCTCATGCGCGTATCCCCGCCCGCGCGGGACGCGCGGGGCCACGACCGACGGCCACGCGAGCGAGGAACCCTCAGGAGGGGCACATGAAGCCAGCGGACGATCTCCGGTTCGGCGTCCTGCTGACCGTCAACCGCCACGCCGGCCAGAGCGACGGCGACGCGCTCGCCCGCGCCGTGGCGGTGGCACAGGCCGCCGAAGCCCTGGGGCTGGACGACGTCTGGCTGACCGAGCACCACTTCCTCCCCTCCGCGGTGAGCCCCTCGGCCATGGCCTTCGCGGCGTTCCTGCTGGGACGGACACGCCGCGTCCGGATCGGCACGGCCGTGACCGTGCTGCCGCTGCACTCGCCCGTGCACATCGCGGAACAGACGGCACTGCTGGACCAGATCTCCGGCGGCCGGTTCGTCCTCGGCGTCGGCCGCGGCGTGCCCGGCGTCGAATACGAGCTCATGGGCGAGGGAATCGCGGCCTGGCACGCCGGACTGGCCGAGCCGCTGGACCGCACTCTCGCCGCCCTGCACGGCGAGATCCCCCGCGGACCCGGACCGTCCGCGTCCGTACCCGTCCGCCTCGCCCCCGCCGTACGGACGCGACCGCACCCTCCCGTGTACGTGGCGGCCGGCTCGGTGGACTCGATCGAGCTCGCGGCCGACAGGGGACTGCCCCTGATGCTGTTCTTCGACAAGAACGCCGAGGCCAAGGCGGAGATGCTGGCCCTCTACGGCCGCAGGGCGCGCGCCGCCGGGCAGCAGCCGGAACCCGGGAGCGGCCACGCGTTCGCCGTCTTCGCCCAGGTGACGGACTCGGCGGCAGAGGCCCGTCGGCTCATGCGGGAACGCGCACGGTTCATCCTCTCCCTCAACAACCAGCCCCAACGCCTCGTCGACCCCGACCGGCCCGCCCCTCCGCCCCTGACCGGGGAAGCGATCGACCTCGTCGTGGACCGGCTGATGACCACTCACCCCGTGGGGACCGCCCGGACCTGTGCCGAACGGCTCGCGCACGACATCGCCACATCCGGCTGCAGGCGGGTGATGTGCCAGGTCGAAGCCGCCGAGGGGACCGCGGAGGCCCTGCACAACCTGCGACGGCTCGCCACCGAGGTCTTCCCCGCCGTACGGGAGCGCCTGCGCACCCGAGCGGCGCGGGTCGCGGTCTGAGGGCCGAACCGCATGCCGACGCCGTCGACCGCCCGGATCCTGCTCGCCCACGTCCGCGAACGCCGCGCACGGATCGTCGCCGGCGGGGCCCTGGGGCTGGCCGGTGCCGCCGCCCTCCTCGCCCAGCCGTACGCGGCCAGAGCCCTGGTGGAGGACCTCGGCCGGCAGAACGCCATCGCGGGCACCCTCCTCACCCTCACGGCCCTCGTGCTGACCGGCGCCGCACTCACCGCCGCCGGCCAGTACGTCCTCTCCCACGCCGCGGAGTCCATCGTCCTGAGCGCCCGCCGCCGGCTCATCGACCGGCTCCTGCGGCTGACCGTGCCGGAAATCGAACGCACCGAGCCCGGCGACCTGCTGGCCAGGGTCACCTCCGACACCACCCTGCTGCGCCAGGTCACCACCCAGTCGATCGTCTCCTCCGTCACCGGCTCCCTCACCCTCGTAGGGGTGATGGTGATGATGGGACTGCTGGATCCGGTGCTGCTGGCCGTGACCGTCACCGTGATCGTGGTCGTCGGCGCCGTCATCGCCACGACCATGCCCCGCATCTCCCGTGCCACCAGCGCCGCCCAGGCGTCGGTCGGCGCGATGGGCGCCGTACTGGAACGGGCGCTCGGGGCCATCCGCACCGTCAAGTGGGCCGGAGCCGAGGAACGCGAGACGGCCGTCGTGCACCGGGCGGCCGACGAGGCATGGCGCAGCGGGGTCCAGGCCGCCAAGTGGCAGGCGGTGATGGGGACCGCGGCCGGGCTGTCCGTCCAGCTGTCCTTCCTGTGCGTGCTCGGCGTCGGCGGCGCCCGTGTGGCCTCGGGCACCATCGAGGTGTCCGACCTGGTCGCCTTCCTGCTGTTCCTCTTCTATCTGATGAGCCCGGTCTCCGACCTCATCCACGCGATCACGCAGTTCCACGTCGGGGCCGCGGCCGTCGCGCGGCTGCGGGAGATCGAGCTCCTGGAGACCGACGACGCCCGCGGTCAGCGGCCCGCCGGCACCGTGCGGGCGAAGACGCTCCCGGCCACCCCCGCGACGGTCACCTTCGACCGCGTCGTCTTCCGCTACCGGCCGGAGCTGCCCGACGCGCACCGGGGCCTGGACTTCACCGCGCCCGCCGGCGGCATGACCGCGATCGTCGGGCCGTCCGGGGCCGGCAAGTCCACCGTCTTCGCCCTCCTGGAGAGGTTCTATGAACCGGCCTCGGGCAGCGTCCTCATCGACGGCCGCGACATACGCGACATCCCCCTGCGCGAGCTGCGGGCCTCCATCGGCTACATCGAACAGGACGCACCCGTACTCTCCGGCACCCTGCGCGAGAACCTCCTGTTCGCCGCACCCGACGCCACGGAACGGCAGATACGCCAGGCCCTCGCCCGCACCCGCCTCGACGGGCTCCTGCGGTCCCTGCCCGACGGGCTCGACACCCCGGTGGGCCACCGGGGCACCCGGCTCTCCGGCGGCGAACGCCAGCGCGTCGCCATCGCCCGCGCCCTGCTGCGCAGACCCCGGCTGCTCCTCCTGGACGAGGCCACCTCGCAGCTGGACGCCGCCAACGAACTGGCCGTGCGCGACGTCATCGCGGACGTGGCCCGCGAGACGACCGTCCTCGTCGTCGCGCACCGCCTCTCCACGGTCACCATGGCCGACCGCATCGTCGTCATGGAGGCCGGCCGGGTCCGTGCCGTCGGCACCCACGAGGACCTGGTCGCCCAGGACACGCTCTACCGCGGCCTCGCCGCAACCCAACTGCTGACAGCACGCACATGACGACGAACGAAGAAGGTGAGCGCTCGTGCCGCCAACGCCAAGTGGTCCCCGTGTGGCCGTCGTCGGTGCCGGCATCGGCGGCCTGGCCGCCGCGTTCGCCCTCCTGCGCGGGGGAGCGGACGTCACGGTGTACGAGCAGGCGCCCGCCCTCGGCGAGGCCGGCGTCGGGATGCACCTGGGCCCCAACGGAGCCCGGATCCTGCGCCGCTGGGGCCTGGAGGCGCGCCTGCGCCGGACGGCCGTCCGCCCCGAGGCCCTGGAGGTACGCGACGGGCTGGACGGCCGCGTCCACGCGCGCCGGCCCATGGGCGATACATGGGAGGAGGAGTACGGCGCCCCGCACCTGACCGTGGAGCGCACCGACCTGCACACCGCGCTCGCCGCGCGGATCCCCCGCGAGCGGATCGTCCTCGGCGCGCGGCTGGTCTCCTTCGACGCGCATGGCGACGGGGTACGGCTGCGGTGCGCCGACGGCCGCACCGCGGACGCCGACCTGCTGGTGGGCGCCGACGGCGTGCACTCGGTCGTCCGGCGCGCCGTGGCGGGCGAGGAGCGTCCCGCCTTCGCCGGCCTCAGTGCCGTGCGCGGCATGGTGAGCGCCGCGGCGCTGCCCCGGCTGTCACCCGACACCGTGTACGTGTGGGTCGGCCGGGAGGCGAGGCTGCTGTGCTACCCGGTCGCGGCGGGCCGGCGCTTCACCTTCGTCGCGGTGATGCCCGAGGCGTCCGCGCGCCCCGAGTCGTGGGAGGCGGCCGGCGAACGCGACGTGCTGGTGCGCGGGTTCGCCGGCTGGCACGAGGACGTGCGGGCCGTCGTGGGCGCGGCCGGTGCGACCGGCTGCTGGACGCTGTACGACCGGGAACCCCTCACCCGGTGGGGCGAGGGCCGGTTCACCCTGCTCGGCGACGCCGCCCACCCGATGCTGCCGCACCACGGCCAGGGCGTGGGCCAGGCCCTCGAGGACGCCGTCGCGCTGGCGCACTTCCTCGACAAAGGCCCGCGGGGCCTGCGCCGCTACGCGGCCTTCCGCATCCCGCACGTCACCCGCGTCCAACTCGGCTCCCGCGGCGGCGGCTCGATGCGCCTGAGCACCGCGGCGGCGCCGCGGAAGCCCGCCGCGGGCGGTCTCGCCCGGCTCGTGGAGGACGTGTCCTGGATCCACCGCTACGACATCGAAGCGGCCCTCACCGCTCAGACGTACTCGGTCAGATCGATGGCGTAGACGTGCAGCGGAAAGCCGTATTCCGGGTGGGTGGTCTCGCGCTCGGGCTCCATGCCGAGCTTGCGCATGACGTTCTCCGAGGCGTCGTTGCCCATCCGGTCGATGGCGATGACGCGGTCGAGCCCGCGGTCCTGGAGCGCGAACTCCAGCGTGGCCTGGGCGGCTTCGGAGGCGTACCCCTGGCCCCAGAACTGCTGGCCGAGCCGCCAGTGGATCTCCACGGCGGGCAGCACCTCCGGCAGGTAGGTGGGGACGGTCAGCCCCACGAGGCCGGCGAGCTCGCCCGAGGCGAGGAGTTCGACGGCGAAGATGCCGAAGCCCTCCTCGTCCCACTCCTCCTCCCACCGCTCGACGGCCTCGGCCGTCCGGTCCAGGCCGAGGGTCGAGCCGTCGCCGATCCACCGCATGACCTGAGGGTCCGCGTTGATGTCCGCCAAGGGGGCGAGGTCGTCGTCGTGCCAGCGACGCAGGAGGAGGCGGGGGGTGTGGATCTCGGTCATGGCCCCCATCCTGCGGCACCGCGGGCCCCAGCGGAAATCGGCGCCCGGGCGGCCGCGGACGACAGCGCGGCGGCGGTGTTCACGAGTCGTCGTGGTGGCGGTGGCCCGGGTGGCGCAGGTGCGTCCAGACCTCCCGCGCACGGCGGCCCGCCTCCGTCCGGCTGTGGGCGACCAGGCGCCGGGCCTGCTCGGCGGTCTCCACCATCGGTCCCGAGCCGCGCAGGGGCTTGCCCGCCGTCTCGTGGAGGAAGAAGGCGGAGACGAACCCGATCACGCCGGCGGCCATCAGGTAGTACGCGGGAATCATCTCGTCGCGCGTCGCCTCCAGCAGCGCCGAGACGGCCAGCGGGGTCGTGCCGCCGAAGAGCGAGACGGAGATGTTGTACGAGACGGACAGTGCCCCGTACCGCAGACGGGTCGGGAAGAGGGCGGGCAGCGTCGCGGCGGCGGTGCCGGCGAAGCACACCAGCAGCAGGCCGAGGATCAGGCAGCCGAAGGCCGGGAGCAGGGCGCCGCCGGCCCGGATGAGCAGCATCGCCGGGGCGGCGAGGGCCACCAGGGCGGCGCTGCCCGCCATGAAGACGGGACGGCGTCCCCAGAGGTCGGAGGTGCGGCCCACGGTGGTGATGGTCAGGGCCACGAGGATCATGGTGCCCAGGATCAGCAACTGTGCCGTGGTGGGGTCCTCGCCGAGGGTTTCGGTCATGTACGTCGGCAGATAGGACGTCACCAGATAGCTGGTGACGTTGTAGACCACCACCAGGCCCATGCAGATGAGTACCGCGTGCCAGTGCTTGGTGAAGATCTCCTTCAGTCGTCCGTGCCCGGACTGGCGCGCTTCCTCGGCGCTCTGCTCCCGGGCCTCGGCCTCGGCGGCGGCCTCCGCCTCCGCGCGGAACGCCGGGGTCTCCTCCAGGCGCATCCGCATGTACAGGCCGATCAGGCCCAGTGGCCCGGCCACGAGGAACGGCAGGCGCCATCCCCAGTCCGTCATCCCGTCGGTGCCCAGGACCGCGGTGAGCACCGTGACCAGACCCGATCCGAGCGCGTAGCCGACGAAGGTGCCGAAGTCGAGCCAACTGCCGAGGAAGCCCCGGCGCTTGTCGGGCGCGTACTCGGCGATGTAGGTGGTGGCCCCGGCGTACTCGCCGCCGGTGGAGAAGCCCTGCACCAGGCGGCAGACGAGGAGCAGTACGGGCGCGCCGAAGCCGGCCGTCGCGTAACTGGGGAGGAAGCCGACGGCGAAGGTGCTGACGGCCATCATGATCATGGTGGCGGCCAGTACCTTCTGACGCCCGATCCGGTCGCCCAGCGGGCCGAAGACCAGACCGCCGAGCGGCCGTACGAGGAACGCGGCGGCGAAGGTGGCGAAGGCGGAGATCACCTGGGCGCCGGGGGAGCTGGCGGGGAAGAAGACCTTGCCCAGGGTGGCCGCCATATAGGCGTACACGCCGAAGTCGAACCACTCCATCATGTTCCCCAGCGCGGCGGCGGACACCGCGCGGTGCACCTCGGGGCGGTCCGTGACCGTGACGTCGTCGAGGGTCAGCGGGGTCTTGCGGCGCCGCAGCAGGGTCCGGAGCATCCGGTCCGTGGCCGAGGTGCCGCCGCGCTGCGGCGCCGAACGCCCGCTCCCGGGCGTCCTGGGCGCCTTCGGCGTCTTCGGCGTTCTCTTGCGGTCGGCGCTCATGGTCTCCTGCCAGGGGTCGGGGCGGCGGGTCGGGCGGTGCCGGTGGCGGCGCGTCAGGCAGCTGGTGGCATTCCTCTACTTATGAGCGGTTTGCCGTAGTTTATTCCTGACATGTTGATCAGCCACGCGCGTGCCCGGACGGACGCCGGTCAATCCCCTGACCTACTCGTTCACCCCTGGCGTCCCCCCGGCCACCGCCCGGGCGGCTCCTGACCGCCCGTTCCGTCGTCCTCTCCCGTGCCCTGCGGGCCACCCGGCCGCCCGAACGTGACATCGCCGTGGACGTGCCCCGCCTGGATCACTCCCTCCGTACGCGCCTGCCCCGAGACCTCGTTGTGGACGTGGACGTGGACGGTGCCGTGGCCGCCCCGCGGCACGGGGAAGTCCTCGGGCTCCCGCCACCGTGCCCCCGCGAAGTGCCGCAACGCGGCCGCGAGGTCCACCGGGACAGCGGTGCTCGTGGACAGCGGAAGGACGAAGAACCACCCGTCACCGGCGCGGAAGTACCGGGCGGGAGCCGGCGCGCCGGGCCGGGGCAGCACCTGAAGGGCGTAGACCTTGGTGTCCCTCTTGCGGTGGACGAACTTGCGTACGGCCACTTCCCGCACGTCCGCCCAGGCCAGCCGGCCATGGTGGCGGCCCACGCGGAACTCGATGTGCGCCGGTGTCAGGCGCAGCGCCTGCACCTGGCGCGGCAGCAGCCAGTGGAACACGGTGATCAGCGCCCCGAAGCCGCACATGGTCAGGAACGCTCCGACGGCCACCAGCCAGTTCCCCTGCACGCCCGAACGGATGAGGACCATGACCGCGAGGAAGAGGATCACCGGCCAGTGGGCGAGGGAGAACCGGCGATGTCTGCCCTCGGCACTGAAGGCGTGCTCGTCGGCGTGGACGGTCCAGCCCTTGGCCGAGGCCATCGGGGACCTGGCGAACTCGGCGACCATGTCGCCCAGCCGGGGGAAGGGCGCGGAGGCCGCGGGGGACCGGGCGGGCCGCGGATACGGCGCGGGCCGGTCGGCGCGGGGATGCGGCACGGCCGCGGGGGCGTCGCCCTGCGCGGTGCCGGCCAGGTGCTCCTGGAGCCGCAGGTGGCGGAACCGGTAGACGCCGCCGCTGCGCTGCAGCAAACCACCGTGGTGCGCGTCGCGCAGGAACTCCATCAGCGACCAGGGCACCCGCCCGGCGATCGCCAGACACCCCTTGGCCAGCAGCCAGCGGCTCCACAGGCTCATCAGCAGGAGCATCGCCGAGGCCCCGAACCAGGCGGTGACGCCCCGTGCCAGGGCCGCGCCGGCGGTGTCGTGGCCGAACCAGCCGAACGCCCCCTGCCCGACGCCGATCAGCACGGCCACCGTGCCCACCGAGAGCCAGGCCGCCGTGCGCTCGCTGCCCAGCACCTCGTCGGGCGTGCTCGCGTCCTCCGTGTCCGACGGGGCGGCGATCGTCACCATGACCAGCGGCGCCAGTACGGTGCTGCACAGGATCATCACCAGGTAGGGGCGGACGTCGTACGCCCCGAGGGCCGCGGCGGTGAACAACGCGGCGGGCACCACGATCACCGCCGACGCCTTCAGGCCCCGCCCGAGGGAAGCAGCCCGGCCGGCCGAGCGCAGGGCGGCACCGATGCGGAACGGATTGGCGCGCCGGCGGGGTCGCGCCAGCCTGAACCCGAACCACATGTCCACCGCGATCCAGGCGGCCATGGCGTGCACCAGGCCGTTGGTCAACGCCGTCTCCAGCTCCCAGCCGGCCGCACCCCCCGCCCGCGAGGAGGCGAACCGGTCACGGGCCACCGCGGCGACCTCCGACAGGGCGAAGCACACCATGGCCAGGATGGGCAGCGCCATGACGCGCACCAGGGCCGTGCGGTGCAGGTCCCACCAGGCGAACTCCGTGGTGCGGCGGCCGGTGAGGTGGCGGGCCAGATGGCCGAGCCAGTGCCGCGAGCGCCCCGGGTGCCACTGGTGCGGCGCGTGCAACCGGTCCGGCGCCTGGGGCTGCTGGGTGAACACCGCCGGGATGATCAGGTCGAGCAGGTACCTCTCGACCGCCTCCCGCGAAGGGAAGGGCCGGCGCACCAGGTCCAGCGGATCGGCGGGCGGCGCCTGGAAGCCCCGGCGGGCCAGCCAGATCATCAGCGGACTGGTCAGGGCCTGGGCAACGGGCCCCGCCGGCTCCTGGTCCACGACGTCGAGCATCAGCTTCCAGCTCCGGCGGACCTGGGGCGCCGCGGACCGCAGCAGATAGGCGGTCGCGTCCTCCAGACCGACCGGCTGCGCCTCGATCACCGCGGCCCGTGCGAGGCGGGCCCCCGCCTCCTCTCCCGCCCGGTACTCCCGCGTACGGGAGGTGAGGACGACCGCGTCCTTCTCGCCCAGGGCCCGGTCGATCTCACGGACCACCAGGGACCGCCGGTGCGCGGGAAGCTCGTCGAGCCCGTCGAGCACGGGCAGGACGAGCCCGTCCTGGACCAGCCGCGCCGCGGGGTGGGAGCCGTCGACGCGCGGCAGGCCGGGATGGTCCTCGGCTATCCGCCGCGTCAGCCAGCCGCGGAAGTGCTCCCGGGCCGGATCCCACGACTCCAGCGTCAGCACGACGGGCACGGGCGGCCGTACGTCACCGCTCCCGGCGTCGCGCGGCGCGTGCCGCGCCGTCAGACAGCGTTCCGCCAGCTCCAGGGCCAGCAGCACGGCCAGCGTCGACTTGCCCGCGCCCGGGCCGCCCAGCACCACCAGCCGGCGGTGGGCCTGACCGAGGAAGACATCCGCCATCCTCGCCATCTGCTCACCGTGCCCGCCGCCCCGTAACTCGGGCCAGTCCGCCCGCCAGCGCACCGCCAACGGCTCGTCCGACGCCAGATCCCAGGCGTTCAGCTCCGCCGACCACTGCGCCCGGATGCTGCGCGCCAAGGACCACGCGGCCCGTTCGACGGGATCGGCGGCGGGCGGCAGGTGCACGGTGACGTCCCCGTGGACGTGGCCGATCTGCAGCACGTACTCCGCCGTGCCCCGCATGACGTTGTGGGAGCGCAACTCGTCTGCCATGACGGCATTGTGGGCCACAAGTGCGGCCGTATCGCCCCCCTTGCGCAAGAGACGGAAGGGACCCGAGGCCGCGCTGCCTCACGTGCCGCGCCCCTGCGCCGGAGGCGTCCCGGGCCGTCCGGAACTGCCCCCGTCCGTGGCGCGTTCCCGTTCAGGAGGGCCGGAGCGAGTGGCCGGAGCGAGGGGCGGGAGGACGCGGGGTGACGAGCGAGCTGGTGCCCGGGGGGAACCGGGCGCTGCCCGCGGGCGCGCTGACGATACGGGTGCCCGGCCCGTTCGACGTGTCGGCGATCGTCACCGGCGAGGACGGCAGGACGTCGGGCGACGGCGACTTCGTGTTCTTCAACCAGCCCCGCGCGCCCGGCGCCCGGCTGGACGGCGACACCCTCACCGTGGACCCGGCACGCCTGCGACCGGGCGCCCGGCGGGTCACGGTGGTGCTCAGCCCGGCCGACGCCCGTACCCCGCTGGCGGCGCTGCCGTCCCCGGTCATGACCGTCGCCGGCGGCGGCCGGGTGCTGGCCCGGTTCACCCCGCTGCGGCCGGCCGCCGAGACGGTGCTGCTGCTCGCCGAGCTCTACCGGCGTGAG
Source organism: Streptomyces sp. NPDC046261 (assembly GCF_040646235.1). Classification (NCBI taxonomy): domain Bacteria; kingdom Bacillati; phylum Actinomycetota; class Actinomycetes; order Kitasatosporales; family Streptomycetaceae; genus Streptomyces; species Streptomyces sp. NPDC046261. The sequence goes on along the minus strand of NZ_JBEYZU010000007.1, from coordinate 224,424 downwards.
ACCGGATGGAAGGTGCGGGCGCTGGGGCAGGGGTACGCGGAGGGGCTGGCCGGGGTGGCCCGCGACTTCGGCATCGACGTCGAGGACGACGCGGGCCCGCCCCCGTCCCTACCGCCGTCCGGCCGTTCCGCACCGGCCGGCCCCGGCCCGGCGTCGGCCGCCGCTCCCGGCGGCCAGGACCCTCTGCTGGACCTCGTCAACTCCCGGCGGTCCCGGGCCGGTGTGCGCCCGGTGACGGTGGACGCGCGGCTGGCCGCGGCCGCCCGCGCCCACGCCGCCGACATGGCGGCCCACGGCCGGCTGTCCGCCGACAGCCCGTCCGGGACCTCCCTCTTCCAGCGGGTCACCGCGGCCGGCTACGCCTACCTCATACTCACCGAACACCTGGTCTCGGGCCCGCGCACACCGGCGGAGTTCATGGACTACTGCCTGACGGGGCCCGAACGTCACGGCCCCTTCGCCGACGCGACGTTCACCCACCTCGGACCCGGCCACGCGGTGGACGCCACGGGCCGGACGTACTGGACGGTGCTGTGGGTCCGGCCGTACTCACCGGCCGGCCTGGAGCAGGCCGTGGCCGACGTACTCGCCCTCACCAACGCGGAACGGGCCGCGGCCGCCCTGCCCCCGCTGGCCGCCGACCCGCGCCTGGCCACGGCGGCCCGGGCCCACAGCGACGACATGGCCCGCCGCGACTTCTACGCCCACACCACCCCCGAAGGACGCGAGCCCTGGGACCGGGCCCGGGCCGCCGGCGCCACGCACCGCGCGATCGGCGAGAACATCGCCTGCGGCCAGCGCACGCCCGCGGAGGTCGTCCGCGGCTGGATGGACAGCCCCGGCCACCGCGCCAACATCCTCACCCCCCACTTCACCCACCTGGGCGTGGGCTACGCCCCCGGCGGCCGGGCCGGCACGTACTGGACCCAGCTCTTCGGCGGAGCCTGTTGAGAGTGCAACCGCCGCCCCCGCGGCGATTCCGCGGGCTCCGCACCATGGCCACAACCGCCGGCGAGGAGAGAGGGTGGGCGGACACGAGGTGGCACGGTCCCACGGGACCGGGGCCGGGCCCAGGACGAGGCAGGAAGAAGGAGGCACCATGAACCGGCAGGACGGGCCGGACCGGCCTTACGACGTCGTGATCTTCGGAGCGACGGGGTTCGTCGGGGAGATCACCGCCGAGTATCTGCTGGCGCACGCGCCGCAGGGCTGCCGGTGGGCCATCGCCGGGCGCAACAGAGAGAAGCTGGAGCGGCTGCGGGAGCGCCTGGCCGCGCTCGACCCCGCCCGGGCGGCCGGCCTCGCGCTGGTGACCGCGGACGCGGCCGACCCGGCGGCGATGCGGGAGCTCGCCGAGTCCACGCACGTCGTCGCCTCCACCGTCGGCCCGTACATGTGGTACGGGGAGGAACTGGTCGCCGCCTGCGCGGAAGCCGGCACCGACTACACGGACCTCACCGGTGAGCCGGAGTTCGTGGACCTGATGTTCGCACGGTACGACGCGCGGGCCCGGGAGACCGGCGCGCGGATCGTGCATTCCTGCGGCTTCGACTCGCTGCCGCACGACCTGGGCGCCTACCTCACGGTCCGTCAGCTGCCGGAGGGCGTGCCTCTGCGGGTCGACGGATTCGTCCAGGCGTGGGGGCTCGTCTCCGGCGGGACGCTGGCCTCGTCCCTGGCCATCCTCCGGCGTCAGCCGCAGGCGCTGGCCGCGGCCCGGGAGCGACGCTCGCTCGAGCAGCCGCCGCCGGGCCGCCGGGTCCGGGCACCGCTGGGCGCGCCCCGGTTCAGCAAGGAGACGGGCACCTGGGCCCTGCCCCTGCCCACCCTCGACCCCGTCGTCGTGCGCCGCTCGGCCGCCGCGCTGGAGCGGTACGGCCCCGACTTCCGCTACCGCCACTACGCCTCGGTGAAGACGCTCCCCATGGCGCTGGCCGGCCCCTTGGCGATCGGCGCGTTCGCGGCGGCGGCGCAGGTGCCGGCCGTCGGCTCCTGGCTGATGAACCGTTACGCCTCGGGGCGCGGCCCGAGCGCGGAGCGGCGGGCCCGCAGCTGGTTCCGGCTCCGCTTCGTCGGCGAGGGCGGCGGCCGCCGGGCGCTCACCGAGATCACAGGCGGCGACCCGGGCTACGACGAGACAGCGAAGATGCTCGCGGAGACCTCCCTGAGCCTCGCACTGGACGACCTGCCCAAAACCTCGGGCCAGGTCACACCGGTGACGGCGACGGGCGACGCCCTGGTCGAGCGGCTACGGGCGGCCGGCATCTCCTTCCGCGTCCGGAGCATGCCGGCGCCGTGACCCGGTGCCGGTGATCCTTCACCGAAGGCACCGGCACCGCCGCCGGCGGTCTCTCTTCGGATCTCACGCCAGGCCGGCGCGCCGGGCGACGGACTCGGCATGGGCCGCGAGCAGGGCCATCACATCGGTGGGGGCGTCGTCGGCGGCGTGCAGATGCTCGACGGCGCACAGGGCGGTCAGCGCCACGTCCAGCAGCTCCCGCTCCACATCGCGCATCGTCGCCGACACCCCCTTGCGGGGATTCTGGCCGGTCGCCCCGACGAGCGCGGCGATCACCTCGCCGGACTCCTCGGCGACCTTGGCCACCCGCCCCCACAACAGGGCTTCCGGTGTCCGCGCCCGGTTCTCGGGCGAGCCGTCGATCCACTGCGACATCGCACGTACGAGTGCGTTCGTATCGGTTGTCGCCCGCTCGCCCTCGGTCCTCGCGGTCATGTGTCCCGTCCCTCCCCGACGCCGGATGCGACCACCAGGCTGCACCCTCGCGGGAGCGTCCCGCGGCCGCCCGGGGCGGAAGCGGGCGGGCGAGCGTTACGGGCGCCGGCCCCGGTTCAGCACTGGGGGCGTCGGCCGTGGTTGGCCCCGTGCTTTCGACGTGCCTTCTTCTTGCGGCGCCGCTTCGAGGACATGACGTCTCCCTCTCCGAATGGGGCTTTTGCTGGAACTTATCCCATTCTGGAGTGGTTCACTCGATGACGCGCGCCGCGTGCCTTACCAATAGTGCTTGCGGCCGAATACCGCGTGTCCCATCGATCCGAGCAGGAAGAATATGGCTCCGAGGACGACGAGGATGATGCCGAGCGTCCACAGGATGCCGATGTTCGCCACGAATCCGATGATGAGCAGGATGACGCCGAGCGTGATCATGATGGCCTCCTGATCTCCGCCGTCCGGCCCGGCGCCCGGAGTGGCGGTCCGGGCCGGTGGGTGGCTGGCTGTCACGCACGGTCACTTTTCGTGGGAAGCCGGTGGGCCGGCCGGTGCCCGTGCGTCGTTGTTCACGTGGTGAGCAGGCGGTTGAAGAACGACCGGTAGTGGCGCAGGGCCACACGGAGGTCTTCGGTGTCCACCTCCTCGCCCCGGTTCCACTGTCCCTCCAGGTCCTCCTTGTGTCGCGCGAAGGTCGTGGCCAGCGTCTGCATGACCTCCGCGACGAGGGTGTCGGCCTTGTGCACGGCTTCGCGTGGATCGTCCACGAACTGCGCCTGGATGTCCTGCCAGCGCTCCCGGAAGCCCTCCTCGTCCTCCGGCGTCAGGAGTTCCGGTACCTCGTCCTCCGCCCCGGTGTCGGTCTCCGTGGGCGGGGAGGCCGCTTCCGCCTCTCCTGCCGGGCCGGTGCCCTCACCGGGGAAGGTGGGCAGGTCGGACCGGCTTTCCGTCTCTTCTCCCGTCTCTTCCGGCTCTTCGCCCGTGTCCCGGTCGCTGACCCCGGCCAGGTCCTCGGTGGACAGGCCGCTCTCGCCGGTTCCGGGTATGTCTTCGCGTCGCATGTCTCCTCCGTCGGTCCCGTGTCCGCCCCTCGCGGGACGGCACCCGCCGGTCGTGCACGGTGAGCGGGTCACGCCCGGGCGTGACGGGCCTGGCCCCCGTTCGAGAGCAGCTCGTCGAAAAGGGCGCGGTAATGCACCATGGCGCCCCGCAGCTGCTCGGTGGTCGCCTCGTGTCTCATGCTCAGTGCGTTGACCTCGTGAGCGCTGCGGTAGTGCTCCAGCGTGCGGCCGTGCTCGACCGAGAGGTCCTTGAGGCGCTGTTCGAAGTTCTCGGTCGGATAGCCGCGCTCATGCATCAGCGAGGTCACCAGGAGGTCCGCGTCCTGGACGGCGTCCTCAGGATGGTCCACGAATTCACTTTGCACGCTGGTCCATTCCCGGACGTACCGGTCCCGGGCACCGCTTTCCAGCGGCTTGATGTCCAGCGAGTCATGGCGCTTCTCGCGTGCGCTCAGGTCGCGCTCGGCCGCCAGTCGGTCGCCGCTTTCCTCGACCGTCCGCTCGTATTCCGGGCCGAAGCGCTCGCGTAGCCGGCGGCGGCGCACGGTGAGAAAGGCTGCAAGGCCGATAACGATAACCACCGCCACGATGGGGAGGATGATCGCCAGAAGAATGCCGGTTGACATCGGACCGAACCCCCTCGATATGTCGGATACGCCGCTTTTATCTTAAACTTCCGCAGCGCTCAGCGGAATGGTTGAATCGAGTACGAGCCCGGCCTTCACCACGCGACCAGCAGTTTCGCCGGCGCCACGACGTTGATGCTCGGCTCGTACACACGCGCCTGGTCCGGGACCAGGCGCAGGCCCGGCCGGTGACGCATGAGCGCGGTGATGCCGGCCCGGGTCACCGTCCGGGCGAGGTTGGCGCCGAGGCAGTAGTGCAGCCCTTGGGAGAAGTGCAGGCTGCCGGCCAGGTGCGGGCGGTGCGGGTCGAAGGCGTCGGGCCGAAGGAAATGCCTCTCGTCGCGGTTCGCCGACGCCGTCATGACCCACAGGACCGCGCCCGCCGGGACCGGGACGCCGCCCACCTCCACCTCGGCCGCCGTCATCCGGAACACGCCCAGGGCGGGTCCGGAGCGGCGGAGCGTCTCGCTGAACACCCCGTCGAAGCGGCCGGGTTCGTCGCGGAGCGCCCGCCAGCGGTGCGGCTCTTCCAGCAGTTCCTTGCACAGATTGACCAGGGCGAAACTGGTGGGGCGGAAGCCGGCGGTGACGATGTCGAAGCTGATGAGGCTGATCAGCTCCTCCTCGGTGTAGTCGGCCTCTCCCCTCGACACCTTCTGCGTGAGAAGGCTGATCAGATCGTCCTGGGGCACGCGTCGCCGCATGCGGATGACGTCGGTCAGGTACTCCTCCCACTCCTGGATGTCCTTCGCATAGGCGAGTTGCAGATGCGCGGGAGGCTGGCCGAAGAAGAACGCGTCGACCGCCCGGTGATAGCGCAGGATGCGGTCGTAGTCCCCGGTGGGCAGCCCGGCCAGCTCGATGACGATGGTGTTCGCCAGCGGGCGGGCGTACGCCTCGACGAGATCCACGGGCGGTTCGGAGGGAATCTCACCGGCCCGCAGGTCGGCCATCTCCTCGATCCGGGGCTCCAGCCGCTTGACGCCTTTGGCGGAGAAGGACGGCACGACCGGCTTGCGCAGTCGGTCGTGTGCCGGGGGTCCGTCGAATCCCATATTGGGCGCCGTGAACGTGCTGGTGCTCCGGAGCACCTCACGGACTTCCGGGGGATAGCTCGACATGATGATGGACCGCGTGGACGCGGGAAAGAGCGCGGAATTCTTGAGAACCCATGACACGTCGTCGTACCGGGACACGATCCACATGCGCAGATCTTCGCTGTAGAACACCGGTGCCTCGTCCCGCAGGCTCTTCAGCATCGGATACAGATCGGCCGATCCATGGGAGAGGAACGTGGCCGCCACCGACTCGGGAGAGAGCAGGGGGCAGCCCTGTGCCTTGGTCCCGTTGTCCGTCACGGTGGGGGAGTTGAGGAAATCCGGCAACGTCGGCCCTGCTTTCGATCGACTTGGTGGCGCATGCCACAACAGTTGGTCTCCGGGGGTGTCGACGTATCAGTCGCTGTGTTCAGGCTCGCACTCCTGCGTGAGACACGTGGTCCGCCGCCCCTGTGTTCACCGGACCCTCTTGACGGGAGCCGGGGCGCCGGGCGCGGCGCGGGCGGCCACGACAGCCAGGGAATTCCCGCCCCCGGAGCACCACGGGAATCACGGAACCTCACAGGGCCAAGGGCTGCCGCATCCGCTACGGACGCGCCCCGCGCCCGTCCGCCTGACACGTTCGGTACGTGTACTCGGGAAGATACGCACGCCGGTAGACGGCCCTTGAGGGGCATATACGTCCTTCGGCAGGCAGTCGCATGCCGTCGAATTCCGTGTTTCCGCCCGGTGGGGCCATCGAAGGAGGGCCACTGCCCAGGGGACCGGTGTCCGCCACGGCCGGCGGTATCCGCACGGCGGCCGCGGCAAGGCCGCGCGCGGTGCTCACTCCCCACGGCAACCGGCACCGACCAGGGCGTTCGTCCCCGCTCCGCCCGTGCGCGCCGGGCCGGCGGCGATGCCTTTCACCGGCCCGCGAGGCCGAATCGAGCCGCGCCGTCCGGCCGGGAAGGGACGTCGGGCGACGGTCGGCACGACGCCCCTCGGGCGATCTCATTGATCATCCGATGCCCGCCCCGGTCAGGGAGAATGGAGTGCGGATCACGGGCCGTTCAGGGGGAGTTGCCGAATTTCTCGTGGGGGTCCTGTCAAACGGGGGAAACATGAATGCGAAGGTGACCGTTCTCGGCCTGGGGCCCGTGGGTACGGCATTGGCCGAAGCGTTTTTGGCGGCCGGCCACCGCACGACCGTCTGGGCCGGTACCCCGGGTTGGGCGGACGCCCTGGCCGGGCGGGGCGCGGTGGAGGCGGGCTCGGCCGCGGAGGCCGTGGCGGCGAGCCCACTGGTCGTGATCCGGATGGGGACGTACGAGGCCGTCCGCGAGGTCCTGGACCCCGTGGCTGCCGCCGGCGGGCTCGGGGGCCGCTGCCTCGTCAACCTCACCCCGGGCTCGCCGCCGCACGCACGCGCCGCGGCGGATTGGGCGCGACGGCACGGCGCCGACTACCTCGACGGCGCGGTCATGACGACGTCGCCGCCGGGGATAGGGAACCCGGACTTCCCGGTGCTCTACAGCGGCTCACGGCCCGCCTTCGACGGCCATCGCGAGGTGCTCGCCGCGCTGGGCGAGCCGGTCCATCTGGGCACCGACACCGCACTGGCCTCCGTGTACGACACGGCGCTGCTGGGCCTGATGTGGGCCGCGCTGGCCGGCTGGTTACACGGGGCGGCGCTCGTCGGTGCCGACGGCCCCGGCGGGAACGAGACGGCGGCGGCCTTCACCGAGGTGGCCGACCGGTGGCTGAAGACCGTCAGCGGGCTCATGAGGAGCTATGCCCCACAGGTCGACTCCGGGCAGTACCCGGGGGGTGAACTCACCCTGCACCTGCACCGTTCGGCGATGGACCTCCTCATCCACGCCAGCGAGCTGCGAGGGGTGGCCTCCGATCTGCCGGAACTGTTGCGGGAGCTGAGCGCGCGGGCCATCGAGGCCGGGCACGGCGACGACAGTTACGCGCGTCTGGTCGAGGTCATGCGCAAGAACGTCCGGCCGTGAGCCCCGGCCGGTTCGGCGGAGGGCGGCCGGACGTCGCGCGACGGCATGCCCGCCCGTACCACCCTTCGCGCGGTTTCCTCCCTATGGCGGGCATCGGGTGTTCTGTGCTGTTTGGCGGCCGACCGGGGGTGGGCAGCCTGCAGTGGGACGATTCGGGCAGTCGGTTGGGGGCGTGAGGATGAAGACGCGTCAATGGCGAGTCGGCGCATGCGTGGCGGTGGTCGGTACGGTCGTGGTGGCGCTCGGTGGGTGCGGTGAGAGCGACGCGGGCCGGTCGGAGCCGGCCGCGTCCGTGTCCGTGTCCGCGTCGGCCCGCTCGGGCCCGTCGGCCCAGTCGGCCCCCTCCCCTTCGTCCCCTTCGTCGACTCCGCGAACCTCCTCGACCCCGTCGGGCTCCGCGTCGCCGCAAGACGGGAAGAACGGCGGGCGCGAGGTGCTGCCCGGGCTGCCGTCGGCGGGTGAGGCACGGCAGCAGCTGGGCAAGCTGGCGGTCGCCGAGCCGCGGTCGATGACCGGTTACAGCCGGGCGGCCTTCCCCCACTGGGCGCAGCAGGGCAACAAGTGCGACACGCGGGAGACGGTCCTGGAGCGGGACGGCCAGTCGGTCAAGCGGGACGCCGAGTGCCGGGCGACCTCCGGCTCGTGGCACAGCTTCTACGACGACAAGACGTTCACGGCGGCTTCCCAGGTCGACATCGACCACATCGTGCCCCTGGCCAACGCGTGGCGGTCGGGCGCCGACAAGTGGACCACCGACCGGCGCAAGGCGTTCGCCAACGACCTGGCCCACCCACAGCTGCTGACGGTCTCGGCGGCCTCGAACCGGAGCAAGGGCGACCAGTCACCGGACCAGTGGCAGCCCCCGGCGAAGTCCGCCTGGTGCGTGTACGGGCGGGCCTGGACGTCGGTGAAGAGCACCTACGGTCTCTCCGTCACCGAGAACGAGCGGAAGATGCTCACCACCATGCTGGGTACCTGTAAGCCATGAACAGTGAGCAATTCGAGCATTACCGGGACGAGGTGACCGCCGGCCCGGGCGGTGCGATGACCGACGAGGTCGGCGTCGTCACCGGTGACCTCACCGTCGTCACCGCACAGCGCCCGGACGGGCTGGCCGGCGTGCGGGTGCAGTACACCGGCGCGGAGGAGTGGTACACCCTCACCGGCAGCCCCCGCGCCGTACCACCCGCCGGACTGAAATCCCTGCACCAGGCGGTGCTCGAGGCCGTCCGGGCCGGCGGGGGCGCGCAGGTGCCCGGCTGAACCTCCCGTGCCGGGCGGCCCCGACGCGCCGGGGCCGCCCCGCCGGACCTCGTGTCCACCGACCGGTGGACAGGAGGTTCAACCGGCCGGGGCTGTCGGCGACACCACCGCGCCGACCAGCATGAACACCATGAACGATCTTCCTGTGCGCATGGCCCGCCACAGCGCCCGGCATCCCTGGCGCGCGATCGCCGGCTGGTTCCTCTTCGTCGCCCTGTGCCTGGGCGCCGGGGTGGCCGTCGGCGGCACCGCGGCCACCAGCGACGACTTCCGCATCGGTGAGGCGGGCCGGGCGGAGGCCATGGCGGCCGAAGGGGGCCTGCAGCAACGGCCCGTGGAGCGGGTGCTGATCACCGCCAGGCCCGGCGCGGCCCGCCTGGACGAGGCCGCGGCCCGGGCCGCCGCCCGTGACGTCACCGAGCGGATGGGCCGACTGCCCGGCGTACGGTCCGTGGCCGCGCCCGTGCGTTCCGCCGACGGCAGCGCGGTCCGCCTCGACGTGACCCTCAAGGGCCCCGAGCTGGACGGCAAGAAACACGTCGGCCCGCTGCGCGCACAGACCGACGCGGCGCAAAAGGCCCACCCCGGGCTGCGGATCGAGGAGACCGGCGGCCCCTCCATCAGCAAGGGCGTGGAAAAACAGCGCGGTGACGACCTCGCCCGCACCGAGGTGATCGCTCTGCCCGTCACCCTCATCACCCTGCTGCTGGTCTTCCGCTCCGCCGCGATGGCCACCGTGCCGCTGCTGCTGGCACTCTCCTCGATCGCCGCCGCCATCGGCCTGTCGATGCTCGCCTCGCACGTCTTCCCGGACGCGGGCGTCGGCACCAACGTCATCCTGCTCATCGGGCTGGCCGTCGGCGTCGACTACACCCTCTTCTACCTCAAGCGGGAACGGGAGGAACGCGCCCGCTGCGGTGGCCGGCTCGACGCCCGGGCCCTGGTGGAGCTGGCCGCGGCCACCTCGGGGCGGGCCGTCGTGCTGTCCGGGCTCGCCGTCGCCGTCTCCAGCGCCACGCTGTACCTGGCCGACGACGTCATCTTCTCCTCGATCGCCACCGGCGCCATCGTCGTCACCCTCGTCGCCGTCGCCAGCTCGCTCACCGTCCTGCCCGCCCTGCTCGCCACCTTCGGCGCGGCGGCCGAACGCCGGGCGGACCGCAAGGCCGAACGCGCGGCACGCTCCGGTGGAACGGCACGCCCACGGCGCACCCGGCGGCCGGGGCGCGGCAGCGGCCGCGTCACAGCCGCCATGCTGCGCCCCACGAGCCGGCACCCCGCCGCGACCCTGTGCCTCGCGGTCCTCGCCATGCTCGCCCTGGCCACTCCGCTGCTGGGCCTGAACCTGACCGACATGGGCCGCGAGACCCACTCGCGCTCCATCCCGGCCATGCGGACCTTCGACCGGCTGAACGCGGCGTTCCCGGAGCTGAAAGCCATGCACCAGGTCGTCGTACGCGCCGAACCCGGCCGCGCGGACGAGGTGACCGGCGCACTGCGCGACCTCGCCCGGCGCGCGGAGAGCGACCCGCACCTCGCCGGCACCGCGCACCTGCACACCTCGCCGGACCGCCGGATCAGCCTGCTGGAACTGCCCGTTCCGCACTATGTGAGCTCCGACGCCGCACAGACGTCCCTCGAGCGCGTACGCCAGGACTACCTGCCCGCCACCGTCGGCAGGCTGCAGGGCACGAAGAGCGCCGTGACCGGAGACGTCGCCCGCTACGCGGACTACCCCCAGCACCAGAAGCGGAAGCTGCCCCTGATCATCGGTTCCCTGCTGCTGGTCACCTTCGCCATGACGGTGTGGGCCTTCCGCTCCGTGATCCTCGGCCTGGTCGGCATCGCCTTGAACCTGCTCTCCGCCGTCGCCTCCCTCGGCCTGCTGACCCTGGTCTTCCAGGGCGAATGGGCCGAAGGACTGCTCGACTTCACCTCCACCGGCTCGATCGGCTCACGGGTACCGCTGTTCCTCTTCGTGATCCTCTTCGGCCTGTCGATGGACTACCAGGTGTTCGTCATCAGCCGGATCCGGGAAGCCGCCCTGCGCGGTGTACCGACCCGCAGGGCCGTGCTCGAGGGCATCGGCAGCTCGGCCGGCGTCGTCACCAGCGCCGCGTTCGTCATGGTGACGGTGTTCACCAGCTTCGTCTTCCTGCACATCATGGAGATGAAGCAGATGGGCTTCGCCCTGGCGGTGGCCGTGCTCCTCGACGCCGTGGTCATCCGCATCATGATCCTGCCCTCCGCCATGCTGCTCCTCGGCAACGCCAGCTGGTGGCCCTCACGCGGCATGCGCCGGGCGCAGGAGAACGCCGCCCCCGCCGAGCGGCCGTTGGAAAACGTAGGCTGACCAGCATGCATCAACAGCCGCTGACGGGTGACCAGCCCTGGATACGACGACTGCGCCGGTGGTACGCGGTGTGCTGGGTCCTGCTGGGTCCGGTCCCCTCGGTCCTGGGCGGCCGCGACGACTCCGGCACGCCCAAGTACTGGGCGCTGGCACTGCTGACCGTACTCGCCGCCGGCTACGCGCTCGTGGAGGCGTTCTCCGGCAGCCGGCTGGTGCGCCCGGTCGCGTATCTGTGGGTCCTGGCCCTCGGCGTGGGGGCGATGGCGGCTCTGCCGGGCGGCGGCGCGGCGTTGTTCATCGTCTCGCTCCCGCAGTTCTGGATCCTCGCCCGCAGCCCGCGGACGGCGATCGCCCTCAGCGGTGTCGCCGCCGCGGGGACGGTCGCCGGCAGCACCGTCCAGTACGGGGAACTCCTCAGCGGCAACGCCGTCTTCGCGCTCATCGGCTACGCGGCCGGAGTGCTGCTCGGCCTCCTGGTGCACCGGCTCGTCCAGCAGGGTGAGGAGCGCGCCCGCCGGCTGGGCGCCGAACTGGCGGACACCCAGCGCCGGCTGGCCGAGGCACACCGGCGCCAGGGCGCCGTGGAGGAGCGCGAACGGCTCGCACGGGAGATCCACGACACCCTGGCCCAGGGCTTCGCGTCCATCATCATCCTCGCGGAGGCGGCCCGTTCGAACCTGGAGGCGCAGCCGGCGAAGTGCGCCCGGCAACTGGCGTCCATCGAGCAGACGGCGCGCGAGAACTTCGCCGAGGCACGCCTCCTCGTCGGCTCCGCCCCGCAGGGCGGCGCGGCCCCCGCCTCCGTCGCCCGGACGCTGCGCCGGACCCTGGAGCGGTTCGCCGAGGACACCGGGCTGGACGTCGACGCGGAGCTGCCGGACATCGACTGCGACCAGCGGACCCGGATCGCCCTCCTGCGCTGCACCCAGGAGTCGCTGGCCAACGTGCGCAGGCACGCGGCCGCCTCGACGGTGGGTGTCGTCCTGGCACGGCACCCGCACGGCGTCGAGCTGGAGATCACCGATGACGGCCGCGGTTTCGTGGTCGAGGAGTCGTACGGCTTCGGCCTCGACGGCATGCGCACGCGCCTGGCCGAACTCGGCGGCGCGCTCACCGTGACCAGCTCCGTCGGCGAGGGCACCCGCGTGCTCGCCGAGATCCCCACGAACGGTCAGGTGTGACATGGCGGACGTGACGCGGGACAGGCTCCGCATCATCGTGGTGGACGACCATACGGTCATGCGCGCCGGCGTGGTGGCCCTGCTGGCCGCGGAGCCCGCCATCGACGTGGTCGGCGAGGCCGGCGACGGCCGCGCGGGTGTCGAACTCGCCCAGCGGCTGCGGCCCGACGTGGCCCTGGTCGATCTGCGGATGCCCGTCCTGGACGGAGTGGCCGCCACCGCCGAGATCATCGCGGGCGGGACCGGTACCCGGGTGCTGATCCTGACGACGTACGACACCGACGCCGAGATCGAGCGGGCGGTCGAGGCGGGCGCCATCGGCTATCTGCTCAAGGACACCACGCGCGACCAGCTCGTCGACGCCATCCGCTCCGCGGCCCGGGGCCAGACGGTCCTGGCCCCCCGGGTCGCGGAGCGGCTCGTCGCCCGCATGCGGCGGCCCGCCCCGGTGGCGCTGACCGCACGCGAGGTGGATGTGCTGAACGCGGTCGCCGACGGACTGTCCAACGCCGACATCGGCAGGCGGCTCGTCATCGGGGAGGCGACGGTCAAGACGCACCTGCTGCGGGTCTTCGCCAAGCTCGACGTCAGCGACCGTACGCACGCGGTGGTCGTCGCCCTCGAACGCGGCTTGCTGACCCGCCCCGGGCAGGGCCCGCTCTCCTGAGACGGGTGGCGCGCCGCGCACGCCACCGCCCGTCCCCCGCATGACGCCGGGCTCACCCGCCGATGCGTACCGCCTGCCCGGAGACGCGTACGCGCGCGTCGGCGGGGTCCACGGCCACGAGCAGATCGCTGGGACGGCCCATGTCCTCGCCCTGGCGAATGCGGATGACCGCCTCCTGACGGACCTCTCCGGTCGCCCGCAGATAGCCGCCCAGCGCCGCGGCTGCCGCGCCCGTCGCGGGGTCCTCCACGACGCCGCCCACCGGGAACGGGTCGCGCGCGTGGAAGAGCAGCTCGCTCTCCCGCCACACCAGCTGCACGGTGGTCCAGCCGTGCGACCGCATGACGTCGGCCAGGGCGTCGAAGTCGTAGGCCAGATCGGCCAGTCGTGCCCGGGAGCCGGCGGCCAGGACGAGGTGTTCGTTGCCGCCGAAGGCGACGTGCGGCGGCAGCGCCGGGTCCAGGTCCTCGCGCGTCCAGCGCAAGGCGGCGAGCGCCGCGTCCAGTTCGGCGTCCCCGGCCGGGCGGGAGCGGGTGGGCGCACTGGTGAGGGTCGCCCGGACCGCGCCCTGCCCGTCGGCGACCGTCGCCACCCGGATGTCACCCACGGCCGTGTCGAAGACCACCTCGCCGGGCCCGAGGCGCTCGGCGAGGGCCACCGCGGTCGCGACCGTGGCGTGACCGCAGAACGCGACCTCGGCCAGAGGGCTGAAGAAACGCAGCCGGAAACGGCGCGCGGCCTCCTCGCCGCCGGTGATGAACGCGGTCTCGGAGTAGCCCACCCCGGCGGCCACGGCGAGCATCCCCGCCTCGTCGAGACCCGCGGCGTCGAGGACGACGCCCGCCGGGTTCCCACCCGCCGGGTCGGAGGTGAAGGCGGCATAGCGCAGGATCTCGACGGAACGGACGGCGACGGTCTCGGTCTCAGTAGTCATGGGGCTTACTCTCCGTCAGGCAAGGCATCAGCACAAGCGATGGATTTCGATGAGACCCATCGGTAGCCCCGATGGCGCCGTACGATCGCCCCATGGACACCCGACTGCTGCGCACCTTCACCACCGTGGCCGGAACCGGCAGCTTCACCACGGCGGCCACGCGACTGCACCTCGCCCAGTCCACGGTCACCGCACAGGTCCAGGCCCTGGAGAAGGAGCTGGGCACCCGGCTCTTCGACCGGCTGCCCCGGGGCGTGGCGGTCACCGAGGTGGGCAGGCGGCTGCTCGTGGAGGCCGACAGCATGCTGGACGCCGAGTCACGGCTGCGCGCGGCGGCCGCCGCCGACGGGCCGCCCGTGGGACGGGTCGTCATCGGCGCGGGCGAGACGCTGTGCTCGGCGCGGTTGCCCGGCGTCATCGCCGCCCTGCGCGGGCGCCACCCCGACCTCGAGGTCGACCTGTCCCCCGTGGGAACCGCCGAGGCGGCGGAGGGCCTGCGCACGGGCCGGATCGACATCGCGCTGATGCTGGAGGAGGACGTCCCCTACCCCGACATCGCCACCGAACACCTCGCCGACGAGCCGCTGGTGCTCCTCTGCGCCCCCGAACACCCCTTCGCCCACCGGAGGGCGGATCCGGTCGCCTGGGAGGAGCTCGCACAGGAAGCGTTCTTCCTCCACGAGCAGGGCTGCTCCTACAGCGACCGGCTCGCCCGCCACCTCCTGTCGACCCCGGGCGTACGGCCCCGGCTGACCCGCTTCGGCAGCATCGAAGCCGCCCGCTCCTGCGTGGCGGCCGGCCTCGGCCTCACCCTCCTGCCACGCGCCACCGTCGAGCACGCCCTGCGCGAAGGCCGCCTCGCCGTGGTGCCGGGACCGCCGATCCCCGACGTGCCCGTACAACTGGCGCGCCACCGCAGGCGCTGGACCTCTCCCGCGGCGCAGGCGGTCGTGGCCGAGCTCGTACGGCATTTCCACGGCGTCCGCGACAGCGTCCCGCGGCCCGGCCCCTCAGGCCCAAAGGGGTGAAAAACGACAGTTAGGGGCATGTGTCCCTGATTGCGGTGCACTCGGAGTGTCGGCCATGCCGGCCGAGTCGGTCGAACACCGGAGGAGAGACCATGCGCCGTATCCGGGAGCCGAAAACCACCCCCCTCGTCTCCGCGATATCCGCCGCCGTACTGCTGGCGGCCCTGCCCGGTGCCGCGTCCGCGGCGGTACGGCCGCCCGGACAGGGCAGCGACACCCGTACCGCCATGGCGCCGGTGGACTACGACGAGACCGCCTGCGAGGGCCCGCCGGCGGAGGAGGGGGACCCCTACGGGCTACCGAAGACCTCCCCGAACAGCACTCCCCCCAGAGGCTCCAAGGACGCGCCCCACAAGCCGGCGCCCGGTGCCGACGCAGGCAGGACAGTTCCCGGCAGCGGACCCTCCGGGGCCGCAACGAGCCGCAATGCCCTCCCCAGCACATGGCCCCGGGGCATCCCGGACCAGGACGAGGCCGAGCGCATGCTGGACGGCCTGCCGGTCCGGGCCTTCGACGACAAGGGCTACGACCACAAGCACTTCGTCGGCAAGTCCTGCTGGCTGCTGCACGGCCCCAACAGATGCACCACCCGGCAGATCGCCCTGCGGGAAGCCTCCCGCACGCCGGTGAAGCACGACGGCCCGTGCCGCGTCGTCGGCGGCGAGTGGCGCAGTGAGTATGAGTACAAAGGGCGGACCATGGCCGACCCGCTGCGCCTCGACGTCGACCACCTCGTGCCGCTGCGGAACGCGTGGGGGTCCGGGGCCAACCGGTGGTCGTTCCAGAAGCGCCGGGAGTTCGCCAACGACCTGCTGGCGACTCCCGAGCTGATCGTCGTGTCGACGTGGACCAACCGCGCCAAGGGTGACAAGGGCCCCGAAAGGTGGATGCCGAAGGGTTCGGAGTGCACCTACGCACGCGCCTGGGTCGCGGTGAAGGACTACTACCGGCTGTCGGTGACGGAGGCCGAACGTGCCGCGCTGTACAAGGCGCTCGACCACTGCCCCGACACGGCGACCGGCTAGCCGGCCGGAGCGCGGTCACACGCCGTGCCCCGTGACCAGCTCCTCGGCAGCCTGCTCCGTTGCGGCGAATCCGGCGGCCGAACCGTGGGGAGCGACCGTGCCCCCGGGAACACGGATACGGATGGACGTCGCGATCATGGGGCACTACCGCGCCGACCGGCTCGTCACCGCCCTCAGGCGCCACGACGCCGAGCGGATCTGGCTGTGCGGCCCCGTCGACGTCCGTGCCGGACTGGGCCCGGGGGTCCGCTACCGGTACCTCGCGGCGGACGCGGGCGTCGACGATGTCCTCGCCCTGTGGGCGCACGTCGGCGCGCAGGTGGTGGTGCCGAGCCTGTACCCGCTCCAACAGGAACAGCTCCTGCACACCCTGGCCACAGCCGCACAGCTGGTGGCCGCCGGCGGCCGGCGCGTGCACGTACATCCGCCCGCCTTCGCGGAAGCGGTGTCCGACAAGGTCCTCTTCCACCGGCTGGCTCTCGACCGCGGCTGGCCGGTGCCCGAGGGCATCGTCTGCGAGGACAGGACGGAACTGGCGGCGGCACTGCGACAGCTCGGACCACCGGTGATGGTCAAGACCGGCCGATCGGTGCCGTGGGAGGGGCGCTGGTACCTCGACGGCCCCGACGACCTCGGCACGGCGGACGGCATGGTCTTCCCCGTAGTGGCGCAGCGCGTCTGCCGGGGCGAGGAATTCGGCGTCGAGCTGCTCACCGACAGGGGGAGCACGCTGCGGTGGCCCATCGCCTCCTTCGGCCCCCTGGACGCGCGGTGCATGCCGGGGTGGCGCACCCGGCTGATGCCGGCCGCGCTGCCCACCACCGTCCGGCACGACCTCGACGCGTTCGTCACGGACGTCACCGACCTGCTCGCACCGTGCGGGGCGTGGCAGATCGACATGGCGGTCGAGGCGGGAGAGCTGCGGGTGCTGGAGGTCAACGGCAGGTTCGGCGGCATGGCACACCTGAGCCGGGCGGTCACCGGCATCGACCCGTACCAGGCGCTCGCCACCGCCGCACTGGGCGGCCGGCCGCCGACACCCACGGCCGTGCGCGTCGCCGCCGAGCTGCCCCTGAGCCTCGGCGCGCACCTGCCGGCGGACGACGCGGTACGCGTCGAGGTCGAGAGGCCCTCACCCACGGAACCCTGCCTGCCCTCCCACTTCCACCGGACACTGGTCGTCGCCGACGACCCGGCAGCACTCGCCGACTGGATCGGCGGCCTGCCCGCCGGCGCCTGGGCCGACCACGTGCCGCCCGCGGCAGACGGCCGCAGCACGCCACCGCGATAGCGGGCAGGCGGCATGAGCACCCGGGGTGTCACACGGCGCCGGCTCGGCGGCACTCCCCGCCGACCCGGCGCCGGCCGACTCCGACAGCCCGGTCCGCGCGGAGGCGCCGCATGCCGCGGCGGTGGCCGGGCTCAGGGCACGGCGTGCTCCTGCCGCTCCGTGTCGACCCGGGGGAGGATCAGCACGCCCCAGGTGACCAGCACCGCTCCGATCGTCTCGGGAACCAGCCACCACCCGGCGCGCACCCGCTCCCCGTAGACCAGGATGCCGAGCGCCAGGCTGACCAGGCCCTCGCCCAGGGTGAGGGCCGGCTGGGAGGCGATGAGCGGGCCGGACTCCATGGCGTTCGCGAGCAGGAACAGCGAGCACGCGCCGGTCGCCACGAAACCGTAGGTCTGCCAGGAGGCGAGGAAGGCGCCGCCGCCGTGCTCGTCGAAGGTGGTGGTGGCGGACTTCATCAGGGTGGCGGTCAGGGCGTAGCCGATCGCGGAGGCGGAGCTGAAGAAGGCGGCGCGCGCCTTTCCCCTGGGCCGCGGCAGGGCGGCGGCCACGCACAGGGCCATGGCGCCGCCGGTGGTGAGCAGGGTCAGGGCCCACATGCCGGGGGAGACGTCGGTGTGTCCCCCGGCCGGCGAGGCCGCCGCCAGCGCCATGCCGAGCCCGGCGGCGACCATGACGGACGCCGCCCAGCCGACCGCGGGCAGCCGGCGCCGGGACACCGCGGACGCGATCAGGAGAGTGAAGGGCAGCTCGGTCACGAGAATCGGCTGTACCAGCGACAGGGACCCCAGGGTCAGGGCAAGGGCCTGGCAGGCCGCCGCGCCGACGACGACGGCGATGCCGCCGAGCCACGCCGGATTACGGATCAGGTGCCGGATGATGCGGACGCTGAAGGCGTCGCCCGGGGGGACGGTGCGCGCGGCCAGTCGCTGGAGGACCGTGCCCGTGGCGTTGCCCACGGCCGCCAGCAGGGCGAACAGCGCGGAGAGCAGGGCTGCCACGGTGCGGCTCCTCCGTTCGGAGTGTTGGGTCGCGGCAGCAACGGTGGCAGAGCGGGCGCCGGTGCCGGAAGCGCACCACCGTGTGCGCGCGGTGATCACACGATCGGCTGGGGTGGGCACAGGGAGTGACAGTGCGCCGGACGCGCGGTCCCCAGGAGGGGCCGAGAGCGAAACTCGGGGGGCCTGTGTGCACTCGAGGGGTCGGGAATGTCAGGCTGTCCCCATGCAGAATGTGTTCTTCGACATCACCATCAACGACGAGCCCGCCGGTCGGATCGTCTTCAAGCTGTTCGACGACGTGGTTCCCAAGACCGCCCAGAACTTCCGTGAGCTCGCCACCGGCCAGCACGGCTTCGGCTACGAGGGCTCCGGCTTCCACCGGGTCATCCCCGACTTCATGCTGCAGGGCGGCGACTTCACCCGGGGCGACGGCACCGGCGGCAAGAGCATCTACGGCGAGAAGTTCGCGGACGAGAACTTCGAGCTGAAGCACACCAAGCCGGGCCTGCTCTCCATGGCCAACGCGGGCCGCAACACCAACGGCTCGCAGTTCTTCATCACCACCATCGTCACCGACTGGCTGGACGGCAAGCACGTCGTCTTCGGCGAGGTCGTCGAGGGCATGGACGTCGTGAAGAAGATCGAGGGCCTGGGCTCGCGCAGCGGCGCCACCTCGGCCAAGATCAAGATCGCGAAGTCCGGTGTGATCGAGGGCTGAGAGGCCTGAGCCACCGGCCCGGCGGGCCGGCCCGACGAGGCGGCGGCTGACCGACAGCCGCCGCCTCGGGCCGGCCGCGCCGGCACGTCCGTCCGCTTACGTGCGACAGGGCGGCCGGCCGCAAGCCGTACCGCCCTGGCCCCCGCCGAGCGCGTGGGGACGCCACCCACGGCTCACGGGGTGACCGCCCACCTCTCGGGAGCAGCCGCCCGAGGGAACTAGAGGGACCTAGAGGGAATTGGCATACCGCGCGAACGCGGCCCGTGTCCCCGCTCCGGCGTCTCCGTCGATGGCGCCGTTGTAGCCCCAGTTGCTCTTCAGCCAGCGCTGCAACGCCTTCACCGTGTTGGGGCCGACTTTGCCGTCGATCGAGTCGTTGTAGCCCCAGTGCTTCTTGAGGAAGCGCTGCATCGCCTTCCAGCTGTCGGTGCCCAGCTTTCCGTCTATCGCGCCGTTGTAGCCCCAGTACTGCTTCAGCACGCGCTGGAGCTTCTTGGCCTGCGTGGCGTTGAGGCCGAGGTTGTTCACCGCGAGCGGGGCGAGGACCTCGGAGCTCGCGGCCGGCTTCGCGGCCGGCGCGGACTCCGCGAAGGCGGCACCCGCCCCCGCCAGGCCGCCGGCGGCGATCCCGACGACGGCGGTGACACTGACGAGCGTTCTCGTCACAGCATTCGGTCGCATTTCGGTTCCTCTTTCGGGTCGTAGGGCGACACCCGGCCCGGCCGGCGGTGATGGTGCCCGCCGACGCCTGTCCGGTAGGCACAGAAGCTATCCGCCGGCGTATCCACCTTCGTCAACCCGTGAGTTGACATTCGCCCGACCAGGAGTCGGCATCCGTCTCCATCGACCGCGGTAGCGGCAAGGGATGTACAACCTCCGCGGTATCCCGCGCGGGCACCCCCCACCGACGGCCGGCGAACCCCGCCGGAACAACCACTGGCCACCCCGGCGAACAGTCAGGAGGACGCCCCTGCGTAGACTCCCTGGCTGTTTCCGGACCCGACGGCCGGAAAGCACCACCGATCAACGGGGATATCTTGCTGACTCACACGAAGGCCGGCACGTGGCGGCGCTCCGCGCTCGCCGTCGGAACCGTAGCCGTGGCACTCGCCCTGACGGCCTGCAACTCCTCCGCCGGCAGCGGCGCGGGCGAGAAGAAGAGCAAGGCCAAGGCCTCGGCCGAGGCCGACAAGCCGCTCAAGATAGGCCAGCCCAGCCCTGAGCCGATGGAGATCGGGCGCTACGGGAAGACCGGCAAGTTCACCATCACGCCGCAGCGCGTCGTCATGGGCAAGCCGTCCGACCTCACCGAGCTGGACGCGCAGAAGTACCAGGGGATGACGGTCGCCTGGGCGTACGTGAACGCCAAGCTGGTCGGCGGCGACATGCCGATGAAGGGCCCCATGGTGTCGACCAACGTCGGGGTGCTGTCCGAGGGGAACCAGCGGGGCACCCAGCTGATCCTCATCGGCGACATGCCCGGCAGGCCCGCCGACTGCCGTGACCTGGACACCGACGCGACATGGCAGAAGGACGAGGAGCACACCGCCTGCATGCCCTTCATCGTGCCGGAGAAGCAGAAGGTCACCGCCATCACCTACTCCCGCGGCTACTACAAGGCGCCCCTGAAGTGGACCCTCGAGTGACCGGCTGAGCCGTACCCCTCGTCACCCGGGCCGGCCGGGCAGCCCGTCCGTGCTGTCCCCCACGAAGCCCGGGGGCGAGGGCACCTCGCGGTGCCCGGCCTCTACCGCCCGCGGACTCCCGGCGGTAGCCTGCGGGCTCATTCGCCGTCAGAGGAGTGCGCCATGGGCGCCGTGGGCCGCCACGATCCCCTTGCCGAGCACGACAGGACCCGGGCCGCGCTGCGTGCCGTGGTTCCGCGCCTGGCCCACCTGATGCGCGGCGTTCCCGACCTGGGCGCGCCCTCCGGCGTACCGGTATGGACGGTGGGGGACGTCGGCGCGCACGTCTGTGCCGCCTACCTGGCGTACTGTTCCGCCTTCACCGGGGAGTTCGACGACTGGGGCAGCGTCCTGCCGCCGGACGACGGCCCGTTGACCGAGCGGATCACCGCCGTGAACGCCAAGGCGCTCGGGCTCTTCGGCGAGGACGAGCGCACCCGCCTCGGCGACTTCATCGCCGACCATGGCGAGACGTTTCTGCGGGTCACCGAGGGCCTCGCCCCGCAGACTCCCGTCGCGACCCCCTGGTACGGGCAGCGGATGGTCCTGACGCTGGCGGCGGCGACCGGGCTCATGCTCAGCGAAAGCCTCCTCCACGGCCTCGACATCGCGCGCGGCGCCCGGCTGCCCTGGACGATCGGCCCGGACGAGGCGCGGCTGGTGCTCGGCCAGTCGATGCCGACGATGATGCCGCTCGCCCTGGACGCGACGAAGGCGCGCGGGGTCAGCGTGTCGTTCGACCTCGCGATCGAGGGCGGTCCACGGCTGGCGATCGACATCAGAGACGGGCAGGCGACGGTGGTCCGCGACGCGCCCCCGCGGAGCTACGACTGCCGGATCACGGCGGCGCCGACGGAGTTCCTGCTGATCAGTTTCCGGCGCATGCCCATCTGGCAGGCGATCGCGCGCGGCCGGATGCGGGCCGGAGGCCGCAAACCCTGGCGGGCCCCGAGCCTCGGCCGGCTCATCGTCAGCCCCTGACCCCGGCCGGCACGCCGACCGGGGTCGAGAAGGGCAGGGAAACTACTGGTGGTCGGGGTCGGACTTGAGAACGGGCGCCGTGCAGGAGGTGCCGCGCCGGCGGGCGATCCTTCCGCGCAGGTGCTCGCGCCGGCCGAGACCGAGGATGTCGCTGCTGCTGAGGACCCCGTTGAACCGGGTGAGGAGATGGTGCAGCTCGTCCCCCTCCTCGTCGGCGTCCTCGGCGCATTCGCCGGCGGCCGGGTCCCCGGCGGTGTCCGCCGCGCCGTCCGGCTGCTCGTCCGTGCCGGGCGCCAGGTGGCGGACGGGTTGGTGCGGTGTCTGCGTTCCGGTGTCCTGGCCGGATGATCGCCGGTGCTGGTGTTGCTGCTGGTCGGGGTGTTGTACGGCCGCCTCCCACAGCGGCCTGAAGTAGTCCAGAGGGCCGCCGAGGACGTGCAGGAGGGCGGCGACGTCGTCCCACTCGGCGGGTTGCGTGCCTTCCAGCATGGTCGTCACCCGGTCGGACGACAGCCGCCAGCGCGTGGCGACGGCGATGTCGTAGGCGGTCGGCTGGCCCGCCCGCACGTGCAGGGTCCGCAGCGCCGCCAGCAGGCGGGCCGGGCCCAGCAGCCGGTCCTGGTCGGCGATGATCTCGCCCGGAGTGGCCACCACGGGGGCGGCCACGGCGGCCGTGTCCCGCAGCCGTTCGGTCTCCCACACCTGGCGCAGCACGGCGGGATCCGCCCCGCAGGCGATGGCGAAGCGCTCGGTGAGGGGCCAGGCGGGTACGCGTTCCCCGCTGAGGATCCGGGAGAGATAGGAGGCCGAGCAGCCGACGCGGCGGCTGAGGACCTGCAGCTGCATCTTGGAGGCGCGGGCGAGCATCGACAGGACGGGCGCGAGCCGGTTGAACGCCGGGCTCGCCGGGGTGCGGGCGGACAGGGGGGTGTCGACCGGCAGGTCGGACGGCGGTGGCGATTCCCCGGGTGGAGCGGTCTCGCCGTAGAGGGCGCCCAGGGAGGACGGGGTGCTCCGGAGGTGGATGTGCTGGCTGAGGCGGCGCAGGATGTAGGCGTTGGTGTAGCGGTGGCGTGCGGTGTCCTCGCTGACGTTGAGCAGGCGGCCGATGCGGCTCCATGTCACGCGCCGGTGGCGTGCGCGGCCCACGAGGCCGGCGGTGAGGCTCTCGAGCTGGGCGCGCAGCTGCTCGGCCCTGCGCAGCGGCTCCTCGGCGTCGGGGGCCGGCAGGCTGCGCTGGAGCTGGCGGGTCTCCTCGAGAATGTCCTTGATGATCTCCGCGAGGACCTCGTCGGCCCCCGACGGTGCGGAGGGGGACGAGGGAGAGGGGTGGTGCGGCCCCTGGACGGCCCGGGGCCGGCGCTTGGGCAGCGGGGGGCGGACCGGCGGCGCGGCGGGTGCGGGGACGCTGGGCGCGGAGACGGCGGCCTGGGGGTTCTTCCTCATGCGGTAGGCGGCCTGGCGGCAGGGGGTGCTGCAGTACTTCTGAGGGCGGCCCACTTTGGGCTCACCACTGGATCCGAGGGGCGTCTGGCAGAACTGGCAAAAACTCATCCTCGCCGTCCTCTTGCTACGAAAAGGGTTCAGCCTGGGAAGTTCCGTCGCTGATTTGGTGGGAGCGGACCTGTATTTTCGTTACCGGAAACCGGATGGCTTCTCCGGATTCCTGTTTTTCGTCACAGGGGCCCGGTGCCGGCCGGCGGGATCCGGCCGGCACCGGGCGCATTTCAGGACCGGCGCTTTCGCCTCGGCCAGTGGCCTCGACCAGCGACTCCGAGAGCGGCGAGGAGTGCGGAGGCGGACTCCGGAGTGAACTGCAGCTGGAGTCTGGTGCCCGAGATCAGCAGGAAACCCGTGACAAGGATGGCCAGGAACCAGGCAAGCGCACTCTTGCCAGATCGGTTCACACGACGGAAGGTTTCGTAGCGAATGCTAGTCTCTAGGTCGTGAGCCAGACGGTGCTGAAGCTGTTTGGCACGTCGGCGCCGGGGGGATCGTTTCATTCGGTTCCTCCTGGTCGTTCGAATCGCTGAGGGACGCGTGCAGGGCTTTGGATGAAGGTTTGGCGACCGCTTCACGCCCTGCACGCGCCTGAGCGTGACCTTAGCTTTACACTGCGCCGAAAACGAATCGCCCTAATGGTGCATCGCGCCCATTTCGCGGAACGCCGCAGGACCGTCCGAATTCCGTAGTGAAAATCCGTGCCCATCTCACCGGATTTCGGCGATTTCGCCCGTGGGGCCTGCCTTTCCTGGTATGACAGGCACTCCGACCTGGGCTGCCGCGCGCCCCGGCCCGGCGTCCGGTCCACGCCGTACACGACTTCCCCGTGCCTGGTTGCCTCGGGCAGCGAATTTAGTTCCGGATTCCCTCTTGACTACGGACAAAAGCGGAGGAAACTGGGAATACACCAGACAACCGGTGAGAGCCGCACCGTCGGTGGAGACGTCCATCGGCCCGAGTGACCCCCATCTCGGCAACTGGCTAGGCCCTCGGCAAGTACGTATCGACATCGGAGTCCGGGCGACGACCGGGACTCACGGATCGATACGGAGAGCCGAGGGCTGTTTCATGCCCGCACATGCCCACAGCCGTGCCCCGGGGACGCGATCGTGTTCAGCCGGCGGCCGGGTGGACGTCCGGGTCCCGTGCCTCCTGGCCGCACACCACGATCCGGCCCTCTGCCGTCCCGATCAGCACCTCTCCGTTCGGGGCGACGCTCATGCAGCGCGGAAGGAAGACGTGCGGGCCGACGGCGGTCGGCCGGCGGCGCAGCACCTCGCCGTCCTCCTGTCGCAGCGTCAGCAACTCCCGCTCGCCGGTCGTGACATGCAGAAGACCCCCGTGCGCGTCCACCCCCACCACGGTGGCGTCCACGCGGTACGTCCACACCACCTCGCCCTCCGGGAAGGCACGGCGCAAGAGGTACGTACCGTCGAGGGTGGTGCAGACGTGGACGATCGCCTGTCCGAGGCCGTCCTCGACGAAGACGCCCGGGCCCCCTCCGATCGGCCCCGTGGGGCACGTGCCCCACCGGAGCGGGAAGAGCGGCTCGATGCCCTCCGGCGCGACCCTGACCACCCACTTCTCCGGGCACGGCTCGCTGCTGTACCCCTGGACGAACAACCGCTCACCGATGCCTTGCAAGAACAACAGGTGCGGGGAGCGACGGACACGGAACCCGCGGTACGAGGAATCGCACTCGCCCAGCGCCACCGTGTCCAGCTGCCGGCCCGTGGGCGTGAAGACAGGGGTCTCGTACGGCGCCCACCTCGCCGTGGGGAACAGATCGCGCGAGTCGCGGGCCGCCCAGGCGCCGTCGGCTCGATCGACAAGCGTGGCGGGGAAGTCGACCCGGCGCTCGGCGAGGACCGTGCCGTCCGCGAGGTCGATCCGCTGGAGCAGCGTCTTGCGGTCCGCGCTGTCCCCGACGAGCACCGTGACCCACGCCGTGTGTCCGTCCGGCGCCACGTACACCTCGCCACCGGACCGGTGGAAGGTGTCCTCCGGCACCGGCACGGACCACAGCAGATCACCCGAAGCCGACCGGCACGCCAGCAGACTGCTGCTGAGGTGCGCGACGAGCATCCGCCCGTCCCGGAGCCCTTCCACCGCCATCACCGCGTCGCGGTGCCCCCACGGGCGCCCCGCCTCGGCGGCCCACGCGGCCAGCCGGTCACCCGGCCGGTCCGCGGCGGGCTGCCGGAAGACGTCCTCCTGCTCCACGGCCACCCGCGGGCCGAACGTGAGGCCCCCGCCCTCGAGGTCCTCGAGACCGAGCCACTCGTCCCGCTCGGCGACGCACCGGGTAGAGATGTCGCCCGGATCGTCGTAGCAACGGTTCGGCTCGGCCAGGGTCACCTCCAGCCTGCGCTCGTCGATCCAGCGCAGAGCCGTCACGCCTTCGCCGGGGAAGCGGAGGGAGGTGCGGCGTCGTGGCTCCGGCTCGAAGAGGACCAGTTCACCGTTGCGCTCCCACTCGTCGCCCCGCTCGGTGCCGATGGCGAGGAGGGGGAGGATGGGGTGGAAGGTGAAGACCTCCACGTAGTGGTCCAGCTCCACGACATGCCAGGGCGAGAGGTCGCCCTTCCGGTACACCGCCACCCGTGGCCTGCCGTCCCGCGGCGCCGGGGTGGCGACGAGGGCGAGCCACTGCCCGTCTCCGCTCACCACGGCCGGGTACGGCCAGCGGGCCTCGGGAAAGGGCTCGTCAGGTATCGCACGCATACGCGCCATTGTCAGGCACCACGACGGCCGCACTCCCAGGGGGCCAGGGCGGCGCGGACCGGCCGGAGCGCCCGGCCGGGAGGGTGCCCCTACGCGTCCGCGAAGCGGCGGACGAAGCGTCGCTGCCAGGGCGTCTCCACAGCGCGCCGGTGGTAGTGCCGGCGGACGAACTCCACAGCCCGCTCCGCCGGGACCCCGTCCAGCACGGCCATGCACGCCAGCGCCGTTCCCGTCCGGCCTATCCCGCCGCCGCAGGCGATCTCGACGCGTTCGTGGGCCGCCCGGGCCAGCGCCTCCGCGAACGCCTCCCGGGCCTGCCGGCGGTCCTTGGGCAGCCGGAAGTCGGGCCAGCGCACCCACCGGGATTCCCACGCGGCCGGCGGCGGCCGCTTGCCGAGCAGATGGACGGTCAGGGACGGCCGCGGTCCCGGGGGCAGCGGGTGGCGCAGGCCCCTGCCGCGCACCAGGACACCCGAGGGGAACCGTATGACCCCCGGGTCCGTCGAGCTCCAGTTCTCCGCCATGCGAGCACCCTACCGAGCGCCGGACGGCGCCCTCGACGGACGCCCGTTCGGCGGGTGCTCGCGTGCGCGGCCGCCGACGGCACGTCACCCCTGCCGGGCGGCTTCCCGCCGGGCCCGCCACTGCGGGGCCAGCACCGACCAGACCTCCGTGTCACGACGTACGCCGCGGTGGACGTGGCTCTCCCGCAGCACCCCGTCCCGCTCCATCCCGAGCCGCTGGGCGACCTTGAGGCTCTCGGCGTTGGCGGAGGACGCCTGCCACTCGACCCGGTGGATCCCGCGCACCTCGACCGCCCAGTCGACGAGCACCGTGATCGCGCGCGTGACCAGTCCCCGGCCGACAGCCGACTCCTCCAGCCAGCAGCCGACCTCGCACGTGCCGGCCGCGGCGTCGAAGGTCCGGAAGAGTACACCCCCGACGAGCGTGCCGTCCGCCCAAATGCCGTACAGCGCCCCGCTGTCGGTGGCCTTCTTGTCCGCGTACGACTGCAGGAAAGCCCTGGCGGACGCGAGGTCGGTGGCCCGTTCGGCCAGCGCGATATGACGGCCTATGTAGGCGCGGGACCGGTCGATGTGGGCGAGGTATTCCTCCGCGTTCCACGGTTCCAGGGGGCGCAGTTCGGCATGGTCGTCACCCAGCGATATCGCGAACATCTCTCTCCTTCACGGCGTACACGCAACGTCGGAACAACTCCCCACGCGTTGATCATGTTCCCTGCCGGCCCGTCGGCGGCCGGAGCGACCCGGGTGGGCGGGGGAGTACTGAAACCGCTCCGAGCGAGCAGACGTCAGAACATGACACGTCCACGGATCCTGATCGTCGGCGGCGGCTTCGCCGGAGTCGAGTGCGCCCGCCGCCTGGAACGCAAGCTCACGCCCGACGAGGCGCTGATCACGCTCGTGGCGCCCTTCGACTACCAGCTCTACCTGCCCCTCCTGCCCCAGGTGGCCTCGGGCGTCCTCACCCCGCAGTCCGTGGCCGTCTCGCTCCGCCGGGGCCTGCGCCGCACCCGCGTCATCCCCGGCGGAGCGATCGGCGTGGACGCCCGGGCCAAGGTCTGCGTCGTACGGAAGATCACCGACGAGGTCGTCGACGAGCCGTACGACGCCATCGTGCTCGCACCGGGCAGCATCACCCGTACCTTCGACATCCCCGGCCTCGCCGAGCACGCCCTGGGCATGAAGACCCTGGCCGAAGCCGCCTATCTCCGCGACCACGTCATCGCCCAGCTCGACCTGGCCGACGCGGCCACCGACGAGGCCGAGCGCGCCGCGCGCCTGCGGTTCGTGGTGGTGGGCGGCGGCTACGCCGGCACCGAGACGGCCGCTTGTCTGCAGCGCGTCACCTCGGCGGCCTGCAGGCGCTACCCCCGGCTGGACGCACGGCAGATCACCTGGCACATCGTGGACCTGGCGCCCAAGCTCATGCCCGAACTCGGCGACAAGCTGGGCGCCGCGGCCATGCGCACCCTGCGACGGCGCGGCATCGAGATCTCCCTGGGCGTCTCGGTCGACAAGGTGGAGCGGGACCGGGTCACCCTGACGGACGGTCGCACGCTGCCGTGCCGGACCCTGCTGTGGACGGCGGGCGTGACGGCCAGTCCGCTGATCGGCACCCTGGGCGCGGAGACGGTGAAGGGCCGGCTCGCCGTCACCGACCGCATGACGCTGCCGGGCTACGACGGTGTCTTCGCGCTCGGTGACGCCGCGGCCGTGCCCGACGTCGCCAAGGGCGACGGCTCCTCCTGCCCGCCCACGGCGCAGCACGCGCAACGCCAGGGCAAGGTGGTCGCGGACAACGTGGTGGCGCACCTGCGCGGGGAGCCGTTGCGCCCGTATGTGCACAAGGACCTGGGGCTGGTGGTGGACCTCGGCGGCAAGGACGCGGTCTCCCGGCCGCTGGGCGTGCAGCTGACCGGCCTTCCGGCGCAGGCGGTGGCCCGCGGCTATCACCTGATGGCCCTGCGCACCCACGTCGCCAAGGTGCGGACGATGACGAACTGGCTGTTGAACGCCACGGCCGGCGACGACTACGTCCGTACCGGTTTTCAGAGCAGGCGCCCCGCCACCCTGCGGGACTTCGAGTTCACCGACGCCTACCTCACGCCCGAGGAGGTCCGCGCCCGTACCTCCTCCTCCACGGAGCGGCCGGAGGGGCTCTAACGGCCGGCCGGGGACACCTCGTACGGCTCCGGCGCCGCCTCCTTCGCCTCCGCCCGCGGCACCCGGTCGCGGACGAGGCGGTGTTGCGCCAGGCAGGTGCCCGCGGTGAGCGCGCCGAAGGCCGCCCAGCCGAGGGGGCCGGTGGCGACGGCCGCGGTGACGGCGAGCGGGCCCAGCGCGCGCTGGGTCGCCTGGGCCAGGCCGTGGACGCCGAGGTAGGCGCCCTGGGCGTCCTCCGGGGCGAGGGCGACGGACAGTTCCCAGGAGACGGTGGCGTGGAGCATCTCGGCCAGGGTGATGGCCGTGGCGGCGAGGATGAGGAAGACGGTGGCGAGCACGGCGCCGTGCGCGGCGGAGGCCGCCATCGCGACGCCGGCCGCCGCGAACGTCAGACAAAGGGGGACCAGGAGCGCGCGGGCCCTGGCCGTGGTGGCGCCGAACCCGGCCAGGGGGACCTGGAGCGCCACGACCAGCACGCTGTTGAGCACCAGCAGCAAAGGGACGAGGCCGTGCGGGGCGTCGGTGGCACGTACGGCCCACAGCGGCAGGCCGACCCTGATGACGGAGTCGTCGAGGAAGAGCACCGCCTCCGTGGCCATGTACGTGAGGTAGGCGCGGTCGCGCCAGGGGCTCGACGGCGCCGCGGTGGGCGCCGGGCCGGAGCCCTGGGCGACGGTGCGGGCGGGCGCGGAGGCTTCGGCGCAGCGCAGGGTGATGAGGGCGGCGGCGACGAAGGAGAGCGCGTCACCGAGGAGCAGATACCGGTAGACGGCGGTCGTGCCGATGCCCAGTGCCGCAGCCGCGCCGAGGCCGCCGATGGCCCATCCGGCGTTGGCCACCGTGCGGTTGACCGCCTGGTAGCGGACCCGCTCGCTTCCGGCGATGCGGGAGCCGTAGAGCTTGGTCAGGACGCTCGCCCCCCGGTCGCCGAAGCCCCCGGCCGCCGAACAGGCCAGCAGCAGCGCGTAGTCGTCCGTGGCGAGAAGGGCGAAGGCGGCCACGGCGCGCAGGAGTTGGAAGGCGGCGAGCACGCGGGTGAGCGGCAGCCGGTCGGCCATGCGGCCGCCGAGCGGCGCTCCCGCGATGCCGGCGACGCCGGCGACGGCGACGAGGGTGCCGACCCGGGCCACGCCGAGGTGGGCGACGTAGGTGAAGTACAGCACCGACGTGGCGGCCCACAGGCCGCTGCCGACTCTGTCGACCAGGGCCACCCACAGCATCCGGCGCCCGTCCCGGCCTCCTGGTACACGTGCCCCGACAGCGGCGATCCACCTGCGACCCGAGCTCACGGTCCCCCCGATCCTCTTGCCAACACGTATGTATTGATACATACTTGACTACGTGGCAACACAATATGGGATCACCGGTACGACAGCCAAGGCCCTTTCCGCGTCCGTCGAACGGGCCGTCACGGACGGCGGATTGGAGCCCGGCGCGGCCCTCCCGCCGGTGCGCAGGCTCGCGGAGGACCTCGGGATCAGCCCCGGAACGGTCGCGACCGCCTACAAGGAACTGCGCCGGCGCGGGATCGTGGTCACGCGCGGACGCGGCGGTACGGTCGTGGCGCCCGCCCCCGCCGTGGCGTCCCGGCGCCCGCCCAGAGTCCCGGACGGGCTGCGCGACCTCGCGGGCGGCCACCCCGACCCCGCGTTCCTGCCCGACCTGCTGCCGCCCGGCCGCCTCGCGCCCGGCGCCCGCTCCCACCGCTCGTCCCCCCGGCTGCCCCGCCTGGAGGAGGCCGTGCGGCAGTGGCTCGGGGCCGGCGGCGTGCCGGTGGAGCACGTGACGTTCGCGCACGGGGCGCTGGACCTGATCGGACGGCTGCTCTCCGTCGAACTCCGCCCGGGCGACGCCGTGGCCATGGAGGACCCCGGCTACCACCATCTGCTCGACCTGGTCACGGCGTTGGGCCTGCGCACGGTCGCGGTCGCGGTCGACGACGAGGGCATGCGCCCCGAGGCGCTGCGCACCGTGCTGCGGGCCGGCGTACGGGCCGTCGTCTGCAGCCCCCGGGCGCAGAACCCGTACGGCGGACGCTTCTCCGCGGCCCGCCGCGACGCGCTCGTGGACGTCCTGCGCGAGGCGCCCGACGTGCTCGTGATCGAGAACGACCACGCCGGAAGCATCGCCGCCGCCCCCCTGCACACCCTCACCGCCGGCGGGCTCACCCGCTGGGCGCACGTGGCGACCGTGACGAAGTACCTGGGCACGGACCTGCGGTGGGCGGCGGCCGCCTGCGACGCGACGACGCTGGCCCGTCACGACGGGCGGCTGCTGCTCACCTCCGGGTGGGTGAGTCACCTGCTGCAGGAGACGGTGCTCTCACTGATGACGGACGACGGCACCCAGGGGCTCGTGCGGCGGGCGCGGGAGGCGTACGACGAGCGCCGACGGGCCCTGACCGACGAACTCGGGCGACGCGGCATCGCCGCACACGGCATGAGCGGCATGAACGTATGGGTGCCGGTGCGGGACGAGTCGGCGGTGGTGAACGGGCTGCGGACGCATGGCTGGTGGGTCGCGGCCGGAGCGCGGTTCCGTATCGAGACCGCCCCTGGCGTGCGGATCACCACCGCCGGCCTGCCGCCGGCCGACGCCCGACGGCTGGCCGGCGACTTCGCGGCCGTGCTGGGGGAGTCCCAGGCCACGTACGGGGGGTGAACCCCCGGGACGGGGCCGCACCTGGTGTCAGCGCCCTGCTGTGCTGGTAGACAGTGTCTACGCCGCTCTGGTAGACACTGTCTATGGAACGTGAACCCTCCCTCCGTGACCGGCTGATCGACGTCGGGGTGGACCTCGTCATGACCGAGGGCAGCGCCGCGCTGGGCCTGCGTGAGATCGCCCGCCGGGCCGGGGTCTCCCACGGGGCCCCGCGGCGGTACTTCCCCACGCACCACTCCCTGCTCTCCGCGATCGCCCGGCGCGGCTTCGCCGACCTCGCCTCACGCATCGAGGCCGCGATCCGACCCACGTCCGGACCCACGGCCGACGGCGCGCGGACCCCGCGCGAGCAAGCGCACGCGATCGGGCGGGCGTACGTCGGCTACGCGCTGGAGTGCCGCGGCATGTTCGAGCTGATGTTCCGTCACGACCTGCTCGACAGCGACAAGGCCGCCCTGCGCGGCGAGCAGGACACCACCGGCCGGCCCCGGCTGCGGGAGTCGACCCTGCCGCTGTTCGAACTCCTCGTCGGGCTCGTCGCCCGGTGCCGGCCCGAGCGAGGCGACCAGCGGGGGCCGGACACGCCGGCCGCCGTCACGGCCGCCGCCCTCTGGTCGAACCTGCACGGCCTCGCCCAGCTCTGGGCCTGGGGCAGCCTCCAACTCGTCCTCCCCGCAGCCCCGTCCGACGATGACCGCCTCGAAGAGCTCGACCGGCTCGTCGCGGCGGTCCTGGACGCCCACCTCGGCCCGGCGGACGCATGAGCGGGCCCGCGCGGGAGCATCTGGCGCTCCTGGCCAGCGTGGCCGGAGCGATGATCGTCGCGCTCGACGGCACCGTCCTGCTCGTGGCGCAACCCCGCATGCAGCACGAACTCGGCGCGAGCGTGGCGCAGGTCCAGTGGACCAGCACCGGCTACCTGCTCGCCGTCGCGGCCCTCCTCGTCCTCGCCGGCCGGCTCGGCGACCGGCACGGGCATCCGAGGCTGCTGTGCATCGGCGTCCTCGGCTTCGCGGCCGCCTCGGCCGGGATCGCCCTCGCCCCCTCCGTGGGCTGGGTCATCGCCCTGCGCACCCTGCAGGGCGTCTTCGGCGCACTGCTGCAGCCGGCGACCCTCGCGCTGCTCAGACTGGCCTATCCCGCCGACCGCGTCGGGGCACCGGTCGCCATCCGCACCAGCGCGATCGGCGTGGCCTCGGCGGCCGGCCCCCTCCTCGGCGGCGTCCTCGTCGCCCACCTGGGCTGGCGCGCCGTGTTCTGGGTCAACGTCCCCGTCGCCCTCGTGATCGCCGCGCTCACCCTCGCCGTACGGGTACCGACGCCTCCCCCCGAGCTGTCACAGCGGCTCGGCCTTCCGGGCGCGGGCCTGCTCGCCGCCGCACTCGCCGCCCTCGTCCACGCCCTCGTCGGCGTACCGGCGCACGGCTGGACCGCGACGCCGACCCTGCTCGGACTCGCCGTCGCCGCGGCTCTCGCGGGCGCCCTCGTCGCGCACGAACGCCGCATCGACCACCCCGTCGTGCCGCGCGCCGTGGCACGGTCCGTACCGGTGACGGCCTCCATGGCGATCCTGCTGCTCACCACCGGCGGCATGTTCGGCGCCCTGTTCGTGGCCACCTTCTTCCTCCAGGACGTCCTCGGGCTCGACCCGCTCACCACCGGTCTGCGGGTCCTTCCGCTGACCGCGCTCATGGTCCTCGGCGCGCCCGTCGCCGGCGCCGCGCTGCGCCGGTACGGCCCGCGCCGCACGGCCACAGCCGGCATCCTCCTCGTCGTCCTCGGCCTCACGGGCCTCTCCCGGCTCACCGCGACCAGCACATGGCCGGCCACGGGCGCCGCCTTCGCCGTACTCGGCGCGGGCATCGCCACCGTGATGGTCACCGCCACCGGGACCGTCGTCGGCGACGCGCCGCCGGGGTACGCCGGGGTCGTCGGCGGCCTGAAGCAGACCGCCATGAACGTCGGCCCGGCCTTCGGCATCGCCGTCGCGTCGAGCATGATGCCCATGACCGCTGCCACCGGCTCCACGGCCGCCGACGCGATCCGCTCCGCCCCGGCGACAGGCCCCGCCTTGCTCGTCCTGGCCGGACTCGCCGCCCTCGCCCTGCTGCCGGCCGCGCTGCTGCGGCGCGGGAGCCCGCACGGGCGAACGGCCGCGGTGGCGGGCCCGGTCAGGCCGAGTGCAGGCCGTCTTCCCTGAGCCGGGCGAGGTCCCCGGCGTCCACGACGATCCCGAACTCCTCCTCCAGCACCTGCCCGAGTTCGGCCGGCTCGATCTTCCGCTCGGTGCTGGAACCGTCGGGACGGAAGACGGTCAGGGTCGTCGCGTCGAGCCGGTGGTGATGGGTGGCACTGAACCGCTGGGCGAACAGGCGCTTGACGAAGGGGGAGCGCGCGTGGGTGGAGACGTAGTGGCTGCCCCCCACATAGTCGATCATGTACTGCGGATTGAGGGTGAAGGTGTGCCGGTCCTGCCAGCCCCCGGCCTTGAGCTGGTACAGCCACCAGTCGTCGATGCCGTAGACGCCCGGACGCCGCTCCAGCCGGAACTTCCAGCCCTCGTAGTCCACCTCGGTGCCGTCCGCGAGCTCGATCGGCTCCAGCGGCCCGCAGCCGAACCCGACGTCGCACAGCCACAGCCGCTCGTCGTCGGCGGCCGTCACGGCCAGCAGCGCGTGGGTGGCGGGCAGGATCTTGTCCTCGCCGAGCGTCACCCGCCCGCTCATGGCGGTGAACCGGAAGCCCAGCCGCTCGAGGACGGCGGCGAACAGCGTCACGTGCTCGAAGCAGTAGCCGCCGCGCCGGCCGCGCACCAGCTTGTCCTGGACGGCCTCGAGATCCAGTAGGACCGGCACGCCCAGGACGGCGTCGACGTTCTCGAAGGGTATCGAGGTGACGTGCGCCCGGTGCAGCGCGCGCAACACGTCCAGGGTCGGCGCCCGCTCGCCCTCGTACCCGACGCGGTCCAAGTAGGCGTCGAGATCCAGCAGGTCGCCGTTCCAGTGGTGTTTGCGGTCCGTCTGCATCGTGGGTTCCTCGCTTCTCGATCGTTGCGTACACGACCGTAAGCGCCGCGCCGCCCCCGGGGCCTCTGCCCGCGGACGGTGCGGGCCTCCACATTTGGTCCTAGGCCCATGAGCCGATGGCGCCCGGGCACCGGACCCGCCCCGGCCTCAGTTCACCCCCGGGGGCCCGAACCGGCGCTGGTACGCCGACGGCGTGAGACCGGTCCCGCGGCGCATCAGCGTACGCAGATGGGCGGCGGTGCCCAGCCCGCTGCGCCGCGCGACCACCTCGAAGCGCGACTCGCCCCGCTCGATCAACCGGCATGCCAGGGCGAGCCGTTCGCCCGTGAGCCATGCCAACGGCGTCGTCCCCAGCTGCGCACGGAAGCGCCGGTGCAGCGTCGCGGGACTGACCGCCGCGCGCGCCGCGAGGGCGGACACCGTGAGCGGCGCGTCCAGGTGCTCCTGGGCCCAGGCCAGGACGGGCGCCAGCGACTCGTCCGGGATCTCGGGCACGGGACGCTCCACGAACTGCCGCTGCCCGCCGTCCCGGTGCGCCGCGAAGACCAGCCGCCGGCTGACGGAGTTGGCGACCTCGGCGCCGTGGTCGCGGCGGACCACATGCAGCCCGAGGTCGAGCGCGGCCGCGCTGCCGGCGGCGGTGAGGATGTCACCGTCGTCCACGAACAGCACGTCCGGCTCGAGCCGGACGGAAGGGAAACGGGCCCGGAAGGCGTCCGCCCACTGCCAGTGCGCGGCGGCCCGGCGCCCGTCGAGGACCCCGGCCTCGGCCAGCGTGAACGCGCCGCTGCAGAAGCCGACCAAGCGCGCACCGCGCGCGTGCGCCCGCCGGATCGCCCCGAGCACCGCCCGGCGACGCGGCACCTCGACGTCGGGGCGGTTGGGCACGATCAAGGTGTCCGCCGCCTCGGCCGCCTCCAGGCCGGCGACCCCCGTGAGCGTGAAGAACCCGTCCCGCATCAGGGTGCTGGGCCCGGGGGAGCAGAGCCCGAAGTCGTACAGTTCACGGCCGAGCTCGGGCCTGCGCAGCCCGAAGACCTCGATCGCACAGCCGAGCTCGAAGGGGTTGGAGTTCTCGTCGACGATCACGACGACCCGATGAAGGCCCGCCGGGCGAACCGCCTGCGAGGAATGTTGCGCCATATGCGATTTCTAGCACTCACGCGGGCCGGGGGAACCGGCGAAGGATGAGCCCATGAGCAACGAGCCCCTCTTCCTCGACAAGGCCCTGGCCTCCTTCGACGCCCTGTGGAGCCCCCGCGTCCTCACGCGGGTCAACGACTACGACGTCCGCGTCGCCAAGGTCAGGGGAGAACACATCTGGCACGTCCACGACGACACCGACGAGTTCTTCCTGGTGCTCGACGGAGAACTGCGCATCTCCTTGCGCGAGCCCGCCGGGGAGCGCACGGTCGTGCTTCCCCGGGGCGCGGTGTTCACCGTCCCCCGGGGCACGGAGCACAAGCCGTACGCTCCCTCCGGTGCCGAGCTCCTCCTCTTCGAGCCCAGTGGGACGCTGTCGGTGGGCGATCGCCACGAGGAGATCCCGGGCCATGTCGACGCGACGACCGGGCACCCCCTCGGCTCCTGAGCCGTCGGACCCCGGGCCCGAGGGCACGCTTCAGGGGCAGCCCGAGGCGATCTTGCGGAAGGTGCGGTAGTGGTCGCCGGTGTACCAGACGGCGTGGGTGCCCGGATCGCGGACGAGGCGTTCGGCGTCCCGGTGCCGGCCCGGTGGCCGCGGGGTGACGTCGTACTCCCGGTAGTGGCCGCTCGCGGGGAGGTGGCCGCTGAGGTTGCGGTGGATCGAGCCGCCGCGGATGACGAGGGCGGAGCGGGCCACCGGGAAGTCCCGGGCCTTCGCCACGGTCGGCCAGTCCAGGCCCTTCCAGATGCCGCAGGCGTTCTTGACCGGGGCGGGGAAGCGCTCGACCGGCAGGGGCGGACCGACGACATCGGCCGGCCGGACCACCGCGTGCGACGGGTGGGCCGGGGGTGCCGGGGGTGTCGCGGCAGCGGCCGGGGGCGTGGTGGGCGGGGTGGCGGCCGTCAGGAGCACTGCGACGGCCGTGAAATGCGGCAATCTGCGCAATGTGGTCATATCGCCATCAACGGCGACCAAAGTCACGGGGATACGCGGGATCACCCGCGGGGCCGCCGGGGCAGCCCCCGGCCTGGCCCCACAGAAGTGATGCCGCCGGTGATCCCCGCTTCGGCAAGCGAAGATCACAGGCGGCATCCACGATGTCGGGCCCGGCGGCCCGGGCGGCGTGCGGCTAGCGGGCCTGCTCGCCCCGCTCGGCCTTCTTCTCCTTGATGCGCACCGCTTCCTTGCGGACCTCGGCCTGGGTGGCGCGCTCCCGCCGCAGCCACTCGGGCTGCTCCTGCTTCAGCGCCTCGATCTGCTCCGTGGTGAGGGCCTCCGTGACTCCGCCACGGGCGAGACCCGCGATGGAGACGCCCAGCTTCGCCGCGACGACCGGCCGGGGGTGCGGGCCGTTGCGTCGCAGCTCCTGCAGCCACTCGGGCGGATCGGCCTGCAGGGCGTTCAACTCGGTGCGCGAGACGACACCCTCCTGGAACTCGGCGGGGGTGGCCTCGAGGTACACACCCAGCTTCTTCGCCGCGGTCGCGGGCTTCATCGTCTGGGTGGTCTTGTGCGACGTCATGGTGTCAAGAGTATCGAGCATGTGCGCTACCTCTGACCACGACCGGTAACCTAGGGGAGTGACAGGCTCGGAAGATTCCCCTTCGTTCCGGCTCGCGTATGTCCCGGGAGTGACGCCCACGAAGTGGGTGCGGATCTGGAACGAGCGGCTGCCCGAAGTCCCCCTCACCCTCGTCGGGGTCCCCGCCGCCGAGGCGTGCGACGTGCTGCGCGCCGGCGGAGCCGACGCGGGCTTCGTCCGCCTGCCGGCCGACCGTACGGACCTCAGCGCGATCCCCCTCTACACCGAGACGACGGTGGTCGTGGTCCCGAAGGACCACGTCGTGGCGGCGGTCGACGAGGTGTCCGCCGAGGACCTGGCCGACGAGCTCGTGCTGCACCCCCTCGACGACACCCTGGACTGGGAGCGCCCGCCGGGACGGCCCGCGATCGAGCGCCCCGCCACGACCGCGGACGCGATCGAGCTGGTGGCGGCGGGAGTGGGTCTCCTTGTCGTCCCCCAGTCGATCGCCCGTCTGCACCACCGCAAGGACCTCACCTACCGGCCGGTCTCGGACGTCCCGCAGTCGCGTGTGGCGCTGTCGTGGCCGGAGGAGGAAACCACCGACCTGGTGGAGCAGTTCATCGGGATCGTCCGCGGGCGGACCGTCAACAGCACCCGGGGCCGTCCCCAGACCCCCGCGCAGCCGAAGGGCAAGCGCCCCGAGGCGCGCGGCGCGCAGCGCAAGCCCGCGGGCGGCAAGTCGACGGGCAAGCCGGCCGGCAAGAGCGCGCGCGGCGGTACCGGCGGCACCAAGGGCGGCAAGCGCGGGAAGCCGCGCCGCCGGTCGTAGCCCGGGCCCGGGGCGCGGGCACCCGTGCGGTCGCCTTCAGTCCCGGGGGCCGATCACCCTCCCGTTCTCGGTCACGGTGATGGCCCCCGCCGGGCAGGAGTCGGCCGCGTCGAGGACGCTCTCGCCGGGCGCGCTCCCGTCGCCCACGGCCCGGGAGCGTTCGTCGTCCAGGACGAACGACCTGGCGGCCAGGGCCGTGCAGATGCCCGACCCCATGCACCGGCCGCGGTCCACCGTCACCCGCCAGGTCATCGCTCACCACCCCACCGGCATCGAGCGGGGGCCACGGACCAGCATCTGCGTCTTCCAGACGACGTCCCCGGCCAGATGAAGGCCCGGCATCCGCACGACGAGGGCCCGTAGCGCCTCCTGGAGCTCGACCCGGGCCAGGGGTGCGCCGAGGCAGTGGTGGACGCCGTGGCCGAAGCCCAGGTGCTGGTTGCCCTCCCGGCCGAGGTCGAGGGTGTCGGGGGCCCCGAAGCGCAGGGCGTCACGGTTGGCGGAGCCCACCGACACCAGGACCGGCTCGCCCGAGCGCACCAGCGTCCCGCCCACCTCGATGTCCTCGGTCGCGTAGCGGGGCATGGTCGCGGCCATGCCCAGGGGAACGAAGCGCAGCAACTCCTCGACCGCGGCCGGGACGAGACCGGGATCCTCGTGCAGCCGCGCGAGCTCGCCGGGATGCCCGAGGAGGGTCCACACGAAGTTGGGGAGCTGGGTGGCGGTGGTCTCGTGGCCCGCGACTAGGATGGCCACACACAGGTCGATCAGCTCCAGCTCCGACAGCCGGTCGTCCTTGTCGCGGGCCCCGATCAAGGCGGTCATCAGGTCGTCGGCGGGCCGGGCGCGGTGCTCGGCGATCAGCCCCGCCATGTACGCGCGCAACTCCTCCCGGCTCGCGTCCGCCTCCTCGGCCGTGAGCGAGCTGGTGGACAGGGCGTCGTCGCTCCACTTGCGGAAGAGGGGCCGGTCCGCCTCGGGCACCCCGAGAAGCCGGCAGATCACGGAGACGGGGATCGGCAGGGCGTAATCCTCGACCAGGTCGGCGGGCGGCCCCGCGGCCACCATGTCGTCCAGCAGACTCCCGGCCAGGGCGCGGATGTCCGGCCGCAGCCGCTCCACCCGCTGCACGGTGAACGCCTTCGTCACCAGCGTGCGCAGCCGGGTGTGGTCGGGAGGATCCATGCTGAGGATGCCGTCGGTGGACCGGCCGGGCGACTGACGGGGTTCGTCGTGCTCGACGCAGGCGGCGCGGCTGAACCTCCGGTCGCCCAGGACGAGCCTGGCGTCCGCGTAGCGGGTGACGAGCCAGGCCGGCTCGCCGTACGGCAGCCGCACGCGCCGCAGCCCCTCGCCGCGGCGTGCCTTCTCGTACTGCTCGGACAGGTCCAGGCCGGTGGCCTCGTTGAACGGATAGGCGGCGGGCTCGCTGTGGGAGGTGGACATCCGGACCCCTTGTTCCCTCACGTAGGCAGTAGGTCTCGCGCCGGCGCGGGCAGCGTTGTAAGCATCTGCTTACAACGACCGTAGGACGGGGTAGGAAGGACGTCAACGGGGCCTATCGCCGGGGGATTTGAACGCTCCGGAAGGCCGGGCGGCGCTTGAGGAGGAACGGGATGACCACGGAGAAACCGGTGCGCCGACGCGACGCCGGGGCCACCCGCCAGTCCTTGATCGAGGCGGCGGCGGAGCTGTTCGCCGAGCGCGGCTACGACCGCACGACCGTGCGTGCGATAGCCGACCGTGCCGGCGTCAACCAGGCCCTGCTCTTCCGCTATTTCGGATCGAAGACAGCCCTCTTCGGTGAAGTGGTCGCACTGGACGGCCGCAGGCAGCTGTGCGAGACACCGGCCGAGCGGCTGCTGGAGACCGCCTTGCGCAATCTGCTCGCCCCTGCCGGCACCCCACCCGGGGACCGCTCGCTGGAGGTCTTCCTGCGCTCCGTCGGCGGAGACGACGAGGTCGCGCGGACCAGCCGGCTCCTGACCGAGGAGTACGCCGACGTGCTGGCGGGCCTCACCGACGCGGAGGACGCCGCGTTGCGCTCCGCCCTGGTCCTGGCCTGGCTGCTCGGCATCGGCCTCACGCGTGTGGTCGTGCGCCAGGAGCCGCTGGCCGGCGCCGACCCGGAGCATGTGTGCCGGCTGATGCTGGACGCGGCCCGTACGCTCCTGGAGCGGCTGCCGTGACGGCACGCGGGGCCGGCGGCCGTCGCCGCCCGCCCCGGCTCCTTCCTACGGCTGCGGCACCGGCACGGACGCCCGCACCGTGTGCTGATGCACGACGACGTCGAAGGCGCGGCCCAGCGCGACCGGCGACGTCGGCTGGTTGGGATACCGCCCCGGGATGACGAACGTCGGGCGCGCCGTGTTCAGCCAGGCGCCCACCACCGGATCACGGCGTGCCGCGCGCAGGTCGACGTAGAAGTCGCGGAAGCGCACCCGGTCGAGGGTGTGTTCATTGCTGCCGGGCGCGGCGGGACCGATGCCGAATACCCCTGCCGAGCCGTTCGCCGTACGGGCCCGGTACTGGCCGCCGTACAGGGAGGTGCCGACGGAGAGGTACGCACGGCCGATGAGTTCGCGCAGCTCAGCGCCCATCGCGACGGGGTAGGAGGCGGGCATCGGCGACTCGTAGGCGACGTGCCCGTCGTGCGCCGACACCACGATCCGGTCGCCGGTCTGCCGCTGCCACCACACGGCGAACTCGGCCATGGTCCGCGAGCGGTGCCGGTTCACGGCGGTGGCCTGGGCGGGGTCGTCGGTGTCGAAGGCGAAGGATTTGGCCATCTGGGCCAGGACCAGGGCCTCCTGGAGCACCCAGGGGTCCTGCTTGCCGGCCCCGGCCAGCAGCCGGTGCGCGGCTTCGGCATCCTGTGCGATCGCCTTGCGCTCGGCGAGCGGAAGCGCGCTGTACGCCGCCAGCCGCGCGCCGACCCCGGCCGGCAGGGCCCGCAGGGCGGCGTAACGCCGGCGCAGCTCGGGTACGAGGGCGGGGGTGTTGCGCCCCGCCCAGGTGAGGATGCGCTCGTACTGCTCGGGCCCGGCGTCGGAGAAGTCCAGGCCCACGATCCGGACCGGGCGGGCGCTGGTGCGGTTGTGCTCGCGCACCCAGCTGAACAGGTTCAGGAACTCCTCGGTGTTCAACAGGGAGTAGGCGTCCTGGAACTCCTCCCGCATGATCTGCCGCAGGTCGCCCTCGCCGGTACGGACGTACGCGTCGATGCGGGCGGCCGCCGACCAGGTGATCTCCATGGCGAAGGCGGAGAACCCCTCCCGCGTCACCAGCTGTCGGAACAACCGGTCCTTGACGGTGAACAGTTCCTTCGAGCCGTGCGACGCCTCGCCGATCCCGACGACGGTCGCCCCCCGCGTCATCGAGCCGAACGCGGCCAGGTCACCCGCGGGCCCGCCGGGTTCGGCGGTGCGCAACGGATGGGCGTACCGCTCCAGTCCGGCCACCACCGCGCGGTCCTGGGGCGGGGCGGCGGCAAAGGGCGCGGGGGACGGCCCCGCCGCTGTCGCGGTGCCCGCGGCCGTCCCCAGGAAGGCCGTCAGGGCGAGCGCCAGGGCCACCGGACGCCGTAAAGATGCGTGTGTCATGCAGGAAGTTATACAGGGTGCCCCCGGAGAGGCGGTGGCGAGCCGGCCGTGCCGTCCTACCGCGCGTAGGAGCCGATGCCCACCAGGCAGTAGACGACCGAGCTGATGGTCCGGCCGCCCAGCGTCGTCCGGGAGGAGAAGGAGTACTGCGTCTCGGAGTCCTCGCGGCACCGGGAGAGGTCCGTGGTCCCGTGGTACGCCTGGATGACCCGGTAGTGCGCGTCGGGCGACGAACAGGAGACGACGTCGACGTTCTTCACCTTCACCGGGGTCGTCGAATCGGGGAGCGTCCCGTCGAGGCACGTTCCGGCGCTGTAGGGGGTGGGCGGGGCGGCGGTTGCCGGGTAGTCGCTCGCCGCTGGGGGACGGGAACGGTCGGCGCTGTCGAGGGGACCGGCGGATCCCGGGGTTCCGCTGTCCGGGCCGGCGGTGGCGCCGGCGGTGCCACCAAGGGAGGGGGCGGTGGTGCTCGTACTCGGGCGGCCCGCGGTCGGCGGGGTGGAATCCTCGCCCTGGTTCAGCAGGACGACGGTCAGCACGCCGAGCACACCGACGATGAACAACGGCTTGGCCACCGGACTGCCGAGGAAGGCGAGCCGTCCGCGACCCGGCGGCCGCGGTGGCGTGCCGTGAAGGCGGATCCGGATGAACGTCTCGCCTTTGTCGGTGGAGACCCGGATGAGGGTGCCGTCCTGGACCGGCGGAATGCGGACGTCCACCGTCCCCTTGGGGAGGCTGACAGCTCTGGTGACGCCGGAAGCCGCCTCCTCGGGGGTCAGCCAGATGGTGACTTCCGTGGGCATCGGTCACTCCGTAAGGCTTGAGGTCGGCGACTGGTGACACGGATCGTCTCACCGAACTCCTCAATTGTCCCAAGACATCGGCCACTTGCACAGTGCTGTGCCGTACGCATGGCGGAGGAATGGAATCCGCTAAACCCGGCCGGCCGACGGTACCGGGCACATGTGGACTGGATCACAGGAACTCCCGTGGATGGCCTGATAAGTTCCGCGTGACCGTCAAGGGGGGACTGGTCCATCAGGGTTCCCCTTTCCTTTTGCATGTCACATGGGGGATTCATTTCACATGCTCGGTAAGAAGACCGCGATACGTGTGACCGTCGCCGCAACCACCATGGCCACCCTGGGCATTGCGGTTCCGCAGACCGCCATGGCCGTTACGGGCGAGGCGCCGAAGGCGCCGGCCTCGGTCGGCTCGATCCAGTTCTCCCCCAAGGCGTCGGCGGAGACCAAGAGCGTCGTCGCCGCCGCGCCCCAGGCCGCCGCGGCGGCCGGGAACGCCTGCGGCGCCGGCTACACCCAGTCGGTGTACGCCGAGCGCCTGCCGTCCTCGACCACCCGGTACGCCACGCTGTACCTGTGGACCAACGGCAAGGAGACCGGGCCCTCGTACTACGACCGGCCGATCTGCGCCGTGCTGTGGAACGACACCGGTGCCAAGCAGTCCATGGGCATCCGGCTCAAGGACAACTACACCAGCACCCCGCACACCGAGAACTTCGGCAGCTTCTCCACTTACGCGGGTCCCGTGTACCAGAACCGTGGTTACTGCGGTGAGGTGTACTCCTACATGAAGAAGGGTGGCCGGGTCGTCATCGACACCGTGCGCGGCGTCGGCTCCTGCAACTGACAGCCCACTTCCCCCATCACCGTAGGACCGTAGAGAGGACATTCATGCGTAAGACCCTCGCCGCTGCCACCCTCGCGGCAAGCATTGTGGCCGGAGGCATCGTGTTCGCGGCGCCGGCTTCCGCCGTCGGCTCGTGCTCGGACTCGTTCAAGGACCAGTTCGACGTCATCAACCCCGGCAACAAGCCCGACCAGACCTACTACATCGAGAACTGCGCCGACGTCACCAACGGCAAGGTCACCGGCCACAGCGCGACGAGCTGGCAGATGCTCGACTTGCAGGCGATCGACCTGAGCAAGCGGTTCACCTCCTTCAAGGTTACGACGAGGCTCGAGGCGCGGTCGGGCCCCACGGCCCCCGACGTCGACAAGGTCATCACGTCCAAGACCTGCGACCTGACCGAGCTGGTGAACAAGCACTACCAGTACGGGGCCTCCGACACCGACCGGGCCTCCACGTGCGCGGCGCCGGCGGCCACGTACGACAAGAACCTGTGGTGGTCGACGGACTCGACCGTCGTCTACGACATCGAGGGCGACGGCAAGGGCCCCATCACCCGCCAGCTGACCGGCTCGCCGCTCCTGCACTGATCACGCACCGGGGTCATGAGTACGCGTACTCATGACCCCGGCCCGTGCGTGGGCGACGCTGTTCGTCATGACTTCTTCCCACCACGGCGGGCGGAACGTTTCCTCCCCCGCCGGGCGCCGGGACGCGAACCTTCACCCCGTGGCCGACGTCGCCGTCGCGATCGGCCTGCTCGCCTTCG
This sequence comes from Streptomyces sp. NPDC046261, assembly GCF_040646235.1. Classification (NCBI taxonomy): domain Bacteria; kingdom Bacillati; phylum Actinomycetota; class Actinomycetes; order Kitasatosporales; family Streptomycetaceae; genus Streptomyces; species Streptomyces sp. NPDC046261. Next base: position 180,704 of record NZ_JBEYZU010000007.1, on the reverse strand, counting down.
ACGTGCTCGCGGCGTGCGTCGTCCTCCTCTTCGCCCTCGACGCCACCGGGTTCCACTTTTTCGACGCCGCTCAGAACGACGGCCTGAGCATGGTCGGCCCGTACACGGCCGTGGCGGTGACCGGGGCGGCGGTCCTGCTCTCGGCGTGGGCGCTGTTCACGGTCCGCGCGGTCATCGCCGGCAGTGGGCAGATCCTCGCCGGGGCGGTCCTGGTACTGCTGGCCGGGGCCGGACTGCACGAGGAGTACAAGGAAGCGCACCCGCCCCGCCCGGAGCCGGGCTACAGCGGCCCCCACACCCAGTGCCGGTCCGGCGGCGACAACAGCGAGTGCAACGGATCCTGACGCGGGCTCCCGGCCCACCGCCCCCGTCACGGGCGCTCGTAGCCCCCGCTCCGCGTGACCGCCAGCAGTGCCATGTCATCGGTGATACGGCCACCGGTGTGGCGGCCCACGTCGGTGAGGAGGACGTCGAGGAGCGCGTCGGGCCCGGGGACGTCACGTCCGGTCAGGCAGGTGACGGGGTCGTAGAAGGCCCCGGCGCGGTTCCGGGCCTCGGTGAGGCCGTCGGTGTACAGCAGGAGCGTCGCCCCCGCGGGGAACGGCACCGTGTCCGTGCGCTCCTCGCCGGCGGCCAGCCCGGCCAGCCCCAGCGGGAGCGCCGGCTCGGACGGGTACACGCTGCGCACTTCACCGCCGTGCAGCAGCAACGGCGGCGGATGGCCTCGGTTGATCAGCCGCAGCTCGTCGCCGGAGTGCGGGATCTCGGCCAGGACGCCGGTGACGAACCCCTCGGTCCGCTCGACCCCCGTCCGCCGCCCGGCTTCCCGTATCAGCGCCCGCTCCAGCCTGGCCGTGACCCCGGCGAGGGTGGGCTCCTCCTCGGCGGCCTCCCGGAACACCCCGAGCGCCACGTCCACCGCCTTGACCGCCTCCATGCCCTTGCCCCGCACGTCGCCGACCACGCAGCGCACGCCGTACGGAGTGTCCTGCACGCCGTACAGGTCACCGCCGATCTGCGCGTCCTTGACGGCCGACTGATAGCGCACGGCGATCCGCAGCGGCCCGATCGAGGCGGGCGGCTCCGGCAGCACGGCGCGCTGCACGGCGAGGGCGATGCCGCGCGCGGACCGCAACCGCACGTCGCTGTAGTACATGAGGCGGTTGACGACGACGGCGAAGGCCGAGACGGTCGCGACCGCCGCCAGCTCGCTCCGCCCGCCGGAGTCCCCCATGAAACCGAAGTGCGTGAGCAGCGCGAAGTCCACGGCACACGCCCCGATGCCCGCCAGGACCGTGGCACGCAGCGACAGCAGGGCGGCGGCGGCCATCGGCGCGGCGGTGTAGAGAGCCTCGGCACTGAAATGCGGTGGCGTGCAGTAGTCGAGGAGGGCGCCCCCGAGGAGCAGGAGGACGGGCAGCAGCTGAAGGTGGCGCAGGCACCAGCGCTTCACGGCGGTGCGCCCCGCGCTCGGTGCCCTCACGTGCCCGCTCCCGCTCTTCCGTGCCGTACGACACGCTCAAGCATCCTCGGGCCGGATTACGCCTGCCAGTCATGGGGCGGCCGTATGGGTGCGCGCCGTGATCGCCGGGCGGTGGGGGCGCTCAGCGGCATGCGGCGCAGACGTTGGTGGGGCCGTTCTGCCGCTGTACGACCTCGGCGGCCATCTCGGCGAAGGCACGGACGCGTCCGGTCCCGGCGGCCGCCCGCCAGACCAGGCCGTACTCCAGCGGCGGCGCGTCGGCGAGGGGCACGTAGGCGATGTTGGGCCGGGCGTAGTAGCGGACCTCGTGGGCGGCGGTCGGATGGACGCCCCGGCCCGCCCCGACGAGGGCGAGGAGTTCCTGCCGGGTCGCCGCCTCCTCGCCGCGTTCGAGGGGCAGTCCGCCCGGGGTGGTGCGGGGGAGCAGATGATCGAGCCAGTACGCGGGTACGGGCCCGGAGAGGCTGAGCAGCTTCTCGGCGGCGAGGTCCTCGAGCCGGACGGAGGGCCGGCCCGCGAAGGGGTGCCGCGTGGAGACCGCCAGGACGCGCGTGTCGGAGATCAGCACGGGGCCGGTGCGCAGGTCCGGCTCGGCGACGGGGAACTGGGCGAGCAGCAGGTCGAGTTCGCCCGTGCGGAGGAGACCGAACGGGTCGCACAGCGGGGTCTCGTGAATGAGGACCTCGCCCGCTGCCGGGTCGTGCCCGCGGTACACGGAAGCGGCGGCCAGCACCAGCTCGCCCGCCAGCGGGCTGGCGAAGCCGACCCGCAGCGGCTCTCCGAGGCCACGGCCCGCGGCCACCGCGCGCGCGACGCCCGCCTTGATGAGCTCGTAGCCAGGACGCACGTCCTCCAGCAACCGCCGGCCGATCGGCGTCAGGGCCACGCGCCGGCTGGTCCGTTCGAAGAGCAGGGCGCCGATCCGCCGCTCCAACTGCTTGACGGTCTGGCTGACCCGGGCCTGGGACACGTGCAGCCGTTCCGCGGTGCGTCCGAAGTGCAGCTCCTCCGCGAGTGCCAGAAAGATCTCAAGATCCCGACGTTCCATAACCCGTAGGTTATCGATCGTTGCGCCTTCCGTCGTTGTTCTTGAATCGACGGTCATCGAAGCTGGATGCATGAACGCGAAGACGAACACGCAAGCGAAGACGAGCACCCGCAAGCCCCTCGCCGTCATCACCGGAGCCGGCTCGGGCATCGGCGCCGCCACCGCCCGGACCCTGTCGGAACTGGGCCACCCCCTCCTGCTCCTGGGCCGCCGCGCCGACCGGATCGAGGCGCTCGGCCTCCCCGACACCCTTGCCCGCTCCGTCGACGTCACCGACGAACAGGCCGTGGCCGCCGCCGTCCACGAGGCCGAGGCGCTGTACGGACCGGTGGACCTCATCGTCAACAACGCCGGCGTCATGCTGCTCGGAGCGGTGGCCCACCAGCCGACCGGCGAATGGGAGCGGATGTTCGACGTCAATGTGCGGGGCCTGCTCAACGGCGTACGAGCCGTCCTGCCCGGCATGATCGAGCGCGCCCACGGCACCGTCATCAACGTCAGCTCGGTCGCGGGCCGCAAGAGCTACCCCGGCCACACGGTCTACAGCGGTACCAAGTTCGCCGTGCACGGCATGTCCGACAGCCTCCGCGAGGAGGTCGCGGGGCACGGTGTCCGTGTCATCACCATCGCCCCCGGCGCGGTGGAGACCGAGCTGCTGTCCCACACCACCGATGTGACGATCAAGGCCGACTACCAGGCGTTCAAGGACTCCATCCAGGTGCTGGACCCCCAGGACGTGGCGGACGCCATCACCTTCGCGTACCAGCGGCCCCAGAGGGTCACCCTGCGCGAACTGGTCATCGCCGCCACGGCACAGGCCGCGTAGTCATGTTCCTCGTCGGCGCGGGCAGCGCGTCCGCGGCACCTGGCTGCGGTACGCGCTGCCCGCGGGGACCAGCGGCGGCTCCGACGCGAACCGCTCAGCCGCGCAGATGTCCCAGGACCGATCGCACCGCGTGGTGGACGGCGTCGCGCGTCTGCTCGGTGTGGTCGATCGTCTCGAATCCGTGGTGGCCGAGGGGTACGTCGATCACCTCGACGTCGGCCTCGCAGTCCTTGGCGGCGGCCAGGAACTCCTCGACCGTCGCCGCCAGCTCCGCGAATTCCAGCCCCACGCGGGTCAGGACGATCGGCAACCGTCCCGCCGTGCGCACAGCGGTCCCAGGGCGGAAGCGGGAGTCGACAAGTCCCCAGTTCGGCAGTGGCGCGAGGATGGGATAGGTCGCCGCCACACACCGCAGCCACGGCGGGGGCGCCGCGAGCCAGTCCGCCGACAGCAGCCCGCCACCGGAGAAGAACCACAGCGCGACGCGCTCGCCGTCGACGCGTGGATCGGCCCGTACGAGCTCCACCGCTGCCGCGATGTCCTCGGCGGCACGCGCGTAGTCGGCCAGATCGTGCAGCCGGTGATCGAGCGTCACACCGACCGCGCCCAGGCTCGCCGCGTACCGGCCGTAGCCCATGAAGGTCGGCCAGTCCCGTGGCGTGGGCCGCACGCCGGCGGCAACCGGGCCGCCGTGGACGAACACCACCGCCGGACGGGGGCCGTCGGCGTCGGGCAGATAGAGATCGACCCGCCCCATCCGCTCGCGGGGCCGCTCCGGTACGTCCAGGAGGAAGGGCCGCAGGTGTGTCGGCTGCTGGTCGGTCGCGCTCAGACGGTGCCCTTCGCCCGCGGCGGCACGCAGCAGTACGTCGGCCAGTTCGCCGGGGGCGGAAAGCATCGGCCAGTGCCCGGTGCCGAGCTCGAAGAAGCTCACCCGGGGGTCGGTGAGCGCCTGGAGGCGAGGGTCCCCGAGCTTGACCAGGGACTCGACGAAGGCGATGGTCGACCCGTTGGCGGTGCAGAGGATGCCGGTCGTCGGCAGCTCGGCGACCGCCCCCGACAGCCGGAGCGGTTGCGTCAGCGTGGCCGCCGGCTGCGGGGCGGCACGGCTGGTCAGCCGCTCGAGCGCGGCCGCCGGGACGCCGGCGACGCTGCCCCAGCGCCGCCACTCCTCGAGCGCCGGCGGGGACAGCCGCCAGTCGTCGCCTTCTCCCTGCCCGGCCTGCCGCAGCAGCCGGTCGCGGACCGCCCCGTCGGGCACCAGCGCGAGGGCCGAGTCGCCATCCTGCGGGAGGCCCACATCCAGACAGACGATCCGCGCGATCCGCTCCGGACGCCGGTCGGCGGCACCGAGCACCGGGTAGCTGCCGTAACAGTGACCGACGATCACCACCTCCGGCGCGTCCACCCCGTCGATCAGCCGCACCAGCTCCTGGACGTGGGTCTCCAGGTCCGTCTCCGGTCCCGCCAGGTGGGCGCGCTCACCCATGCCGGTGAGCGTCACCGGATACACCTCGGCCCCCGACTCCTTCAGCCGGTCGGCCACCTCCTGCCATATCCAGCCGCCGGTGTGCGCGCCCGACACCAGAATGAATGCCGTCATGAACGTCTCCTCGCCTGCCTCGGTCCACACGGCCGGCCCGAGGGGCCGTCCGCGCTCGCCGTTACGGTAGGAACTCCCCCAAGGGGAGATTCAAGCGAGAGCGCGGCTTGATCCGCGGCTGTCGTCGTCGACGACCCCTCACCCCCCGGCATTGCGTCGAACCGGTCATCTTGTGACGGGCCGCGTGCCTTCCTCCGCGTGCCGGGGAAGTCAGTGCGAACGCGGAGCGGAGAAGTACGAGCGGAGAGGACCCGGCATGAGCGACGACTTCGTCCTGGACGTCACCAGAATCCGTGACGAGGCGCGGCGGAAGATGGATGCCGGGCCCGTCACCGGTACCTATGGCGTCGACAAGGAACGGGTCGTCGGCATCCTCAACGACGTCATCGCCACCGAGGTGGTGTGCTGGCTGCGCTACACCCGCCACGCCATCTCGGCGACCGGCATCGACCGGGCACAGGTGACGGCGGAATTCACCGAGCACGCCGCGCAGGAGATGCAGCACGCCATGCGGGCGGCCGAAAGGGTCTCTCAACTGGGAGGTGAACCCGATTTCGATCCGGCGACACTGGTGCGGCGGGCACATACCGACTACACGACTCCGTCCCCGAACGACCTGACGACGATGCTCGAGCACAATCTGCTCGCCGAACGGATCGTCATCTCCACCTATCAGGAGATCGTGCGGTGGCTGTCGGACCGTGACCCCACCACCCGCCGCCTGCTGGAGTCGATCCTCGAGGAGGAAGAAGAGCACGCCGACGATCTCCTCGACCTGATCGGCAGCTGAAGCCGCCGTTTCAACGGGTTTCAACCGATGGGGGTCGAGACTCAACCATCACACAAGCCACATAGTCCTCCCTGTCAAAGCCCGCGCTCTTGCCCGCGGGTGATGACGAGGAAGGACAGCATTCATGAACGTACGGACGATCCGCGGTGCGCTGACCGTCGTCGCGGCCATGGCCGCGTTCGGGTCGTTACTGACCGGCCCGCAGGCCATGGCGGCCGATCGCGGGAACGAGGCCCGGCACGCGGCCACCCGGGAGGCCATGCGCAGGGCAGTCGAACAAGGTGTGCCGGGAGTGACCGGGCAGGCCCGTGACGTGCGCGGGACATGGAATGGCGCGGCCGGCGTGGCGGACCTGACCACGCAACGGCCTCGCGGGGCCGGAGAGCGGTACCGGATCGGCAGCATCACCAAGACGTTCGTGGCGACAGTGCTGCTGCAATTGGAGGCCGAGGCAAAACTCGACCTCGATGACACCGTCGACAGGTGGCTGCCCGGCGCGGTCCAAGGTCATGGCCACGACGGCCGGCGGATCACCGTACGCCAGGTGCTCAACCAGACCAGCGGTATTCACGACTACCTCGCCGACCCCGGCTTCGCCCAGCGCGTCCTGACCGAGAACTTCCTCGAGCACCGCGACGAGACGTGGACGCGGGACCAGTTGCTGGCGACCGCCATGAAACACCGGCCGGACTTCGAGCCGGGCACCGGCTGGCACTACTCCAACACCAATTACCTCCTCGCCGGGATGGTCATCGAGAAGGTGACGGGCCGGCCGTACGGTGAGGAGATCGACCGGCGCGTCATCAAGCGCCTCGGTCTGCGCTCGACTTCACTGCCGGGAACCGACCGTACGCTTCCCGCCCCCAGCGCACGGGCCTATACCCGGTTCGGCGGGGGCCCGGACGCCACGGCGTATGACGTCACCGAATTCAACCCCTCCTGGGCGAGTTCGGCGGGGGAGATGATTTCCACCTCGGCGGACCTCAACCGCTTCGTCACCGCGCTGCTCGGCGGCGAACTGCTGCCGCCCGCGCAGTTGAGGGAGATGAAGACCACCGTGTCCGCGGAGAAGGAATACCCCGGCGAGCGATACGGTCTCGGACTCATCCGCAAGCGGCTCTCCTGCGGCACGGTGGTCTGGGGCCACGACGGCGGACTTCACGGTTCCCACAGCCAGGCCGTGACCACGGAAGACGCCCGCCACTCGATGGCGTTCAACTTCAACACCGACCGGGCCGGTGACCTGGGCGCCGTGCTCGACGCGGAGTTCTGCGGGCCTCGGTAGGCAATCGGCGCGCCCGAGCGCGATCAGTCGGTGTCGAGGCCGTCGACCAGACGGCCGAGGAACCGGGTGAACGTGGCGTCCGGGGTGAGGGGGCGTACGGGCGCGGCGAGGGCTTCGGCGAGCTCCGGATGCTGGCCGTCCGCGGCGACGGCGGCGAGGTAGCGGGCCTCGGCCTCGGCCTTCTCGGGTGATCGCGCGACCGCGGCCTGCGCGATCTCGTGGGCGACGTGCGCCGCGACGAACCCGGTGAGCTGGGCGAAGACCTCCAGCTTCGTGGCGCCGTCGAGCCGGGTGGGCCGCAGGGCGGCCAGCGCGCGTTCCAGGAAGGCCAGGGTGTTCGGGCCGAGTGTCCGGCGGGCGGACAGCGCGGCCGGCAGCCAGGGGTGGCGGAGCATCAGAGCGCGCTGGAGGTGGCCGATGGCCTTCAGATCCGTACGCCAGTCGCCGGTGAGGGGGTCGGTCGTCGGGAGTTCGCCGCTGACGTGGTCGACCATCAGCTCCAGCAGCGTCTCCTTGTCGGGCGCGTAGCTGTAGAGGGACATCACGCCCGCCCCGACCGCGGAGGCGACTCGCCGCATGGTGACCGCCTCCAGCCCCTCGGCGTCCGCCAGGGCGACGGCCGCCGCCGTGATGGCCTCACGGCTGAAGGCGGGTTTACGTCCTCTGCCGGGCGACCGACGGGGACTCAGCCAGAGCTGTTGAGGGTCGACGCCTGCGGAGCCGGCCCCCTCATCACGGGTCACGATCCTCTGGTTCCTTTCGTCAGTGCCGGCCGCCGGCCGCTGGGTTGTACAGGGACATCCAAGCATCGGTTATTCTCGTACAACGTACGTAATTAACGGAGGGGAACCATGCCAGCGCACCCGCACGACGCCGCGCCGAGGACCGACCGCACCGCACCGACGGGCAAGCCGCCGTTGTCCTCACGGATGATGAGGGCGACCTGGCGCGGCCTCCCCGCCAAACGGCACGACGTGGGCTGGGAGCCGGGCCTGGCCGTACCGGCCGCGGACGGCAGCCCGTTGCTGACGGACCACTACTTCCCCCGCGCGACGGGCGACTTCCCCACCCTTCTCGTGCGCTCGCCCTACGGCAGGGGCCTGCCGTGGTCGCCCATGTACGGCATGCTCTTCGCCGAACAGGGCTTCCACGTGGTGCTGCAGAGCTGCCGGGGCACGGGCGGATCGGGCGGCCGGTTCGACTTCTGGCGCAACGAGGCCGCCGACGGCCAGGCCACGGTGTCCTGGCTGCGGGAACAGCCCTGGTTCAACGGAACTCTCGGCACAGTCGGCCCCAGCTACCTGGGCTACGTGCAGTGGGCGCTCGCCCTGGACCCGCCGCCGGAGCTGAAGGCGATGGTCGTGCAGGTCGGCCTGCACGACCCCTACGCCCTCTTCTACACGGACGGCGCGCTCCGCCTGGAGAACGCCCTCACTGTCGGCGTCGGCATGACGTACCAGCACCAGGGCATGGCGCCCTTCGTGAAGGCGATCCTGCGCCTGCAGCGCCGGCTGCGCGACATCACCACCGCGCGACCCCTGCGCGGGGCGTACGAATCCGCCCTCGGGGAAGTGCCCTGGCTGGACGGCGTGATGACGCACCCCGACGCCGACGACCCGTACTGGAAGGGCGCGTCCCTGGCGGAGGCGGCGCAGCGGCTGAGCGTACCCACCCGTCTGATCACCGGCTGGTACGACGCGCTGGCCGACCAGACCTTCGAGCAGTACGGTCGGCTGCGCGAGGCCGGCTGCGAGACCAGCCTGCTCGTCGGCCCCTGGACCCATACCTCCGCGCTCCAGCAGGGCTGGTCCGAGGTGTTCGCCGACAGCCTCGCCTGGCTACGGGCTCACCTGTGCGGCGACCGCTCCGGCCTGCGCCCCACCGCGGTGCGCGTGCACGTCGGCGGCGAAGGGGCGTGGCGGGACCTCGACCACTGGCCCCCCTCCCCGGCCACGGCTGCCTGGTTCCTCGCCCCGGAGGGACATCTCACCAGGCAAACCCCCCAGGTCACCGCCCCTCTGGCGACCTTCCGCCACGACCCGGCCGACCCCACCCCGTCCGTGGGCGGCCCCCTGCTCTCCCGTGCCGCCGGCCCACGCGACAACAGCACCCTGGAGGCACGCGAGGACGTCCTCACGTTCACCGGTCCACCGCTGACCGAGCCCGTCGACATCCTCGGCCCGGTCTCCGCACGACTGCGGATCTCCATCGACACCGGATACGCCGACGTCTTCGCCCGCCTGTGCGACGTCGACCCCCGGGGCCGCTCCACCAACATCTGCGACGGCCTGGCCCGCCTGCGGACCGCCGACCAGGCGCCCTCGGAGGTCACCGTACCGATGAGCTCCACCGCCCACCGCTTCGCCGCCGGCCACCGCATCCGCCTGCAGATCAGCCCAGGCGCCCACCCGCGCTACGCCAGCAACCCCGGCACGGGGGAGCCGTCGGCCGAGGCCACCAGCTTCGTACCGGTACGGATCACGCTGCACGCGGGCTCGGTGTTGACGCTTCCCGGGGAGGCCGGGGTCGGGTAGAGAGCGTCTGGGGGCACATCAGTAGAAGAACTGAGGCAGGTCGTCCAGCGAACCGGGGCCGTTGAAGAAGCATTCGGCTGCGGCCAGGTCCGCCAGGAACCGCGGGTGCAGGTCGCCGACGACCTCCTCGAGGGTGCTGTCCCGCATCGGGGCGTCGGGCGCGGCGGCGTTCTTCATGCGGGCGGCTTCCAGGAGCAGCTGCTGCCATCGCTCGCCCTGCTCGGCGAGGGCGTAGATACCGGAGAGCAGGTCGGCCATGCCGGCGGGGCGGTCGAGGGCCCGCGGGTCCAGGCCCGTCACCGGGAACAGCTCCCAGCCGCCGGCCCGGGCGGCGAGCCGGAGCGCACCGGCCCAGCGGCGGATGCGTGCCACCCGTACGTACAGGGAGTCCCCCGTGTGCGGCGGCAGAGCGCCGCCGTGCAGGGGATCGGCCGCCGCCACCAGGTCGTCCAGGACGCGGCGTTCCGTCTCCGTGACCACCCACTCGCCCTCCTGCTGAGCACCGACGGCGGCATCGAACCAGTCCTCGGCCGCGGTCAGACGGGACGCGAAGTCGGCCGGATCGTGGGAGGCCGGAGGGGAGGGGGGCGTGGTCATGCCGGACAGTGTCGCGCGAGCCGTTCCGGTGCCCCTCGGTGGGTGCTTGCCCCGAGCCCGTGTCTTTGTCGGTGTTTCAGGTGTTACTGCACAAAAGAGATGGAATGCGGCTATGGGTGATGGTGCGGGTATGAAGGGTGATGTATGGGTGCGGTGACGCGGGCCAGGTCGGTGCGGAGACGGGCGGCGCTGGTCGGTACGGGGTTGGGTGCGGTGGCGCTGTCGGCGGCGCCCGCACACGCGATCATCGGTATCGGCAACCCGGCATCCGGCAACGTCTGTGCCAATGCGGGAGCGCCGCGGGTGGCGGGTGCGACGCGTTCGGGTACGGGGGCGCTTGCGGGCAACGCGGGGCAGCTTCCGGTCGGGCTGCCGCGGAATCACTGCGGAAACAGCGGGCTCACATGTATCGCTACCAACCAGGTCAACGTCTTGCAGATCGACCCCAAGTCCCTGCCTGCCGGTACTGAAGTCATCGGATTTATGGGCAGTGGCACATGAGTGCGGCGACGCGGGCCAGATCGATGCGGAAGCGGGTGGCGCTGGTCGGTACGGGGTTGGGTGCGGTGGCGTTGTCGGCGGCGCCCGCACACGCGATCATCGGTATCGGCAACCCGGCATCCGGCAACGTCTGCGCCAATGCGGGAGCGCCGCGGGTGGCGGGTGCGACGCGTTCGGGTACGGGGGCGCTTGCGGGCAACGCGGGGCAGCTTCCGGTCGGGCTGCCGCGGAATCACTGCGGAAACAGCGGGCTCACCTGCGCCTCTGCCGTACTCAACCTCGATGCTGCCCCGAAGGCCAACCCGGCGTACGCGCCCATCCAGATGTTCGGCATCAACCATGCTTTCCCGGGAGGTTGATCGGTGATGCTGCCGGCGCTTGAGGGTCTGTCCGTGTCGGACCCGGCGGTGGGGGAGTGGCTGGCGGCGACCGGTCGGTCGGCTGCCGCTCTGGAGGACCTCGCGCAGCGGCGCCCCCGGTGCGGGCTGGCCCGGGCACTGGTCGTGCTCGCGAACGACGAGGCGCTGGACGATGCGACGCTGCGCGGCGAGCTGGTCCAAGCCCACCGCGACGCCGGGGAGGCGGGTGCCCGGGATCAGTCGCTCGTCTATGCGATCTACCTGTTCACCCACCGGCACTATCAGGCCACCGCCGACCACCTGATCGTGCACTTCGCGCAGTTCCCGGCCGACGAGATCGCCGGGAGCATGCTGGGATCCTTCGCCCTCGCGGGCCCCCTGGAGTACCGCGAGCACGGCCAGGCTCTCACCGAGCAGCAGTACGCCCTCGCCGGGCCCGAGTCCTGGCCATGGGCATCCTGGCTGGCCGGGGCGCGCGCCGAACAGGGCCGCCCCGACGACGCCTGGGCGCTGGCCGAGCACGCCCTCCGGATCAACCCCCGATCGGGCCCGGCCGTCCACGCCCGCGCGCACGCCGAGCACGACCACGGCACCGGCCCCGCCTGCACCGCCTTCATCGACACCTGGCTCACCGCCGACCCCCACGCCCTCCAGCGCCGCCACCTGCAGTGGCACGCCGCCCTGCAGTCCATCGCCGCGGGCGACTTCGCCGACGCCCGCCGGCGCGCCGACACCGAGCTCCATCACGGGGACGTCGGCATGCGCTCGGCCACCAACTGGCGCCTGCTGCTGGCCGGACAGACCCCGGCCCGTATCGCCGGACTCGAACACGTCCACCGGCTGCTGGGCGAGCCCGGCGGCTGGGCCGAGGTGTTCCACACCTTCCAGCTCGCCCTCGGCCTCGCCGTCGCCGCCGACACCGACGCCCTCCAGGACCTGGCGCGCCGCGCCGCCGACGACCCCCGCGCCGACTACTCCGAGGTGCTCGCCCCCGTCGCCCTGGCCCTGGCCCACATCACCGCCGGCAGCCCCGGACGGGCCGTCGACCTCCTCACCGCTCTCGGCGACCGGACCGAACGCATCGGGGGCGTCCGGGTGGAACGCGAAATCATCCAGGACACGCTCGCCCGCGCCCTCATCGACGCCGGCCAGCCACAGCGCGCCGCCCACCTGCTCCACCACCGCACCACCACCCGCCGGCACCACACCTACGAAAAGCTCCTTCTCACCGGTCGGGCGACGAGTGGTCCGGGCCGGAAGAGCGGATCGTCATGAGGCTGCTTCGCTGAATCCGCTCAGCCCGCGCTTCTTTCGCCGGAGTCGGCCTGCCACTGGCGTCCCACCGCTCGAAGCAGCGCCGGATACACCCCCACGTACCGGAAGGGCTTGATACCCGCCATGTAGAGGGCGCCGAACAGCCCGTTCGGCTTCACCAGGACGGCCATCTGGCCGCGGTAGCCACCGGCTTCCTCATCCGGAACCCAGCCGATGTGCATCACCGCGTGCACGGTCCGGTTGGCTATCTCGGCCGCCCACTCGTCGCGCAGTTGGTAGACGGAACTGAACGGGCCCGAACGGAAGTCGGGCCCCCGGGGGCCCTCGCGGAGGTCCGCCGGCAGTCGGTCGCGCAGGGTACGCACCCGTGCGCCGATACCGGCGTCGGGCTTGTCCCAGCCGAGCAGTCGCCCGAGCTTCCAGCGGATGCCGAAGAGCAAGCGGTAAACGGGCGAGGAGACGGTCGCCTCGTCGTCCGCGATCTGCCGCACCAGGTGCGGCAGATCGTCCGGACCGCCCGGTGTCGGCAGGGCCCACACGTCCTCGACCTGGAAGTCGCCGGCGATCTCGTGGATCCGCCAGGGACGGGAGGTGTGCGCGGTTCTGGGGAGTCTCATGGGTGGGCCCCTATCTATACGACGCCGTATAAATCAAGCTAGCACCGCTATACGGCGCCGTATAGACGTCGCTAACATACAGACATGCATGTACGTAAAGAGCCGGACTCCGACCCGTCGGCCGCCCAGGGCGCGGTAGTTGGCCGCCGCCCCGGTCAGGCCGAGCGCCGTGCGCGCTCCCGCAGCGCCCTCCTGGAGTCCGCGGCCCGCGGCCTGTCCCGGTACGGCTAGGGCAATCTCGTGCTGGAGCAGGTGGCCGCCGAAGCGGGCTATACCCGCGGCGCGCTGTACCACCAGTTCAAGGGGAAGCAGGAGCTTGCCCTGGCCACCCTCGAGTGGGTCCTCGACACGTGGCAGCGGGAGGTGGGCGTCCTCGTCGAGCGCGAACCGGAGCCCGTCGCGGCGCTGCTGGCCATGGCGCGCGGCCACGCCGTGTTCTGCCGGCGTGACATCGCCCGCATGGCGATCGCGCTGCGGCTGGAGTTCAGCGGACAGGACCATCCGGTGGGGCGCGCGGCAGAGGACAGCTATGCCTCACTCATCGCCGATTGCGAGCGCCTCGTCGAGTCCGGCCGGGCGTCGGGGGCGATCCCGCCCGGCCCGCCGGCCCGAACGCTCGCACTCGCTGTCGTCGGCGCCCTCGAAGGAGCCGTCGTCTCCCTGGCAGGCCAGGCACCGCACGACGAGGTCCTCGCCGAACGCGCCGTGGCCGGCGTCCTGGGAATCCGCCTCACCAACCGGACGGAGGAGCACCGATGAAAATCGCGAAGGCCACCCACACCTCCCGCCCCTGGCGCGTCCACGAACTGGCCCGGGACTTCCGCGTCGAGGACGTCTGGGCTCTGCCCACGCCCGGCGGACCCGCCGACCTTCCGCTGCTGGTCGAGTGGTTCACCGAGGATGACGGCCCGAACCCGTTCTCCGGCGCCGCCGGTGTGCTCTTCTCGATCCGGGCGCGCCTGGGAAGGCTCCTCGGCTGGGACGGGCACGGTACGGGCGTCGGCTCGCGGGTGCCGTCGCTGCGGAGCCGGCTGCCCGAGGATCTGCGCGAGGGGCCCCGCGGTCCGGACCTGCCGTCGCTGCCCTTCACCTCCGTCTACCTGACGGACACCGAGTGGGCGGCCGAGAGCGCCAACAGCACCGTGCACACCGTGCTGCACGTCGGCTGGGTCCCGGACGGGACCGGCGGCCACCACGGTGAGATGACCGTGCTGGTGAAGCCGAACGGCCTGCTCGGCCGGGCCTACATGACCGCGATCGCGCCGTTCCGGCATCTGATCGTCTACCCGGCCCTGATGCGCATGGTCAGACGCGACTGGCGGGCGAGGACGACACCGGCGACCGGCCGCGCCACCACCGCGCGGGCGGCCGCCGCGCCACCGGCCGTCCACCGACAGCACGAGATCCCCGCGGAGATCCGCGCACTCGTCGGTCCTGAGAAGAACGGTTACGCCGACGTCTTCACTCTCGCCGCGGACGGGACGGCCACGTCACCGGAACAGTGGGCCCGCGCCCTCTTCGAGGACGTCGCCGGACTCCAGGGGCAGTTCATCTGGCGTGTGCTGCTCGGTCTGCGGCTGCGCCGGCGACCGTCACCTCAGCACATCGCCGGCTGGCGGACAGCCGAGCGCCGCGACGGCTGGATCCGGCTCGAGGCCCACTCCTGGATGCTGACCGGCCACCTCGTCGTCCGGACCGGCGACGGCCAGGTCTCGATGGCCACGGCCGTCCGCTACCGCCGGCCGACCGCGGCCCGCGTCTGGCCACCACTGGCGGCCCTCCACCGGCGCCTGGTGCCCGGCCTCCTGCGCGACGCCCACCGAATCGTGAACGACATTCCCGATTGATTGTAACTCCCCAGCAGCGGCTAGGCTTTGGTTGTTCTTGGGAAGGGGCGCTGATGGGCACCAGGTTTATTGAAGTAGACGAATCGCGACAAGGCGAGCCGGGAGTGCGGAAGGGAGGCAGAACATTGACAGTGGGGGATCAGTCCGTCACCCACGAGACGTGGGTAAAGGTAGAAGCTTACGACGACCTCGATCCGACCGTGACCGAGGATGTCCATCTGCACATGTTCGCAGTCCCGGGCATGGAAGTGCGGGTCGGGGCCGCGAAGGACGACGAGGACGGAAGCAGCGAATTCGAAACGAGGCTCATCCCATCTGTCCAGTATTACCAGATCGAGCTCGGGCCCGACTCGCTGAATAAGCTCCATGACGCACTCAAGCCCTTCATCGCAGCCGCGCAGGAATGCGAGCCGCCAAAGGGCCGCAAGATACGCGCCAAGTAGCCCGCAATGTCCCCTCCCGCGAGGGGGCATTGTCATATTGCGGACGGCGGTCGAGCGTCGCTCTTGACACCTTCGTGCGGGTGCGGAGCATCGTGACAGGGGAGGCCGGGGCACTGCCCACACGGTCGTGACAGCGGGGGACACGCATGCGAGGCGGTACGGGAGACGGTGGGGGACGGCTCGTGGCGGGTCGGTTCGCGCTGTCGCGCAGGCTGGGCGGCGGGGGTATGGGGACCGTCTGGCGGGCCCGCGACATGGAGTTGCAGCGTGACGTCGCCCTCAAGGAGGTACGGACGTTCGGCCCGGACAGCCCCGAGGACGCGGCCCGGGTGCGCGAGAGGGTGCTCCGTGAAGCCAGGGCGCTGGCCCGCATCCAGCACCCCCACGTGGTGACGATCCACCAGGTCGTCGACGACACCCCCTTCCCCTGGCTGGTGATGGAGCTCGTCGACGGGGTCTCGCTCGAGGAGCGGATGGCGTCGGGGCCCCTGCCTCCCGCGTTCGTCGCCGGGGTGGGGCGCGACGTGCTGTCGGCCCTGAACGCCGCGCACGAGGCGGGGATCCAGCACCGGGACGTGAAGCCGGCCAACGTGATCATCCGGCCGGACGGGTCGGCGGTGCTGACCGACTTCGGCATCGCCGCGCTGGACGGACCGTCCGGGCTGACCATGCCGGGCGGCGTCATCGGATCGCCGGAATTCATGGCCCCGGAGCGAGCCGCGGGCGAGGCGGGCGGACCCGCCGCCGACCTGTGGTCGCTCGGCATGTCGTTGTACGTGGCGGTCGAGGGCACCTCGCCTCTCCGCAGGGAGACCCCGCTGTCGACCCTCACCGCCGTACGGGAGAGCCCCGTACCGGCCCCCACCCGGGCCGGGCCCCTGGAACCCGTCCTGCGGGCGTTGCTCGCCCGGGATCCCGCGGCCCGCCCGACGGCCGCCCACGTGGCCGTGATGCTGACCGCGGCGGCGCGGTCGGCCGCCGCGACGACGGTGTCCACGCCGACGCCCCACCCGCCGACCGCGCCCGCCTGGCCGGAGCCACGCCACCCCCGCCAGGGCGGCTCTCCCACCACCACCGGGCACGCCACCCGGCGAAACGTCGCCGTAGCCGTCATCGCGGTGTGTCTGGTGGCCGTCGGTGCGACAGCGGCGATCCTGGGGCTTCGTGACGGGGGAGAAGACGGCCCGCGGTCCGTCGCCCCACACCCGTCGGCGACTTCTGCCACCGCACCGCCGTCAGCAACACCCGCCACTCCCCGCCCGGCCGTCTCCTCCGCGCCCGCCCCGCCACCGCAGGCGACGCGAGCGCCGGAGACGGCACAACCGTCCGATACGGCGCGGGTCGCGGGCGACGAGAGCGCGAACACCTGGATAGCCCAGCTCGCCTCGGTGAAGGTCTCCGAAGGGACGGCGAGCCGCGACCGCGAACTGGCCGCCGTACGGCGGCGGATACCGACCGCGAGGACGCTGCTCAGCGACGACTTCGCCGCACTGCGCCCCGGCTACTGGGTGGTGTACGCGCCCGGCCCGTTCCCCGACGGCCGCTCGGCCCTGTCCTTCTGCTCCTCGGTCGGCCGCACCACCGACGAACAGTGCGTCGGCCGCTATCTGAGCCATCGCCCATCGGACGGGGACCTGATCTGCGCTCACAGCCCGGACGGGGCCGCGAGCGGACGCTGCCGGCGCGACTGAGCCGGGTTCACCCCCGTCCACTCGGCGTGAGGAGGGACGCCAGTCCGGACGGCGTGGGGTGGGCGTAGAGGTCGCGCAACGCGACCGAGCCCAGTCCCGCCTTACGCACGGCGCCCAGCAACTGCACCGCGAGCAGGGAGTTGCCGCCGTTGTCGAAGAAGTGGTCGTCGGCCCGGGCGTCCGGCTGTACGACGGCCCGCCACACGGACAGGACCCGTTCCAGGGCCTCGGAGCCCGCGGCAGGGCCGGAGGCGGGCGCCCGCTCGGCCCGTTCGGCTGCCGGGGCGTGTTCCGGCAGTGCCGCACGGTCCAGCTTGCCGTTGATGGTCAACGGCAGCGCCGGCAGCGTGATCAGCTCCGCCGGCACCATGTAGTCGGGCAGCAGACCCGCGGCGCGCCGCCGGATGTCCGCGGCGCCCGAGCCGTCGGCCGGCACCACATAGGCGACGATCCGCGTGCGGGCCGGCCCGGCCTCCTGGCCGCGGACGACGACCGCGGCGTCCGTCACGCCGGGATCGTCGAGGAGCACCGACCGGACCTCTCCCAGCTCGATGCGGAAGCCCCGGAGCTTGACCTGGTCGTCCAGCCGTCCGGCGTGGTCGAGCGAGCCGTCGAGCCGCAGCCGCCCCAGATCGCCGCTGCGGTACAGGCGCCGGCCGGTGACGGCGTCGGTCACGAAGCGCTCGGCGGTGAGTTCCGGCCGGCCGAGGTAGTGCTCCGCCAGCCCGGCTCCCCCCACCCAGATCTCGCCGACCGCACCGGGTGGCAGCGGGCGCCCCCGGGCGTCGCGGACGGAGACGGACCATCCGGCGAGCGGGCGTCCCACACAGCGGGCGCGCCCGGCGGGGGCCCAGGGCCGGACGTCCTGGAGGGTGACGTGCACGGTCGTCTCCGTGATGCCGTACATGTTGATCAGCCGGCACTCGCCGACCGGGTGACGCCGGAACCACCCGCCCAGCACGCCCGGGTCGAAAGCCTCGCCACCGAGAACGACGATGCGCGGCGCCGGCCCTCCCGCCGACGCGTCGATCTCCAGCAGGCCGGCGAAGGCGGACGGGGTCTGACTCAGCACGGTGACGCCCTCGCGCACCAGCAGCGCGTGGAAGTCCTCGGGAGAGCGCGTGACCAGGTAGGGCACGACGACCAGGCGCCCACCCGTGAGGAGACAGCCCCAGATCTCCCACACCGAGAAGTCGAAGGCCACCGAATGGAAGAACGTCCACACGTCGTCGGGCCCGAGAGCCATGTCCTTGCGCGTGGCCTGCAACAGGGCGACGACATTGCCGTGCGGGACGACCACGCCCTTGGGCCGCCCGGTGGTCCCGGACGTATAGATGACGTAGGCGGGGTCGTCGGGACGGACGGCCGGCGGTTCCAGGTCCTGTGCCGTCCCCGCGGCGGCCGACAGGGCGGCGGGCGCGAGCACCGGCGTACCCGGCCGGGCGGGGAAGGTGGAGAGGGTGCTGATGACCGCGGTGAGCCCGGCGTCGTCCGCGATGTAGCGCAGCCGCTCGTCGGGCGCCTGCGGGTCGAGCGGTACGTAGGCGGCGCCGGCCTTCAGCACGGCCAACAGGGCGACCACCAGGTCGGCGGTGCGCTTGAGGCAGACACCGACGAAGTCGCCGGGCGCGACGCCCTGCCGCGCCAGGGCGCGGGCCCAGCCGGAGGCGCGCTCGTCCAGTTCCCGGTAGGTCAACCGCCGCGTCTCGTCGTTCACGGCGATGGCGTCCGGCTGGGTCCGGGCCAGCAGCTCGATGACGTCGGGGATCGCCGTGAGCTCCGCACCGCCCGGGGCGGTGTTGTCGCCCAGCGCGACGACGGCACGGGCTTGCGCGTCGGACAGCAGGGCGAGGTCACCGACGGTCCGCCCGGCCGGCGCCCGGTCCAGCCGGTGGGCGAGCCGCTCGACCTGGTGGGTGAACGCCTCGGCGACGGCCGCGTGCACGGCCCCGGGTGCCCGGGTGGACGTTTCGAAGACGACGCCGCCGGCGCCGGCGCCGTCCGGCTCCCGGACGAAGGTCAGGGCCAGCGGGAAGGCGTGCGGGGCGAACGGCAGATAGGTCTCATCGGGCCGGCGGTCCGTCAGGAAAACGCAGACGGCAGGGCTTTCCGCGGCTCCGGCTTCGCCCGGCTCGCGCAGCCGGGACTCCACCTGCTCGAGCAGCCGCCCGACCGGCAGATCCTCGTCGACCTCGACGCGCACCACCTTGGCCTCGGGGGCGTACCCGAAGTCCCCGGCCGACACGACGGCCAGGCGCACCACGCCGCTGCGCTCGTACCGGCCCAGGGCGACGGCGACGGCGGCGATGACGCTGCCAGGACGAACGGATGCCCACCCGACCGCCTCACGGGCCTCCGACGCCAGGCCGGGGCCGACGGCGTCATCGGCGTCATCACCCAGCCCCCAGGCGGGCGCGGCCACCGGACGCCGACCCGGGGTGCCGGGGGTGCCGGGGGTGCTCGGGGTGCCCGGGGTGCCTGCGGTGTCCGCGATGCCCGCGGTGCTCGGCTTGCCCGGGGTGCCTGCGGTGCTCGGGTCGCCGGGGGTGCCCGGATTGCTCGGGCTGCCCGCGGTGCCGGGGTCACCCGCGGTGCTCGGGTCGCCCGCATTGCTCGGGGCATCCGCGTCGCCTGGGGCGGTCCTGGTGCCCGCGGCGCCCAGGTCGCCCGCCCCGCCCGCATCGCCCGCGCCCGCGTCCGCCAGGGCGCCGAGCACCGTGGACGCCCCGGCGTCGGCCTCGGCGTCGGCGGTCGTCAGTTCGCGGGCCAGTCGGCGCAGGCCGGCGTGGTCCAAGGTTCCCCGGCGGGCGACGATGGCGAGGTCGGCCACGTCGTCCTGGTAGCGCGTCAGGACCACGCGCAGACCGGGGCCACCGGGCGCCAGCGGTCGCAGCGCCTCCCGTCGCCCTCGGGCGGAGTCGGCCGGGGGCGACGCGGTCGCGGCGTCCGCTGCCCAGTAGCTGCCGGCCTCGTTCAGCCGCGGCGAGGCGGCCGCCCGGGCGATCTCCGCCGCCGCCCGGCCGATGCGGGCGGAATCGGACAGCCGCAGCACGAGGCCGTGCTCGGCCGCGTCCCCGGGCACGGGCCGGGTGTCTGTCCCAGGGTGGGTCTGTTCAGTCATCTCTCATCCACATCGGCCGACAAGGTCGTTCATCGGGCGGAGAAGCCGCCGTCGACGGTGAGCGTGGTTCCGGTCACCTGCCGGGAATCGTCGCCGGCCAGCCAGAGCGCGGCGTTGGCGATCTCCTCGGGCTCGATCAACGCGTTCATGGGCTGGGCCGTGACGAAGGTCTGCTCGTGTTCGTCGACGTCCACGCCGAGGCTGCGGGCGATCTCGGAGAGCATGCGGCCCTCGACGTGGGGGGCGTCGCGCACCGAGCCCGGGCACAGGGCGTTGACACGCACCCGGAGCGGGGCGAAGTCGAGCGCCGCCGCCTTGGTCAGCCCGACCAGGGCGTGTTTCGCCGCGACGTAGGCGGCGAAGTGCCGGTACCCGACGAGGCCGGCCGTCGAGGAGACGTTGACGATGCTGCCGCCGCGCCGGGCGAGCATGGCGGGCGCGACGGCGCGGATCATCCGCCAGGCGCCGGAGAGGTCGACGTCGAGCATCAACTCCCACTCGTCGTCGCCGATCTCGTGGACCGGCTTTCCCGAGGGGGCCGCGATGCCGGCGTTGTTGACCAGTACGTCGATCCGGCCGAACCGCCGCAGCGCGGTGCCGACCGCCGCGCGCACCGATCCGGTGTCGCGGACGTCCGCGAGCACGGTCAGCGTGGACGCGCCCGACTTGCGGCACAGCTCGTCGGTCCGGTCCAGCTGATCGCGGTCGGCGAGCGGGTACGGCACGCCCGGGATGTCCGCGCCGACGTCGAGGAGTACCAGGTCCGCGCCCTCCTGGGCGAAGCGCACGGCGGTCGCGCGGCCGATGCCCCGGCCGGCTCCGGTCACGATGGCGGTCCTGCCCTCTAGTCGCACGGCGTCTCCAGGCCGGGGAGGGAGAGGGCCTCGGCGTCGGCGTGGGGGTGGAGGTCCGCGGCGACGAGGCGCAGCAGGTCCTCGGGCGCGTCGAGCAGGTACATGTGGCCGCCGGGCCGCTCCGTGTACACGAACGGTCCGGTCGTCACCGTGCTCCAGCGCGCGGCCTCGTCCGCGGCGACCAGGGCGTCGTCGTCGCCGCGCAGACAGGTGATCGGCGCCTGGACGGGGGTGTCGGACAGGGGGCGGTAGTTCTCGTGCATGGCGACGTCCGCGCGCAGCATCGGCAGCATCAGCTCCCGGAACTCGGCGATGTCGAAGGCCGGGTGGCGGTACCCCGCGAGCCGCTCCACGGCGGCGAGGAAGGTCTCGTCGTCGAGGTCGGCCGCGTTCTCGGCGCGGCCGTGGTAGGGCCCCGGGGATCCGCTGACGTAGAGGTGGGCCACCGGGATCTCGGTGCGTTCCTCGAGGGCGCGGGCGAGTTCGAAGGCGAGGACGGCGCCCATGCTGTGGCCGAAGAGGGCGACGCGGCGGTGCCCCGCCGCCGCGTCCACGGCGGCGGGAAGCAGGGCCTGGAGGGCCTCGGCGACGCTGCGGAACGGCTCTTCGTCGGTTCGCTCCTCGCGCCCCGGCAGTTGCAGGGGCGCCAGGAGGATGCCGGGCGGTGCCAGGTGACGCCACTTCCAAAACACGCTCGCGCCGGCGCCCGCGTAGGGCAGGCACAGGAGCGGTACGGGCCGGATCGTCATGGTGCTGGGTCTCGTTTCGTACGGTGCGAGGTGCGGCCCCTGCCGTGGTGTGCGGACGGGGCGGCACGTTCGGGGTGTGGGGGAGCCGGGAGCCGGGTCACGGCCGGACGACGGCCGCGGGCCAGGCCCCGGGCTCGTTGACGCGGGAGATCAGCGGGAGGTCGCGGATGTCGTCGTGATCGAGCACCCACATCAGGAACCGCTCGAAGCCCATGCCGAAGCCGGAGGTCCGCATCGGGGTCTCCTCCCGCATGCGGACGTACCACTCGTACTCCTCCTCCTTGACGTTGTGTATCGCCATGGACTTGCGCAGGAGGCCGGGGTCGACGTGGCGCTCACCGCTGCCGACGACCTCGCCCATCCCGAAGAAGAGGTCGGCGCAGCGGGCGCGGCCGCTGTCGTCCGCGGGGAAGCGCTGGTAGAACGGCACCGCCAGGGTGTCCAGGTCGTGCACCCACAGGAATTCGCTGACCTTGGCCATCAGCAGGCGCTCGCCCTTGCGGGTCAGGGACCGCCAGTCGCCCTCGTCGCGGACGCAGCCGTCCTCACCCTCGACGATCTTCACGGCCTCGTCGAAGGTCAGCCGCTCGAAGGGGGCGGTGTGGCCGGCCATGCGCTCGATGTGGGAGACGTCGCCGCGCGCGGCGACGAGCCGGTCACCGTGCTGGTCGAGCACGGCCGTGGCCAGCGCCTTGACGTAGCCGTCGACGTAGCGGATGAGGTCGTCCATCCCGCCGGGGATCTCGGCCTCGCTGTGCGTGAACTGGTTCAGGTGCGTCGCGTCCGGCGTCTCGCCGCGGAAGGTCGGCAGGATGCTGTAGCACCCGCCGGGCGAGAGTCGGCAGCCGTACTCCAGCGCGAACTGCATCGAGTCCGCCAGGTAGGTGTCGACGCCGCCGATGTCGACCTTGACCGCCTCGGTGTCGCTGCCCAGCGCGGTCGGGCAGGTGACCGTACGGGTTGTGATCGGCAGCCAGAGGTGCTTCAGGCCCTGCGAACGCGCGTACTCCATCGTCGCCCAGTGCAGGGTTTCGTGGAGATCGGCCACGAGCTGGTACCAGGGCGAGCGCAGGGCCCGGACGAAGGCGCCCGGTTCGTTGCTGGCGTAGGTCGCCGGAGGGGTGACACTCGGAGTGGACGAAGCGTGCTGCGACATGGGTTGCCCCTTGTTACTGGTGCGCGGATGAGGTCGGGGGGATGTTCTGGTTGGCGGACAACACGTTCTCCGGGTCGAAACGGCGCTTGAGCTCCGCCAGCCGCGCGTACCGCCGGGCGCCGTACACCTCGGCGACCTTGCCCGGCTCCTCGTCCTGGAGGTAGTTGACGTAGGCCCCGCCGTACTGCCACGGCGCGAGCCGCTCCACGCCCTGACGGCTCCAGGCCGCGTTGGCCCGGTCCTGCGCGGGATCGGTCCACTGGGACGAGACGGTGACGATGTAGGGGGCGTCCCGGCGCGGGAAGGCGGAGTCCTCGTCGGCGACGTCGGTGATGGCGCCGCGCAGGTACTCGAAGTCGATGGACGAGAGCGGGGACACCATCGTCTCCGCGGTCGCGAGCAGCTCGCCGGCCGCGCCCCCGGTGAGCCCGGTGAGATAGCAGGACTTGGTGAAGTAGCGGTTTCCGTGCGGCTCGCCGTGGTCGCCCAGGGCCTGGAGCTCGGCGTAGCTCATACGGCGGACGTCGCTGCCGGCGGCCGCGGCGAACAGCGGCTCCGTCCGGGCCGGGCCCTGGTCCGGGTCGCCGAACCAGGCCGCGGTGAGGAACAGCGCCGGCTTGCCCCGCAGTTCGACCGGCACCCAGTCCTGTTGGCCGGCGTACTTGAGGGCGCCGACGGCGTGCAGATCGTTGCCCTGGGCCTCGGCGAACTCGCGGTACCGGGCGAGTGCCCGCGGCCCGTCGGCGAGGGGGAAGACACCGGTGTGGTGGTGCACCGGGCCGACCGGGCGCAACCGGAGCGTGAAGCGGGTGACGACGCCGAGGTTGCCGCCGCCGCCCCGCAGCCCCCACAGCAGCTCGCCGTTCCGGTTCTCGTCCGCCACCACGACGCTGCCGTCGGCCAGCACCACTTCGGCGGCCAGGATGTGATCGCAGGTCAGGCCCCACTTGCGGGCCAGCCATCCGTAGCCGCCGCCCAGGGCGAGGCCGCCGAGGCCCGTGTGCGAGACGACGCCGGCCGGGCACGCCAGGCCGTGCGCGGTGGTCGCGGCGTCCACGTCGGCGAGCAGGCAGCCGCCCTGGGCGTGGGCGATCCGCCGCTCCGCGTCGACCTCCACGTCCCGCATGAGGGAGAGGTCGATCATCACGGCGTCGTCGGCGAGGGCGATGCCCGCGACGTTGTGGCCGCCGCCGCGGACGGTCACCGCCCGCCCGCTCGCCCTGGCGTAGCGCAGGGCGGCGCTGACGTCGGCCGCGCCGGTGCAGCGCAGGATCATGCTCGGGCGGCGGTCGTGCATGCCGTTCCAGACCGCTCGCAGCTCGTCGAAGTCAGGGTCGGCCGGCCCCACGACCGGGCCCTGGAAGCGGCTGCGCAGCTCCGACTCGGCGGCGGGTGAGGGGGTCGGTTCCAACAGTTCGGTCACGGGTGGTGCCTGCCTTCCGATGGCTCGCGTTCGTCGCCCTCGCGGGCGGTCAGGTGGGGCGTGATGATCCGGGCGATGCGGCGGCGCGGTTCGGCGTCCATGGCCTCCTCGTGTCGGCACTCCAGGTCGTGCTCGGTGAAGGCCGCCAGATACGGATCCCAGGACCGCAGACTCGGCCGACCGGCGCCGCGGCTACGGGTGGCCGTGAAGTAGACGGTGCGGCCGGTGAAGCGCGCGGGGCGGTGCCGGGCCACCAGACGGCCGGCGTTGACCCCGACCCGGACCATCCGGTCCAGCACCCCGGCCGTCAGGCCCAGCCGCTCACGGGCGGCCGACCGCAGTCTGTCCAGCACGCCCTCGATGTCCGCCTCGATCTCGGACGGACCGGGGATCTCAGGGGCGAGCGTGGCCAGCAGGCCGAACTCGTCCCACTGCTCAGGGGTGGCGTAGTCCGGGCAGGGCCAGACCTCACCGGGGTAGGAGTCGACCAGGACGAGCAGCTCGACGTGGTGGCCCTCGCTCTCCAGGCGTGCCGCCAGCGCCTGGGCGATGTTGCCGCCCAGCGACCAGCCGAGCAGCCGGTAGGGGCCCTCCGGCTGCACACCGCGGATCTCGTCGAGCAGCCGCCCCGTCATTTCGGCCAGGTCCGCGGGCGGGCTGGCCCCTTCGGCCAGACCCGGGGCCTGGAGCCCGTACAGCGGCACGGCGGGCGGCAGGTGCGCGGCCAGCCCGGCGTAGCTCCAGGCCAGACCCGTCGCGGGATGCACGCAGAACAGCGGCCGGCTGCCCGCGCCGGCCCGCAGCGGGAGCAGCACGCCGAAGTCGTCACCGGCGTCGTGCGCCCCGCTCGCCGCGAGGATCCCCGCCACGGTCGGTGCCGTCAGGAGCGACCGCACCGTGACGTCCAGCCCCATCACCGTGCGCACGCGGCTGAGCAGACGCATCGCCAGCATCGAGTGCCCGCCGAGATCGAAGAAGCTGTCCTCGACGCCGACCCGGGGCACACCCAGCACCTCGCAGAAGAGGCCGCACAGCAGCTCCTCCTGCGGGGTGCGCGGCGGCACGCCCGCCTCGTCCGTGGCCGGCCCGGGGACGGGCAGGGCCTTGCGGTCGATCTTGCCGTTGGGTGTCACGGGGAGTTCGCCGACGCACATGAACGCCGAGGGGACCATGTAGTCGGGCAGCCGCTCGACGGCATGCCGCCGCAACTCCGCCACGTCGGGCGCCACGCCCGGCACGGGGACCACATAGGCGACCAGGCGGGTGTCGCCGTGCGGCTCCTCGCGCGCCAGCACGAACGCCTGGTGGACGAGGGGGTGCTGTTCCAGGACGGTCTGCGCCTCGCCGGGTTCGACCCGGTGCCCCCGGATCTTCACCTGGTGGTCGGCCCGGCCGATGAACTCCAGCTCACCGGCGGCGTTCCAGCGGACGAGATCACCCGTGCGGTACATCCGCTCGCCGGGCCCGCCGAACGGATCGGCCACGAAGCGCTGGGCGGTGACGCCGACCCGTCCGGCGTATCCGCGGGCCAGGCCCGCGCCGCCGACGTAGAGCTCGCCCACGGCGCCGGCCGGCACCAGCTGGAGCAGGTCGTCCAGGACGTAGGCGCGCATGTTGCGCAGCAGCTGACCGATGGGCGCCCGCCTGCGGCGGAAGTCGTCGCCGGCGCGGATCACCGAGATCGACACGTCGTCGGAGCACTCGGCGGGCCCGTAGACGTTGGCCAGCGGGATGCCGGGGTGGCGGGCGAACCACCGGTCGACCAGGTCGGGGGGAAGCTCCTCGCCGTGCACGAGCATCCAGCGCAGCCCCCGCAGCAGGCCGACGTGGCGGTCGTCGAGATCCCACAGGTCGAGGATCGCCCGCAGTACCTGCGGCACGATCTGCAGGACCGTGATGCCCTCCGCCGCGACGCACCGCGCGAGCGCCAGCGGGTCGCGGATGGTGTCCTCGTCCAGTACGTGGACCCGGCCGCCCGCCACCGGCATGGTCAGCGCCTGCCAGACGGCGACGTCGAAGGTCAGCGGCGCGTTGAACGCCATGACGTCGCGCTCGTCGAGGCCGTAGAGCTCGATGATGGCGAGCAGATGGTTCGACAGCCCCCGGCGGGGCACCAGGACGCCCTTGGGCCGGCCGGTGGAACCGGAGGTGAACACGGCGTAGGCGAGGTCGAGCGGGTGCGTCCCGTCAGCCGGCGAGGCTTCCCGGCCGGCCGGGGGAAGGACGTCCGCCCGCGGTTCGACGGGCCGGACGCCCCCGGTGTCCGCCGGCGGCCCGGCGGTGTGCTCCCGCGCACCGGGCTCGGTCAGCACGTACCGCGCGCGGCTGTCGGTGAGCATCCCCCGCGCCCGGTCCGGCGGCAGCGCGGCGTCCAGCGCGAGGTAGCCGGTGCCGGCCCCGAGCGCGCCGAGCGCGGCCGTGACGAACCAGGTGCTGCGCCGGGAGACGATCGCGGTCAGGTCGCCGGCCCGGGCACCGGCCGCCGTCAGGGCGCGGGAGACCGTGGCCGCGGCGTCGGCGAGCTCCCGGTAGGTGTACCGGGCGTCCGCCCCGGACACCGCCACGGCATCCGCCCGCCGGGCCGCCCACGCCTCGATCGTCCGCGCGAAGTCGACGGCCTCCTCGACGGCTTGCGGGCCGTTCCACTGCACGAGCTGCCGGTACTCCTCGGCCTTGGCCAGCACCGGAAGCTCGCGCAGCCGCACCGCCGGGTCGTCGGCGACCCGCTCCAGCACGCGTTCGAGGCGCTCGGCCAGAAGCCGGACCGCGCCCTCGTCGAAGAGGTCCGTCGCATACTCGAAGGCCATGCGCAGCCCGTCCGGGCGCCCGGAGGCGTCGCGCCGGTCCTCGAAGTCGACGGAGAGGTTGAACTTCGAGGTCCGCGTGGCCAGGCGCAGCAGCTCGGCGGTCAGCCCGGGCAGCCGCAGCGCGTCGCCCCGACTGCCCTCGTGCAGGGCGAGCATCACCTGGAACAGCGGGTGCCGGGAGGCCGACCGCTTCGGGTTCAGCGCCTCGACGAGCCGGTCGAAGGGCACGTCCTGATGTCCGTAGGCGTCGAAGTCGGCGGTCCGTACCCGGGCGAGCAGCTCCGCGAAGGTGGGGTTGCCGGAGGTGTCGGTGCGCAGCACGAGGGTGTTGACGAAGTAGCCGACCAGAGGGTCGAGTGCCTCCTCGACCCGGCCCGCCGTAGGGGTGCCGAACGGCAGGTCGGTCCCCGCGCCGCAGCGGGTGAACAGTGCGGCGACCGCCGCCTGGAGCAGCATGAACAGGCTGCAGCCGTGCTGCTGGGCGACGTCCAGCAGCCTGCCGTGCAGGGCCGCGCCGAGCGCGTGGTCGTAGGTGTCACCGGTGACCTCACCCTCCGCGCGCGTCGCGGGCGGGCCGCCCCCGTGGCCCGGCAGTACGAGCTCGTCGGGCAGCCCGGACAGGGTCGTGCGCCAGAACCGCAGCTGCCGGCTGACGAGGCTGTCGGGGTCCTCGTCGTCGCCCAGCAGCTCCCGCTGCCACAGGGTGTAGTCGCTGTACTGCACCGGCAGCGGGTCCCAGTCGGGGGCGCGGCCCTCGAGCCGGGCGGCGTACGCCGTGCTCAGGTCCCCCAGCAGCGGTGTCAGTGACCAGCCGTCGCAGACCGCGTGGTGCAGCACCAGCGCGAGTACGTGCTCCCGGTCGCCCACCCGGATCAGCCAGGCGCGTGTCGGCAGGTCGCCGGCCAGGTCGAAGGGCTCGCCGACGACGTCCCGGAGCACCGCGTCGAGTGACGGCCGGCCGGTGTCCAGCCGGACCAGGCGGAAGCCGCTCCCGGCCGTGGGGAGGATGCGCTGGTACGGCACCCCCTCGCGCTCGCCGAAGACGGTGCGCAGGCTCTCGTGACGGGTCAGCACGTCCAGCAGCGCGTTCTCGAGCGCCGGCACGTCGAGGGTGCCGGTCAGCCGCGCCAGCACGGGAACGTTGTAGGTGGAGCTGGGCCCCTCGAGGCGGTTGAGGAACCAGAGCCCCTGTTGGGCGTAGGACAGCGGGAACACGCTCACTCCTTGGGGTCCCTGGCCGGCGGACAGCGCGGGTGCCGCGTCATGAGCGGCGCACCAGGCGCGGGCGGGTCACGGTCCCGGCGGCGCCCTGCTCCAGCAGGGCCACGACGCCGGCGACCGTCGGGTTCTCCAGGACCTGCCCGAGTTCGACCGGCACACCGGTGAGGGAGCGGATCCGGTTCCACAGCCGCATCATCCGCAGCGAGTGGCCGCCGAGCCGGAAGAAGTCGTCGTCCAGGGATACCGACGCCACCCCGAGCACCTCGGCGAACGCGGCGGCCACCGTGGTCTCCAGCGCGGTCCGCGGGGCACGGCCGCCGCCGGCCGTGGGGGAGGCCGGCAGGGGGAGCGCGTCCAGCGCACCCCGGTCGATCTTGTTGTTCCGTGTGCGCGGCATCCGGGGCACCTGCTGGATCGCGGCGGGCACCATGTAGTCGGGCAGCACCTCGGCGAGCCGCGCGCCCAGGGCGGCCGGGTCGAGCCGCCGTTCCGCGGTGAAGAACGCCCGCAGGGCCGGCATGCCGTCAGCTCGGGGGCTGAGCACCACGGCGGTCTCGCGGACGTCGGGGAGCAGGCCCAACTGGACCTCGACCTCGCCCGGTTCGATGCGGTAACCGCGGATCTTGACCTGCTGGTCGGCGCGCCCGAGGTAGTCCAGCAGGCCCTCCTCGGTCCAGCAGGCGATGTCACCGGTGCGGTAGAGGCGCCCCCCGGTGACGGCCGGCGCCTGGACGAACGCGGCCCGGTCCAGCTCGGGCCGGCCGAGGTAGCCGGTGCTCACACCGTCGCCGCCGACGAAGAGTTCGCCGGGGACACCCAGAGGCTGGGGGGCGCCGTCCCGGTCGAGCACCCACGCCGTGGAGTTGGCGATCGGGCGCCCGATGGGTATCCGGCCCGGGTAGGTCCCGGTGATGCGCTGCGCCACCGAGAACGTCGTGTTCTCCGTCGGGCCGTAGACATTGCTGAACGTGCTGGTCGGGCAGGCCGCGCGGGCCCGCGCCACATGGTCCGGGGACAGCGCCTCACCGCCGATGAGCACGTGGCAGCCCGCGAGGGCCGTCGGGTCCTGGTCGACGAGCTGGTTGAACAGCGCGGCCGTCAGGAACATCAGGTTCACCCGGTGCTCCTCGACGGCGGCCCGCAGCCGCGCCGGGTCGAGCACCGTGGTGCCCGGCACCAGCACGACGGTGCCGCCGTTGAGGAGCGCTCCCCAGAACTCGAAGGTCGTCGCGTCGAAGGCGAGGGCACCGGTCTGCAGGATGCGGGTGTCGGGCGACAGGTCCGCGAAGTCGGTGTTACGCACCAGCCGCACCACCGCGCGCTGGTCGATCATGACGCCCTTGGGGCGGCCGGTCGTCCCCGAGGTGTACATCACGTACGCCTCCGCCTCCGGCCCCGCCGGCGGCGGCAGCACCCGGTCCTCCCCGGTGTCCGTCCGGGGCGCGGTGAGGTCGAGCACCGGGATGCCGGCCGTGACCCGCGGGTCGTCGGTCACCAGCAGGCCGGCGCCGCTGTCGGCCAGGAGGAACGCCCTGCGCTCGGCCGGCGTGCCGGGATCGAGGGGCACGTAGGAGGCGCCCAGCCGCACGATCGCCAGCACCACCGCGAGCAGCCGGGGAGTCCTCTCCAGCATGAACGCCACGCGGCTGCCCGGAGTGACCCCCCGGTCGTGCAGCAGCAGCGCCAGCTCCTCCGCCTGCCGCCGCAGACACCGGTAGCTCGTCGGCCCGTCGTCGTGGCCGATCGCCACGGCGTCCGGCCGGGCCGCCGCCTGTTCGGCGAAGAGCTGGTAGAGGCCCGCCTCGCGTGGGTACTCCCGCTCCGTGCGGTTCAGCGCGCGCAGTTGCCCGACCTCGGCGTCCGTGGTGACCCGCAGCTCACCGACCGTCGGCCGGCCGCCGTCGCAGAGCTGGTGGAGCAGATGCTCCAGATGCCCGAGCATCCGCTGCGCGAAGGGGGCGCCGAACCGGTGTTCATCGGCGTCCGCGTGCAGCGCGAGGGCGCCGTCCCCCGACCTCTCGTGCGAGACGACCAGCTCCGCGCCCGAAGCGGCGGCGGGCCCGTCGAGGACGCACACGATCCGGGACGTGGCCTCCTGGCCCGGCCCGGGGGCGCGTACCGCTCGCAGGGCCGCCGTGACGGACGCGAGGTGGTCCGCCACCCGGAGCGAGGACGGCATGGAGGCGACCAGGTCATGGGCCGGATCGGCCGGCGACCACGTCGTCCGCCGGATCCCCAGGCAGAAGGCCGTACTGTCGGTGTACTTGCGTGCCAGGACGAGCGTGGCCGCGCAGATGAGCTCCTCGGCGCGGTCGCCGATGCGGCTCGTCAGCCCGGCCGGAAGGACACGGGTCGATCGCGTGGTCCGGCAGGGCTCCGTCGCAGGGCACGTTCCGGCGAACGGAAACCGGGTGGGGACATCGGCCTGCCCCGGAAACTCATTTCCCACGAGCACTGTCACCTATCTCGATCGGATCGCACGGGCACGTTCCCGTGCGGCGACAACACCGGCCGCCCGTATGCGTGTGCGATCCCGTGCCGCGGGCACCTCGGACGCGCAGACCGATGCTAGGCACCCGCTCACGCGGCCGGGCGGCAGAACCCTGGGCACAATGGCGGTAGTTCACACACGCCACTCTGGTAGCGGTGCGGCGGGGCTGGCAGCGTAGGCCGGACACAGAGCGCTCCCGACCACGCTAGGCAGGAACAGGACAGTGACACAGACGGCGCCGGTACGGCGCACCCAAGCGGGCCCCACGGGCTCGCTGTGGCGGAACCGGAACTTCATGCTGCTGTGGACCGGTCAGGGGATGGGCACGCTGGGCCCGCGGGTCGCCCTCGTCGCCATGCCGCTGCTGGCCATCGACGTGCTGCACGCCTCGACGTTCCAGGTCTCGTTGCTGACCCTGCTCGGGTGGCTGCCCTACCTGCTCTTCTCGCTCCCGGCGGGAGTGGTCGTCGACCGCCTCGACCAGCGCAGGACGATGATCGCCTGCGACCTGGGCCGGATGCTGCTCCTGCTGTCGATCCCCGTGGCGGGCATGGCCGGCTGGCTGAGCCTGACCTACCTCTACCTCGTCGTCGGCACCACCGGCGTACTGACGGTGTTCTTCACCGTCGCCTACCGCAGCCAGCTGCCCAAACTCGTCCGCAGCACCCAGCTGGTCGACGCCAACGGCAAACTCGGCATGTCCGACGCGCTGGCCGAGATGGGCGGGCCGGCGATCGCCGGCCTGCTGGTCGGCCTGGTGGGCGCCGCGCGCGGGCTGTTCGCGAACGCCGCCACCTACGGTCTGAGCGCACTCACCCTCGGGCTGATCAAGGTCCCCGCCACCGCGGAGCCGGCGAGCCCGGCACAGCGCGTACCGTTCCGGACCGCCATGGCCGAGGGGTTCGCGTTCGTACGACGCGAAACGGTCCTGCAACGGCTGCTGTTCTGCACCAGCTTCTGCAACTTCTTCGCCATGGCCGCCTCCTCGGTCCAGGTCACCTTCATGGCGCGGCAACTGCACGCCTCGTCGGCGGTCATCGGCCTGGTCTTCTCCTGCGCCGCGATCGGCGGCCTGCTCGCCGGCGCGTTCGCGAACCGGCTCTCCAGCGCGATCGGTTCGGCCCGGATCGTCTGGGTGTCCATGCTGGCCCCCGGACCCCTCTACCTGCTGATGCCGGCCGCCCGCCCCGGCTGGGGCCTGATCATGTTCGCCGTCGGCCTCGCGGCGTTCTCCGCGAACTCGACACTGTTCAACAGCGCCTCCATCTCCTACCGGCAGCGCGTCTGCCCGCCGGACCTCCTGAGCCGGGTGAGCTCGGTGTACCTGTGGATGTCCTACGGGGCCGTCCCCCTCGGCTCCCTCTTCGGCGGGACCCTCGGCACCACCGTCGGACTGCGCACCACCATGTGGATATGCGTCCTCGGCATGTGGGGCGCGGCGCTGTTCGTCCTGTTCTCCCCCCTGCGCACGACGCGTGACATTCCCGGAATCCCGACCAAGGCCGAGGAGCAGCCATGAGCACGGACGCCCTACGCGAGACGCGCGTCGCGGACACCCTGCTGGAGATCTTCCGCGAGACCCTGGCGGTCCCCGACGTCACCCTCGACAGCAAGTTCTACGCGCTGGGCGGCGATTCCCTGCTCGCCGTGCGCGTCGTCAACGAGACACGGGCCAGAGGCATCGGCCTGTCACTGCGCGATCTGCTCGTCCACCAGACGGTCCGCGCACTGCTGACCTCCGACAGTGTCCGCGACACCCCCGCGGCGAACGCCCCGGCCGCGGCCCCCGCCGCCGAACCCTTCTCGCTGCTCACCGACGAGGACCGCGCACGCCTGCCCGACGGCCTCCAGGACGCGCTGCCCGCCTCCGCGCTCCAGTCCGGGATGCTCTACCTGTGCGAGACCAGCGGCGATGCGCACCTCTACCACAGCGTCGAGGGCTGGGAGGTGTGCGCCCGCTTCGACGAGGACCGGTTCCGGGCCGCCCTGGCAGACCTGACCCGCCGGCACCCGGCGCTGCGCACCTCCTTCGACTTCGGCGACCTGTCCGTACCGGCCCAACTGATATGGGAGCACGCCGAGCCCGAGCTGCGCGTAGAGAGCGCCGACTCCGCGGACCACGCGCTGCGCCTGCTGGACGACTGGCGCTCCCTGAGGACCGCCGCGCCGCTGGACTGGCGCACCGCGCCCCTGGCCCGGTTCCTGGTCGTCACGCTCGCCGACTCGTTCCACGTGGCGCTCTCCGCCCACCACGCGGTCCTGGACGGCTGGAGCTTCAGCCGGCTCGCGGTCGACCTCATGCACCTCTACGACCGCGGCGTGGACCGGCAGGCCGCGGACCGGGAAGCGGCGGTCAACGCCCGGGTCCTGCACGACTTCACCACGGCGGAGCTGGCCGCCGCCTCCTCGACCGACGCACGTGACCACTGGACCGCCCAGGCCGACGACGCGTCCGGGACACTCCCCGACGCCGGCCCCCCGCACGGAGCCGACGCCTCGGACCGGCTCGAGCTGGACCTGGAGACGGACCTGGTCGCGTCGCTGACGGCCGTGGCCCGCACGCTGGACACCTCGCTGAAATCGGTGCTGCTGGCCGCGCACGCCGCCGCGCTGGGCACCTGGTCCGGCCACGGGAAGAGCGTCGTGACCGGGATGGTCTTCAACACCCGCCCGGAAAGCGAGGGTTCCGACCGGGCGACCGGACTCTTCCTCAACACCCTCCCCGTCCGCTTCGCCGACACAGCCGGCAGCTGGGCCGCCCTGATCCGGTCCGCCGACCAGGCCGAGCGCGCGGGCCACACCCACCGGCACTACCCGCAGGCGCTCCTGGTCGAGCACCTGGGCCGCCCGGCGTTCCAGGTGGTCTTCAACTACATGCACTTCCACGCCTACCGCGACCTCGACCAGCCCACGGCCACCCCGGTCCGCGGCCGCTGGCGCCGGGGCAAGCCCAGCTTCCCGTTCCACGTCAACGTGGAGATGACGGGCGAGCGCGGGCAGGTGCGCATCGGATTCGACCCCGCCTTCGTCGCCCCGGCCTCGGTCGAGGCTTACGCCCGGACCCTGCACGAGAGCCTCGTCCGTCTCGCCGCCGATCCGGCCGGCCCGGCCCGGGCGGGCTCGGAGCCGGCCGAAAGCCCGGAACTCTCCCACGAAAGTGACGTCTGATCATGCCGAACAGCCGCCGTCCCCACTTCGCCGTCGTCTACGACCTCGGCGCCGTCCCCGCCGGCGAGATCGGCGCGGGCCTCGCCGATCTGGGCGACGTCACCTTCCTGGTGCCGGCCCGCTCCGACCACGTCGAGCAGTTGCGGCCCGTGATGGAGATGCTCGGCGACGTCCACACCCTCTCCGGCGAACCGGCCGCGGACGCCCGGCTGATCCGGACCCTCGCCCCCGACGCCGTCCTCACGTTCTGCGACGACCTGATCCGGCCCGCGGCGTCCCTCGCCGCCGCGGCGGGCGTCCCCGGCCCGTCCGAGCGGACCGCCCGGCTCTTCACCGACAAGGGCCTGCAACGGCGCGCCCTGTACGAGTCGGGCGTGGACCGCACCCGGACCGTGGTGATCGACTCCATCGCCGACTTCGACGATGCCCTCGACGCCGTCGGGCTGCCCGCCATCGTCAAGCCCGTCAGCGGGACCCTCAGCCGGCACACCTTCGCCGTACGGTCGCCCGAGGACCGCGCCGAGGTACGCGCGTACGCGCAGCGGCTGGCCGCCGCGGGACAGTGGGGGCCGTTCATCGCCGAGGAGTACCTCCAGGGCCGGCCGAGCGAACCGTTCGGCGACTACGTCTCGGTGGAGAGCGTGTGCACCCCGCAAGGGATCACCCACCTGGTGCTCACCGACAAGACGCCGGTCATGCCGCCGTTCCGGGGGACCGGCCGGATCTGGCCGAGCCACCTGCCCGACGCGGAGCAGCGCGAGGTGCTCGACCTGGTCGGCGCGGCCCTGCGGGTGGTCGGTGCCGACCGCGGCTTCACGCACACCGAAGTCAAGCTCACCGCCGACGGCCCGCGCATCATCGAGA
The DNA here is from genome assembly GCF_040646235.1 of Streptomyces sp. NPDC046261. NCBI lineage: Bacteria > Bacillati > Actinomycetota > Actinomycetes > Kitasatosporales > Streptomycetaceae > Streptomyces > Streptomyces sp. NPDC046261. The sequence goes on along the minus strand of NZ_JBEYZU010000007.1, from coordinate 145,951 downwards.
TCAACGGCCGCATATCCGGCTACGTCAACATGATGGCCCGGGAGACCTGCGGCGTGGACCTCGTCCAGCTCGGCGCCCGCGTCGCCCTGGGCGAGCCCCTGTCGCCGCCGCCCTTCGACTTCGGCGGCAAGGTGTACTTCCAGTACAACAACCTCGCGCCGCTCCGCCCGTGCCGGCTGGAAGGCGTCGAGGGCGCCGCGCGGGTGCGCGGCCTGCCCGGCGTCACGGCCTACCGGAGCTTCGTCCGCCCGGGCTCGGACCTGGCGGGCGGTACCTCGACGCGCACCCTGGACACCGTCTCCGGCATGGGAGAGGACCACGACGCGGTGCTCGCCACCATCGAGGCCGCCCGTGCCGCCCTCACCTTCGAGCTGCGGTTCGACGACGGCACGCGCCGCCTGACCGGGCTGGAGCTGCCCGGCTACTGAGGCGGCTAGGAGAGCCGTGGGCGGACGGCGGCGAGGAAGACGTCGTTCTCGGCCGGCGTCCCCACGGACACCCGCAGCCAGGACGGCACCTCGCTGTCGCGGACCAGAGCGCCCCGGGCCACGATCTCCCGCCAGGCCCGGTGGGAATCCCGGAAGCGGCCGAACTGCACGAAGTTCGCCTCGGAGGCGGCCACCTCGTATCCGGCCGCCCGCAGCTCCCGGACCATCCGGTCCCGCTCGGCGGTGATGCGCCCGACGTTGCCCAGCAGGTCCGGGGCCCGCTCCAGCAGGGCCAGCGCGATGGCCTGGGTCGGGGCGGACAGGTGGTAGGGCAGGCGCACCAGACGCAGGGCGTCCACGATCGCGGCGTCGCCGGCGAGGTAGCCCAGGCGCAGACCGGCCAGGCCGAGCCCCTTCGAGAGGGTGCGCACGACGACCAGCAGTGGCCTGTCCGCGATGAGGGGCAGCAGGGAGGGGGCGCTCTGGAACTCCACGTACGCTTCGTCCAGGACCACCAGCGCCGGACCGGCGGCCTGGGCCGCCTCGTACAGGGCGACCACCGCGTCGGCGCTCACCCCGGTGCCCGTCGGGTTGTTCGGGGCGGTGACGAAGACGACCTGCGGCCGGTGCCGGGCGATCGCCGCGCGGGACGCGTCCAGCGCGATCGTGAAGTCCTCGGCCCGGGGGACCGCGACCCAGCCGGTGCCCGTGCTGCGGGCGATCTCGCGGTGCACGGCGTAGGAGGGCTCGAAGCCCAGGGCGACGCGCCCGGGGCCACCGAAGGCTTGCAACAGCTGCTGGATGATCTCGTTCGAACCGTTGGCCGCCCAGATCTGCCGGTCACTGAGGGAGCAACCGGTGCCGTCCTCCAGGTGCTTGGCCAGCGCGGCACGCAGGGCCACCGCGTCGCGGTCCGGATAGCGGTTCAGGTCGCGCAGCACCGGGCCGAGTCCGGCGACGATCCGGTCCACCAGCACGTCGGGCAACGGGTAGGGGTTCTCGTTGGTGTTGAGCCGGACGGGGACGTCGATCCGCGGGGCGCCGTAGGCGGTCAGCCCCTTCAGTTCCGGGCGGATCGGCAGGTCCTCGATGCTGACCATGGACGGTTCCCTCAATCGATGAAGTCCGATACCAGGGGTCCGGCGATCGCCCGGAACTCCTCGAAGTACGCGTGCCGCGCCCCCGCCAGCAACTCCAGCCGGGCGCCGGGGACGCGCCGCGCCAGCAGATGGGCGTTGGCCACGGGGTTGAGCAGATCGTCGGTTCCGTGCACGACCAGGGTCGGGCAGGAGATCCGCGGCAGGACGTCCCAGGCGTCGTGCCGGTTGCTGGCCACCAGGTGCCGGGCCCGCGCGAAGGCCGGCATCGCGGGGTCGCCGACCGTGTGGTGGGGGCCGGGATGGGCCGCGAGCCAGGCGGGGGTGTACATCAGGTCGAGCAGCGCCGCGCGCCGGGTGACCGGATCGCCACCCGCGAGGGCCTTGCGGACCCTCTCGTCGCGTTCGACCGCGTGCGGGCCGCCCGGCGAGGTGCAGCCGAGGACGAGGGACCGGACGCGGTGCGGCTGGTCGACGGCCAGCCACTGCGCGACACGGCCCCCCATCGAGGTGCCGTACACGTCCGCCCGCTCGACGCCGAGTTCGTCGAGCACCGCTCGTACGTCGTCGGCCAGCAGCCTGGTGCTGTACGGCACGTCCGGCTTGTCGCTGTCCCCGGTACCGCGGTAGTCGATCGTGATCGTGGCGTGGGAGGCGTGGAAGTCCTCGCGCACGCCGTCCCACCAGCGGTGGTCGTTCGCCTGGCCGGCGAGCAGGACCAGCGGGGAACCCGTTCCCCGGAGCTGATAGGCGACGCGTGTCCCGTCCGCGGCCTTGGCGTACGACATGCCGGAATCCCTTTCGCTTCTGGTGGTTCCGCGGAGGCTACAGGGCGGAGCCTGCCGGAGCGTCGGAGTCCACCTCGTGCGAGAAGTAGCCGGTGGCCGCCTTGTGGCCGGACCGCAGGTGAGCGCCCTCCTGGATCTCGAAGAGCGAGTTGAACTCCGCCGCGGCGAGCGGGAGGCGCCAGTCCCCGGCCTCGGTGCGGGCGGTCTTCGAGACCTTGCCGCGGACCAGCTTGGCCGTCGGCTCGTTGTGCGCGGCGTGCGGGCCGTAGTACAGGGGGAAGGCGTCGGACGCGCGGTAGGCGGGGATGAACGCGCGACGGTAACGGTCGGAACGGTTCTGCTCGGAGGCGTGGACGACCAGCGGGTGCAGGAAGACGACGCTGCCGGCCGGTCCGGGGCAGTCCTGGACCGTGGCCTCCGCCACGCCGACGCCGTCGAGGCTCACGATCTTCCCGCCGAAGTAACCGTCCACCTCGTGGCTGAGCAGACCCTTGCGGTGCGAGCCGGCGGCCACCCGCAGGCAGGCGTTCTCCCGGGTCGCGTCGTCGAGGTAGACGAGCGCGGCCACCAGGTCCGTGTTCGAGTGCGGATAGTAGGCGAAGTCCTGGTGCCACTCCACGACGCTGCCGACGTGCGGGGCCTTCACATTGAGCTTCGAGTACTGCAGGACCAGGTCCTCGCCGATGAGGTCCGCGACGGCGTCGAGGAGGACCGGGTGCTCCGCCAGTTCGGCGAACACCTTGTCCCGGCTCGTCGGCGCCCAGATCCGACGCGCCTTGGACGCGTCGCCGGGCTCCGTCTCGGCGACGGAGTTCAGGCCCGGACCGGAAAGCAGGTCGTCGACGACCCGACGGGCCCGATCGACCAGGTCGCCGTCGAGAAGCCCCTCGGCGACCAGGAACCCGTTATCCCGATAGGTTTTGATCTGGCTCTCGGAGAGGACGTGTCCCATGAGTTCACTCTCTTTCCCGCAATCGCCGCGGCGTCCGGCGGTGCATGGTCCATCGGCACAAGCATGTGAACGATCTACGGCAGCGAGTCTCGCACCGCGAGTTCGGGCCCACAAGAATCAACAGCGTTGAGGAAGAGGCATCTTGCCGGCCGCGCGAAGCATCGAAGGTGCCTCTGCCGCTGCCTCCCGGCCCCTTCACCGCTGGGTAGCGTGAGGCGACCTACGCGATTTCCCGACGGCTAGGGAGTGCCATGACCGGCGTCTCGCGAGAGCCCACTGCCCGTACCACCGTGCCGGCGGTCGAGATTCTCGACTGCACGCTCCGGGACGGAAGTTATTCCGTCGACTTCACCTTTACGGAGGATACGATCCGATCGGTCCTGGCCGGCTTGGAGCAGTCGGGGATCGGCCTCGTCGAACTCGGGCACGGGCTCGGCCTCAACGCGGGTGAAGCGCTGTCGCAGCCCTGCCTCGTCGCCGACGACCGCTGCTTCGAGATCGCGGCGCGGACGCTGCACCGGACCGCCTGGGGGATGTTCTGCATTCCCGGGCTCGCCGAGCCCGAGCATCTGACCCGGGCCGCCGCAGCCGGGATGGGTTTCGTGCGCGTCGGCGTCGACATCACCGACGTCTGCCCGGCCGAACACTTCGTCGCCCTGGCCAGGCAACTGGGCCTGCGGACCTTCGTCAACCTGATGAAGACCAACGTCCTCGACGCGGACGGCGTGGTGGCGGCGGTCCGGCGGTGCGCCGGCTTCGGAGCCGACGCCGTCTACCTCGTCGACTCCGTCGGCGGCTACCTGCCGCACGAGGTCGGGGAGCTGTTCCGGCGGGTCGGCGCGGAGGTTGCAGTTCCGCTCGGCTTCCACGGCCACGACAACCTCGGGCTCGCCAACGCCAACGCCCTGGCCGCCGCGACGGCCGGGGCCCGGTTCGTGGACGCCACCCTCGACGGCATCGGGCGCGGCGCGGGAAACACCGTGACCGAGTCCTTCGCCGCGATCCTGACACGCCATCAAGACTCCGGCGGGTACGACTACCGGGCGCTGGCCCGGCTGAGCGAGACGGTCGTACGCCCCCTCCCGCGACTGCACGACGACCGGACCTTCCAGGTCCTCGGCGGACTGACGCAGACCCACTCCAGCTTCTTCCCGCTGATCACGCGCTGCGCCGAGGCGGCCGGTGTCGACGTCTTCGAGCTGATGACCGCCGTCGCGCGGGTCGAGCGCGTCCGGCCGACGGAGACGCTCGTCAAGGAGATTGCCGCCGGCCTGCGGCTGTGACCCGACGCGAGCGCGGCGCAGGTGTGCAAGTGGCGCGACGTGAAACGCCTCACACACGTGGCGGTGCCGCGCCCCCGGCGAGGCCGACGTCCCACCGGACAGGCACCGGCGGCCGGGCCCGGCAACGGGAAAAGACGAAGATAAGGTGCATCCCCTGCCGGGGCGATGTCGGGCACGAGGCACGTTCACGGAGGCCGAGTGCCCCTATGCCTCCTCCCGGACATCCGGCTTGATCGTCGGGGGTTCCCCGGCACAACTCCTGCGGTTAGGGTCGGACTTGCTGGTTACACCGACTCCAGTTCGACTCCAGTTCGTCATGGGGTGGGGTCATCGCTCGAGGAGCATCAGTGGCGAACTTTTCCGACGATTCTGGTGTGGAATTTGCAGTTCTTGTAAACGCGGCCCGACAGCACTATCCGGCACGGAGAATGGCCGCTCCAACCCTTGCGACGGCATGCGCAGATATTCACATCTGGAGCATTTGACAATGATTAACTGGGCGAATGTCGAAGATTTCGGGGTTCAACTCCAGCGCTATCGCAAGAGAGCCCAGCTGAGCCAGAAGACCTTGGCCGACCTGTCCACGGTCAGCGTACGGGCGGTCCGTAACCTGGAGCTCGGGCAGGTCGCCGCCCCCCGCCGCGAGACCGTGCGGCTGCTCGCGAACGCACTCCAGCTGACCACCCACGAGCGCCTGTCCTTCGAGCTCGCCGCCGGCGGCGAAGTCGACGAGGCGCTCTTCGGAACCCTCAGCCTGCCGACCGATGTCCTGGCACGCCCCCTGGTCGGACGCACGCGTGAACTCGACGCGCTGCTCAGGCAGTTACTGAACCATCAACAGCGCATCACGGTCATATCGGGATTCGCGGGCGTCGGCAAGACGCATCTGGCCGTCGCCGCGGCCCGCTCCGTCCAGGCCGTGACGGCCACACCGATCCTCTGGGTCCAGCTGCAGAAGAACACCGACCGCGGCCCGCTCCAGGCGGCGATCGCCGACCTGCTCGTCGGCGAGGGCACCGGCGTCAACAGGCTCGCCCGGCAGATCGGCGACCGCGCCACCCTGCTCGTCCTCGACGGCAACGACAACGGACAGGTCCGCCGCGAGACCGTGTGGACCCTCATCCGCGAGTGCCCCAACCTGAGCGTCCTGGAGACCAGCCGGGTCCCCCACGACGTCTCGGACCACCACAGGTTTCTCGTCGCCCCCCTGCCCTGCTGGCGGACGGGAACGGACCGGTCCGACGCCGCGAGCGCGCCCGCGCTGGAGTTCCTGCTGCGGCGCTTCGCCGACCTGCGGCCCAACTTCCAGCCCGGCGAGTGCGAGGTGGCCAAGCTGACGGAGGTCTGCGGCAGGCTGGACGGCCTGCCCAGCGCCCTCGAGTCCGCCGCCTCCTGGGCCACCGTGATCTCCATCGACGAGCTGGTGAGCATGGCCCAGGGCGAGCCCGAAGTGCTCGCCAGCCACCCGGCGACGCGCACCGACCCCGTGGCGGCAGCGCGAGGCGTACTGGGCCAGCAGACCCCGGTCACCCAGGACCTGGCGCTCCAGCTCGCCGACCGGCCCGACGGATGGACCATCGACCAGGTCGTCCAGCAGTCCGGCCTGCCCCGGGCACAGGCCGCTCTCGTCGTCCAGTCCCTGCTGCACGCCGGCCTGATCGTCGAGCTCCCGTCGACGTCGGGCGGGCCCGTCCGCTTCGCCCTCCTCAATCTCGTCCGGGTCGCGCTGCGGGGGCGCGCTCCGCTCGTGCCCCGGCTCGCGCTGGCCGCGGGCTGACCGCCGTTCACCTCTGCCACCGGAAACGGAATACTCACATGCGCCTGTGCACCATGACCCTGGACGGCCAGGAGGATGTCGGCATCGCGGTCGACGGCGGGATCGTCCCGCTCGCCGTCCTCGCCGACCTGACCGGCACCACGCTCGGCCCGACACTGCTCGACGTCGTCGTCGACGGGCAGCTGGGGCGGATCCGTGAAGCGCTCGCCGAACCCGGCATCCAGGCCAAGGCCGTCCGTACCACGGAGGCGGCCTTCGGCCCCGTCTACCGCCACCCGCCCAAGCTGTGGGGCGTCGGGCTCAACTACCGGCGGCACGCCGACGACCTCGACGTCGAGCAGCCCAGCGGCACTCCCGGTTCCTATCTGCGCCCCAGCAGCTGCGTCATCGGTCACGGTGACGAGATCGTCCTGCCCACCCAGTCCGACCGCGTCACGGCGGAGGCCGAGCTCGGCGTGGTGATCGGCCGGACCTGCCGGGACGTCGCACCGGAGGACGCCGAATCCGTCATCTTCGGCTACACGACCATCCTGGACATGACGGCGGAGGACGCGATCCGCATCAACCCGCGCTACATCCCCTGGTCGAAGGCGTTCGACACGTTCTGCAGCCTCGGCCCGTGGATCGTCACCCCCGACGAGGCCGGCGACCTCTCCTCGATCCGCATCTCGACCGTGGTGAACGGCCGGACCATCGCCTCCAACCAGGTCTCGGCCATGATGCGCGACCCCTACTGGCAGGTCGCCTACTTCTCCGGCGGCATGACGCTCGACGCGGGCTCCGTCATCGCCACCGGCACCCCCGGAGCCGGGGTCATCCGGGACGGCGACGTCGTCGAAGCCGTCGTCGAACGGGTCGGCACCCTCCGGAACCCCGTACGCCAGGCCGCCCGCTAGAGAAACCGCGGCATCAGGGACGGGCTATGGGCCCCTGCATGTGCTTGCTGATCCACTCCATGGGGCCCATGCCCAGGCCGCGGACGTACGTCTCGGCGTTGTGGACGCCGCCGGGTATCTTCGTCAGCTGGGTGTGGACGGGTCCCTTGTTGCCATAGGTGCTGATGAACCCGTTGACGCCGTTGATGGTGATCGGGTGCTCGGCGGTGCCGTACTGGAAGGCGAGGTAGACGTCGGGGCCCTTGGTGTCGATGAGGTGCTGGGCGAGCTTCTGCGGGTTGTTGGCCTGCCGCTCGGCCTCGTGGCCCTTCCAGTGGGGCGAGTCGGGGACGATGTCCGGGCCGGAGGCGATGACGGCCTTGAACTTGTCCGGATGCTTCAGGACGGACTTCAGCCCGGCGAAGCCGCCGCTGGAGGAGCCCATGAATGCCCATCCGTCACGGGACTTCAGGGTGCGGAAGTTGGCGCGGACGAAGTCGGGGACGTCCTCGGCGAGCCAGGTGCCCATCTTGGGCCGGCCGGGGATGTCACTGCCGTCGTGGTAGTCCTCCTTCTTGTCGGTGCCCGGGTTGAGGACCGGCATCACCACGATGAACGGCTGGGCCTTGCCCTCCTGGGACCACTTCCCGATGGACGCCTGCAGCTTGAGGTTGGCGCCGATCCAGTAGTTCCCACTGGCCCCGGGGCCACCGGGCAGGGCCACCAACACCGGGAATCCGCTCTTCCGGTACCGCGGCTCCTTGTACTGCTTGGGTGCCCACACCCACACTTTGCCGGTGAAACCGGACTTCGCGCCGTGCAGCGTGGTCTTCGCGATGACCGTGCCGTCCGCCAGCCTGCTCTCCTCCCTCAGATCGGCGGCCGGCCCCGTGGGCATCAGGGTCTCCGGCGCTTCGTCGACCTGCCGGGGCGCGGCGTCGGCCTGGCGGGCGGGACCGGGCGCGTCGTCGCCGAAGGCCACCGGCTCGCCCTTGCTGGACAGCAGCCCGGTGTAGTGCAGGACCGGCCAGGACACGAGCCCCAGACCGAGGACGACGGCCACCGCTATCCACCAGGGTCTGGCGCGGCGGAAACGGGATCCCCGGCCGGGCGCGCGGTCGGGGTGGGGAGGGAAGGACATCAGGAGCTCCGTGGCTGAATCGGGTGAGCAGCGCCCTCGGTACGGGCGTGGTGGGGACGGAAAGGTCCCGCACCCGATGGCACGTCAGCGGCGCGAGCGGCATCGTACGTGAAGGTCGACCGCCATCAGCAACGCGGGCCACACAGGCCCCACCGCCCACGGCCTTCACCTGCGGTCCCGGCGGCGGTGCCCTCCGGTGGTGTGGTTGGCTACGCCGTATGGGTCTCAGACGAGCGTTTCCCAGGTGTACGTGTGTGCGACCGAGCTGTTGCGGCGGGGAGGCCGGGTGGTGTCCCGCCGTCCGACCGGGGGCCGGGGCATGAGCGTCCGCCCCGCGCCGTCGGAGTCCGGACGCGTCCCGGCACCGAAGGCGGCGCCCCCCTTCGACCCCGAACTGAGCGTCGCGCTGGCGGCCCTGGGCAAGGAGGCGAGGGAGCCGGTCACCCCGGACAATCTCGAGGCCCGGCAGGAGCGGGATGCCGCGTCCCGGCCCAGGCCGACGGCCGAGGACCTTCGTGCCGACGGGCGTTTCGACGTGACGGAGTTCCGTGTGCCGGGACCGCCGGGTGGGCCGGACGTCACGCTCGTGAGCGCGCGGCCCGCCGGGCTCGCCGGGCCGCTGCCTCTGCTGTACTACATGCACGGCGGCGCGATGATCATGGGCAACGCATGGTCCGTGCTGCCGCGGATCCTTCGCGAGTGGGTCCTTCCGCTGGGACTGGCCGTCATCTCGGTCGAGTACCGGTTGGCGCCGCGCACGCGGTACCCGGGACCGCTGGAGGACTGCTACTCCGGACTCGTCTGGGCGGCCGGGCACGCCGCCGAACTGGACATCGACGCGGACCGCGTCATCATCGGCGGGAAGAGCGCCGGCGGCGGGCTCGCCGCGGCCCTCGCCCTGCTGGCCCGTGACCGCGGCGGTCCCCGGGCACTGGGGCAACTGCTGCTGTGCCCGATGCTCGACGACCGTCGCGGCACCTTCTCCAGTCATCAGATGTCGGGCCTCGGCCTGTGGGACCTCACCTCCCACGAGACCGTGTGGAAGGCACTGCTGGGTGACCGCTACGGCGCCGCGGACCTGCCGCCCTACGCGGCCCCCTCGCGCGCCACGGACCTTTCCGGGCTTCCCCCGGCCTATATCGAGGTCGGGTCGGCCGAGATGTTCCGGGACGAGGACGTGGCGTACGCGAACGCGATCTGGCAGGCGGGCGGCCAGGCCGAACTGCACGTATGGCCCGGCGCCTACCACGGCTTCGACGGCATAGCACCGAAGGCTGCCCTCAGCCGGGACGCCCGCGACGCCCGTACCCGCTGGCTCCAGCGCCTCCTCGCGCAGTCCGGCACGGGGAACCGGCCTGCCGGATAGCGGTTCCTGGGCGTCCCCGGTCCGGCACCGGCCGCAGGGCGCGCCTCACGCCTCCAGGCGGGCGAGCTCCGCCAGCACCGGAGCCGTTCCGTCCTCGGCGGCGAGGCGGGTGGCGACACGGCGGGAGCGGGCCCCGAAGGCGGGTTCGCGGACCGCGCGGTGCACGGCGTCGGCCAGACGGGGGACCGTCAGGTGCCGGTAGGGGATTCTGGTGGGAGCGGTGCCCAGGGCCACGAGGCGGGCGGCCCAGAAGTACTGGTCGAGCTGGACCGGCACGGGCACGGCCGGGACCCCGGCCCGCAGGCCGGCCGCCGTGGTGCCGGCCCCGGCGTGATGGACCACGGCGGCCATGTGCGGGAAGAGCCAGTCGTGCGGCACGTCGGAGACGGTCAGGACGTCGTCGCCTTCGGCGCGCAGACCCGTCCAGCCGGACTGCACGACCGCACGCATCCCCGCCGCGCGCACCGCCTTCGTGACCAGCTCGCTCAGCCGTGCCGCGTCGGCCGCGACGAAACTCCCGAAGCCGACGAACACCGGGGCGGGGCCGGCTTCGAGGAAGGCCGTCAGCCGGTCGTCCGGACGCCAGCCCGCGGGCCGCCGCGGCCACCAGTAGCCGCACGCCTTGAGATGGGACGGCCAGTCCGCGGGCACGGGTACGACCGTCGGGCTGAAGCCGTGGCACACCGTCTGCGCGCGCACGGCCCGGCGTACGGCGCTGATCGCGCGTTCCGGCAGGCCCAGTCGCCGGCGCAGGTCGGCGACGGCGGGGGCGAAGACGCGGTCGGCGGCCGCCCACAGCAGGTGTCCGGCCAGCCGGTTGCCCCGTCGGCCGAGGGAGGGGAAGTCGCTCAGGACAGGCGCGAACGCCCCGGTCGGTTCCAGCGGTTGCAGGTAGGCGCCGATGCACGCCGCGTTCCGTGCCTCCGCGACGGTGGCGCACAGCGGATGGGCGACCGCGGACGCCAGCAGGACGTCCGTCCCCTCCCGCACGGCGGCCACCATCCCCGCGGCCAGCCGTGGAACGGACTCCCGGCCCATCCTCAGGACCTGGGCCAGCACCGCCGGTGCGCTCGAGGCCCGGGCCAGCCCCTGGCCGTGGGCCGACATCAGGACCTCGCGCGGATCCACCGGGATCGCCCGGAAAGCCAGACCGTGGTCCTCGACGGCCCGGGCGTATCGGGCATGGGTGGCCAGCGCCACCTCGTGCCCGGCGGCCCGCATGCGGACACCGAGCCCGGTGTACGGCGCCACGTCACCCCAGGAGCCCACTGTCACGATGAGTACGCGCACCGTCGAATCATGCCCAGCCGGAACCCAGCGGAGTCCTGGAGTCACCGATCGGCAAGCGGCCCGGCGGCCCGGGCCCCCGCGGTGGGGGCCCGGACCGCCGGGCATGTGGTGTGGGGGATGGGGTCAGACCGAGCGGCGCTTACGGCGCAGGTGGAGGACCGCCGCGCCCGAAGCCGCCAGGGCGGCCGCGCCGGAGGCGGCGGGGAGCCAGGTGCCGGAAGAGGCGGTGGCGGCCCGGCCCTCGGCCCGGGTCTCGGGCTGAGCCTGGGCCTGGACCTCGGCCTGAGGTCCGGACTGGGTGTAGCCGCCCGCGAGGCCCTTGCGGTCGTAGGCCGAGCCGGGGAGCTTGTCGCCGTAGCGCTTGGTGACGAGCTGCTGGTAAGCGGCGAGGGTGACGCGCGACTTGCCCTGGAGGGCCACGCCGGCCTCCTTGTTGAGCGGCTCGACGGAGCCGCTGTCGGTCAGCCGGTACCAGGCGTGGATCTGCGGTTCCATGAAGGTCCGTGTCTGTCCCGTGCCGCGCTCGGCGGCGTTGATGTCGGCGTCGCCGTCGCGGATGCCTGCCAGCTGCCAGTCCCGGTCGCCGCCGCCCTTGCCGGGGGCGAGCAGGACCGCGGCCTGGTGGCCGTTGGCGGCCGAGACGCGGGAGGCGAGGTAGGACAGCCGCAGGGCGGACCCGGCGGTGGGCTTGGCCTTGCCGGTGACGAACTCGGGGGCGAGCTCGTAGAGGGGGACCGGCTTCTTGAGGTCGAAGCCGGGCGCCGCGGCGGGGGCCTGGGCGAGGCCGCGGCGCGGGGTGGAGGAGGTGCCGCCGTCCGCGCCGGCGGCCGGGGTGCGCTGTTCGGCGGCCGTCAGGAAGCGGGAGACGGTGTCGTGGACCTGGCCGGAACGCAGCACCTTCTCGGCGGCGGCGTAGTCGGTCGCGGCGGGCGGCGCGGGCAGGGCGGGGCCGTCGGTGGCCTGCGCGGGAATGGTTCCGCAGAGGATGGCGACGGCAGTGGCCGCGAGCAGGGTGGCGGTGCGTCTGGTCGTACGGTGCATGGTGGGTCGTCTCCTCTAGCGGTGGATGCCGATGCGCGAGTGGGTCCACCGGAAGGAATTGTTTCCGGCGTAGGCGGAGTAGTTCCACCAGGTGTAGGTCTGGGTGCTGGGCCAGGGGTCGCCGACCGCGACCATGTTGGTGGCGCTGTCGTAGCCGTAGATGACGTTCATGTGGCCGCCGCCGGAGGTCCAGCCGATGCGGACGGCGAACGGCCGACCGTTCGCGATCTCGCTCTGGGTCTCGCCGAAGGAGGCGTTGCGCCACAGGTCGGTGCCGCTGTTGCGGAAGCCCATGTTGCGGAGGCCGTTGGCCATGTCGCCGAGGGTGGCGGGCCGGTTGTTGCAGTCCAGGCCGCTGTTGCCCTGCTGGGCCAGGCGGCAGAAGTCGTACTGGTCGTAGTTGGTGTAGCCCCAGTAGTTGGCGATGGTCAGGCCGGAGGCGTCCCAGCACCACTGGTCCCGGACCTGCTTCTGCATGCCGATGTTCAGGATCTTCTGGCCGGCAGGCTGGGTGGAGCCGCAGACGGGCAGTCCGCCGGTGTCCTCCCGGATGAAGGCGTCGGCGATGTAGAAGGTGCCGGACCAGATCCAGCGGGAGTTGTTCTCGACGACGTCGCCGGTGGTGCGGCAGGACATCGAGATGCGGTCGCCGACCCGTGAGGTGCCGGTGACGCCGGCGGACAGCGACGGCTGCGAACGCTGGTTGACGGTGCTGAAGTTGCCCTGCCCGCCGTAGACCGTGCCGGTTGCGGCGGCCTGGGCCTGAGGGGCGGAGCCCAGCAGGAGCCCGCCGGAGAGGACGGCGGCCATGGTGGTCAGGAGGGTCTTTCTGCGGCCCGGTATGCGGGCCGGCAAACGGAGTCTGCGCATGGGGGGTTTCCTTTGTCGGTCAGGAGTCGGGCGTTCAGGCGTCGCGACGGCCACGGCGGCGGCGCAGCCAGAACGCGACGGGTACGCCGACGGCGGCGATCGCCAGGGCGGTGACGCCGAGAGTCACCGCGCCGGGAGCCGGTCCGCCGTCGGAATCGGAAGCGGCCGCTTCTGCGGATGCCGTGGGCGTGGCCTTCGTCGAAGGCGCCGCCGCGGCGGCGCTCGGCGGCCCGGCCGGCGCGTCCGTGGGGACCGCCAGGGACGCGGCGGTCACCTCGGTCCGGTACTCGGTGCGGCCGAGTGCCGGGAAGGCCGTCTGGGCCGTGATGGTCCAGTGGCCGGCGGGCAGTGCCTCGGCGGTGGTGAAGGTTCCGGGCCGGCCGGGTACTGGTACGAACCGCCAGGGGCCGAGCGACGTGCCGTCGTCCGAGGTGGCGGTGAGGGTGCCGGCGACCTTTTCGTTCACGGGGTGGCCGTCGTCCTCCCAGGTCGCTGTGGTGGTGGGGTGGCCGGCGGACACGCCCGTCACGGTCAGGTGGATGGTGTCGCCGTGGGCGTGTGCCGTCGCGGCGGGTCCCAGGACGAGCAGGCCCGCGAGAGCGGCGGCCGCTGCCGTGAAGCGGCGATCGGGCATGGGGGAGTGGCTCCGGTGTGAGGGAGGGAGGGTGGCCGGGGTCCGCGCGGGGCGGCCCCGGCCACCGCGGTGGTTCAGGAGGTCTTCTGCAGGGTCCAGGTCTGGTAGCCGGAGCTGTCCGGGTTCTGGAGCTCGAGCAGCCAGGCCCCGTAGTACGGCCGTTTGCCGACGCTCAGGACGAGGGAGCTGTTCCGGGGGGTGAGGCGCAAGCCGTTGCCGGACTTGGCCAGCTGCCACTGCTGGGCGGCACTGCCGGAGCAGGCTTGCTGGGCGACCCACTGGCCGGGGCTCGCGGCACCGGCGATCTGCAGGCACTTGCCGGACGCCGCCGAGCGCAGCCGCACTGTGCCGCCACCGGCGTCGTCGAGGTACCACTGCTGAAGGTTGAGCCTGTTGGGCTGGTTGCCGACCAGGACGGTGCCGTCAGCGGTCTTGCCGCCCCAGATCTCGGCCGCGAGCCCACTCTGTCCGTTCGTCAGCGTGTACCGCGCGCCGGGCTTGGCGGTGGTACTGCCGACCGGTGGGGTGTGGAACGACACCGTACGGCCGGGCTTGGCGTCGCGTCCCGCCTGGTCGCGGACCCCGACGGCGACCGTGTAGTCGGTGTCGGGCCGCAGATTGTGGATCCGCGCCGAATTGGGCTGGACCCAGGCCAGGTGCCGGCCGTTGAGCAGCAGCTGGTACCAGGCCGCGGAGGGCGCGGCGGGCCAGCTGAGCACGACCGAGTCGGACGTCAGCTGTCCGACGACCGGGACGGGGCCCGACGACGGCCCGGTGCTGCCGGTCGGCTTCGGGCTCGGGGTCGGCGTGGGGCTCGGGCCGGGGTCCGGCCGGGTGCCGTTGCCGGTCATCAGGAACTGGTTGTTCGCCACGTTCCAGTGTGTGGCGAGGTAACTGCCGGGCCGTGGGCTGGTGTTGTAGTAGTCGTCGTGGTTGCAGTCCAGACGCTCGTCGTGGCCCCGCTCGGTGCACACGTTGCGCATGGTCGGGTAGTACGGCGCGTCCGAGTAGCACATGACGTCCCACTCGTCGGTGCAGTGCGCGGCGCGGCTGGTGTTGGGCGCGCTGTTGTTCACCGCTCCGAGGTTGTGCCCGAGCTCGTGCGCGGCGGTCGAACCGCCCCAGCACCCGGCGTCCGTACGACCGTAGGAGGGGCCGAAGTTGCTGAGGTTGCTGGGACCGGGGCGCTCGTCTCCGTTGAAGGTGCCGATGCCGCAGTAGACCTTGGCGTCCGCGAAGATCATGTACTTGCGGTCGCGCCGGTCGAATCCTTTCGCCGCGAGCGCCGAGTTCATCGCGCTGAACTCCGCCAGGGCGGAGTCCGGCACCTCGACGTTGAGCACCGAGGGCGTGCAGTCGGCGCCGGTCACGTACCGGATGTGCCGCACGCCGCCGGTCTCCTGCGCGCTGGCGAAGTAGATGGTGTCGGCGTCGGCGGCCCACTTGCGGAACGAGGCCAGGTACTCGGCGTACCGGTCGTTGCGGGGGCCGTGCGCGTACACGACCTGGACGCGGTTGCCGGTGGTGCCGTCGCCGTCGCACTGCACGGTTTGGCCGGCCGGCCCGGCCGCCTTGCCGGAGGTGGGGTCCGGCTTGGGGGCCGCGGGCGGCTTCCTGTCCGCCGCTGTGCCCGCCTGGCGGGCGTCGACGGAGGCCATGGTGCCGGCGGACGGCTGCCCCTGGGACGGCTTGCCCTCGGACGGCTTCCCGGTGCCGGGGCTGCTCGGCGTTTCGGCCGTGTCCCGCGTCTTCGCCGCGGGCGGGGTGTCCTTGCTGATGTCGACGCCCTTGGGCGGCTTGTCGGGGCCGTGCGTACACCGGCCGTCGGTGGTCCGCAGGACGCCGGCGCAGTGGTCGCCCTTGGGCGCGGGCTTGAGGCCCTTGTAGACCAGGCCCTGAGCGCGGTCGTCGTCGGGTATTCGGGTCACCGGTTCCGGTGCCTTGTCGTGCGCGGGGGCCGGCGCCGGAGTCGGACCGTCGGCCATCGTCTGCGCGGCGGTGACCTGGGGCTTCGAGGGCTCCTGGTCGAAGCCGCCGAGCGCCGCCGTACCGGCGAGCGCTCCGGCTGCGACGGCGACCGAGGCGACCGCCGCGACGAGTATGCCGCGTTTTCGTCTTCGACCCTGTGTATGTCTTCTACGACCGGACAAAGCCACACCTCATTTCCGTGGGGGAGTTGTGGGTGGCCGGAAGTGTGCCAGAACGAACGGGCCGTCAGACAGGGGTGTTTATGGAGGCGTAATTGGGTACCGATCCATGGAAGGGGATGGGTGCGGTGGGCGGCGTTCGGCAAATCCCTTTGCCCAGTGGCCAGTTGCCCTTACCGGCGGTAAAGGTCTATTCCAATGCCTCGCGACTCCAGGGGCGTTGCCTTGGTGAGAACTTTGCCGTGGAGGCAATGGTTCCGCTTGTGTGCAAGTGCGTAGCGTGCTGGAGCTATCACCCTTGATCACCTTTCTTGCGAATCCGTTTGGGTGGCGCCAAGGAAGGCTTATGAAGGGCAATTGAGGCATAGTCAGGGCATTGCGGCTATTCCGCTGACGTCAGAAGCCTCGCAAAGAGACGGGCGCGCGATGACGCATTGCGCGGAGGCGATTACGGGCGGTCCGTAATCAGTCGGGGCCCGCGAGGGCGTCACTCTCCTGGATGACAAGCGGACGACCGGATTGTGGGACGGGAGCGCCGGGGCCAGGGTGAGCGCGAGTGAGAACACCCCTCGTGATCCTGGAGCCGTCGCCATTGAACAGTGAACCGTGGGTGGTCCGCCTGGCCCGCTCGATGGCGGCCAGGCCCGCCCTCGTCGCCGGCTGCTGGCTGCTCGTCGTGCTCGCCGCCGTGTCGCAGATCCCGTCCTTCACCGAGCACGAGACCCCGCGGACGGCACGGGTCGAGGGCAGCGAGTCCGCCCACGTGGAGCACCTGCTGAGCACCGCGTTCCCGCACCTGGGGCCCGAGGCCGGGGTGATCGCCTTCCACTCGCCCACCGTCACCGTCGACGATCCGCGGTACCGGACGCTCATCACGGGTGTCGCACTCGGCCTGCAAGGGGATCCGGCGGTCCAGCGGACGGTGTCGCCCTTCTCCGTCGCGGGCCGGGTCTCCGCCGACCGGCACACCGCACTCGCCGGTGTGCTCTTCCGCGGTGACAAGGACGCCCTGCAACGCGAGGCGCCGAGGCTCCAGGACGTCGTACACCGCTCGGCGAGTCTGTTCCAGCGCGAAGCGGGGCTCGAGGCCGAGGCGTATCTCGTCAGCTATTCCGGGGTGTTCTCGGAGATCGTCGCGCAGGAGCAGGCGGGCACCCGGCGGGCCGAGCTGATCGGCGTCCCGGTCGCCCTGCTCCTGCTGCTGCTCGCGACGGGCGGCGTGGTCGCCGCCTGCGTGCCGGTCCTCGTCGCGGCGGCCGGAGTGCTCGTCGCCTTCGGCACGGTGGGGGCGCTGAGCGCCTTCACCGGCTTCGACTCCACCCTGGAGACCATCATCCCGATGATGGGGCTGGCCCTGGGCATCGACTACTCGCTGTTCGTCGTGTCCCGGTTCCGTGCCGAGCAGGCCGCACGCCGTACCGGCCGGGAACCGCCCTCACCCGCGGCCGTGCGGGAGGCCGTGGCGGAGGCCATGCGGCACGCGGGGACCACGATCACGCTGTCCGGTGTCGTGTTCGTGCTGGGGATGTCCGGTCTGTTGTTCATCCAGGCACCCACTATCCGGCAGATCGGCGTGGGCGCGATGATCGCGGCCGCGTGCACCCTGCTCGCCGGGCTCACCCTGCTGCCCGCCCTCCTCGCCCTGCTCGGCCACCGGCTGGAGAAGGGACGCATGCCCTGGGCGCCGGGAAGGTCCCCGACGGAAAAGGGGTCGCCGCGCTGTGCCGCCTTCGCCCGGCGGGTGATGCGCCGGCCCGTCCTGGTCGGGGTGCTGACAGTGGGAGCGCTCTGCCTGTGCGCCCTGCCCACGCTGAACCTGCGCCTGGGAGTCGACCTCGGTGTACCGGCGATCGAGGGACAGGCGGTCGGCAAGGGCCAGCACATCATCGAAGAAGCGTTCGCGCCCGGCCGGTCCATGCCGATCGAAATCGTCTACACCACCGCGCACGGCGCTCTCACCCAGCGCGATCTCGACGCCGTCGACCGGCTCGGCGCCCGGCTGGCACAGGACCCGGCGGTCCACTCCGTCGACTCGGTCGCCACTCTCACCGCACCCGGCGCGGCTCCCGTGCGGGCCACTCCCGCCAGCCTGCGGATCACCTCGAAGCGCCTCCTGGTCAGCGCCGACGCACGGAGCACCGTGCTGTCGGTCGCGCCGGTGGCCGCCTCCGACAGCAGCCAGGCCACGGAGCTGGTGACCCGGTTGCGCGCGCGGATCGTTCCGGAGGTGCTCGCGGACGCCCCCGGCGCGCGGGGGTTCGTCGGCGGACTGACGGCGGCGCACCTGGACCTGAGCGACGAGACGACGGGAAAGCTCTGGCCCGTCATCGCCTTCGTCCTCCTCCTCTCCTTCCTCTTCCTCGTCGCCGTCTTCCGTAGCGTCCTCGTACCGGTCAAGGCGTTCCTGATGAACGCGCTGGGCACCCTGGCCGCCTACGGGCTGACCGTATGGGTGTTCCAGTCGGGACACCTCGCGGGGCTCCTCGGCTTCACCGGCACCGGCACCGGCACCATCCAGGCGTTCCTGCCGCTGCTCACCTTCGTGTTCCTGTTCGCGGTGTCCATGGACTACGAACTCTTCCTCGTCCGGCGGATCCAGGAAGCCTGGCGCCGTACCGGCGACAACACGGAGGCCGTCGTCGAGGGAATGGCCCACACGGCGGTGCCGATCAGCGCGGCCGCCGCCGTCATGACCGCTGTCTTCGGTTCCTTCGTCCTGGTGGACGTGGTGGAGATCAAGCAGATCGGCTTCGCCCTCGCCGTCGCGGTCGTCCTGGACGTGACCTTGGTGCGCATGCTGCTCCTGCCGGCGGTCATGCGGCTGGCGGGCCGGGCGAACTGGTGGTTCCCGCGCTTCGGCCGCCGCGCCGTGCGGTGACCGCACAGCCGGGTGGGCGGGGACTCGGGCCCCCGCCCACCACGTGCTCAGATCTGCACCGTCAGTACTTCCACAGCGTGAACTGGGCCCTGCCGCCCTGCTTCACGAGACCTTCGGTGATGGAGCACTTCGCCAGGGTGCCCGCCGGGTCGTCGGAGTTGATGCTGTTGTTGATGACCTTGGTGCCGCCGAAGGTGTCGCCGACGTCCACCGTGCCGCTGGTGATCACCGTGTCCACGATCGGGCCGGAGGCGGAATAGTTGATCGTGCTCTCGCCGACGGGCACGTGCTTTGTGCCCACCCGCTTGGTCCAGGTGATCTGTGCCGTGCCCATCGCGTCGACGTTCGAGCAGTTTCCCGTCTTACGGGCGATCAGCCGCCCGTGACCGCCGGTGACTCTCTTGCCCCCGGGGACGTGCAGCCGCGTATCCGCGCAAGGCACCCCGCTCGCCTCGGTGCCGAACTTGATGTCGTCGGACGTCTCCAGGGCGTTGGTGAGGCCCCGCAGCTTGAACGGCTCGCTGTAGTGGACGGTGGCCGTGGCGTCCGGGCAGACGAGCTGGGGGAGGGGCAGCAGACCGTCTCCGGGCCCGCCCTTGGCCTGGACGGCCTGACCTCCTCCGAACGTGACGGCGGCGGCACCGATGGCAAGGGCGGTGGCGGCGTACGCCGCCTTTCTCATCGGCGAACGAGAGGCCATCCATGACTTCACGACCGAGCTCACAAGCGTGACTCCATTCTGGATTCTGCCGGTTGACCGAGGAATCGAGCGGAAGCGCTCCGGTCCGACGAGGACGGAGCCGGATCGGACAGGAATGTGGTGATCAGCGCCGCCATGCGGTCCGGAGCGCTGAAATGAGCGGCGTGTGCGGCGTCCTCGACCACGGCGGCCCCGCCCTTGGGCAGGAGAGCCGCCACGCGCTCCGCCCACGCCGCAGGCGCGAGCGGGTCGCCCGAGCCGCGAACGACGAGCGCGGGCACATCGATCACCCGCAGGCGCGCCTCGAACGCCCCCTCGGCATCGCGCAGAGCCCCGCGGAGGGCGGAGAGGAATCGGACAGGGCCCGTGGTCAGGTAGTCGGAGACGGCCAGGAACAGCAGGGACCAGGGCTCGCGAGGAGCATCCGCCAGCAGCCGCCCCAACTGCCGCCACGCGGACGCCCCGGGCTCGAGCGCCGGGCCGGTCAGGAGCACACGGGCGATGAACTCCGGGTGCCGGGCGGCGAAGGCCGCGGCCACCTGACAGCCGACCGAGTGGCCCACGAGCAGACACGGGCCGAGCCCCGCCGCGGCATACCAGCGGCCCAGCGACGACGCCAGTTCCTCCGTGCCGGGCGTGGTGCGGACGGCGGCTCGCGACCGGACGGTACCCGGCAGGTCGGGCACCACCACGGTGTGCCCGTCCGCCGCCAGGCGTCGTGCCACCGGGGTGAAGTACCGCCCCGACAAGCCGAGTCCGTGAATCATGACGATCACCGGAGCGCCCGTGACGGGCACGGGCCCGAACCAGCGGGTGTACAGCCCCGCGACATAGGCCCCATCGTTCCGCGGTGTCCGCGATCCGGTGCGGTCCCGCCGTGCCGACGGCACCATGGAAGGCTTCCATCCGGAGCTCACCCGCGTCTCCCTCACTTGCGCCATCCGGAGCATCGAACGAAGGCCGCTCGCGTTCGTCGGCATTCTGGGTCCGGCGGAAGCGTCCTCACCATCCGATTTTCCGAAGGTCACTCAGGCGAGTGGCGGGCGGCCGGAAAAACCGAACTGTCAGGCGTGGCCCCGACCTGTGGTGGTGGCGTCGCCTTGGCCTCTCGCGGTAGCCCTCAGTCGTTGACGACCCGCCAAGCGGTGAGGGCGAGCTTGGCCCGTGTCAGTCCGGCGGGCGCGGTGAGCTCGATGCCCAGGACCTTTCCCATCTGTTCGAGTCGGCGGGCGACGCTGCTGTGGTGCAGGTGGAGAAGGTCGGCCGCCCGGCGCAGGGAGCCGGTGGCGCAGTAGGCGTCCAGAGTCTCCAGGTCTTCCGGGTTGCCGGCGATGCGGGCGATCGCGGCGACGTCGGCGTTGCCGCGCGCGGCGTTCTGGGGGACCTGTGCGAGCAGCGCCAGCGCCCCCAGGTCCTCGTAGGGGACGACCGGCTGGCGCGGGGTGGTGAAACGGAGGGCGGTACGCGCTTCCTGCCAGGATCGGTCGGGGCTTCCGGCGGCGCCGATGCCCGCACGTACGCCTGCTGGGAACAGGGCCGGGTCGACGGCGGTGGCCAGGATGACGCCCACGTCGGCGAGAGGCGCCGCCTTCACGGGGCGGCCCCGGCCGACCAGGGCGCCGACCTGGTCGAGGGGAAGCAGCGACCGTACGGCGACGACGTGCACCGGCAGGCCGGCGGCGAAGCCCAGGAGCCGTAGCGCCCGCGCCCGGGCCGCCTCGTCGCAGTCGGCGCTGATCACCAGCTCGACGAGGGCGGGGTCGGCCATGGTGGTGCGGGCCGGGCCGTACCGTTCGACGACCGCCGCGGCGGCGATGGCGAGCCGGTCCAGCAGCAGCTCGTCGAGGTCGAGCGCGCCGGGCGCGCCGGGGCGCTCCAGCCACACCGTGCCGATCTCCTCCTCATCGAGGACGATCGGCGTCGTGGCGGACGCGGGCGGCGGCGGGGCGGACGCTTCCGTGCCGTCGGGCGCGACGCGGATCGCCCGCCCCGTGCCGTGGAGCCGGATCCCGGCGACGCACTCGGCCAGGCCCGCCGAGGCCCGGGCGAGCGCCGGCAGATCCACCCGCCGGCGCATCAGCGTGTCGTAGAACATGATGACGCGGATCGCGCCGTCGACGTGCGAATCCAGTTGCGACAGCCGTGCGGCCAGTGCCTCCATCCCCAGAGGATAGGCGCCGATCGGCGCGTGATCGGCGCTGCACGCCCGACAGTTGGCGGATGAACGCGAGCGTGACGACCGTCAGGATGGCCGACATGGATCCCGAACTCGAAGCGTTCATCCCCTTGTTCCCCCGGGCCGACCTGACCGACCCGGTCGCCGAGCGCGAGAACCTCGCCGGCCTGGCGGCCACGCTGCCGCCACCGGACACCGCCGGCATGGACATCGAGCACCGCACGGTGCCCGCCGACCCGGACGTGACGGTGCGGATCTACCGCCCGCACCAGGCACAGGGCGCCATCGTCTGGCTGCACGGCGGCGGATTCGTCATGGGTGACCTCGACACCGAGCACCCGTGGGCCGCCCGGATCGCGGCCCTGTCCAACGCGGTGGTGATCTCGGTGGGCTACCGACTGGCCCCCGAGCACCGGTTCCCGGCCGCCCTGGACGACACCTACGCCGTGCTGACCTGGACCGCCGAGCATGCGTCGGAACTCGGCATCGACCCGGAGCGCATCGCGGTCGGAGGTCACAGCGCCGGCGCGGGGCTCGCGGCGGCGGTGGCGTTGCGGGCGCGTGACCAGCAGGGTCCGCCGATCCGCTGCCAACTGCTCAACCAGCCCGGGCTCGACGACCGGCAGGAGACCTGGTCGGCGCGGCAGCCGCGACGAGGGCATCACCTACGCGCTGCGCCTGCTGCAGGCCGGCGTCTCGGTCGAGCTGCATCAGTGGTCCGGCACCTTCCACGGGTCGCAGGCGATCCTGTCCGCCGAGGTGTCGCAGCGGCAGATCGCCGAACTCGGCGCCGTTCTGCGCCGTGCCCTGACCGAGTGAGGCGGCCGGTCACCACTCCCATGCCACAACCCGTCAGTGGGCCCTCCGGCTACGCGGACCGAGTCGCCCTCTCGATGTCCAGCGGGTCCGGAACTTCCCGCAGGCGCACGGAGAGAGCGGCGATGTCGTCGTCAAGACCTTCGTCGCTGTAGTGGAGGAGGTCACGGTGGAGCTTGTTGAGCAGTTCGCGGGGATGTGCCGGGTTTTGGTGCCGCATCCAGTCCGTCAGTGGGAAGAACTCGCCATCGCGGCCGCGGGCCTCGGTGACGCCGTCGGTGTAGAGGAGCAACTGGTCGCCGCGAGCGAAGTGGAAGGTATCGATGTTGTAGTGGTCGCCGATCAGGTCCGCGAGGTTGAGAAGCGGCGACGGAGCCGTGGGATTGAGGACGCGGAGTCCCTCCCGGTTCAGGAGCAGCGGCGGTGGGTGTCCGCAGTTGAGAATTCTGACGAGGCCGTCCTCGTACGGGATCTCGACGAGAATGGCGGTGGTGAAGCGCTCCATCAGGTCCTCGGGCGGAAACGCGGCGTTGTAACGGGTGCTGCTGGCCTCCAGGCGGCGTGCGATGCCGCCCAGATCGGGCTCGTCGTAGGCCGCCTCCCGGAAGGAGTTGACCACGGCCGCGGCCGCTCCCACCGCCGGCAGACCCTTGCCCCGCACGTCGCCGATGAGCAAGCGGGCCCCGAATTGTGTGTCGGCCACCTCGTAGAAGTCGCCGCCGATACGGGCCTCCTTGGCGGCGGCGAGATACAGCGCCTCGATCTCGATGCCCCCGAAGCAGCGCGGCATCGGGCTCAGGACCACCTTCTGCGCCGCGTCGGCGACGAGCCGGACCTGGAAGAGCGCCTGCTCCCGCTGGAGGCGGACATGGCTTCCGTACGCGGCCGCCACGGTGACCGCGACGATACCCGCCACCGTGTACCACGCCCCCAGGCCGGGGAACACGAGGCTGAGGCCGATCATGAGCAGAAAGCAGACCGTCCCCAGCAGCACGGTGGGAAGCACGGGCCACATGGCGGCCGCGAGAGCGGGGGCAGCGGGCAGGATGCGGCTGAAGGCCATGTCCGGGGGCGTGGAGTACGCCAGGGCGGCGATGACCACGGTCAGGATCACCGGGGACAGCTGGACAGGGGACCACCGGCCATGGGGGCGACGGAGCCGCGACTGTCCAGGCTTGACCATGGTGCATATCATATCGGCACAACATGGACATATGATCCCGTTCGGGCGGGGCTACCCCGCCCCAGGGGCGCACGCCCGAAACAGCGAAGGCCGCCCCCGGCCGGTCGGGGCGTTGAGCCGTTCGGGTAGGCGCCGGCGGACCACCTTCCCGAAGAGTCGCATTACAGTACAGCGCTGTATCGTAAATACCATGGAGCTTGGCGACGACGGAGGCCGGCGGGTCACCGACCCACCGGCCCTGTCCGCACGACCTCCCGGCCGGCCGCGCAGCCGGAAGGCGGACGAGGCGATCCTCACGGCGGCGCTCGACCTGCTCATCGAGCGGGGTGTCGACTCGGCCAGCATCGAACAGGTCGCACGCCGCGCCGGGGTCACCCGCGCGACCGTCTACCGGCGGTTCCCGACCCTGACCGACCTGCTGGTGCGGGCGGTCGAATGGGAGTACCGGGACGTGGATCCCGGCGCACTGGACTGGCCGGACGTCGACGCCATGATCACGGCCTGGGCCGACTACCTCAGCCGGCCCCGCGCCCGCCGGCTGATCCGTCGCCTCTACGGGACGGTGGACGACCTCCCCGAACTGCTGCGCGCCTACGACGCCGCTCATGGCCGCCACCGCGGCCGGGCGGTGCGCACCGTCCTCGCACAGGCACGAGCGGCCGGACAGCTCCCGCCGGACAGCGACCCGGACATCCTGCAGCAGATGCTCAGCGGCGCGGCGCTGCAGCACCTTGCCGCCTACCCCGACACCACCACCGCGGAAGAGGTCAGGTCCTATTTCGTCGCCGTCCTCCGCCAGACCGGCTACCGGCCGTCAGGCGTCCCCGTCGCCCGCCCCCGGCGGGCACCACAGCCCGCCGGCGTTTCCCGAGGAGGCTCTCCGTGAACTGGACGCTCGAAGTCATGCCGGTCCCTGTCAGTGACATGGACCGGGCGAAGGAGTTCTACGCCGACAAGGCCGGTTTCAAGCTCGACCTCGACGACGAGGTCGCCCCCGGTGTGCGCATCATCCAGATGACCCCGCCCGGTTCGCGGTGTTCGATCGCGATGCTCCAGGGCATGCCCACGCCACCCGGTACGAAGGTGATGGCCCCCGGCACGCTGCAGGGCCTTCAGCTCTGCGTCACGGACATCGAGGCGGCCCGCGAGGAACTGGTGGGCCGGGGCGTGGACGTCTCCCCGGTGCGCCACCTCGGCGCGACGGGCTGGGAGGACGGCAAGGGCGGGACCTGGAACTCGTTCATGTCCTTCGAAGACCCGGACGGCAACGGCTGGATGGTCCAGGAGGCCCCGTCGGAGCTGTCGGAACGCTGAGCGCTCACCAGGCGACCGGCAGGTCGACCGGGCCCCGGATCAGTACGTCGGTCTGCCACCGCACCTGGTCCTGCGGAACCGCCAACCGCATCGCGGGCAGCCGGCGGACCAGGGTCGACAGCAGGACCTCCGACTCCATGCGGGCGAGCAAGGGGCCCACGCAGAAGTGCGGTCCGTATCCGAAGGCGATGTGCGGCGGGCCCTTGCGGTCGAAGTCGATGCGGTCGGGCTCGGGGTAGACCTGCTCGTCCCAGTTGGCCGTGACGTAGGAGACGTAGACGAACTCGCCCTTGCGGATCAGGACGCCCCCTACCTCGACGTCCTCGGTGGCGATCCGCGGCTGCCCGACCCCGTGCTTGTGCGGGATCCAGCGCAGCAGTTCGTCCACCGCCTGCGGTACCAACTGGGGTTCGGACCGCAGCCTGTCCATCAGCCTGGGCCGGGTGAGCAACGCGTACATCATGTTGGAGGTGTTGTTGCGCACCGCGTGCCAGCCGTTGAGGCCCATCAGGGTGGCGAGGGCGAGGAGCTCTTCGTCGTCGATGCGGCCCGCGCCGACGGCGGCCACCATCGCGCTCATCAGATCGTTCCGGGGCTCGGCCCGGCGCTGGGCGGCCAGTTCACGGAAGTAGCCCCTGGCGGCCTCCTTCACCTGCCGCGCGCGTTCGGCAGCCGCCTGGTCCGACGCCCTGGTCAGCAGAGTCTGGGCCCAGTCACGCACACGGCCGCGGTCGGAGGCCGGGATGCCGACCACTTCGCTGACCACGTCCAGGGGAAACGGCGAGGTGACGTGGTGGATGAGGTCAGCGGGGGGACCGCTCTCGAGCAAGCGGTCCACAAGGCGGTCGAGGATGGCCTGGGCCTGAGGGCGCAGCCGCTCCATATTGCGCTGGGTGAAGGCGGGGGCGACCACCGCGCGTACGCGCGCGTGGTCGGGCGGGTCCACGAAGCTGACGGCCCTGTCGAGCGGGATGAAGTGCTTGGTCATCTTCGGGATGGGCAGACCGACGATGTCGCGGCTGAACCGCGGATCCGACGTGACGAACCGTACGTCGGCGTACCGCGTCACCAGCCAGCAGTCACCTTCGCCGTGCGGCAGCCGGATCCGGGACACCGGGGCGTCCTGCAAGGACTTCCGGAGAAAGGGATCGAATTCAAGCGCCGGCAGGTCGGCGACGTCGTACAGCCGTGGACAGTTCATGATCAATCACAGCCGCCCCTCCGCCATGGCCGCCCGGCCGTTCCGTCGCCATGCACACCGCTAAATCTAAGACATAGAGGTGCTGAGTACGGGAAATCGAGGCAAGAATGATTTAACGGCTATTTTTGCGCCTGATCGCGTGAGCGCGGCCGCGCTCCGGTTCGGCGCGGCCCGGCGGCGCTCGCCGACTCGTGTGATCCGGCCGCGGTCCGGACCATGGCAGTGTGGACGGGAACCGGGTGTTCGGCGGGGCCGGGCCGGTGGACACGCTCGAGGTGGAGCCGACAGCCCGGACAGCGGTGGCGTGGCTGCCGCCGCAGGAGCTCTGGCCGGCGATCCAGGCCATCCGCCGGGAGCATGATCCGCAGGTACGGCGGTGGCCGCCGCATGTGAACCTGCTGTTCGGCTTCGTACCGGAGAGGGAGTTCGCGCAGGCCGTGCCACTGCTGGCCGCCGGGGCGGCGGAGAGCGCGGCGTTCACGGCGCGCCTGGCCGGCGTGCGGTCCTTCCGGCACCGGCATTACGCCACGGTGTGGCTCGATCCGGCCGCCGCGGGCCTCGCGCCGTGGGCCCGTCTCCACCAGGCACTGGAAGTGCGGTTCCCGCTCTGCCGCGGGCGCGCCGCCCGCTTCACCCCGCATCTGTCCCTCGGCCGCGCACAGGAACCGCGGCGTCTGGCCGCCGAGTGCGCCGACCGGCTCGGCGCACTGTCCGCGGTGGTCGATGAGGTGGTGCTGCTCTCCCGGCGCGGGGAGGAGGAGCCCATGCGGCCCCGGGCCGTGATCACGCTGGGCACGGGCGAGGTCCGCCGACTGCTGGAGCACTAGTGCCGCATCCCGCGCCTGCCGGTCGCGCGCCAGATGATGCCGCGCCGGATCAGGAAGCCCGGGCCCCGACGCGGTTCGGCCGACTGGCGGAACGCGGGAGCGGGCGATACCAAGGGACTCGGGAAGCGCGGGCCCTGATCCCCACCTGGCGTGACCGCAGCCCCGTCGAGACGAGCCTGTGAGCCAGGACCATCCCGACCGCACCACGACTTCAGGAGTGACCATGACCGGCTCATCCACCCAGGGAATCAAGACCGTGCTGCATCCCGTCGCCGACCTGGCGAAGGCCAAGCAGGTGTATGCCGCCCTGCTCGGCGTACCGCCGCAGAGCGACGAGTCCTACTACGTCGGCTTCGAGGCCGCGGGCCAGCACATCGGGCTGGTGCCGGGCGGCGGACCGCAGGGCATGACCTCACCGGTCGCCTACTGGCACGTGCCGGACATCGAGGCGAAGCTCGCCGAGGTGACCGCCGCGGGTGCCACCGTGAAGGAGCCCGTGCGCGACGTCGGTGGCGGCCGCCTGGTGGCCACCGTCACCGACCCCGACGGCAACGTCCTCGGGCTGCTTCAGGACCGGTGAGCGCCGGCCGTTCCGCTGCCTCCGGCCCCCGGCCCCCGCCCCTGCCGCTGCCGCAGGAGCGGGTCCCGGTCCGCCGCGCGGACCGGGCCGGGCGAAGGCGAGCCGGGGCGAAGGCGGGCCGGACCCACATCGACGCTGGTCAGAGCGCATTGTCAGACCCAGCTGATGAGATGGGGCCCGGTGATGCCGACGGAGACCGCGAAAGCGGCCTCGTGCAACGGATGGAGACACGATGAGCACGGCCAGGAAGACGGACACGCGGTCGCCCGCGCCGCACGATGCCGACAGCCACGATCTGATCCGCGTGCACGGAGCGCGCGTGAACAATCTCAAGGACGTCAGCGTCGAGATCCCCAAGCGTCGGCTGACGGTGTTCACCGGTGTCTCCGGCTCGGGCAAGAGCTCGCTGGTGTTCGACACGATCGCCGCGGAGTCGCAGCGTCTGATCAACGAGACCTACAGCGCCTTCGTGCAGGGCTTCATGCCGACGCTGGCGCGGCCCGAGGTCGACGTCCTCGACGGGCTGACGACCGCGATCAGCGTCGACCAGCAGCGGATGGGCGGCGATCCCCGCTCCACGGTCGGCACCGCCACCGACGCCAACGCGATGCTGCGCATCCTCTTCAGCCGGCTCGGGAAGCCGCACATCGGCCCGCCCAGCGCGTACGCCTTCAACGTCGCCTCGGTCCGGGCCAGCGGCGCGATCACGGTCGAGCGCGGTGCCAAGAAGGCCGTGAAGGCGACCTACTCGCGCACCGGCGGCATGTGTCCGCGCTGCGAGGGCCGGGGCACGGTCTCCGACATCGACCTCACCCAGCTCTACGACGACTCCAAGTCGCTCGCCGAGGACCCGTTCACCATCCCCGGCTACACCGGGGGCGGCTGGGTGGTGCGGATCTTCACCGAGTCGGGCTTCCTCGACCCGGACAAGCCGATCCGCGAGTACACCAAGAAGGAGCTGCACGACTTCCTCCACCGCGAGCCGACCAAGGTGAAGATCAACGGCATCAACCTCACCTACGAAGGGCTGATCCCGAAGATCCAGAAGTCGTTCCTCGCCAAGGACCGGGAGGCGATGCAGCCGCACATCCGGGCGTTCGTCGAGCGGGCGGTCACCTTCACCACCTGCCCCGAGTGCGACGGCACCCGGCTCAGCGAGGGGGCGCGGTCGTCGAAGATCAAGAAGGTCAGCATCGCCGACGCGTGCGCGATGGAGATCCGCGACCTGGCCGAATGGATCCGTGGCCTCGACGAGCCGTCGGTGGCGCCGCTGCTCGACGCGCTGCGGCACACCCTCGACTCGTTCGTGGAGATCGGGCTGGGCTACCTCTCGCTCGACCGCTCGTCGGGCACGCTCTCGGGCGGCGAGGCGCAGCGCGTCAAGATGATCCGCCACCTCGGCTCCTCGCTCACCGACGTCACCTACGTCTTCGACGAGCCGACCACGGGCCTGCACCCCCACGACATCCAGCGGATGAACGACCTGCTGCTGCGGCTGCGCGACAAGGGCAACACGGTGCTCGTCGTGGAGCACAAGCCGGAGACGATCGCGATCGCCGACCACGTCGTCGACCTCGGCCCCGGCGCCGGTACCGCGGGCGGCACCGTCTGCTTCGAGGGCACCGTCGAGAAGCTGCGGGTCAGCGGCACCATCACCGGCCGTCATTTCGACGACCGGGCGAGGCTCAAGGACGAGGTGCGCAAGCCCACCGGGACGCTCGGGATCCGGGGAGCGAACGCGCACAACCTGCGGGACGTCGACGTCGACATTCCGCTGGGCGTGCTCTGTGTCGTCACCGGCGTGGCCGGGTCGGGCAAGAGCTCGCTCATCCATGGCTCGATCGACGCCGACGCCGGCGTGGTCTCCGTCGACCAGACCCCGATCCGCGGCTCCCGGCGGAGCAACCCCGCGACGTACACCGGACTGCTCGACCCGATCCGCAAGGCGTTCGCGAAGGCCAACGGCGTGAAGCCGGCGCTGTTCAGCGCCAACTCCGAGGGCGCCTGCCCCACCTGCAACGGCGCCGGCGTCGTCTACACCGACCTGGCCATGATGGCCGGCGTCGCCACCACCTGCGAGGACTGCGAGGGCAAGCGGTTCCAGGCAGCGGTGCTCGACCACCACCTCGGCGGCCGCGACATCAGCGAGGTGCTCGCGATGTCGGTGACCGAGGCCGAGGAGTTCTTCGGTTCCGGCGAGGCGCGCACACCGGCCGCGCACAGGATTCTCGAGCGGCTCGCCGACGTCGGGCTCGGCTACCTCACCCTCGGCCAGCCGCTGACCACGCTGTCCGGCGGCGAGCGGCAGCGGCTCAAGCTGGCCACCCACATGGCCGAGAAGGGCGGCATCTACGTCCTTGACGAGCCGACCACCGGCCTCCACCTCGCCGACGTCGAGCAGCTGCTCGGCCTGCTCGACCGGCTCGTCGACTCCGGCAAGTCGGTCATCGTCATCGAGCACCACCAGGCGGTGATGGCGCACGCCGACTGGATCATCGACCTCGGCCCCGGCGCCGGCCACGACGGCGGCCGGGTCGTCTTCGAGGGCACACCCACCGACCTCGTCGCCGCCCGCTCCACCCTCACCGGTGAGCACCTCGCGGCCTACGTCGGCACCTGACCGAGGCTCTCGTGGACACGGTGGGACGGGCCCTGGGCCGTTTCGGCTCGTCCCACCCGGCGCGACGGATTCCCTGGCCCGTGCGCGTCCGCGTCGGCCCGCCTCACCGGCGGGGTTCGAGCCTGCGGATCACCACGCCGAGGATGTCGCCGCGTTCGACGTAGCCGGTGTGGCGGGAGTCGTGGCTGTGAGCGCTGTTGTCGCCCAGGACCACGAACCGGTCCCGCGGTACGGGCTTGCGGGCCTCGGCGGCCAGGGCGGGACCCAGACCTGCGGGCACCGGGTCCCCGGGGCCTGCCACGACGCGCTTGATCATCCGGTGGTGACGCGCACCGATCGACACACCTGCCGGTACGCCTGCCGTCTCGCCTGCCGTCACGCCTGCTGTCACTCGTGCCGTTTCGCCTGCCGGGGCACCGGAGGGCGGTCGCCACGTCGCGACGACGATCTCGCCCCTCTGGACGCCGGTGTCCCCGCCTCGGCCGAGCCGGCGGACCAGCAGCCGGTCGCCGTGGCGACAGGCCGGTTCCATGCTGGCACCGGCGACGGTGATCACGGCGAAGCGGCGCCGTAGCAGGAGTACGCCCAGCAGGGGCGTCCCGACCATGACGACGGCGAACGGGAACAGCCAACGGTCGGTTGACCGCATGGGTGCACGCACCTCCTCAGGTGTCCCGGCCGGCGGAGGCCACCGCGGCTCCGGGCCGGTAGCCGCGCGCCTGCGTCGTGAACAGCCGGGCGTAGGCCCCGCCGGCCCGCATGAGCCCGTCGTGAGTGCCCTGTTCGGTGATCCGGCCGTCCTCCAGCACCACGAGGAGATCGGCGTCCCGGAGCGCGCCGAGCCGGTGCGAGATCAGCACACTGGTGCGGCCGGCCCGGTGGTCGCGCAGGCGCAGATGGATCTCGTGTTCCGCCTCCGCGTCGAGCCCGGAGCTCGGCTCGTCGAGGATGAGGAGATCGGCGCGGTCGCGGAGGAACGACCGGGCCAGGGCGAGGCGTTGCCACTGCCCACCGGACAGGACGACGCCGGT
Source organism: Streptomyces sp. NPDC046261 (assembly GCF_040646235.1). Lineage (NCBI taxonomy): Bacteria > Bacillati > Actinomycetota > Actinomycetes > Kitasatosporales > Streptomycetaceae > Streptomyces > Streptomyces sp. NPDC046261. The sequence continues at coordinate 114,936 of NZ_JBEYZU010000007.1, read as the reverse complement.
GCCGGGGTCGTCCTTGTCCTCCTCGGAGAAGAAGGTCCGGCTCAGCATCGTGCGGTAGCCGTCGGGCAGGCGGGCCAGGGAGTCGGCCATCCCGGACAGGCGCGCGGCGTGTTCGATGCGGTCCTGATCCGTCAGCCGCTCGAGGTCGCCGAGCCCGATGTTCTCGCCGGCGGTGAGGTCGTACTCCATGTAGTCCTGGAAGGTGACCCCGATGCGCCTGCGCACCTCGGCGGGATGGAACGCACGCAGGTCGGTCCCGTCCCACAGGATCCGGCCGCGGGCCGGGTCGTACAGGCGGCACAGGAGCTTGACCAGCGTCGTCTTCCCCGCGCCGTTGAGCCCCACCAGGCCGACGGAGCTGCCCGCGGGAATCGTGAGGTTCACCCCGCGCAGCACCCAGGGGTGTTCGGGGCTGTAGCGGAACCAGACGTCCCGCAGCGCGATGCCCTCCCGGAGGCGCGGCACCGGACGGGGGCGGGCGCTGACCGGCAGATCGTCCTTGGTGTCGCGGATCGCGACGTAGTGGTCGAAGAGCAGGAGCGCCTGGTGCCCGCCCGCGATCTCGTTGGCCAGACCGGCGAGCGCCGTCTGCACGGCGGGCAGCGCGGCCACCAGGAGGGAGACGCCGCCGATGCTGATACGGCCCTGCTCCGCGGCCCGGACCGCCCACAACAGGCCCAGGCCGGCGACGACCGCCGCGAGCACGCCGAGGCCGAGCTGGATCGCCAGCTCCCGGCGGTCCACCGCCTGCTTGGCCGCGTCGGCCTTGCGGCGTTCGGTGAGCATCCGCCCGCGCAGGAAGCCGCCGATGCCGAACAGCCGGATCTCCTTCGCGGCCTGCGTGCTGGTCAGCAGCTGGAGGTAGAACAGCTCCCGGCGTTCCGCGGGGCCGATGTCCCAGAGCATCGCCGCCCGCCGGCGGCTCAACGCCAGTTCACCGAGCAGTACCGGCACACCGGACAGCAGCACGGCGGCGGCCAGGAGGGGGCTCAGCACGATCAGCGAGCCGAGGAACCCGGCGACGGTGAGTGTCCCGTGCAGGACCCCCAGCGCGCTGTTGACCGCCTGGGTCGGCGTCATGCCCCCGGCCTGCTGGGCCAGTCGCAGCCGGTCGAGGAACCGCGGGTCCTCGAACTTGCCGAGGCCGGTCAGGCCGTCCACGGCCCGGTAGAGCGCGTCCTGGGCGCGCAGCCCGGCCGCGCGCTGCGTCTGGGCCTGGACGTACTGCACGACGTGCGGCACCGCGGCGGCCGCGACCCCCGCCGCGGCGAGCAGCCCGGCCGGTACGAGGAGCGCGCCGAGCCCGCCGCCGGCGGCCAGCCGGTCCAGGACGGCCCGCACCGTCCACGCGGCGGCGACGGGCAGCATCGCGCCGAGGGCGGTCAGGAGCGTGAGCGCCGCCAGATGCCGGGGCGCCGCCTTCAAGGCGAGCCCGGTCGCCGCACGGAAGACCTCCGTCAGCCGCCGCGGCCCCGGCGACGACGCCTCCGCCGTCCTCATGAGGCGGCGGGTAGGGGGGCCGGCAGGACGTGCTCGCCCACCGCCTCCACCACGAGTTCGTCACCGGCGGCACGGACCCGGCACATGGCGGGGAAGCCGCGGACCGCGAACGCCTCGGTCACCGGTCCCGTGCCGCTCTCGTGTACGACCCTGGCGACCGGCCCCAGCTCCTTGAGCATCTGCTCGGTCTCCGCGTCCCCGTCGGCCCCGCCCGCGACGACGGCGACGGCCCGCCGCGCGGGAGCGGCCCCCAGCGCCGCCGCCACCCGCGGCAACTGTTCGTGGCACGGGGGACAACCGGGGGAGAGGAACACCACGACGGTGCCCGTGCCGAGATCGCGGCTGTGCAGGGGCCGGCCGTCGACGGTCCGGGTCTCGAAGGCGCCGACGAGAGCGCCCGGAGGCAGCATCCCGTCATCGGCGAACCGGTCCGCCGCCGTGCGCGGGGCCGGCTGCGCGCGCAGCCTCCTGATCAGCCCCACGGTCAGCAGGAGGTCCAGCAGACACAGCGCGCCGACGAGCACGACGGCCGCGATGAGATACGGCATGATCACCTCTGCCCTTTCCGTACGACGACGGGGAAGGAGACGGGAAGGAGACGGGCACCGGGACCGGGAAGGAGTCGCGCAGCGCCCCGGAGATGTCGTCGAGGACGGTCACCACGACGCCCAGGACGAGACCGGTGCCGACGGCCACCGCCAGGCCGCCCGGTGCTTCCGGCAGGCCGTGGAACGTCCCGACGGCGCCGGTCACCGCCACGGCGACCAGGAAGCCGTTGCGGACGAGATGGAGGGGGCCCGTGCTGCTCGTGGAGGCCCCGAAACACCGGCACGGCACCCGCACTCCGCGCCGCAGCGACGCCCCGATCGCCAGCGCGAACGCCCCGACCAGGCACCCCGCCAGCGCGAACCCCACGATCGCCACCGGCCCCGGAAGTAACAGCAGGACGACCCCGGCCGCCTCCGCCCCGGCCACCAGGCCGGCCACGGCGCGTCCCCGGCGCCGGGACAGCGCGGCGAACCCCTGGACGGAGCGCACGAACGCTCCAAAAGCCTGCGCACTACGGAGCTTGCTCACCACCGCGACCGTGAAGACGACCACGAGCAGGGCTCGGCAGGACATCGCGGCCAGCTCCATGTCGGGGAACACCCTCCCGTCGTGCCGGTGGAGTACGAGTACGAGGACGAGGGACGCCGGTGGATCCGCCGCGACGGGGAGACCACCGACGCCCCTGAGCCCATCAACCAGCTCGTCAACAGCCGCAGCGGCCGAACGCGTAGTAGTAGCTGCCGTCATCGCAGTTCATCCTGTACTGGGTGTACTTGTTCTTGTTCGAGCAGCGGCCGTTGACGCACTTCGAGCCGGCCTTCCAGCACCGGACCGCGTGAGCCGTCGCCCCGGGTACCAGCCGCTCGACCAGACGATCGGTGATTGCCCGCACGACCTTGGTCATGTGTGACTCCTTCTGCTGATGCCACGTCGCCGATGGCCGACGCGACGGGAACGGAAGAGCGCTGTGCACGGCCCCGGCGGGCCGCGGCACCAACCTGCTGGCGGGGGTACGGGCGCCGCAACAGCCGGGGCCGTCCCGGACAGCCCCGCCACTGTCCGGCCTGGTCGGAGCCGGTGTCCGGCCCTGTCCCAGACACTGTCCGGGCGCCTGCCGCGCCCCGGCTCGCCGCCCGCCCGCCGCCAGGCGACCATGGAGGTACGGGACCGGTCCGTGGAGCCAGGCACTGGGAGGCACCCGTGAGGTCGTCGGCCGGACCGTCCGGCACGCCACCCAGGGCATCGACGCCGACCCCGACGACCCCCGAACCCTGCTCCTCCGCGAGGCCCAACTGCTCGTCGGCTACCGGGACGGCCCGCTCGCCGGCAGCCCGTACGGGCCGGCCGACGCCCCCCAGCCCGGCGACCGGGCCCCGGACTGCGCCGGACTGACCGCGCCCGTGGCCGCCTACCCGCTGCGCCTGCTCGACATCCTGCGCGGCCGCACCGGGCACGTGCTGCTCCTGTAGGCGGACGACGCCGCCGGCCTGGCCGAGGCCGTCGCGGCGGCCGTGGCCGCCGGGTTGCCGCTGATGGCCGACGGCAGCCCGGGCACCCCCGACCGCCCGGACCCCGGCATCGGCCTGCAGACCGTCGCCGTCCTCGCCCGCGAAGCCGCACCGACCATCCCCGGCACCCTGGCCGTCCCCGGATACCGCGACGCCGGCGGGGAGTTCGCCCGGCTCTACCGCCCCCACGGCTCGACCGGCTTCGCCGTCCGCCCGGACGGCCACCTCGGAGCCCGCTTCCCCCTAGCCGGCACCGCCCCCGCCCTGTCCGACTACGTCGCGGCCCTGTCCACGCCGGTGTGACCACCACGTCCACCCAGGCGCACGATCACGCCCCGGCCGCCCGGAACCCCCGCCACGGCCGGAGCCGCCCCGGCCACGTCGCCCACCGCAGCGAGTCAGCTTCCTCCGGCGGCAAAGACCCGCACCGATGAGCGCGGCCCGCCGCTCCGTACGTGGCCTACGTCGCGCTCACGCCGCGGCTCAGCGCCTGCCGGTACGTACCGCGCCCGCGCTCGCCGCGACCACCAGCGCGATCGCGGCGCATTGCGGCAGCGACAGTCCCTGATCCAGCACCAGATAGCCCGCCGACGCGGCGACGGCCGGCGCCAGGCTCGTCAGCACCGCGAACGTCGCCGCCGGCAGCCGTCGCAGCGCGAGGAGTTCCAGGGTGTAGGGCACCCCCGAGCTCATCACCGCGATCGCCAGGCCCAGAGCGAGCACCCCCGGTTCCAGCAGCGTGCCGCCCGAGGACCCGATGCCCAGCGGCAGGCTGACCAGCGCGGCGACGGCCATCGCGATGGCCAGACCGTCCAGCCGGGGGAAGCGGGCGCCCGCGCGGGCGTTGAGCACGATGTATGCCGCCCACATCACCCCGGCACCCAGCGCGAAGGCCACGCCCGCGACGTTGAGCTGGCCGAAGCCGCCGCGGCCCAGCAGACAGACGCCGGCCAGCGCCAGGGTGGCCCACAGCAGGCTGGCGGCGCGGCGCGAGGCGACGACCGACAGCAGCAGCGGCCCGAGGACCTCGAGCGTGACCGCCGCTCCCAGCGGGATGCGGTCGATCGCCTGATAGAAGAGGAGGTTCATGCCGCCGAGAGCCAGGCCGAACCCGCCGACCACTGCCCAGTCGGCGCGCGCGTACCCACGCAGCCGGGGCCGGCTGACGACCAGCAGCAGCAACGCCGCGAACGTCACCCGCAGCGCGACCGTGCCCAGCGCCCCGGCCCGGGGGAACAGCAGCGCGGCGAAGGCCGAGCCGAACTGGACGGACACCGTCCCGGCCAGCACCAGGCCGACGCCGCTGAGGGTGCCGCGCCCCGCGGCGTGACGAAGGAGAACAGGCGAGGCGACCGTCGTCGCGGATGAGTTGCGCACCGTGGATGTCATGCCCTTCACGGTAGGAATCCAGCCACGCCGTGTGAAATGCCGAGTCCGCCACGGTTATGCTTCCGGCGCATGACCATCGAGCTGCGGCACCTGCGTGCCTTCCTCGCCATCGCGGACGAGGGCAACGTCACCCGCGCCGCCGCCCGCCTCCACCTCAGCCAGCCCGCGCTCTCCCGCACCCTGCGCCAACTCGAGGACCACCTGGCCGCCCGCCTCGTCGACCGCTCCACCCACCACCTCGAACTGACCGCCGAGGGCCACACCTTCCGCGACAAAGCCCGCGCCGCCCTCGCCGCCGTCGAGACCGCCCTCGACCCCGGGGGACTGAAGAGCTGGCCCCTCCGCCTGGGCCACACCTGGGCGGCGCTCGGCGACCACACCATCCCGTTGCTGCGCCGCTGGGACGAGACACGCCCCGGCATCCCGCTGGAGCTGCTCCGCGTCGACGACCGCACGGCCGGCCTCACACAGGGCAAGGTCGACGCGGCCCTGCTGCGCGGCGCGGTCACCTCGCCGGGACTCCGCACGCAGCTGCTGTTGTCGGAGGAACGGGTGGTGGTCATGCCGGCCGACAGCCCCCTGGCGGCTCTCCCACGGGTCACCCTCGCGGACGTCGCCGCCCACCGGATCGCCCTCAACACCGTCTCCGGCACCACGACGATGGACCTGTGGCCGCCGACGGCCCGACCCGTCGCGACCGTCGACGTGACCAATACCGACGAATGGCTCATCGCCATCGCCGCGGGCCGCGCCGTGGGAATCTCCACCTCGGCCACCCCGAGCAACCACACGCACCCCGCGCTGGTCTACCGCCCGCTCGCGGACGCGCCGCCCGTCCCCGTCGTCCTCGCCTGGCGCGAGGGCCTGGGACACCCGGCCCTACCGGACCTGCTGGCACTCGCACACGAGGTCCTCGCGGCAGGAAAGGGCTGAACCGACTGGCGCTGCGGCAGAGGCTCTCCTTGACCTTGTCGCAGCGACAACGTTTCTACTGGTGCCATGAGGATCGGAGAGCTCGCCGGCATCGCCGGCATCACCGCACGTGCCGTCCGGCACTACCACCGCATCGGGCTGCTGCCCGAGCCCCCGCGCCAGCCGAACGGCTACCGCGAGTACTCTCTGCGCGACGCCGTCGAACTCGCCCGCATCCGCCGCCTCACGGAACTGGGCCTGAGCCTCGACGAGGTCCGTGACGTCGTGGCCGGCGACGCCGACAAGGAACTGGCCGAGGTCCTCGCCGAGCTCGACGCGGACCTGGCACGCCAGGAGGAGTCCATCCGCCGGCGCCGCGCTCGTCTGGCACAGCTGCTGCGGCAGACGGAGGAAAACGGCACCCTGCCCGCCGAGGCGCCGGTCTCCCCCCAGCTCACCGCCCTGTTCGACGACATGGCCCGCGCCTCCGCCCACCTCGGCGGACCGGAACCCGAGATGGCGGCCAAAGAGCGGGAACTGATGGCCCTGCTGGAGACCAGCTCCCCGGGCGGCGACCGCGGCTGGCTCGACGGGCTCATGCACGCGCTGAGCTCCGACCCGCAGGCGATCGTGCGGGCGTACGCGGTCTACGCCCAGCTCGATGAGCTCGCCGGGGCGCCCGAGAACGACCCCCGGGTGGAGCGAACGGCGCATGCCATTGCCGACAGCGTCCCCGACGAGGCACTGCGGGCGATGGGACTGCCACTCCCCGACGGCCAGGAGGCACACAAGGCGGACAGCGGTTTCGCCGAGGCGTTCTTCGCGGACTTCGCACCCGCACAGGCAGCCGCGATCCGCCGCGCCGTCCAACTGCTGCGGGAGCGCGACCGATGACCACGCCACGCCCGCTGCGCACGGCCGTGCGGTGGTCGCTCGCCGTGCTGGCCCCCGGCGAGCTGGTGCTGATGCTCTGCCTGGCATCCGGCATACGCGTCACCCCCGCAGCGCGCACCGCTCTGGAACTGGCGGTGCTCACCGTCATGGTGGCCGCGACAACGCTGCTGGCCCTGGACTACCACCGGCACCGGCTCGACGGCCTGCCCCGGCGCCCGGCCCTCCTCGCCGCCGTCGCGGACACGGTCCCCGCGCCCGTGCGCAAGCTCGCCGCCCACGAGATCAGCCTCACCACCAGCTTTGTGCGCTGGACCACCCGCCGCGGGCCGCACGGCGTACGCGAGGGCGACGCGGCGGTGCCGTACGCCTCGGGACAGACAGCGGTCATGTACGGCTTCCTCTTCGTCTCCGTCGTGGAAACGGTGGCGCTCGCCTACCTCATCCCCTGGCCGGTGCTGCACACGCTCACCCTCGTCCTGGACGTCTGGGGCGTGTACTTCATCATCGCCCTGCACGCCTCCTGCGTCGTACGCCCGCACGTCGTCGGCGCCGACGGCTCGCTGCGGCTGCGCTACGGGGCGCTGCTCGACATCCGCATCCCCGCCCGGCACATCGCCTCCGCCCGCGTGGAGCGCCGCTTCCCCGAGGGCAGGCCGGCCGCAGTGGACGCACACGGGGGCGCGGACCTCGCCGTGGCCGGCCAGACGACGGTCACCGTGGAGCTGACGGAACCGATCACGTTCGTCCGGCCACTGGGCAAGACAGCAAAAGCCCGCACCTTCCGCTACTACGCGCAGGACCCGGCGTCCGCCGTCGCCGCGCTTCGTGCCCGGACGGTCCGTGGTCAGCGGTCCCGTGCGTGATCGGCCCATGACCGCGGCGCCCTGTACCGGCTCATACGGAGGGCCGGGTCACGGCCCGGCTGGCCCCTGCGATGTGACCGTCGGGGCGGATGAGGACGTCCTTCACCCCCTCGAGATCGGGACGGGCGCCCTGCGGGCGAGCGGTGAACGTGCGGATGTGGCCGGGCCGGCCCGCGCCGTCCGCTGCCCGCCTGCGGGAATCGTCGTCGCCGTCCAGGCGCAGCAGGACGAAGTGGCCGTCGTGCAGGAGCTCGTACACACGGGTGGGCTCCGCCGTGGTGGTGACGAGGCCGATGTCCGGCATGCGCCGGCCGGTGAGCGGATCGGCGCGGGCGGCGGCGGGGGGTGGATAGACGGTGTCGAGCGCCGAGATCCGGTTGGCCAGGTGGAGGTTGACTTCCTCCATGCCCAGGAGCGTGTCGAGCAGCTCGCACAGGATGCCCGCGGGGCGCCCGTAGCGCCGGGTGAGGGGCAGCTCCACCAGTAACGTCTGGGCCTGGGTGGCGGTGGTGACAGCGTGGCCCACGGCGTGACGCTCGGCGTGGTAGGTGTCCAGAAGCGTGGGCGGCGCCCATCCGTGGACCTGGGCCGCGAGCTTCCACCCGAGGTTCATCGCGTCCTGCAACCCGGTGTTCAGGCCCTGGGCCCCGACGGGGAAGTGGATGTGCGCGGCGTCGCCGGCCAGCAGGACGCGGCCACGGCGGTAGCTCTCGGCGAGGCGGGTGGCGTTGCCGAACCGCGACAGCCACCGGGGCTCGTCGATCCCGCAGTCCGTCCCGCAGACCCGCCTCAGCGAGGTACGGAACTCCTCCAAGGTCACCGGCTCGGTGGACGGCACCCGGATCCGGTCCGGATCCATGACCACGAACCGGGTCAGGCCGGCCTCCAGACGGGCGACGAGCACGCCGTGCCGGCGGGCCCGGGCAATGTCCGCGTGATCGGCGACCGCGAAGTCGCCCACCACCGCGGTCATCGACTCCGCCGTACCCGGGAACCCGATGCCCACCGCCTGCCGTACGAAACTGCGCCCGCCGTCGCAGCCGACCACATAACGGGCCCGGGCGGTGACCGTCCCGCCGGGGCCGCGCACGTCCACCTCGACGCCGTCCTCCTTCTGCCGGAGGGCGACGGCTTCGTACCCGCGATGGACCGGCACTCCCAGTTCCCGGGCGCGTTCGGCGAGCAGGGCCTCGGTGCGGGACTGGGCTATCAGCAGGGCATAGGGGTGCCGGGTGTCGAGCGCGGTGAAGTCCAGCGGCTGTTTGAGGCTCGCCGTGAACTGCCAGCCGGGTACGGTCCGGCCGGCGGCGAGGAACCGGCCGGCCAGGCCCCGCATGTCCATCAGCTCGATGCTGCGGGGGTGCAGGTTCAGCGCCCGTGACGCGCGGTGGGGCTCGGGGCGCTTTTCGATCAGCCGCGTCCGCACGCCGGCCAGGGCCAGCTCGCAGGCGAGCAACAGCCCGGCCGGCCCCGCACCGACCACGAGGACCTCGCTGTCCATGTCGATACCCGTGCCGGTGCCCAAGGACGTCACACCGTCACCTTTTGACGTGGGCGGGTGCGCCGTCAAGGCTGCCCCGTCCGCCGTCCGGGGCGGCGGTTGGCCGGGAAGAGAACTTGGCAGCGGGACGGCTCCGTACTGGGATGGGGCGGACGACCCTTGGGTGCCGCGAGAGGAGTCCGTTCGTGATCCACATGACCGAGACCCTGGCCGTGCAGACCATGGAGGACTTCCTCACCGGCGAGGAGACCACCCGGCTCACCACCATCCTGGACGAACACCTTGCCGCCACCGGCTGGGTCCCCGCGCGCCCCAGTGAGGGCATCACGCCGCCCGGGCCCGCCCAGGCGATCCTGGACGGTGCGATGCGGCGGGCGCTGCCGGCGCTCCGCCGGGCCTTCCCCTCCGCCACGGCCACCGATCCATGGCTCTACCACGACCTCAAGCCCGGCGACAAGATTCGCCCGCACGTCCACGGCGTGGGCGACCCGCGGGCCCGCCCCCAGAGGATCGCCCGGGTCGCCTTCAATCTCCAGGACGCCGACAGCGGCGGCGAGTTCTACCTCGACACCTGTTCCGCCGACGCCGTGTGGAGCGACGTCACCGCGACTGCCGGCAGCGACTACGCGCCCGGCACCCGCTTCGTCCACGAGATCACCGCCCGCACCGGACCGGTGAATCTCGACGAGATCCCGCACACCCGCTGGACCTGTAGCCCGCCACCCGGAACCACCGTCGTCTACGGCACCCAGCTCGTCCACGGCGTCCTGCCGGTCATCCAGGGCAGGGTGCGCAAACTCATCACCAACCTCCTCGCATGACCGCCGCGCTCAGGAGATGACCGGCACACCGCCCTGTTCCAGGGCGTGGGTGCCGCGCGCGAGTTGCGCGGCCGCCTCGCGCGGGCTGTTCAGCAGCGCCTCCGCCGGTAGGGCGGCCAGCCAGGTACGCACCGCCGTCGCTCGTGCGGCCGGGACACCGAGGACCGCTCGGTGATACCCGCCGATGAAAGGGCCGCGGTTGGCCGGGTTCCCGGGAAAGTGCGTCAGCCCGGTCCCGGCCGGTGCGGGCGGCAGCACCACACCGTTGGGCACCGGCAGTTCGAGCGCGACCCGTCCGGCCCGCGGACTTGTGGGCGTACGGCCGAGCACGGCCGCCCCATGTGCCGCATGCGGGTCGAGGCCCGTACCGGCCCAGCTCATGTTCGACACACCGCCCAGCCGGCCGTTCAGCTCGATCACCTGGAGCCGGCCGTCATCGGTGACGGCGAAGTCCATTTGCCACGGCCCCCAAGGGCGGAAGGTCTCCACCATGTCCGTGACCGCGGCGGTCAGTTCCGCTCGCGCCCGGGTGGGCAGTGCGGCGGGCGCGACCCTGACCCGCCGGCCCGGGGCGCAGTCGCTGTCGAGCCGGCCCAGGGAGGCCACCGGCCAGGCGACGGTGCGCGAGGCCCCTGAGAGGAACTCGACAGCGAACTCCTCTCCCTCCACCGCCTGCTGGACCAGCACCGGACAGCTCACCTCGCCGCACACCCGGCCGAGGTGAACGGCGTCCCGCACATAGTGGCGCCCGGCGTGAAACTCACTACGGGCCTCCTTGACCAGCACGGGAAACCCCAGCGCACGGACCGCCTCCCGCACGGCCCCCGCCGCCGCACACACCACCGCGCGGGGCACGGGCCAGCCCCGCCGCCGGGCGACCTCGTGAAAGGCCACCTTGTCGCTGGCCAGCCCGGCGAAGCCTGCCGAGTGCACGGGCATGCGCCGCCCCGCGGCCCGCAGACAGGCCGCGGCGCGCGCGTAGACCGGAAGGAACTGTTCCTGACCGGGGCACCCGAGGTTGGGCACGGCGATGTCCGCGCCGTACTCGCCGAGCAACCGCACCACAGCCCGCTCATTCAGCGCGGAGGGCAGCACACCGCACTCCACATCAGGCCCCAGGAACGACTCCAGCTCCACGGACGTCAGCACGACGACATCAGCCCCGCCTCGCCGCAGTGGTGCGACCAGCCTGTCCACCCGGAACTCGCCCAGGACCACCACTCGCGTCATCCACACCCCGCCCCACACCCGGCCCGGCCGAACCCCGCCCCTCCCAGGCTAGGCCGACGCCTCGACCGGCGGGCCCTGGTCTTCGACGGCCGGACGGCGATCGTGCCGGTGCGCGCGAGCGGGCTTGCCCACTCGCATCGACGAATGTCAACATAGATACATGTCGAATCTCAGTGGTGTGGAGCTGCCGGTCCTGGAACCGGAGGCGGTGGTGCCGTGCTGCCCGCCGCTGACGTCGGCGGAGCTGTCGGAGGCGGACGCGGTGAAAATGGCCGCGATGTTCAAGGCCCTGGGTGATCCGGTGCGGCTGCGCCTGTTCTCCAAGATCGCCTCCCACCCGGACGGCGAGGCATGCGTGTGCGACATCCAGGACGTGGGCGTCTCCCAGCCGACGGTGTCCCACCACCTGAAGAAGCTCAAGGACGCCGGACTGCTGGCTTCCGAGAGGCGCGGGACGTGGGTGTACTACCGCATCGAGCCGTCCGTGCTCGTGGCCATGTCCGCCATGCTCGACCGCGGCCCCGCCGTCAGCTGAGCCGGGCCGCGATCTCCTTCGCCATGTCCCGGGCGGGGCGGCCGACGCCGATGAGCGTGGCCGACGCGGGGCCGGTCCAGTCGCCGTAGCCGAGCAGATGCAGTCGTGGCTCGCCGAGCGCCCGCGTACCGGCGGTGGGGATGTGGCCGTGCCGGTCGCGCAGTCCGAGCGGGGCGAGATGGGAGAGGGCGGGGCGGAAACCGGTGCACCAGATGATGACGTCCGCGTCCGCGCCGGTGCCGTCGGCCCAGACGGGGCCGTGCGCGGACAGGCGGGTGAACATCGGCTGGGCCTTGAGCAGCCCCTGGTCACGGGCGGCCCGTACGGGTGGGACGGCGACGATGTCGCCCAGGCCGGCGACGCCGCCGGTGTCCGGGAGGCCGGCGTCGAGAGCCTGGCGGCGGGCGGTGGCGGCGTCGAACAGGGCCCGGCCGTCGATCCCGTCGGGCAGGAAGCGGGGCTCCCGCCGGGTCACCCACGTCAGGTCGGCGTGGCCGGCGAGGTCGGCGGCGATCTGCGCGCCGGAGTTGCCGCCGCCCACCACGACCACCCGCTGACCCGCGAATTCCGCCGGGCCGCGGTAGTCGGCGGTGTGGAGCCGGCGGCCCCGGAAGGCGTCGCTGCCGGGGACGGCGGGCAGGAACGGCCGCCACCACGTGCCGGTCGCACTCACCACCACCCGCGCCGACCGGACGCCGGAGTCCGTCTCGACGCGCAGGCGCTCGCCGTCGCGGCGGACGGCCCGGACGCGTACGGGCCGCTCGACGGGCAGCTCGTACCGTCGCTCGTACGCGGAGAGGTACTCCGTCACGTGGGCGGCATCAGGAGAGGGCCGGCCGGCCTGCGGGGGCATGAGGCGGCCGGGCAGCGACGAGTACGCGGCGGGGGAGAACAGGCGCAGCGAGTCCCAGGCGTGCCGCCAGGCGCCGCCCGGCCCGGTCTGTGCGTCGAGGAGCACGAAGTCGATGCCCAGGCGGCGCAGGTGGTAGCCGGCGGCGAGCCCCGCCTGGCCGCCGCCGATCACCACCACATCCACCGGCCGGTTCACAGGGCCACCGCCCGTTCGCCTACGGGCGAGCAGGGAGGCACCACAGCGGTGCCGGGGCAGTTCATCCGGTGGCCTCGGCGAGCTCGGCGGGCCGGGTGAACTTCCGCCGCCAGGCGAGGGAGACGTAGACCAGGCCGACCAGCACAGGCACCTCGATCAGCGGACCGACGACGCCGGAGAGCGCTTGGCCGCTGGTGACGCCGAAGGTGGCGATGGCGACCGCGATGGCCAGCTCGAAGTTGTTGCCCGCCGCTGTGAACGCCAGCGTCGCGGTGCGGTCGTAGGCCAGGCCGATGGCCTTGCCGAGAGCGAACGTGCCGAACCACATGATCGCGAAGTACGCGAGCAGCGGCAGCGCGATCCGGGCGACGTCGCCGGGCCGGGAGGTGATGGTCTTCCCCTGGAGGGCGAAGAGGATGACGATCGTGAACAGCAGGCCGTACAGGGCCCACGGACCGATCTTCGGCAGGAACGTCGACTCGTAGCCCTGCCGGCCCATCTTCTTCTCGCCGAGGCGGCGGGTGAGGAAGCCGGCCAGCAGTGGGACGCCCAGGAAGATGACGACGTTGAGCGCGATCTTCCACAGGGAGATGTCGAGGTGTTCGCCGTCGCCGAGGCCGAGCCAGTCGGGGAGCAGGTCGAGGTAGAGCCAGCCCAGCAGGCCGAAGGCGATGACCTGGAAGACGGAGTTGAGGGCCACCAGGACGGCGGCCGCCTCACGGTCGCCGCAGGCCAGGTCGTTCCAGATGATGACCATCGCGATGCAGCGCGCGAGGCCGACGATGATCAGGCCGGTGCGGTACTCGGGCAGGTCCGGCAGGAAGGTCCAGGCCAGCGCGAACATCACGGCGGGGCCCAGGATCCAGTTGATGACCAGCGACGAGATCATCAGCTTCCGGTCGCCGGTCACCGCGTCGAGCTTGTCGTAGCGGACCTTCGCCAGCACCGGATACATCATGATCAGCAGGCCGACGGCGATCGGCAGGGAGATCCCGCCGATCTCCACTTTCGCCAGCGCGTCGTCCAGCCCGGGGACCAGACGGCCCAGGCCCAGGCCGAGCCCCATGGCGATGAGGATCCAGACCGCGAGGAAACGATCCAGCGTGGAGAGCTTCGCGACGACCGATGTCCCTTCCGCGGTCGCGGTCGCGCGGGTGGTCCCGGTCGCGGGGGCTTGGGCGCGGGTCACGGGCAGGACCTCTTCCTGTCGGCGTCGGCGGTCGCGCGGGCGGTGGCGGCCAGCTGCGTGAAGGTGCCCGCGAGGGCCTCGATGACGTCGGGGCGCAGCTTGTAGTAGACGAAGCGACCGCACGGCTCGGTCTCGACGACGCCGGCCTCGCGCAGCACCTTCAGGTGGTTGGAGAGGTTGGTCTGCTTGGCGCCGGTCTCCTCGACCAGGTGCGTGGTGCAGAGCGTCTCGTGGGCGAGCAAGGTCACGATCCTCAGCCTGAGCGGGTCGGCGAGCACCCGGATCAGATCAGTGTCGACTGACGTCATCATGGACTGATACTCTCACATCAGTGGTGACTGACACCAGTGGATGCTGATACCACGCTTCGCCTCCACTCCGCGAGACAAGTTCGCCTCCCCTCCGCGAGACAAGAGAGACCCCGATGCCCGAGAAGCCCTCCGTTCTCTTCGTCTGCGTCCACAACGCCGGCCGCTCCCAGATGGCCGCCGCGTGGCTGACCCACCTGGCCGGCGACCGCGTCGAGGTCCGCTCCGCCGGCTCCGCCCCGGCCGACAGCGTCAACCCGGCCGTCGTCGAGGCCATGCGCGAGGTCGGCATCGACATCGCCTCCCAGACCCCGAAGGTCCTGACCGTCGACGCCGTCCAGGCGTCCGACGTGTGCGTCACCATGGGCTGCGGCGACGTCTGCCCGGTCTTCCCCGGCAAGAAGTACCTGGACTGGAAGCTCGAGGACCCCGCCGGTCAGGGCGTCGAGGCCGTCCGCCCCATCCGTGACCGGATCAAGGTCCTGATCGAGGACCTGATCGCCGAAATCGCCCCGCGCAAGACCTCCTGACCGGCGAGACCCGCGAGGTCATCATCACGGACGGCCGAACCCGGCCGCGCTCGCCGACGGCGGGACGGCCGTCGAAGATGAGAAGAAGACCGTAGCGGCCCAGCGGCCCAGCGGTACGCCGGGTACGGACCTCCCGCGCCCGGCACCGCCACCGGCGCATGCCCGGTGCCCGCGAAGGGAGGCAGGTGGTGGAGACCTCACTGGTCATTGTGATCATCATCGTGGGGCTGATCTTCGACGTCACCAACGGCTTCCACGACGCGGCGAACGCGATCGCCACCTCCATCTCCACCCGCGCCCTCACCCCACGGGCCGCGCTGGTCATGGCCGCGGTCACCAACTTCTTCGGCGCCTTCCTGGGCACCGGGGTCGCGAAGACCGTGGGCGGCGGCATCATCGCCGCCCCCGACGGTTCCCCGGGGCTGCTGCTCGTGCTGGCGGCCCTCATCGGCGCGATCACCTGGAACCTCATCACCTGGCGGCTCGGTCTGCCCACCTCCTCCTCCCACGCCCTCATCGGTGGCCTGGTCGGCGCCGCACTGGCAGCCGCGGGCACCGTTCACTGGAACGGCGTACTGGAGAAGGTCATTCTGCCGATGCTGATCTCCCCGCTCGTCGGCCTCGCGCTCGGTTACGGCGTGCACACCGCGATCCTGTGGAGCTTCCGCCGCTCCAACCCCCGCCACACCACCCGTGGCTTCCGCTTCGCCCAGACCCTGTCCGCCGCCGCCATGGGACTCGGTCACGGCCTCCAGGACGCGCAGAAGACCATGGGCGTCATCGTGCTGGCCCTGGTCACCGCCGGCTGGCAGGACTCCCTCTCCGTCCCGCTGTGGGTGATCGCCGCCGTGGCCGCCGCGATGGCCCTGGGTACGTACGGCGGCGGGCGGCGCATCATCACCACCCTCGGCCGGCGCATCGTCCACCTCGACCCGCCCCGCGGCTTCGCCGCCGAAGCGTCCGCCGCCTCGGTCCTGTACGTGACCGCCTTCCTCTTCAAGGCCCCGATCTCCACCACCCAGACCATCACCTCGGCGGTGATGGGAGCCGGAGCCACCCGCCGGCTCTCCGCCGTACGCTGGGGTGTCGCCAGAACGATCGTCTCCGCCTGGGTGCTCACCCTCCCCGGAGCCGCACTGGTCGCCGCGGCGGCCTGGCTGCTGCTCCACTTCTCCACCGGAATCTGATCGACCCCGGAGGCCACCATGCCCTCCATCCGATTCCCCGGCTCCGCCCCGGCCCCCGACGGCCTGCCGGCCCCACGACGCTTCGCCCACCTGTATCCCGAGGACGGGGCATGCCTGATGGAAGCCGCCTCGGTACTGGCCGGCGGGCGTTTCACGGACAGCCCGTCCGGCACACACCCGGTCCTGGCGGCCCTCGCCCGCGTCGTCAACGACAGCGTCGGCGACCACGCCCGACAGGAGCTGTGGCCGCTCGCGGCCGACCTCGCCCACGCCTGCCCACCCGGTCGCGACTACGCCCCCCGCCTGATCAACAGCGCCCTGGAAGCCGCACTGCAGGTACGGCCCGGCTCACGAGTCCTGCGCGTGCGGTGCGCGGCGTGCCGGCACCGCGCCGGCCGTCTCGCCCACGCCGATGCCCATGCCCGTACGCCGGCCTGGCTCGCGAACCTCTCCGACACACTGTGGTGGCGCGGACCGGGACGTCACCACCTCGAACACGCTCTGCGCGTCCTGTGGCGTGCCCCGGACGCGGAGGAGCGCCTGCCCCGTCTGCTGTCGAATGCCGTGGCGGACGCGCTGGCCGAGCCCCACGAGCCTGGGCGCGCCCCGGCGAGCGCCCAGGGCGCTACGGAGCCGTCGCCGGTCCGTCCCGTCGTGGGCAACCGGACCGGGCGATGATCAGATCCACGATCTCTTCGACGGGTGAGCTGCTCACGCCCGGCGTGGAGCCGGCACAGCGTGACGGTCGCGGCGGGCACAAGCCACTGGTGTCGACGCCGCACATGTCGGGGTGCATCGACAGCGGCCATGGTCACGATTCCGGCCGCGGCCTTGTCCAACTCGCCAGGCGAGGCACCGAGTAGGCTCCGTTCCCCTCGCCGACCGCTGGATCTCTATGCTGACGGCATGATCGAAATCCCTCTTTCAGCGTTGGAAGTCGCGATGGTCCAGGCGGGCGCACGCGCCGTGGACACCCTGCGCGACACCGCGGCCTTCGCGCAGGGGCTGGAACGGCTGGGCTACCACCGGATCTGGTACGCCGAGCATCACCACTCGCCTGCGATCGGCGCGTTCCCACCCGTCGTATTGACCGCGCACTCCGCCGCTTCCACCTCATCCATCCGTCTCGGTTCGGGCGGAGTACTGGCCCCCAACCACGCCCCCATCACGCTGGCGGAGCAGTTCGGAACGCTGGCCGCCCTGCATCCGGATCGCATCGACCTGGGGATCGGCCGTGGCCCGGGAACCTTCGACGAGGCCACCGCACGGGCACTTCGCCGCGGAGCCGGACCGGCGACGGATGCGGAGTACCGGGACGACATAGTCGCGATCCTGTCCTTCCTGGTCGACGAAGTCGCACTCGGCCCCCTGCCGGAGCCATGGCTGCTGGCCTCCAGCACCGCGGGTGCCGCTCTGGCCGCGGAACTGGGCCTGCCGATCGCCGTCGCACACCACATCCGGCCCGACAACACCCTTGCGGTCGCGGAGCGCTACCGGGCGGCGTTCACCCCCTCGCGCTGGTGCGAGCAACCCCGGGTGCTGTTGTGCGTGGAGGCGGTGTGCGCCGAGACGGAGGAAGAGGCCGCGTGGCAACGGGGACCGATGGAAGTCGTCAAAGCCGGGCTCCTCAAAGGCCGGAGCGAGATCCCCTTCCCCACGCCGGCGGACGCGGCCGCCCACCCCTTCACGCCGGAAGAACGCCAGGCCCTGGACGGCTTCCGTGCCCAGCAGGCCGTCGGGACACCCAAGACCGTCGTGCACCGGCTCACGGAACTGGCCGGTGAGACCGGAGCGGACGAACTCATGCTGACCACACCCGTCTACGACCTCAAGGACCGCATTCGCTCCTACGAGCTCATCAAGCGGTACATCGGGGCGACGACGACAGCGTAGGGCGCGGTGAGGAGAGCCGGACCCTGGGCAGAGCCGTTGCCGGATCATGGCGACGAGGTCGATAGGTTGGGCGAATGTCTACGCCGCCTCTGATCCTCTTGCTGTCCGGAAGCCTGCGGACCGGTTCGTCCAACGAGTCCGTGCTGCGCACGGCGCAGGCCGTGGCCCCGCCGCAGCTGCGCACCGCCTTCTACGACGGCTTGGCGGGGCTTCCGCACTTCAACCCCGACGATGACACCGATCCGCTGCCGACTCCGGTGGCCGAGTTGCGCGGAGCGATCAATGAGGCTGCTGCGGTGTTGATCTGCACCCCGGAGTACGCGGGCACTCTGCCGGGTTCGTTCAAGAACCTGTTGGACTGGACGGTCGGCGGCGTCGAAATCTGCGACAAGCCCGTGGCCTGGGTCAACGCAGCCGCCCCGGGCCGTGGCCAGGGCGCGGAGGCCACGCTTCGGACCGTACTCGGCTACACCGGCGCCGACATCGTGGAGCCGGCCTGCGCGAGGATTCCGGTGACCCCTCAGATGGTCGGCGCGGACGGAGTCATCACCGATGCCGGGGTACGCGAGCAGATCGGCAAGGTTCTCGGCCTGCTGGCGGGATTTCACGGACGGGGCGCGGAGCTCGATCAGGCGTAGAGCCTGTCAGGTGGGTCGTGTCCGGAGCCAGAGCAGGACGGCGGCGGCGTCGACACAGGTGGCCCTCGGCGACCGCGTGCGGTACACGCCGCCCGACCCACTCGACACCCCCTCGCTCGCGGCCTGCGCCGCGGCCCTCCCGGGCCGGGTGGCCGCGGTCGAGGCCTTGTGGGACGGCGACACCGTCCACGACTGGTTCGTGCTGCTGGTCGCGATCCTGGACGACCCGGTCGTCACAGTGGGCAGGTCAGGTCCGGCTCAGCGAACCAGCAGTGAGGCGTGGGAGACGAACGCCTCGATCGCTCGCCTCGCCTCGGCATCCCGTGCGTCCCGGTTCGCCTGGTCCTGTGCGTTCGACACCTCCCACGTGCACCGATAGGCCCGCTCAGCCGCGAGGATCACCTCCCCCTCATCGGTTAGCAGTTTGACCCGGTAGAGCGCTTGCCGAGCCGCCGTCCGAAGACGGTGTGCCTCATCCCGCGCCGCGATGAACGCCTCCCCGTCCGGGTCCTCCTGCTTGCGGTACCAGCGCTCCGCCTGGCCATGGCGGTAGTCCTCCGCCGCTGCGGCGAACGCGCTGTACGTGGCTATGCGCTCCTGCCGCAGCGCCTCGGACCGCGTGAACAGCTCACTGCGCCGGGACGCGAAGCGCTGGAAGGTGTGTGTGATCACCGAGCCCAGCAACGTACCCACAACCGCTACAACACTCGTCCAGATGGCCTCCACGCCACCAGTCGATCACACAGCAGACGGATGCATCAGTGGGGGAGGGGCCCGGAAGAGAGCCCCGCACAACCCGTGGCCAGGATTTTGCACCCAGTGATCACAAATGGGATGATCTCGCCCGTGACACTCTTTTTCACCATCCTGACGGCCACACTCCTCGCGTGGCTCGGCTCTACTTTCGTGGGGCCCGCCCGCCTCGCGGCCTGGGCCCGCGACCGCTTCGTCCCGGCCGACTACGGGCTGGTCCCTCGCGAACAGCTGGACCCGCGCCGAGCCGGCCCGGCGATGCCTGTCTACCGGCTCAAGGAGATGCAGGCCATCGCGGACGCGGCCTGGGAGGGCGACTGGAGGGCGGCCGCCGCGTACGTGGAGGCCGCAGGTCAGGACTGGGACGAACGGTGGTCCCGGCTGGAATTCCTGCAGCAACTCGCCGAGGACGGCGACGCTTGGCTGGACGACTGGCGCCGGGCGCAGCCGGAGAGCTGCGCCGCCGCCACCCTCCACGCCCAGATGCTGCTCCACCGCGCCTGGGAGATCCGGGGCACCGAGTACGCCCACAAGGTCCCAGCCGAGCGGATGAGGCGCTTCCGCGAACTGCTGCCCGCTTCCATGAGGGCCGCACAGGAAGCCGCCCAGCTCGCGCCGCACGACCCCGGCCCGTGGGTCGTCATGGTCACCGCCGCCCGTGGGCTCCAGTACTCGCCCGAACACTTCCGCCCCCTGTGGGAGGGACTTGTCGCACGGGCTCCCCACCACTACGCGGGCCACTGGCAGGCCCTGCAGTACTGGTGCGCCAAGTGGTACGGCTCCAACAAGTTGATGCTGGAGTTCGCTGAGCGAGCCGTGCGGTACGCCCCCGCCGGCAGCCCACTGGCAGGCATCTACCTGCACGCGCTGAACGAGCTCACGGAGCGCTCCGGCGTCTCCGCCCCCCGCATGTCGCGCAGGACGAAGGCCCTGCTGGAGGACGTCGCCCGCTCACTGCACCAGGTCCCCGATGACGACGAGCGGTTGCCCCGGTTGCGGCATTTCCTGGCGTACTACCTGGGCAAGGCCGGCCGCTACGACGCGGCGCTGGAACAGTTCCGGCTAATCGGCCCGTGGTGCGGCGCGGAGCCGTGGACGAAGAAGGGCGACCCGGTCGGCGCGTTCGACCTCGCCCGGGGCATCGCCGCGAAGAAGGCCAAAGCGGGTTGACCCCAAGACCTCGTGACGGGCCGCCGGAGACTCCGGCGGCCCGTCACGAAGTCCGGCACCCGCCGGTGTTACTGTCGCGCCATGTCCAAGGCCGAGATTGACGCAGTGACCGCCGAGTTCTTCGGCGCCTTTGACAACCGGGGTGACAAGACTGCCGACGTGGCCCGAATACGTCGGCTGATGCTTCCGGGAGGTGTGATTGTCAAGGCCGGCTCGGAGCTCACGGTCTACACCGTGGACGAGTTCATCGAGCCTCGCCAGCGGCTGTTGACCGACGGCCGGCTGGTCGAGTTCTCCGAGTGGGAGACCTCCGAACGAACCGAGATGGCCGGCGACATCGCGTCGCGGTTCGGCGAGTACCACAAGTCCGGAGTCCTGGACGGCGAGCCGTTCGAGGGAAGCGGGACCAAGACCATCCAGTTCGTCCGCACTTCGGAAGGCTGGCGGATCGCAGCCTTCGCCTGGTACGACGAGCTGTGACTGTTCATCGCCCAATACCGTAGGTTCGACGAGCAGTACCGGCGAAGAGGGATTCGCGCTCGGCGCTCGAGTAGGGCGCAGCGATCAATTTGAACGAGTTCCACAGGGTGACGTAGTCACACAGTCTTCTGTCCACCGGGAAGTTGCTTTCGAACATGCATCGTTCGGGGCCCAGGGTGTCGATGCAGTACCGGATGTGCGGGCCCCAGTAGTCAGCGATCCTGGCGGATGTCATCGGGGTTGACTCGATGAATTCGATGGGGGTGAACGCGGGCATGCCGATCGCGCCGAGCTTCATCACCACATTGGGAACGCACGCCAACGCCGTGATGCCGGCGCGCCATTCTTCGAGCACTTCCTTCCTCCGCTGGGAGTACGGCCCGGTCGCCGCGGGGCCGCCGAGGTGGTTCAGAACCACCAGGAGGTTCGGGCGCGATCGTGCGAAGTCGCACAGATCCAGGAGTTGGTGAAAGTACGTCCACGTCTCATAAATGAGCCCGCGGCGCGCCAGTTCGGATGCCCCTCTCCTGAAGGCACCATCGAGAAGAAGCCCCGAAGGTGGCCTGTGGCGAGAAGCGAACACACCCGGGTTCGCATCCCAGGCCACGGTGTGGCGGACCCCTTTGAACGTGCCGTTCCCTGCTTCGATATGCGCATCCAGGGCTTCGGCAAGTAGAGACGGTTCCCACGTCAGGTCTGCGTGGCCGACGATACCGCTGAGCAATCCATCGGAGACGGACTGGCTCGCAACCCAGTCGGTCTCTCCCACGGGCCGTAGATGTCGCGGCCCCTCGGTGTAGTAGGTACGGGAGCACTCCACGAAAATGGTGGCAACGACGTTGTGCCCGGACCGGGTATCGGCATGTAGGTCTTGCACCGAGTAGCCCTCTTCGGGGACGGACTGTTGTCCCGGTCCCGCGATCGAGACGCTCGTCGGGCTGTCCGGCCAAAGGTGATGATGCGGGTCCACAATCGGTAGATCCGGATCCCGGATCATGCCTCGGGCATCCAGAACCGTTGGTACGTGGAGGGGATCGCCAGTGCCGGAGTTTCGTCGTGGTGTACGTACAGGGAATCCCGCATGAAATTGACATCGCCTCTCGAGTCGATCCAGTACACAGGGATGCCGGCTTCCTCCATGATTCGTCGTGACAGCACAGCGAGCGGCGAGTAGTATATTTCCTCCTCGAAGACGCACTTGTCGCCAGGAAACGGCACATAGAAAGCCACCGCATCATACGCGGGCGCGATATCGTCAGGCTCAAGCACTGGGTCCGATACGGTCCGTTGCTGACCGGCGCCCGAAATGGCTTCCGCTAGTGCCGAGTTGGCGGATACAGCAACACGCGCTTGCGGATTGTCCTGCGCGATATGGAATAACAGCTCACACTTACTTACCGGTAGCTCGCCCGGCACAACCAAGAGCCGCGTCCGTGGCAACTTTCGAATGTTCCACACATAGGGAACGAGAGTCTGCCCCACGAGCGCGTTCGTCTTGTCGGTGAACAGCCGATCCCCGATGACGATCGCATCGAGGTCGGAATTCACGTAGAGTCGAAGTGCCTGCTCGCACGTCTGGACCAGCGGTTCGCCTCGACCATTCAGCGATGTGTTCAACAGGACTCCGAGTCCAGTCCGAATCTTGAACTCCTGTAGCAATCGATAGAAGAGGGGATTACTCTCCTCCGTTACCGTTTGAACCCGTGCCGTGCCATCGACGTGACCGATCGAGCTGAGAGGCCGGCGCCACTCCTCCCTGATGCGGGCGACCGCAGTCATGTACGGCAGATCGCCGTCGATCTCGAAGTAGGTGCTCACGTCGTCTCGAAGGACCGACGGCGCGAAGGGCCGCCACCACTCCCGGCGCTTGACGCCATTGACCTTGTCTTTGATGCCGGGTGCGATCGGGTTCGCCAGAATCGAGCGATTCCCAAGCGCTCTCGGTCCAATTTCAGACCTGCCTTGTACCCACCCGACGACATGGCCGGCGGCCAGCGTTTCAGCCGCATCCGCGGCAATGTCATCCGATTGCCTACCGTGTACCTGGTAGGTCTTGCTTGCCGCGTCCAGGTTTTCCAGATCGATGCTCTGCCCCCAGTACGCATGCGTCATGTGCCACCGGCGGGGCTGATCGGGTGCACCGATATTGTGATATGCGTAGAGCGCTCCGCCGAGCGCGGTCCCCGCGTCGCTTGCCTGTGGATAAGCGACGACATCGTCGAATCCACTTTCAGCCGAAAGGATTCCATTGGTAACCGAGTTGAGGCCGACGCCGCCCGCGAGCAGGAGAGTCTTCGAGCCGGTTTCTCGTTTCAAAAATCTCGCCTGCTTCAGCATGATCTCTTCGCATATCGCCTGTACGGCCGCCGCAACGTCCCGGTGCGTCTGAGATATTTCCTCGCCATCCTGCCGGAGTGGCTGCCCGACCAGTTGCGGCAGGACGACGCGCCCGATTTCCGTCGAGGCGTACCGACACGTTCCAGGGCGAAGGGCCGGGAGGTAGCGAAACTGGCCCTCGTCGTCAATGTCAATGAACGTGTCCAATTGCCGCCTGAAACGCTGAGGGTCACCGTAGGCCGCAAGTGCCATCGTTTTCCCTTCCTCGCCGTACCCCCACCCAAGCCAGATGGTGACACCTTGATAGAGGTGCCCGAGCGAGTGCGGGTGCGGAGTAGTCCTGAGGATGGAGATGCGGCCGTTTCGACCGTGCGCGAGCATCGCGGTCTCTGCCTCGCCGCTACCGTCGACACTGAGGATGGCCGCGTCATTACTCGGTCCCGAGTAATAGACGCCGGACACATGACACAGATGGTGGCGTATGTTGACGATCCGGTCAGCCGGAAAGCCTCCCGCGCGCAGAAGCAAGTACCATGACGGAAGATGCCAGTCGAGAAAGCGATGTATATTGCCAATTTTGTCGGGAGTGATGTACGCCGACATCTGCGACTTGCGTTTCTCTAACTCGCCGGGGTGCATGCAATTGGTTACCAGGTCTACATCGGCAGGCGATATCGAGTACTCCGCGAGCCCCTCGAACAATACCGAGAGGTCTGTGGACGTCGCGCGTTTGACCCGATTGAAGCGCTCTACCTCATAGACAAAGAGGGGCTCTCCGTCCCGGATGAGGGCGAAGCACGCGTCATGTTGACCGGGCTTGGTTCCCAGAACAATCACTTGGCACCTACCTCGTTGCTGGAGCGGCAACTGGCTGAATGGGTGGAAAGCAGCTTCGGTCGGGATGCGCGTGGGTGCCTCGGCTGTCAAGCCGGCTGATCGACAGAGGTAAAGGGCTGCGGAATGTCGCCCGCGGTGGTCGTGCGATGCATGACCCGGGCCAGCGCGGCAGTGAAATCCGATCGATGGAGAGCTCTGGCATTGTCCCAGACCACCACGTCACCGGCGGCCCACTGATGGCGGTACACGAACCGGTCCTGGGTGGCGTGAGCGATCAGGTCCGACACCGTCAGTTCCAGTGGCACTCCGTCGCCGGACTCAACTCGAGCCAGGCAGAGGTCGTTGATGAAGAGAACCGGGGCTCCGGTATCGGGGTGCGCTCTGATGACCGGGTGACGGACCGGTGTGTATGTTGAAGTGCCTGCCAGCGCTGCGGGGTTGTTGTGAGCGTCGGCCCGCTTTGCCGCAATGCGATCGTAGGTGTGCAGGCCCATCGCGCCGGCGAGCGCATCTCGCCACTGCGGGGGCATGTTCTCGTATGCGGTCTGCAAGTCGGCGTACAAGGTGTCGCCGCCTGACGGCGGCAGCGTAACCGCCCTCAGCATTGTGTACCTTATGGGCCGGGGTAAGAACGAGCCATCAGTGTGCCAGACATTGTTTCCGACCACCGGCGTGTCGCCGGAGTTGTCCACGACGAAAAGTTCGGGGTTGTCGGGGTGTCTGTTGTACGTGTCCGGGTCCAGCTGTGGTTCACCAAGGCCGCGCGTTAATTCGACCTGCTGAGCGGGGGTCAGCACCATCCCCCGCAGAACAACCACGGCGAACGTCCGCAACAACGTCAGCAGCGCATCGGGATCGTATCGTCTGTCATCATCAGCCGAAAGTTCCGCCACAAAGACCGGGGCATCCGATAGGAGCCTCATTCGACGTCCTCTCTCGATCAAACGCCGGTCAGCGGATTTCGTCCGGCACGTACGGGGCGGCCGGGCGAGGCGGGGGGCTTGCTGTGGTGGTGCGGTGCAGCACGCGCGGCAGCTTCCACAGCCGCATGTCCGCCCGGTGCATCACCCTGGCGTTGTCCCAGATCACGACGTCCCCTACATGCCAGCGATGACGGTAGACGAACCTGTCCTCGGTGGCATGCGCGTGGAGCTTGTCCAGCGGAATTCGGATGGAGGTTCCGTGCTCGGATTCGATGCGGGTAAGGCACAAGTCACTCAGATACAGGGCGGGAGTGCCGGTTTCCGGATGGGCGCGCACCGCAGGATGGCGTACCGGGGGGTACACCTTCTCGTAATCCTCCTCGATGGGCTTGCGATGGATCTCGGAGCGCAGGCGGGCGATCTTGTCGTAGGAGTGCACGCCAACCGCGCCGGAGAGCGCTGCCTTCCAGGAGGTCGGGGACTGTGCGTAAGCCTCCACCATGTCGGCGAACAGGGTGTCCCCGCCCTGCGGCGGAACAACCTCCGCTCGCAGCATGGTGTAGCGCGTCGGCTCGGGCAGGAAGGATCGATCCGAGTGCCAACACCTGTTGCCGACCACGGGGGTGGCGCCCGAATTGCTGACCACCAAGATGTCCCGGCTTTCGGGGTGGTGGTTGCGCATATCCGTCACAATCTCGGGTTTCCCGAGCAACCGGGTCAGCGCCACCTGCTCTGCCGGGACCAGCTCCAGACCTCTGATCACAACGACCGAGTAGGTGGTGAGCGCCCGCTTGATGGCGGATCCGTCGCGATCGGCCAGCAACGTACCTGTCCGCCCAGTAACTTCCACGACGAATTTTCCGCGGAGGGCTGCGAAGTCCAGCGACACGTTCTCTCCCTCTGCCGTCGGCCGAACCAATGTCGTACCGAGACCAGTTAACGTGGCGAACTGGTATAGCAGCGAAGCCCTTTTTGCGATCCACGTCAACGGTCGCCCTGCGGTACGGACAGTTCCTGGCCAAGGCCGGCGTCGCCGGATCATGGGAGAGCTCTTCGGCACGCCTATGGCCCCGGGCAGGGTCGCCTCCCTGGCCACCCGGGCGGCGCGGAACCCGGGCGAGTTCACCGAGCACGTGCGGGCGCGGATCGCCGCCGCGTCGGTCGTCGGGTTCGACAAGACCGGATTTATCAGGGCCGAGGGCGCACTGCAGTGGGTGCATGGCGGCCTGGCCCGGCGGCTACCCCGGCGAGCGCGAATGCGCCTGCCGCGCCGGCTCGATCAGGTCGCCGACCTGGCAATCCAAGATGTCGCACAGCGCCACCAGGAGGTTGGGGTTGAGCCGTTCCGGGACGCCGGTGAACAGCCGATGGACCTGCTCACGGGACGCCATGACGCCCCGCTCGGCCAGCAGCTGTGCCAACTCGGTGCTCGCGAACATCTCCCGCTCGGCCATCAACCTGCGCAGATGCCACCGATACCCGAGAGAGGCAGTCATCGCCGCTCGCTCGGTAAGCACATCATCGAGTCGAGCGGTGCTGCGTGCTCCGACCCACATGTCGTCGCCGATGAATCGAGAGGCCGGGTAGCGGTCCAGCGCGCAGTGATAGTACGGGTGCCGGGCATCGTGCAGCAGCACAACGGTGTCGGCTTCCATGAAGTCCGCGGCCGCCAGTAGGCAGCGGCGTCGCTTGCGCCCGTCCACGATGACGACGTCGAAACCGTGGCCAGTCGCCGCGGGATAGTTCACGTAGTGATCGAGGTCTGCCTCACGGTCCGCCGATCGCTCTGAGGGGCGCAGTGCGGTTCGGTTCCAGCAGACCGCTTCGATATGAGCGCGTCCGGCTCCGACCGGTCCGTGCAGGACCCTGCCGTCGTCTGCATATCGCAGGACGGTGTCAGGCCGATAAAGCAGTCCGGGCGCCACAAAGGTGTCGAAGAACTCGCGGTCGTATTCGAGGGCGAGCCACTGAAAGGGCAGGTCGTGTGCGGCCAGAATTTGGGGATAAGACAACGTGCTTTGACCCGAACCCCATTCGAGGACGCGCAGTTGCCGCGCTGAGCGTTCGGCCGCGTTGAGCAGGATCGTCTTGATTAAGTCTCCATCGCGCGGACTCATCCAAGCGTACGGGCTTTCTACTTCCCTGACCACCCGGTTACCTCTCTGAGGGAACGTCGCCTAATGGAAGATAGAGGGCGAGCGCTGACAATCGCTCGGGGGCTATGGGATTCACCCGGACGAGCGATCGGTGGCAACGTACGTTCGCCCATCATTTTCGCCCGTGACAGCACCCCCTCCCCGGCGGTCTGTCAGGGACCTGACATCAGTCGGTGTGAGGGTTTCGCACCAAAACCGAATTAACGGGACAACGGCGGAACCTCCACCCCCCGATTACCCATCCGCAGACATAGAACTGACCGTTTTGCCTCTCAGGGCAGCCAGCACCAGCAGGAGCCACCACCATGACGACCCCCTCCGCCGGGGCTTACGAGTCCCACGGCCGCCGCCGCGCATCCCGCGCCCGACGATGGCTCGTCGTGGTGGCATCCATTGCCGCGCTCGGGCTGATCGCCTGGCCCGTGATGAGCTACTTCGAGGTCCCGCCTTTCACCGACAAGGGTGATCCTGTCAGCTACGGCCAGGCCGATGACGCGAAAGGCGGGAAGCCCGCCGACTCCAGGACCCTGCTGCCCACGGGCCCGCAGGCGGCGTTCAAGAACGCAAACACGATGAGTGACGGTTCGAAGATCAGCGTCGTGACGCTGGACGGCAAGAAGTCCGGCTTCAAGGGCAAGGTGTGGGTCTGGGCGCCCAAGGAGTACACCGACGACCCGAAGTTCGCCAAGAGTGGCTTCCCCGTCCTCATCGCCCTGCCCGGTGGTCCCGGTCACGACGGCAACTACTGGATAGGCAAGTTCGGCAAGGACAAGCTCTCGCTCCAGGAGAGCATCTCCCAGTGGTACCGCGAGAGCGCGAGCAAGCCGTTCCTCCTGGCCATGCCGATCCTCAACCCGGGGCCGGACGACAAGGGCATCTACTGGGACGGCAGTGACATCCCCGACCAGCCGAAGATGGGCACCTGGCTGACCGAGGACGTCCCGGACCTGATGAAGGCCAACTTCCGCACCCTGAAGTCCCGTGACGGCTGGGCTTACATGGGTTCGTCCACGGGAGGCTTCGCGAGCCTGAAGTCGGTGCTGAAGCACCCGGACAAGTTCAAGGCCGCCGTCGCCAACGGGCCGGACATCGTTCCCGACTCCCCGCTGTGGCGCGGCCACGACAAGGAGAAGGCCGAGAACAACCCCGAGGTACTGGCCAAGCAGCTGACGGCAGCCAAGGGTCCGGACGTCTACATCGCCTTCCAGGCCGGTTCGAAGGAGAACCGCGCGACCTTGGCCGGCATCAAGAAGTTCATGGCCACCTACGGCAAGGGGCCGGTCCACACCCAGTACTGGGAGATCCCGGGCGGCGGCCACAACGCCGCCACGTACCTGTCGAACATGCGCGAACCCATGAAGTGGATCAGTGAGCAGATGGAAGGCCCGACGCCCTCCGCCTGATCACGCCCGCCCCGGCGCCTTCTTCCCGGCCGCGTTCCGGCCACCTGCGGCGGCCTGCTTTCCCCCCAGGTGGCCGTCGCCTGGGGGGTGTATCGCATCGTTTACCGGCTCCGCCCGGTGGATAGGCCACCGCTGGACGGCGGGCCCCACCGCCAAGGTCAGGGAGGAGTCGGGTGTGAAGTCCGGAGTCAGGAGAGCGGTGATGTCGGCGATCGCCGCAGCGGCCGTGGGAGCGTCGGTTCTGCTGCCGGCCACGGCGCAGGGGCAGGGGCAGGGGCAGGGACAGGGACAGGCCCGGGCGCAGGCGCAGATCCCGATCTGTCCGCACGTCGTCGGCCTGTGCACGTGGACGGAGCCGAACTCCGAGGGCCGAGTGAGAATGCTCCCGCGTGCGGAGCCCCAGGTGAACCCGCCCGTGCGCAGCGCCAAGAACCAGACCTCGCAGACCTGGTGCCTGTATCCGCGCCCGTCCTACGCCGGCCGGGCGGTCGTCCTGCCCTCGGGTTCATACACGCCGGGGCTCGGTCTCACGGCGTGCTCCGTGCGGCCCTGCTGACGCCGTTCCTCAGGAGCCCGCAACACCCCGGCCGTGTGGCCGGGGCTGATCGTCTTCAGAACAGACCGCATGCCATGCCGGGCTGTGCCATGCCGTGCCGCCGTCGGTGTCCGCCTGCCTGCGGCCGCCTCAGGGCGGCCGGCTGGCCCGCTCAGGCCTGCCCGGCTCGCCGCGCCGGGTGGCGCCGGGTGCGGTAACCGGCCACCTTGGCGAGGTTCCCGCAGCGGTCCATGGAACACCAGCGCCTGCGGCGGGCCTGGGAGTCGTCGAGGAAGAGCAGTGAGCAGTCGGGGCCCTCGCACTCCTTGACGCGGGCCACCAGGGGGCCGCCGGCCAGCAGCATCGCGTCGCGCGCGACGGTCGAGAGCGCGGCGCGCACAGGGTGGTCGGCGTGCCAGGACAGGCACAGCCCGCCCGGTTCGTCGTCGGCGGGGGCCAGGCGGGGGACGAGGTCCGCGTGCGCGGCCGCTTCGTTGACGGCGCCGAGGTCGGCCGCCTCCGGGCGCCGACCCCGCATCGCGGCGGTCAACAGCCCGTACATCGCCTCGCGGAGCACCCGCGCCTCGGCCAGATCGTCATCGGTGACGCGGAAACCCTCCGGCGGGCAGGGGAGCAGGCCGGCCTCGGTGATCCAGCGGGCGAGTGCGTCGGGGGAGGGGAGCCGTTCGATGCGTACGGTGTGCCGCTTGCCCAGCGTGGCGACGAAGTTCAGGCAGGGGCGGCCGCCGAGGAACGGGAAGGCGAGGGCCGGGTCCGGGACTTCGTCCGTGGTCGGAGTGGCGCGGGGCGTCTGCTGCATGCCGTCACCTTAGCCGTTGACACCGGTTGATGGGGTGTTGGATGGTGACACCAGTTGAACCAGTGTCGTGTCGGAGGGGTGGCAGTGAGATGCGCGCAGTGCGCATAGCGGAGTTCGGCGGGCCCGAGGTGCTGGTGCCGGCCGAGGTGCCGGACCCGGTGGCGGGGCCCGGCGAGGTGCTCGTACGGATCGAGGCCGCGGGGGTGAACCGGGCGGACGTCCTGACCCGCACCGGCCGGTACCACCGGGCGGGCCGGCCACCGCTGACCCCCGGGCTGGAGGCCGCCGGGACGGTGGTAGCCGTGGGCGAGGGGGTGAGCGGGCTCGAGGCCGGGCAGCGGGTCATGGCGATGGGCGCGGTGAACGAGCCCGGCTTCTACGCGGAGCTCGCCGCGGTGCCGGCCGCGCTGACGACAGTCCTGCCGGACGGCGTCGGAATGGCCGAGGCAGCGTCGCTGCCGGTGGCCTGGCTGAGCGCCTGGCTCTGCCTGCGGCGGCTCGCGCGGGTGACCGAGGGCGAGACGGTGGTCGTCCACGCGGCGGCCAGCGGGGTGGGCAGCGCGGCGGTGCAGATCGCCGCCGACGCGGGGGCGCGCGTCATCGCGCTCGCGAGCTCTGCCGCCAAGGCGGCCTGGGCG
Source organism: Streptomyces sp. NPDC046261 (assembly GCF_040646235.1). Classification (NCBI taxonomy): domain Bacteria; kingdom Bacillati; phylum Actinomycetota; class Actinomycetes; order Kitasatosporales; family Streptomycetaceae; genus Streptomyces; species Streptomyces sp. NPDC046261. Next base: position 84,389 of record NZ_JBEYZU010000007.1, on the reverse strand, counting down.
GCGGAGACACCGTCGGCGGCGCGGTCTTCGCGCAGAGCCTGCGGCAGGTGGGGTACGCCGGCCGGGTCGTGGCCCTCGCCAACGTCGCGCTGAAGCCGAGCACGGTCGACACGCTCGACTTCTATCCGAAGAACGTGACGATTCACGGCTTCCAGCTCACCAACCGGCTGGAGCGCGGCTACGCACCCGGTGATGACCTGCGGGAGATCGCCCGCCGGGTCGCCGCGGGCACCTTCCGCGTGCCGGTGGAGGCCACGTTCCCGCTCACGGAGGCGGGCCGCGCCCACGAGCGGCTGGAGCGCCGGGACAACCGCGGCAAGGTCGTCCTCACGGTCGGTCAGGGGCTGTGAGTCTTCAAGGCGTCGGGGCCCTGCCGCATTGTGCAGTGAATCACAGTGATGGGCTGTCACGGTTCGCCGTCGCGGGGTGTCTCGATGGGCGTACCAAGGAAAGGAGCCGGGTGTGGTGCCGGAGTATCGACGCGTCGGGCAGGTCATGAGGAGTCGCAATGATGAGCGGGGTGGGTTCGGGCATGGGTGAGGACGCCTTCACCGAGCACCGTCCCCTGTTGTTCACCATCGCCTACGAGATGCTGGGCAGCGCCACCGACGCCGAGGACGTGCTGCAGGAGAGCTATCTGCGGTGGAGCGCGGTCGATCCGGCCACGGTCGAGCATCCGCGCGCCTACCTGGTCCGCGTGGTGACCCGGCAGGCCCTCAACCACCTGCGCGCGGTCAAGGCGCGGCGCGAGGAGTACGTGGGTGCGTGGCTGCCCGAGCCGATCCGCACCGCGCCCGAGGTGGGCGAGGACGTGATCCTGGCCGAGTCGGTGTCGATGGCCATGATGCTCGTCCTGGAGACGCTCAACCCGACCGAGCGCGCGGTGTTCGTGTTGCACGACGTGTTCGGCTACCCCCATGGCGAGATCGCCGCGTCGATCGGGAAGAGCGAGGTCACCGTCCGGCAGATCGCCCACCGGGCCCGCCGGCACGTCCACGCGCGGCGCCGTCGCTTCGAACCCGACTCCGACGGCACCCGGGAGATCGTCCGGCGGTTCCTGCTCGCGGCGGCGACCGGCGAGGTCCAGACGCTGATGGACCTGCTGGCGCCCGACGTCGTCCAGATCTCCGACGGCGGCGGGAAGGTGGTCGCCGCCCGCCGCCCGATCACCGGCCGCGACGACGTCGCCCGGTTCGTCCTCCGCGTGATCCGCACCAGCGCCGCGACGACCCAGGTCGAGCACACCACCTACAACGGCATGCCCGCGGCACGGTTCATGACCGGCGGTGAACTCGACTGGCTGGTCGCGTTCGAGATCCACAACGGACGGATCACCGGTCTCTACGGCGTACGCAACCCGGACAAGCTGCACCGCGCCGACACCGTGCACCCACTCGACAGAGGAGAAGCCTGACCATGGAAACCATGACGGTCGAACGCGTCATCCACGCCCCGATCGACGAGGTGTTCGCCTGGCTCACCACGACCACCAACTACACCAGCTCGCCCCTGGTGCTGCGCTGCCGCCTGGACCGGCACGGCGAGAGCGCGCCCTACGGTGTCGGCGCGGTGCGCAATCACCTGTGGCTGATCGGCTGGTTCAAGGAACGCATCAGCCACTACGACCCGCCGTACGCCACCGAGTATGTCGTCGAGCGCAGTCTGCCGCCGTCCCGGCACGAACTCGGCCGCATGACCTTCACCGAGGTCGACGGCGGCACCCAGGTCCGCTGGATCACCCGTGCCGAGATTCCCGTCCCGTTGGTCGGCTCCTTCCTCACCCGGCGCGTCGCGCGGCCGATCATCACCCGCACCTTCCGCAACATCCTCGACGCCGCCGAGACCGCGCTGGCCCGACGCCCCCAGCGGCTCTGACCACGATCCGACGGGCGCGACCGTGGGACGTCTCACGCCCTCGCCCCTCGCCCCCTCGCTTCGGTCACCGCACCGCGGTGACCTTGGCGAACATGCGGTCCAGCGCGGCGTCCGGCAGCAGCCGGGACAGCGCCGCGGCCGTCCTCGCGTCGGTGCCGACGTGGTAGCGGGCCTTGGCCCGCGGGGCGGTGAGGGCACGGAAGACCGTACGCGCGAAGTCCTCGGGACGGGTGCCGCTGGACCGCGCCCGCTCCTCGTTCATCCGCAGGAACCGCTCGAACGACGCGCGGTACAGGTCGGCGACGTCGCCGGGGGCACGGTCGAGGAGGTCCCCGCCGGCCTCCCGCACCTTGTCCCAGATCGGCGTCGCGATCGCGCCCGGCCGTACGACGCAGACCGAGACGCCGAAGGGGCGCAGTTCGCGGCGGAAGGCGTCGCTCATGCCCTCCTTGGCGAACTGCCCTGTCGCGTACGCGCCGAGGTAGGGCGCCGCGACGGCCCCCACGCCCGAGGAGACGTTGACGACGCGCCCGCCGGTGCGGCGCAGGTGCGGGAGGAATGCCTGGGTGACGGCGACCGCTCCGACCACGTTGATGTTCAGCTGCGCGCGCAGCTGCTCGGGCGTGACGCACTCCAGCGGTGCCGACACGCACGTACCGGCGTTGTTCACCAGCCCCCACACGCCCTGCTCGCCCGCCGCGTCGACGACCTCGGCCGTGGCCGTGCGGAGGGATTCCTCGTCGGTCACGTCCAGGAGCACCGGCCGCAGGCGTGTGGAGGAGGCGTCGGCGCGCAGCTTCTCGCCGTCCTCCGCCCTGCGGACCCCGGCGAAGACGCGGAAGCCGCGCCGTTCCAGGTGGAGCGCGCATTCCCTGCCGAGTCCGGACGAGGCACCGGTGAGGACGATGACGCGCCCGGCCGGAGGGCTGGGCTTCGACTGTCGGATCAACTGATCTCTCCTTCTTCTTTGTTCTGGTGACCGGTGACGACTGGTGACGACGGGCGGGTCAGTCGTGGACGGCGGACAGCACCGTGCGGACGGACTCGTCGGCGATGTGCCGCGCGCGGTCGCCCGGGACGATGCCGTCGACGTAGCTGAAGTTCCACGCGAGCCGGCCGTGGCTGGTGTTGGCGGTCGCCACGAGGGCGCCGGTCACCGAGACGGCCGCGACCAGCTGGGCGTCGGAGACGCGCCACGGGCCCATCCGGTCGGGGAAGTCGTAGCGGCCGAGGTTGGACAGGCACAGGTTGAGCGGCCCTTGTTCGTCCATGTACCGCATGAACGGCTCGCTGTCGGCGAAGGACGTCGGCCCCGCCCGGTCCAGCAGGTTGATCACGGACAGGTGTTCCTCGCGCTCCCTGCGCGCCGCCAGGTCCCGGCCGATGGCTTCGGCCATGGGCCACAGCGGCGTGCCGGGCCGGTACAGGACGCGGGACGGGAGGGTGGCCGCGTAGGAACCGGCCTCGTCGTAGGAGACGGCGGGATCCAGTTCGCCGCGGAAGTCGACCGGGGAACCGATCGAGAAGTACGCGGGCTCCGAGGTCCCCGCCTCCCGGGCGACGGCGGTCACCAGGGCGGCGGCGAGGGCGCCGTGCACCGTGACACCGTGCCGCTTGCAGGCCCGTACCAGCAGCTCCAGCTGCTCGCCGGTCAGGGACCGGTGCACCATCCGGGTGCGTCGCTCCCCGAAGGGCACCGGGTTGCTGGGGATCAGCCGCCGCGGCCGCAGCCGCTCGGCCTCCTCCTGGTCACGCTCCATCAGGGCCGTGAGAGCGGCCGCTCCCGCGGCGCCCCGGTGGCGGCGGGGGAGCAGGTCCTCCGTGGCGGGCAGCGCCCGCAGCGAGGCGCGCGGCGGCGCCTCGCCCTCGCTCAGCCGGGCGGCGAGCTCGATCCACTGCCGCATCAGGGCCACGCCCGTCATGCCGTCGGCGACGCAGTGCGAGGCCGTGAGCAGCAGGTCGTGGACGTCCTCGGGGTGTCCGGCGCCCGCTTCCCGCGTGATCACGACGGCGCGCGCCAGGGGTCCCGTGCGCCAGTCGATGGGTTCGGCGAGCTCGTGCTCGTCGATCTCGCGCTCCCACCGGGTGTCGGCGGCGGGGTCCGCCGGTGACACCGTGACCTGGCGCAGCGGGATCGGCCGCCCGCCCACCGGGCGGAACGCGGGCTGTGCCCCCTCCTCGTCGCCGCTGATTGCGACGCGCAGCAGGGGGTGCCGGGCCTGCAGGGCGTCCAGGGCGTCGCGCAGCAGCGGCACCGGCAGGGGGCCGTGGAGCCGGGCCCGGAAGACGCCGTTCAGCGGTGAGGTCCGGTCGGCCGTCCAGTACCAGCGCTCCAGCGGGCTGAGCGGGCGCCGCACGCGCGGCTCGGGTGCCGGGATTCCGGGGAAGGTGAGGGCCTCCTCGTTCTGCCGGGCGAGCTCCTCCCGGGGCGTCAGCCGGAAGTAGTCGTCCCGGACCTGTCGCAGGCCGGGGGTGTCGGCCTGTTCGAGGTCGCTCATCGCCCGGGAGGCGGCGACCATGGCCCGGGTGCGGTCGCGGCGGCGGTCCTCGTACGTGCGCAGGGCGAGCGGCAGGTCCTCCAACGCCCCCGGCTCGGCGAGGGTGTGCGCCAGGACGACGGCGTCCTCGACGGCCATGGCCGAGCCCTGCCCGAGCGTGGTCAGCATGGGGTGGGCGGCGTCGCCGAGGAGGGTGACGGGCCCGTCCCCCCACCGCTCCAGGAAGGCGCGGTCACGGGAGGGCACGGCGAGGATGTCCTCCGCCGGGGTGGCCTCGATCACCGCCCGCACCTCGTCGGCCCATCCCGCGTACGCCTGGGTGATCTCGTCCTTGGTGCCGTCCCAGGCGTGCGAGCGGGCGGCGGGCATGTTCTTGGTGCCCCACCAGTAGAAGCGGCCGTGGCCGATGTCGATGAGGCCGAAGCGCTGTCCGCTGCCCCAGTAGTGGCGCACGGCCCCCGGGGTCAGCACCGGATGGTCGAACGGGACGATGCCGAGCCAGCAGACGTAGCCGCTGTCCTTCGATGCCTCGGGGCCGACGAGGTGGGCGCGTACGGCCGAATGGAAGCCGTCGGCGCCGATGAGGAGGTCGCCGTGGGCCGAACGCCCGTCGGCGAAGCGGACGGTGACGCCCTCGCCGTCGGCCTCGAAGCCGGTGGCGGTCGCGCCCAGGTGGACGGGGAGGCCGCCGGCCGCGTCGAGCAGGGCCTCCTGGAGGTCCGAGCGGCTCAGGCAGACGCTGGGCGCGCCCACCTTGTCGCAGATCTCCTTGAACGGCAGGTCCCGTATTTCCCTTCCCAGGTGGTCCAGGACCAGGAAGGACTCCGCGACCTGGCCGCGCTTGTCCAGGCCGAGGTCGATGCCGAGCGTGGCCAGCGCGTTGACGGCGTTGCTCATCACCGACAGGCCGGATCCCGCCGCGCGGAGCTCGGTGGCGCGCTCGTACACCTCGACGTCGACGCCGACCCGCCGTAGGGCCACGGCGCAGGCCAGGCCGCCGATGCCGGCGCCGATGACGAGGGCCTTGGTTCGCTGTCGTCCCGTCATGGCGTCACTTCCCGTCCACGGAACCGGCCGGGCCGCTCCCGAGCAGTTCCGCGACGGTCCTGGCGACGTGTTCCACGTACGGTTCCTCCATGATCGTGAGATGGTCGCCGGGCACGTCGACGACGTGGAGCCGGCCGCTGGTCATGTCGCTCCAGCCATTGGTGCGGTCCTGGTGGCGACTGCCGGCCGCGCCGTGCATGGCGGTGAGGACGTCCGGCAGCGGTTCCATGGCGCGGATCAGGGTGAGGTCCTGCTCCTGGACACCCGGCCGGTACTCCAGCGTCGCCTGCCAGTTGGCGCGGTAGACGCCGAAGAGCCGGCGTATGACCGCTCCCGAACTGCCCGCGGGCAGCACGCCCGCGTCGCTCGCGAGCCGGGCGATGAAGTCGAACTTCTCCTCCAGGCCGGCCAGTTCGTCCGGGATGGCCTCCATCGGGGAGTCACCGCCGCGCTCCAGCAGGAGCAGCTCCCAGAAGAACCACCGCAGCAGCGCGTCGTCGTCATGCCGCAGGCGCGCCCCCTGGTCCAGGGCGGTGGTGTCCAGCAGCACCAGCCGGGACACCTCCTCGCCCGCCGCCCGCAGCTGCCGGGCGATCTCGAACGCGACGAAGCCACCGAAGGACCAACCGCCGACGGCGTACGGGCCCTGTGGCTGCACCCCGCGCAGCGCGGCGACGTAGCCGGCCGCGATCTCCTCGACGGTGCGCAGCGGTGTGGTGCCCGGGTCCGCGCCGGCGGCCTGGAGGGCGTACAGCGGCTGGTCGTCCGGGAGGTGCCGGGAGAAGGGGACGTAGCAGAGCACGTTGCCGCCCATGGGGTGGACCATGAACAGCGGCGGGCGGGTGCCTTCCGGGCGGATCGGGACCACGGGGTCGTACGCGGCGACCGCGTCGCCCGCGCGCAACCGCTCCGCGAGCGCGGCCACGGTCGGCGCGGCGACGAACCCGGACAGCGGGATGTGCACGCCGTAGCGCTGCTCGATCTGGACCACCAGCCGCATGGCCGTCAGCGAGGTGCCGCCCAGGTCGAAGAGGCTGTCGTCGATGCCGACGGCGGGCAGCCGCAGCAGATCCGCGAGCATCTCGGCGAGCGCGCGCTCGTAGGCGTCGCGCGGCTGGGCGCCGACGCCGGGGGCGTCGGCGGCGGGGGTAAGCGGGGCCCGGCGCAGCGCGTCGTCGTCGCGCTTGCCGCTGGGGGTCAGGGGCAGGGACGCCACCCATTGCAGGTGCGCGGGGACCATGTGGTCGGGCAGCGTGATGTGCAGGTGCTCGCGGATGCCGGCCAGGTCGGCGGCGGTGCCGTCCCCGACGAGGAACGCCGCGAGGAAGCAGTCGCCGTCGTCGCGCCGCCGGGCCACGACCGCGGCGTCGAGCAGGCCCGGGTACCGTCCGGTGAGGTCGGTGAGGGCCAGTTCCACCTCCGCGAGCTCGACGCGGAACCCGCGCACCTTGACCTGGGAGTCCGCCCGGCCGGCGTAGGCGATCGTCCCGTCGGGCAGCACCAGGCCGAGGTCGCCGGTGTCGTAGAGCCGCTGCCGATCGCCGCCGAAGGGATGCGGGGCGAAGCGCTCCTTGGTCAGGTCGGGCCGGCCCTCGTAGCCGTCGGCCAGGCAGGCGCCGCCGAGGTGGATCACCCCGCGCGCCCCGGCGGGCACCGGGCGCATGTGGGCGTCCAGCACATGTGCCTCGGCCCCGTCGATGGGGCGGCCGATCGGCGGCAGCGCGGGGAACGTGGCCGGGTCCCCGGTCATGGTGAAGGCGGTGGCGACATGCGTCTCGGTCGGCCCGTACTGGTTCTCCAGGACGGCGCCCGGCAGCGCGGCGCACAGCCGCCGGATCTCCTCGGTGACGCGCAGCTGTTCGCCGGAGGAGATCAGTACGCGCAGCGCGCGGGGGACGATGCCCAGCGCGGCCGAGGTCTCGGCCAGCTGCTGGAGCGCGACGTAGGGGAGGAAGACCCGCTCGACGCCCTCACGGTCGATCAGCCGCAGCAGACGGGACATGTCACGCCGCTCGCCGTCGCTCACCAGGTGCAGGGTGCCGCCGGAGCACAGGGTGGAGAAGATCTCCTGGAAGGACACGTCGAAGCTCAGCGGCGCGTACTGCAGGGTCGTTCCGCCCACCGCGCCGCTCACGGCCGCGTTCTGCCAGGCCACGAGGCCGGCCAGGGAGCGGTGCGGCATCGTCACGCCCTTGGGCCGGCCGGTGGAGCCGGAGGTGAACAGGACGTAGGCGGTGCTGTCGGCGTCGATCCGCGGCGCGTTGGCGAACGGCTTCGCCGGCGCCTCGGTCAGGGATTCGGCGGGCAGCACCAGCGACGGGTCGCCGGCGAGGTGCGCGTACGGGGCGTGGGCGACGACCCGGAAGGGCCGGGCCTGTTCCAGCATCGCGGCCAGCCGCCGGGCGGGGTATCCGACGTCCAGCGGCACCACCGCGCATCCGGCGCGCACGACGCCCAGCAGCACGGCGATCATCTCGGGCGAGCGGTCCATCGCGATGCCGATCCGGGCCTGGGGCGGGGCGCCGATCGCGCGCAGCCGCCCGGCGACGCGGTCGGCGGCCTCGGCCAGCCGCGCGTAGCTCCACCGTTGCTCCCGCATCGCCAGTGCGGTCGCGTCCGGGGTGCGGGCGGCCTGCTCCGCGAAGAGTTCGACGACGGTGGGGCGCGCCACGGGCTCCGCGAGGACCGGCCGGTCGGCGAGGAAGGCCAGGTGGGGCTCCGCGTGCGGCTCCTCCACCATCTTCCGCAGGATCCGCAGGAATCCGCGCGCGTAGAGGTCGGTGCGCTCGGCGGAGAACGTCTCCCCGTCACCGTCGATCCGCAGCCACAGACGCCCGCCGTCGGGGTCGGTGACGGCGTTCACCAGGAGCCGGAAGTTGGTCTCCTCCCAGGTGCGGAAGTCCAGCAGGCGCACGCCGGGCAGACGCAGGACCTCGGCGAGCTGGTGGAAGTGCACGTAGTTGAAGGCAGTGTCCAGGACGGGGCCGCCGTGGTCCTCCTGGACGGCGCTCAGCGGACAGCGGCGGTGGGCATGCCCGTCCTGCTCCTGCCGGAAGGTCTCGCGCACCACGTCCAGCCAGCTGACGCCCCCGGTGTCCAGACGCAGGGGCACGGTGTTGAGGAAGAGCCCGGCGACGCGTTCGGCGTGGGCGAGCTCGGGCCGCCCGTGGGTGACCAGCCCGGTGGTCACGTCATGCGTGCCGGCGAACACCGACAGCGTCAGGCAGTGTGCGGCCAGGAGCGCGGACTTCACCGGCAGGCTGTGCTCGGCGGCCAGCGCCCGCAGCTGTGCGAGCAGGTCGGCGGGCACATCGACGCGGCGGGTGGCCGGACCCTGGGCGGTGTGCGGCGGCCGGTGCGGCCGGAACGCCTCGATCTGCAGGGATTCGCAGCCGGCCAGCTTCTCCTTCCAGTAGCGCCGCGTCTCCTCGGACCCCAGGGCGATCCGCTCCTCCCGCACATGCGCCGCCGCCGACGGCAGCGCCGTGGCCTCCACGGGGCCGATGCCCAGCCCGAGGTCGTGCGCGTAATCCTGGAGGAGCTCCCGCAGGAGGTTGGCCACGCTGCCGCCGTCGAGGAGCGCGTGATGGAAGCTGAGGACCAGATCGACGGTCGTGGGCCGGACATGGACCCGGGCGAGGTACAGCGGCGCCCTGTCGAAGACGTAGGCGTGCCGGCGCCGTTCCTCGATGTGCGCGTGGACCTCGGCGTCGGCCGCCGCGCCGTCGAGGGAGCGCAGGTCGACGACGTCCAGGCCGCCCTCCACCCGGGGATGGACGATCTGCAGCGGCTCGGAGAAGCCCGCCAGGTCGAAGCCGGAACGCAGCGCCGGATGCCGCGCCACCATCCGGGCGAACGACCGGCGGAACCGCTCCTCGTCCCACGGCATGTCCAGGCGGTACAGGAAGACGTCCTTGTACATGGCGGAGGTCTCGTGCCGGCGGCTGTGGTAGAGCAGACCGAGCTGGAGCCGGGTGAGCGGATAGGCGTCCTCGGCGCCTTCCAGGCGGGCCCGGTCCACCGTGGATATGAGAGCGAACGGCGCCGGGGCGTCCCCGCCGCCGGCCCCCCGGGTGCCGCGGGCGCGGGCGGCGAGAGCGGCCACCGTCGGATGGCGGATCAGGTCGGTGAGCGAGAAGAACAGGCCCCGCTCCTCGGCCTCGGCCCGCACCTTGAGCATCAGGATGGAGTCCCCGCCGAGCGCGAAGTAGTCGTCGTGGACGCCGACGCTCTCCACGCCCAGCACCCGGGCCCAGATCCCGGCCAGGACGGCCTCGGTACGGTCGCGTGGCCGTCCGTCGGCGGCCGGCCGCGCGGCGTCCTGGGGCAGGGGCAGCGCGCGGCGGTCGGCCTTGCCGTTGGGCGTCAGCGGAATGCCGTCGATACGGACGAAGTAGGCCGGCACCATGAACACCGGCAGGCTCCGCGTGAGCTGCTCGCGTAGTGACTCGGGGTCGATGGCGGCGTCGGCCACGTAGTAGCCGACGAGGTGGGTGCCGCGGGCGTCGGTCGCGCGGTCCACGACGAGGGCGTCGCGGACGCCCGGCACCGTGCTCAGGGCGGCCGCCACCTCGCCAAGCTCCACGCGATTGCCGCGGATCTTCACCTGGCCGTCGATGCGGCCGAGGTATTCCAGGGTGCCGTCCGCCAGCCGGCGGGCGAGGTCGCCGGTGCGGTACATCCGGCCGCCCGGCACGAACGGGTCCCGGACGAACTTCTCGGCGGTCAGCTCCGGCCGGTCCAGATACCCCCGGGCGACACCGACGCCGCCGACGCACAGCTCACCGGCGACGCCGGCCGGCTGCGGATGGTCGTCGGGGCCCAGCACGTACAGGCTGGTGTTGTCGATCGGCCGGCCGATGGGGACCCGCGCGATGTGCCCTTCGCGCGGACAGTCGTAGTACGAGACGTCGACGGTGGCCTCGGTCGGACCGTAGAGATTCACCAGCCGCACGGGGGACTGGGCGCCGAACACGCGGTTGAACTGCTCGACGCGCGCGGCGGGCAGGGCTTCTCCGCTGCAGAAGACGTACCGCAGGGTGCCGAGTTCCCCGACGGCTCCCGGTGTCTCCTGGAGCAGATCCAGGAACGGTCCCAGCATCGAGGGGACGAAGTGCACGGCGCTGACCCGCTGTTCGCGGAGGGCCCGCAGGATCTGCCGCGGGTCATGCTGGCCGCCGGGCGGCAGCAGCGCCACACTCGCGCCCTCGATCGCCCACCAGAACAGCTCCCACACCGAGACGTCGAAGGAGACCGGTGTCTTCTGCAACAGGACGTCGCTCGCGCCGAGCGGATAGCGGCTCTGCATCCACGCGAGGCGGTTGACGACACTGTGGTGCTCGACCATCACCCCCTTGGGACGGCCGGTCGAGCCGGAGGTGTAGATGACGTACGCCAGGTCGCGGGAGGTGCCGAGCGGGTCGAGCGGGGCGCCGTCCGCGCGCAGCAGGTCCTCGACGCACCGCACCGTCGTCCCCTCGGCGACATCCGTGACGGGCCCGTCGCCGTCCACGATCACCACCTTGGCGCGGCTGTCCTCCAGCAGGAACCGCACGCGCTCGGCCGGGTAGCCGCGGTCCACCGGCACGTAGGCGCCACCGGACTTCAGTACGCCCAGGAGCGCCACCAGCAGCCGTGGCCCCCGCTCCATCATCACCGCGACCCGGTCGTCCGGCCCGACGCCCTCGGCGCGCAGGGCCCGTGCGACGCGGTTGGCCCGCTCGTCCAGCTCGGCGTACGTCAGGCTCTCCCCGGCGGCGCCGGTCACGGCCGTTTGACCCGGCCTGCGGGCGGCCTGCGCCTCGAACAGGCCGTGCAGGGTCGCCTCGTCCGCGTACGGGACGCGCGGGCCCTGTGCGAGCGCCGCGGTGAGGTCCTCGTACTCGGCGGCCGCCAGCATCGGCACGGCCGATACGGGCCGGTCCAGCATGTCCACACCGTTGCGGAGAAGCGTCGTGAGATGCCGGGCGACCGATTCGACGGACAGCTCGCCGTCGAAGACGTCGCAGGCGTAGTCCAGGTCGATGTGCAGGTCGGCGGTGTCGTCGAAGGTGGACACCAGGATGCTCAGGGCGTCCTGGTCGTGCGAGGGGGCCCTCATGGCCGTCTGTCGTTCGATGCCGGGGAGCCGGTCCTGCTGGGGCCAGTGGATGTAGGAGAGCGTCACGTCGAACAGCTGGCGGGGCCCCTCGGCGGAGGAGGGCAGCTCGCGCAGGACGTCGCCGAGGGAGAGCCGCTGGTGCCGCTGGAGCGCCCGGGTCGCGTCCTGGGTCGCGGCGACCAGCTCCCGCACCGACCGCTCGCCGGCCCCGGGCACACGCAGCGGCAGGGCGTTGGCGAACTCGCCGAGGACGTCCCGCCAGCCACCCGGCCGGTTGAGGAAGGGGACGCCCAGCACGACGTCCCCGCCGCGGTGCAGGCGCGTCAAGTACGTACCGACCATGGCGGCGATGTACGCGAACGGCGAGAGCCCGGCGGCGCGGACCCGGTCGACGAGGGCGCTCTCCACCGTGAACGAGTGGCGGCCGCGCCCGCCCCCGGCCGCCGCGCGGGGGAAGAGGGCAGGCGCCACTCCCGCCAGGTTCTCCCGGTGGAAGGCGCGATCCTGGTCGGCGTCCGCGCCGGAACGGTAGGCGGCTTCCTCCTCGACGCACGCGAGATAGGAGGAGGACGACAGACGGACGTCGCCCTGCCCGCCGGCCACCGTCCGCGCGTAGTCGCCGAGGATCTCGGCGCTCAGCCTGTGGAAGGTCCAGGCATCGGTGACGATGTGATGGGCCTTGATGTGTACATGTGTGACGTCCGGCGCCTCGACGAGCAGCGTGGCTTCGACGAGGGGGCCACCGGCCAGCGGCACAGGCTCCGCCAGCGAGCGCCTCATCCACTCGGCACACGCCGCCTCCGGCTCGGCCTCGCCGGCGAGAACGACCCTCGCGACGTGGACCCCTTCGGCCTCGGCCCACTGGAACGGCGTCCCCGCGCGCTCGCCGAACCGCAGCCGGAACGTTTCATGCCGGCATAACGCACGCTCGACACAAGCGGTGAGCGCGTCGAGGTCGACGCTGCCCCGCAGACGCTCGTGGAGCACACAGTTGAACTGCGGCGAGAGGGGGGCCTGGGAGCCCGCGACCCAGATGTCCCGCTGGTAGGCCGTCAGGGGGCGCTGTACTTGACTGATCACATGCATCTGCTTTCCACGGTGGACCGCCCTGGCAGTCGCAGTCCCTGTCCTGAGCGACATCATGGCTACTGAGGAGTAGGCATTTGACTAGTCCTGGGTCATGGTGGGGCAAAGCGGGAAGGAAGCCGGTCAACAGCCCTCTGACGCCTCCGAAGGGCGCTTATCGGACTCCGGGTGCAGGACTTGAAGCTGCCGCAGCGGCAGCTCCTACCGTCATGACCAGGGCCGGAAAGGCCGGCCCGGTGAAGCACCCGTGGGGGAGGCGGCGATGGCCTGGCCGATCGCGGAGGTCGCCCGGATGTCGGGCGTGACGGCCCGTACGCTGCGGCATTACGACGAGGTGGGCCTGCTGCCGCCGGCCTGGATCGGCACCAACGGCCACCGCTATTACGAGGAACACCAGTTGCTGAGGCTGCAACAGATCCTCGTACTGCGGGCGCTGGGCCTGGGGCTGATCGAGATCGGCCGGATCCTGGCCGAGCAGGTCGACGAGCTGGAGGCCCTGCGCGGCCATCACCGTCGGCTGCTGGCCGAGCGCGACCGGCTCGACGCCCTGGCCGGCACCGTCTCCCGCACGATCACCGAACTGGAAGCATCCAGGAAGGACGGTAGCCATATGATCAGCATCAACCGGCCGGAGAACCTGTTCGAAGGCATCCAGCCCGCCACGTACGAGGAGAGCCTGCGGGCGTTCCCGGAGCTGGCCGGGGCCATCGAGCGGCACAACTCGGCGATGAGCCAGGCCGGAATCGAGGCCGGGCAGCGGGAGCGCACCGCGCGGATGATCCGGCTGGCCGAGCTCCAGGCCGCCGGTACGCCCGCCGACGCCGACCCGGTGCAGGCCGAGATAGACGGCCAGTACCGGGAACTGTCCGGGCTCCGAGCGGTCTCCGCCGAGGAATTCCGGGCGATCGGGCGTTCCTGTGTCGGCAACGAGCAGTGGCGCGCGGCGTACGAGTCGATCGCGCCGGGCCTGGCCGCGTACCAGCGCGACGCCATCGAGGCGTACGCCACGACCCGCCTGAGCTGACCCGAACCGGGCCGCCGCCGCGAGCCCTTCGCGCGCGGCGGCCCACCGCAGCCCGGCGTGCGGCCGACGGGCCACTTGGAACCCCGGACCGCGAGCAGCTGCTCAGTCCGCGCTCGCGGTCCCGGAGGCGCGCCCTTGAGGTGCCTCGAGCGGCAGGGTCCAGTCGTTGACGAGCTGCCTGGCCCGCCGCGCGTCGTCGGCGAAGACCAGGACCTGGAGCTCGCGCAGCGCCCGCACCGGGCCGTAGGACTTGCGGGTGCAGGGGGCGACCGTGGACCGGATCCCGCAGACGTCGAGGAACCGGCGGACCTCGTCGGCGGCGGTCGTCGTCCCCACGCACGCCACCGGTACCAGCAGTCCGTACGGATAGCTCCGGCGGCCCGCGGCGGAGCCCCGTGACCGGATGCCGAGGCGCGGCAGGCCCGCCACGGTCAGTGGTGGCCTTCGGGAATCCGTTGGCGTTCCGGTTCGCCGTGCGCCGCGGCGATCGCCCGGTACTCCTCCGGGGTCGCCTTCGGGATCTGACCCGTCTCGCCGAAACAGGCCCGGGAAAGGCGAGCCCGCAGCCTCTCCGACCATCCGATCTTGCGGCGGACGCCGTGCTCGTCCACCTCAGGCGGAAGCTCGTACGGCGTGGGCTGATCGTGCGCGGTGTAGTAGTACAGGTCGGCCTGCGCCAACGGCTCGTGGATCTCGACGAATTCGCCGTGCGGCTTGCGCAGGATGACGCCGCTCTCGCGCCCGTGCAGGACCTTCTCCCGGTCGCGGCGCTGCAGGCCGAGGCACCATCTCTTGGTGATGATGAAGACGAGCACCGGCAGGACGAAGAAGCCGACGCGGACCACCCAGGTGATCGCGTTGAGCGACAGCTGGAAGCGCGTCGCGAAGAGGTCGTTGCCGCCGCCCACCAGTAGGAGCGCGTACTCGGCGATCCAGGCGGCCCCGAAGGCCGTGCGGGTCGGGTTGTTGCGCGGTCGCTCGGTGATGTGGTGTTCGCGGGTGTCCTTGGTGAGCCATGCCTCGAAGAAGGGATAGCACCACAGGGCGAGAAGGATCAGCGGGAAGATCATCAGCGGGATGAACACCCCGAGCACCAGGGTGTGACCCCAGAGGTTGATCTCCCAGCCCGGCATGATGCGGATCAGGCCCTCGGAGAAGCCCATGTACCAGTCGGGCTGGGCGTCGGTGGTCACCTGGTCCGGCCGGTAGGGACCGTACGCCCAGATCGGATTGACCTGCGCGATGGCCGAGAACACCGCCAGCACCCCGGTGACCAGGAAGAAGAAGCCGCCGGCCTTGGCCATGTAGACCGGCATCAGGGGCATGCCGACGACGTTCTTGTTGTTGCGTCCGGGTCCGAAGCCCTGGGTGTGCTTGTGGTAGAAGACCAGGATCAGGTGGGCGACCAGCAGCCCCAGCATGATGCCGGGGATCAGCAGGACGTGGACGGTGAACATCCGCGGCACCCAGATGGTGCCGGGGAATTCGCCGCCGAAGATGAAGAACACCAGGTACGTGCCGATGATCGGCACGGACAGGATCGCGCCTTCCAGGAACCGGATGCCCGTGCCCGACAGCAGGTCGTCGGGCAGCGAGTACCCCATGAAGCCGTCGAACATGCCGAGGAACAACAGGCCCGCCCCGAAGAGCCAGTTGAGCTCGCGGGGCTTGCGGAACGCGCCGGTGAAGAAGACCCGCATCATGTGCACCAGCATCGCCATGATGAAGACGAGCGCCGCCCAGTGGTGCAGTTGACGGAGCAGCAGGCCGCCGCGGATGTCGAAGCTGATGTCGAGCGTCGACTTGTACGCGTCGGACATGAGGATGCCGTTGAGCGGCGTGTACGCGCCGTGGTACACGACCTCGTTCATGCTGGGCTTGAAGAACAGCGTCAGATAGACACCGGTCAGGATGATGATGATGAACGAGTAGAGGGCGACCTCTCCCAGCATGAAGGACCAGTGGTCGGGAAAGATCTTGCGCAGGTTCGCCTTGGCGAGGGAGAAGACCCCGACTCGCCCGTCGGCCCAGGTCGCGAGCTTCTCACCCCGCGATGCCGGGGCCGAGGGCCCCTGGCCGGCCGCTGGGGTGTGGTGCGTATTGGTCATGCGTGAGCGCTCCCGGCCTGGAAGGGCAACATATCCCTGTTTGCCCCTTTATCCTACAAAGATCAGCATTTCTGGCATTGTGGCCTCCATCTTCCCCGTGTTGTGCCGCGAATGCGGTATTTACGTGGAGTGTCGGGCAAGGGGGCGAGGAGCGCACGGGTAGCCGACGGCCTGCCGCGGCCCTCGTACCGCGGGCATCCCGCCCGCGCACAGGGCCGAACGGGCGCGGCTCACTCCTCCTCGACCGTGCGCCCGTCCAACGGCCGTATCGCCGGGCCCTGGAGCACAGCGCCATCCGTGTCGAACCGTGAACCGTGGCACGGACACTCCCAGGTGCGCTCGGTGGCGTTGAAGGCCACCAGGCAGCCCAGGTGCGTACAGCGCGCCGAGACGGCCCGCAGGGTGCCGTCGTCATGGCGGTAGACCGCGCACTTCTCGCCGCCTGTCCGTACGAGAGCGCCCGTGCCCGGCGCGATCTCCGCCACCGAGCCGACGTGGGTGGGCCGCAGCCGGTCGCCGAGGAAGTGGCGCCCCACGACCGCCTGATGCTTGAGGAAGCCCGGTGCCTCGCGCACCGTGCTCCGCAGCCGGCGGGGGTCGTACAGGTCCGCCCACGAAGGGATGCCACGGTCACAGATGAGGTCGGTCAGCAGGCGGCCGGCCATGACGCCGCCGCTCATGCCCCAGCCTCCGAAGCCGGTCGCCACGTACGTGTGGCGGGCGCCCGGATGGAACGGGCCGACCAGCGGCACGGTATCGGTGGAGTCGTTGTCCTGCGCCGCCCAGTGGTACAGCATCCGCGCGGCCGGGAAGCGTTCGCGCGTCCAGTCGGCCAGCGCCGCGTACCGCCGGCCGACGTCGCCCGCGCCCGGGGTGAAGCTCTCGCCGGTGACGATCAGAAGGCGCTGCTCCGGGCCGTGCGGGGCCGTGCGCACCGACCGCGTACGGTCCTCTCGCGTGATGTACATCCCGCCCGGGTCGTCCCGGGCGGGGATCGCCGCCGCCAGCACCAGCTCGCGGCGGGGCGAGAGCCTGGTGAACAGCAGGGCACGGTCGAAGACCGG
Source organism: Streptomyces sp. NPDC046261 (assembly GCF_040646235.1). Taxonomy (NCBI): domain Bacteria; kingdom Bacillati; phylum Actinomycetota; class Actinomycetes; order Kitasatosporales; family Streptomycetaceae; genus Streptomyces; species Streptomyces sp. NPDC046261. The sequence continues at coordinate 67,587 of NZ_JBEYZU010000007.1, read as the reverse complement.
GTAATGGGTGGCCACCACCACGTCCCCGGCGGTGACCACGCAGCCGTTCTCCGTCGTCACCCGGCAGGGAGCGCCCTCGGCCAGCCCGGTGACGCGGGTGTGCTCGTAGAGCCTCCCGCCGCGCTCCCGCAGGTCCTCGGCCAGCGCGAGGAGGTACGTACGCGGATGGAACTGGGCCTGGTCCTCGACGCGGACCGCGCCGGCGACCGCGAAGGGCAGCCCCGTCTCCTCGACGTAGGAGGCCGCCAGTCCCGCCTCCCGGGCGGCCTCCGCCTCGGCGCGTACGCTCTCGCACGCGCCGGGGTCGGTCACATAGGTGAAGGCCGGCCGCCTCTCCAGATCGCAGTCCACCCCTACGGCGGACGCCACCGCGACGACCCGTTCGACCGCCTCCTGCTGGGACCGCGCGAACAGCCGCGCCCCCTCCGCCCCACGGGTGCGGCGCAGCCTGTCGTAGACGAGGGTGTGCAGCGCCGACACCTTCGCCGTCGTGTACCCGGTGACTCCGGCGGCGAGCCGGTCGGCCTCCAGCACCGCCACCGAACGACCGGCGTCGATCAGTTCCCACGCGGTGCTCAGCCCGGCGATGCCGCCGCCGATCACGACGACCTCCACCTCGATGTCGGTGGTCAGGGGCGGATACGGCTCGGCGGGTGGCGCGGTGGCCATCCAGTAGGACTCGGGCTGGCCAGGGGGTGCGGTGGGGCCCTCGGGGCGCGACATGCGGGCCGGGTTCCCCGTGCGGGGCGCCTGAATCACGGCGTACGCGGATGTGCCCCGTATGGCCGCATGCGTGCGGTTCCGCCGCGCCGCCCCGAGGGGTCAGGTCACCCCTTGCCGAGCTTCTCCTCGATCCAGGCCACACCGAAGTCCACGACGTCCGCCGCCTCGAACAGATGACTCGTGGCCGCGCCGACCGTGCCCGCGGTACCGATGCCGGCGGAGAGCATGTCCTGGGCGATGACCGCGAACGGCCATTCCCCTTCGGGGACGACGGAGGAGTAGTCGAAGGCCCCGTCGGAGGAGTCGATGTCGTGGAAGCGCCGCCAGACCCGCTCACCGTCGGCCATGATCGGCTGCTCGAAGTCCACGAACCGCTTGCCCGGTGCCTCGGCGAGCGCTTCGGCGTGATGCAGCAGGGTGATCGAGTCCAGCGGGGCGCCCAGCAGAAGCACCCGGCCGCCCATGGCGACGAGCCGGGCCAGCGGGCTGCCGGGTCCGTGCGGGTCGTCCCACGGGTGGTCGGCCATCAACGCCTCCGCGGCCGCGCCGAGTGCCGCGAAGCTGGCATCGGGATGCCGGCTGCGGACGGCACCCGGCCACCGGCGAAGGGCCTCGGGGAGCCGGCCGTAGGAGTGGTCCGCCTCGCTGAGCCGCGGGTCGTACGCGGGGTGCTCCCGGCGCAGGGCCTCCTGCCAGGGCTGCGGCCAGGTGACGAGCTCGTAGGGCGGCGCGTCGTTCCAGCCGCAGGTCACCATGAGGGTTCCGCGCTCGCCCACGACGTCGCCGAGGGCTCCGATGAGCGTCGCGGGCCCGCCGGCCACATATCCGATGGCCGACATGCGCGTATGGAACATCACCACGTCCCCGTCGGCGAGGCCGAGCGTGGTCAGGTCGCGCACGAGCCGACTGCGGGTGACGGGACCGCCGGAACGCTGGAGCAGGGCCAGTTCATCCATGACCAGGACCGTACGAGCGCCGGCGCGGGTGACGAAACCGGTTTTCCGACCATGGCCCTGAGGGGCGGATCAGAGCATCGGATCAGAACAGACGGCCGGCCTCGCGACGTGCCGAATCGCGGTGTTCTGGGCTCGCTCGTGGCCCCTCGCACCGCGGCGACCTACGACCGGACCCACGGCGGCGCGGTGGCGGGCGGCTGTGCCGTCCCCTCACCCATGTGGCCTCGCGCCGCCGTCGGCCCGTATGACGTAGCGAAAAGACCGTTACGGCTCGATCGTGACCGGCTTCTCGGCGCGCAGGTCGCTGACGAAGCCGTCCTTGACCACGCGCATCCAGTAGGAGTGCCTGCGGTCCTTGATGTCGGAGTCACGCTCCAGCTTGCGGTCCATCGAGGTGGCGCCGCCCTGGACGTCCCGCTGGAACGTGTAGGGGTGCCAGATGCCGATCTCGCTGCTGTAGAAGGGCTTGGTCTCCATCAGCATGACCTGGTCCGGGTTGCCCTGGGCGGGCTTCCAGTTGACACGGACGGTGGCCGCGTCGAGGCGGTCGACGGACGTCACGGCCGGGGCCTTGGGGATCACCGAGGAGGCGGCGGGCTTGAAGTCGTTGCTGCGGATCGTCCGCGGCACGGACGAATCGTAGCCGTCCGGGTTGTCCAGCTTCCCCGTCACGCGGAACGTGGTGGGGGCCTGACCCGTCCCGCCCGCACACGCGTCGACCTGGACCACCACGCGCCAGGTGCCGGAGAACCTGACGAAGTCCTCCTTCTGGACCGGCAGTACGCGGCTGACGCCGCCGGCGACCGCGCTCACGGAGTACACGTAGCGGGAGTCGTCGTCGCGGACCACCTGGTAGCTGCACTGGTCCACGGCAGCGGCGCGTGCGCTGACCGCCGGCGCGCCGCCGGCGGCGGGAGCCGAGGGAGCCGCTGTGGCGGCGCCGGCGCCCAGGGCGAGGGCCCCGAGGCTCAGCGCGGACGTGGCGACTGCGGCGGCTATACGAGAGGGCATGCATCCTCCGGAGACATCCGACGGCTCATGGCGAGCCGGCGAGCAGATGACGTGCTGGGACGACGCCCGCCCCTTGCGCGGCCTGGGCACGGACGCGTCTCCGGCCCGGGACGCCCCGGGCGTGGGCCGGCCCTGATCGGGGTCACCGACCAGAAGGGGACGCTACCGGCAAGGGACGATCAAGAAGAAGTCAAAAATCAGCAAAGCGAAGGCTTTGCGTCAACTTCCTTCAGCCGACGCCCGCGCCGGCAGTCGACGGCGACGACGCGGCGCGCCCCCGCCCGCCGTCCGGCAGCCGGGCGGATACAAGGGTGAGCCGCGCTGCCGGACGACCTGACCGGCCGCAGGACGAGTTCGCCGGAGCGCCACGAGGCCGATGACGATGGCCTGAAACTGCGCATCGAGCCGGGCGGAGACGACCGCGATCCGGGCGTTGGTCGCGTCGGCCACCCCTGGAACTGGCGCCGACGAAGCCCGGTGAACACCTCTATGCCACGTTCGCGGGCGAGCGAAAATCGCTCGCAGCGGCGGCGGGGCGCTGCTAGCTTGCGGCCGTGGATCTCTTCTCACGCTCTTGGGCAGCGCTGCGCGCAGCGGTCGCCGAAGTCCCGGACGAGGATTTCGCGCGGCCGTCCGGCTGCGCCGGCTGGCTTGTGCGGGACCTGGTGTGCCATCTGATCATCGATGCTCAGGACGTCCTGATCACCCTCGTCACGCCCGCCGACACGGAGCCGACCCGGGATGCGGTGACCTACTGGGACATCGTCGAAGCCCCGACCGGCGACGACCCGCTCGACGCGCTGATCGTCCGCCTGGCCGCCGCGTACGAAGAGCCGCGGCTGCTGAAGTTCCACTTGGACGACGTCGGTTCCGCCGCCGGTCGCGCCGCGAAACTCGCGGATCCCGCGGTCCGGGTCGGCACCCGCGGCGAGGTGCTCACCACGGGCGACTACCTCTGCGCGTACGTCCTGGAATGGACACTGCACCACCTCGACCTGATCGCGCACCTCCCGGACGCGGCGGAACCGCCCGCCGAGGGGCTCGCCCGGTCACGCGAGCTGCTGGAGAAGATCGCCGGTGCGGCGTTTCCCCGTTCGTTCTCCGACAAGGACGCGCTGTTGATCGGCACCGGACGGCGCGCCCCGGCCGAAGCGGAGAAGGCCGAACTGGGTGACCTGGCCGCGAAACTCCCCCTCGCCCTCGGCTGATCGTCGACACCGAACCCGTCGGTTTTTCTCCATTCCCCCTGCGGCAGGGCGCCTTTGGTCCACGTGGGGCCGACCGTTGGTCGCTTTCCCCGCATTCGGGCGTGCAGAATGTCGACGCCAATTCGAACTGTATGCGAGGAACAACAGTTGACCCCGTTCTCCCTGGCCTTCTACGTGGACGTCGTCACCACCGGAACCGTGCTCGGCCTGCGCCCCACGGATTCTCCCGACCGCGTCAGCGAGGTCCTGGGGCCGGACTTCGGCGAGAACGTTTTCGGCGATCGCGGCATGTGCCGTGACTTCGGCCTGGCCGAGTTCCACTGGCACCGCGCGTCCGCCGAGGACCTCTGGGCGGGCCACCATTTCACGTTGCAGGTGCACCGGCTGGCGTACCGCGACCGAACGCTCGCCAACGACCCGATCCGGGCACGGTACGGGAGGTTCACCCCCAGGCTCCGGTTCGACAAGCTACGTCGGCTACTGGAACGACGTGGCGTCCCCCTGCTGGAGATCCCGGAGAACCCGGCGAACGCGCCGTACTACCGGACGTTCTGGCAGCCCGGTTCCCACGTGGCCGTCTCCATCATCGGCACCTACGGCGAGTACAGCACACCGGACAATCTCCGCCCGGGCGATGTGTCCAGCATTCACGCCCCGGTGACCGTCCCAGCGTGAGCCCGCACTCGCACCCGCACCCCATCCCACCCCGCCCTGATTCAGTCCGCCGCCGCCTCCACGATCGAGGCGAAGCCGGGCGTGTGCAGGGTGCGGACGTGGCGCAGTCCGGAGCGGGCGAAGAGGGCGTCGAGTTCGGCGGGGCCGCGGGTGCTGCCGCCGAGGGCCGTCATCATCAGGATGTCGAGGTCCTTGCCCGGGTGCGGGGCGTTGCCCGGCGCCGGGACGGCGTCGACGACCAGGACCCGGCCGCCCGGGGCGAGGGCACGGCGGCAGGAACGCAGGATGCGGACGCAATCCTCGTCGCTCCAGTCGGGCAGGACATGCTTGAGGAGATGGATGTCGCCTTCCGGGACAGCGGCGAAGAAGTCCCCGGGCTCGGCACGCCAGCGTCCCGCCAACTCCTCTGTGGCGAGCAGCGGTTCGCGTAGCGCCGGCGCCCGGTCGAAGAGGACGCCCGACAGGCCGGAGTGGCGCCGCAGGACCGCCCGGAGCAGCCCGCCCCGTCCACCGCCGACGTCCACGACCGTGCCCCGGTCCGGGAACGGGTACGCGGCCGCGACCACGTCGTCGAGCGGCCCGGAGAAGGCCGCCATCCCGGCGTCGAAGACCTCCCGGGCCGCTCCGTCGGCTTCGAGATGCTGGAAGAAGGGGGTGCCGAAGACCCTGGGGAAGGCGGATTCCCCGGTGCGTACGGTCTCGGCGAGGTCGGCCGAGGACCGCAGGAACATGTCGTCGGTGAGCAGGAGAACCGCGGAGTGCAGCGAGCCCGGTACGTCCGTGCGCAGGGCGTACGCGGCGGGCGTGAGCCCGAAGGCGCCCGCCTCGTCCTCCTGGAAGACGCCGCGCGATGCCAGGAGCCGCAGCAACCGGCGCAGTGCCGCGCCGTCGGCGCCGGTGTCCGCGGCGAGCTCGGCGGCCGTGCGCGGTCCGTCGGCGAGCCGGTCGGCAAGCCGGAGCGACGCGGCGGTCCGCAGCGCCGCGGAGTGAAGGAACCCGAAGGTCTCCTCCATCAGCCGCAGGGCCCCTGACGCGTCGGGGGCGGCTACGTCACGGCTGGACGAGGGCTCCAAGGTGTTCTCCCGGGGTCGGTTCTGACAGGTACGCATCGCCACCCTTCCAGCCGCCGGCCGGGCCCCGGCACCGTCACTGTACGGATCTCCGGCTGGGACTTTCGTCCTAGGGCCTGTCTGATGAGTCTGTTGCTGGCCTGCGTCGGGTGTGTCGCAGCGCCTGGGCGGTCTGGTGCGCCCCTGGAAGACTCCGGGCGCTCTCGCCCTACGGTGCGCGTCGGTTTCGCGCTGGGAATGCTCCCCGTCAACTCAACCCTGTGCCGACCGCCGGCACACTTACGGGAGGCATGTCATGAGCAGTGTTCGCCGGTTCAGCGCCGCCATCGCGGCGAGCGCCCTTCTCGCCCTGGGAGGCATCGCGCTGGCTACTCCCGCTCAGGCCGCAGACGGCAGCCCCACCACCTACGGCCTCATCTTCGGCAAGGACAGCATCGCCGAACAGGCTGGCCGCCTCATCGGTGGCGCCCCGGGGACCGTGACCGGCCTCGTCCCTGGGCTCAAGGAGGTCTGAATTACGGCCGGAGCCAGAGACGGATCGCGGCGAGCGTGACCGTTCCCTGGAAGACGTAGGCGCGCTTGTCGAACCGCGTCGCTACGGACCGAAAGTCCTTGAGGGCGTTCACGGTGCGTTCGACTTCGTTCCGGCGTGCGTACTGGTCCCGGTTGAAACCAGTGGGTCTGCCTCCCGCGCTTCCTCGGTTGCGGTGGGCCCGCTGGTCACGGCGCTCAGGGATGACGTGCCGGATCTGCCTGCGCCGCAGGTAACGACGGTTACGCCGCGACGAATACGCCTTGTCGGCGCTCAGGCAGTCGGGTCGGGTACGCGGGTGTCCGACGCCTGGGCGGGGAACCCGGATGCGGCCGAGGACATCGACCATCTGCGGCCCGTCAGTCCTTGCAAGACCCTCGCCCAGGTACCGTCCGCTGACCATCTGCGATGGCGGTCGTCCACCGTCTGCCACTTACCGAACCGGGTCGGCAAGTCCCGCCACGGAATTCCCGTGCGCAACCGGAACAGAATCCCGTTGATCACCCTGCGGTGACACTTCCACCGCCCACCACGCCCGGCGTTCCCGGGCAGGTGCGGTTCCAGCCGAACCCACTCCGTCTCACTCAAGTCACCCCGGCCCACGCGGCTGAGAACGACCTACAACCTGGACGGATACCAATCCAGCAGACAGGCCCTAGGCCACGGCCGCGGCCCCGGCATCAGGCGCGCTACCCGCGCTGCCCGTGCTGACGAGCCGCTGCGAAAAACCCTTGGCGGCCGGGGCACCTCCTCTCCTAAAGTGATCAGTGTCCAGGTGCGAAGGCAGGACCTACTTCGACTCATAATCGGGAGGTCGCGGGTTCGAATCCCGCCGCCGGCACCCATGCCGGCGTAGCTCAGAGGCAGAGCACCTTGTCGGTTCCGCCGCCCGGATCTCTGGACATGAGCTTCACGCACCTCCCGGTGCGCGGGCCACGGCTACTTCGCTCTCATCGAAACCCACGCCGCGGCCACTTTGAACTCGGGAGGCGCGGCATCGGGGCGTCCGGTGCGCAGGCGACGGTTACTTCCGGGAACGGCGGGTCGCGGGTTCGAATCCCGTCCCAGCTACGGGCTGGTGTAGCTCAGTCAGGCAGAGCAGCCGTTTTATGTACCGTCGCCGACCCTTGACCTCGGACGCCCCCACGCCGTGCTTCCCCGACGAATTCGGGGGAATTCACATGGCACGCTTCAACGTCCGCGCGTCCAAGGCGACCCGTCCCGCCTCGCCCGTGACCACGACCGGGCGCACCCCCACCCACCTCGGTGGCAAGGGGTACCTGCGGGACGACCGCTCCGAGCTGTTCCTGCTCGCGGTCGCCAACTTCGTCTCCCAGCAGACCTACCACGAGAGCGGCAGCGACCGGGACGACCGGTTCGCCGCGCTCGTCCGCAAGCTCGCCGTCGCGGACCCCGCCTGGACCGCCGGTCTCCTGCGATGGCTGCGCGGCGACGGCCGGATGCGCACCGCCTCCCTCGTCGGCGCCGCCGAGTACGTCAAGGCCCGCCTCGAGGCCGGCGCCACGGACGGCCCCACCAACCGCCAGGTCGTCGACTCCGTGCTGCGCCGCGCCGACGAGCCCGGCGAGATGCTGGCCTACTGGACCTCCACCTACGGGCGGAACGTGCCCAAGCCGGTCAAGCGGGGCATCGCCGACGCCGTGCGGCGCCTGTACACCGGCCGCAACCTCCTGAAGTACGACACCGCCTCCAAGGGCTACCGCTTCGGCGACGTCCTCAACCTCGTCCACCCCACGCCCGACCCCGCCAAGCCGTGGCAGGGCGACCTCTTCCAGTACGCCCTGGACCGCCGCCACTCCCCGGACACCGCCACCCCGCCCGCCGCGGACCGCACCCTCACCGCGCACCGCGCGCTGATGGCCCTGCCCGTCGCGGAACGCCGTGGCCTGGTCACCGGGCCCGGCGGCGCCGAACGGCTCGCCGAGGCGGGCATGACCTGGGAGGCCCTCGCCGGCTGGCTGCAGGGCCCGATGGACGCGGCGGCCTGGGAGGCCGTCATCCCCTCCATGGGCACCATGGCCCTGGTCCGCAACCTGCGCAACTTCGACGAGGCCGGCGTCCGCGACGAGATCGCCCAGCAGGTGGCCGCGCGGATAGCCGACCCGGAAGAGGTCGCCCGGTCCCGGCAGTTCCCCTTCCGGTACCTGGCCGCGTACCAGCACGCCCCCTCGCTGCGCTGGGCCTATCCGCTGGAGCGGGCCCTCGGCCACTCGCTGGCGAACGTGCCCACGCTGCCCGGCCGGACCCTGATCCTGGTCGACCGCTCCGGTTCCATGTGGGCACCGCTGTCGGACCGGTCCCGGCTCAACCGCGCGGACGCCGCCGCGATCTTCGGCACGGCGGTGGCGATGCGCGCCGCCGACGCCGACCTCGTCGAGTTCGGCACCACCAGCGCGCCCGTGGCCTACCGCCAGGGCGAGTCGGTCCTCAAGGTGCTGGAGCGCTTCGGGAGCCTCGGCGGCACCGACACCACCGAGGCGGTGCGCCGGCACTACCGCGGCCACGACCGGGTCCTGATCGTCACCGACGAACAGGCCTCCTACCACCGCGCGGGCGACCCGACCGAGCAGATCCCGGCCCACATCCCGGTCTACACCTGGAACCTCGCCGGCTACCGGCCCGGCCACGGCCCGTCCGGGTCCGCTGACCGGCACACCTTCGGCGGCCTCACCGACGCGGCGTTCCGCATGGTTCCGCTGCTCGAACGCGGCCAGGACGCCCGCTGGCCCTGGGAGGACTGAGCGGGCCGCCGCTCCTTACGCGCCGCCCCGGTGAAGGGAGTCCAGGGCGGCCAGTTCGTCCTCGGAGAGGCGCAGCGTGCCGGCGGCCACGTTCGCGGCCAGGTGATCAGGGTTGCCGGTGCCGGGAATGGCCAGCACATGCGGACCGCGGTGCAGCGTCCACGCCAGCCGCACCTGCGCCGCGCTCGCCCCGTGCGCCTGGGCGACGGCGAGCACCGCGTCGCCCTCGGCGCCGCTCGCGCCCGCTTCACGCCCGGCGCCGGCGATCGCGTAGAACGGCACGAACGCGATGCCCTGCTCACCGCAGGCGCGCACGAACCCGTCCTGGTCGGGCCGCACGCCGATGCCGTACTGGTTCTGCACGCACACCACGGGTGCGATGGCCTGGGCCTCGGCGAGGTGCTCGGGGGTGACGTTGGAGAGGCCCAGGTGGCGGATGAGGCCGGCGTCACGGAGGCGGGCCAACGCGGCGAAGCGCTCGGCGATCGAGTCGGTGCCGACGATGCGCAGGTTCACCACGTCGAGGTGGTCCCGGCCGAGCTGGCGCAGGTTCTCCTCGACCTGGCCGCGCAGTTGCCCGGGCGTGGCATGGGGCAGCCACCGGCCGGACAGGTCCCGGCCGGGCCCGACCTTGGTGGTGATCACGAGATCGTCCGGGTACGGGGCCAGTGCTCGGTTGATGAGTTCGTTGGCGGAGCGCAGCCGGGAGAAGTAGAACGCGGCGGTGTCGATGTGGTTGACGCCGAGTTCGACGGCTCGGCGGAGCACGCTGATCGCCCGGTCGCGATCGCTCGGAGCGGCGTCCGTGGCGAACGCCTCGCCGTTCTGCGTCAGGCGCATCGCGCCGAAACCGATCCGGTTGACCGTCAGGTCACCGAGCCGCCAGGTACCCGATGCGGCCGCGGTCATCGTCTGGGGAGTTGTCATACCGGGGATGATCCCCGCACGTAGGCTGCCGGGCCATCGGTTAACGAGGGGTGAGCCGAGGTCCTGGCCCTGGCGGAGCGAGCACTGTCTCGCAGTCCTGCCATGCCCGCGGGCTCAGCAGCGACTGGAGCCGTGTGAAGAGGGCCAGGAGCTCGCCTCCCCACTTCTTGCGGAAGTCCGCGTCGACGCGGGCGATGTCCAGTTCGTTGGCGGCGGTGAGTTCGGTGAAGTCCTTGCGTTGCTGGAGGGTGGGGGTGAACGTGCGGCCGGTGAAGCGGTCCCGGAAGACCGCGCCGGCGTCGGCGAGCGTGGGGTAGGTGGCGGCGCGGTCGCAGCTCGCGTAGAAGTGGACGATGGATTCGGCCTCGGTGCCGATCACTTCCACCAGCCTGGACCGGTCGCCGTGTGGCAGCGGCGCCATGGCGAACCCATCGGTCCCGTAGAAGGCGTGGCACAGTCCCGCGAGTTGGAGCGCCGGGCGGGCTCCCCAGTGTGCGAGCTGCTGCTGTACGCGTCGCAGGTGTGCGCCGAGGGTGCCGCCGGGGTGGTCGGCGGTCGTGGCGCCGAGGTCGTCCAGGAGGCGCAGGGCGGCTGAGGCGGGGTCGGCCGGACGTGGCATCTGGATCGTTCCTTCTGGGGTCGGGTGGGGCGGGTCGACACCCGGCAGTGCCCTGAGCACTGTCCGGAGCAGTGCTCAGGTCCCTGCCGGGTTGCCGCCCTGGGCCCTACGCAGATCGTCACAAAGGGACAAGGCCCAAGTCAATCCTCGGGTTTGCTTGCCCACACCCAAGCTGTAGCTTCGGTCCATGACGCTTGATGATCTTCGTTTCTTTGTCGCGGTGTGCAAGGCCGGGTCGTTCAGCGCCGTGGCACGCGAGGTGTCCTGCACACAGTCGGCCGTCAGCCAGCACGTCAAACGCCTCGAGCGGGAGCTGGGCCTCAGCCTGCTGGAGCGGCACCCGCGGGGCGTCGTACCCACCCAGGCCGGGCACCTGCTGCGGGTGGCGGTCACCGACGGCCTCGGCAGCATCGACCGTGCCCTGCGCGAGATAGAGGCCCTCGTGCGCGGCGACGGCGGTTCGGTGCGGATCACCACCGGGGCCACGACGGTCCGCCACTTCATGGCTGACGCCGTCGTCGACTTCCGGCGGACATTCCCGCAGGTCCGCCTCGAATTCCAGACCGAGCACTCCAGCCGCGGCTGCTTCGACGCACTCGCCGCCGGCGGTCTCGATCTCGCCTGGATCACCCTCGGCGCACCGGTCCGGGGCATCGACCAGCGCCCCGTGGTCGAACTGCCCTGGGTCCTCGCCGTCCGCACCGAGAGCCCCCTGGCGGCTCAGCCGTTCATCGCGCCGACGGACTTGGAAGGCACCCGGCTCATCGGACTCCCCGGGAACTCCACCTCCCGGACCCATCTCGACACCTGGCTACGGCAATCGGGGATCCAGCCGGTCTTCGACACCAGCGTCGCCGACTGGGACACCGCGATCCTCCTGGCCGAGCTGGGACTCGGCTGCGCGATCGTCCCCGCACTCCCCGGCTGGCACGGCCCCGGCCACGCCGACCTCCGCCTCGTCCCCATCCCCGCCCTCCCGGTCCTCCGCACAGGATGGGCCGTCCGCCGCTGGGACGCGCTCTCCCCACTGGCCCGTACCTTCGCCGACACCGTCGCCCGGCACTGGGCACAGCGGCCCACAGCCGCACAGGCGCCGTCCGGCTCGGAATGAGCGGTGTGGCACTACTGGCACGACCCCGCGCCGCCGCCGGGCAGGGTGCCGAGCCATGCCCGGATCGCTTCGGCCGTCGTGGAGGCGTGTTCCTCGGTCATGCTCCAGTGGTCTCCGGGCACGTCCACAGCGGTGTGGGGCGCCGGCCAGGACGATCGCCCATGTCCCTCCGATGTGGCGTGGACCATGAGTGTGGGGATGTCGGTCGGTTCCGGGTGCCAGCCGCGGGCCATGCGGGTGTAGGCGCCCAGGGCGGCGACGGACATGTCGTCCACGGCGGTGTCGAACCGCTCGCCCAACTGGAGGGGCAGGCGCGCGGGCATCCCGAGCAGCCATGGCTCGTGCTCGCGGTCCGGGGTGACGTGGTAGGTGTCGATGAGGACCAGGCCGGCCGGCGGTGTGCCGGTCGCCGCGAGCCGGACGGCCACCGCATGGGCCGGGTAGCCGCCCATCGAGTGGCCGAGGACGGCGTACGGGCGGTCGCCGATCCGCTTCCGTACGGTGTCGGCGTGCAGGTCCACGAGGGTCCTCCAGTCACGGGGGACGGTGTCCCCGTGCGTGACGCCGGGGTGCGGGATCTCGAAGATGTCGCGATCGCAGCCGAAGGAGGAGGCGAGCGTCGCGTACCAGGGCCGGCCGAGGGTGGGGGAGAAGCCGGGGAAGCACACGAGTGCAGTACCACCGGTGCCTAGGGCGAGTTCGAGGGGCGCGAGCGCGTGACGGGCGCGGTCGGCGTGGTCGAAGGCGGGTACGGCGAGCGAGGCGGTCACCAGCAGGTGCAGGGCCGCGACGACGTCACCCGTTGCGCACACCCGCCGGTAGAGGGAGGCAAGGGTCTGGGGCGGCCGTTTCGTCGCGTGCGGGGCGGGGCCGGCCGCGGCGGCCCTTTCGGGCAGGGCCCCGCTCAGGCCCTCGTACAGATGGTCGGCCAGTTCCGCGGCGCTGGGCCGGTCGAAGGCGAGGGTGGCGGGCAGGGGCAGCCCGGTGAGCATGCCGAGGCGGTTGCGCAGCAGGACGCCGGTCAGGGAGTCGAAGCCGAGCTCGGTGAAGGGCCGGCCGGGGTCCACCGCGGTCGCGTCCGGATGGCCGAGCACGGTGGCGACCTCCTCGCGGACCAGCTCCAGCAGGGCGGGCGCCCGGTCGGCCGGGGGCAGCGCGGCGAGCCGGTCCCGCCAGGCTCCGGCCGCGTCCTCGGGGCGTCGCCCCCGCCCGCCGCGGCCGGTCGGGACGGGCGCAACGGCCCACGCAGCGGCGCCGGGAGCGGTGTCCCGGCGGGCACCGCCGGCCGGGAACGGTCCAGCAGCAGAGGCGCGAGTGCCGGTTCGTCGCTGCCCAGCGCGGAGTCGAACAACGCCAGCCCCTGTTCGGGGGAGACCGCGCGCAGCACGCCGCCCCGCGCCCCGGCTCGGGCACTACGGCCGGTGCTCGCCGCCATTCCATCCCCGCTCCAGGGCCCCCACGCGAGGGAGAGCGCGGGAAGGCCGAGGGCGGCGCGGTGGTGCGCGAGGGCGTCCAGGAAGGCGTTGGCGGCGGCGTAGTTGGCCTGGCCGGGATTGCCGAGCAGGCCGGCCGCCGAGGAGAACAGCACGAAGTGCGACAGCGGCAGACGCGCCGTCAACTCGTGCAGGTTCCAGGCCGCGTCGGCTTTCGCCCGCAGCACCGCTGTCATCCGTTCGGGCGTCAGCGCCTCCAGCACACCGTCGTCCACGATCCCGGCGGTGTGCACGACGGCGGTCAGGTGTGGTGCGTACTCCTCGACGACGGCGGCCAGCCGCCTCCGGTCGGCGGCGTCACAAGCGATCACGTCCACGCGGGCGCCGGACCGCTCCAGCGCGGTCCGCAGCCGCCCGGCGCCCGCCGCCCGCGGACCACGGCGGCTGACGAGCACCACATGCCGGATCCCGTGACGGGTGACCAGGTGCCCGGCCAGCAGCCCGCCGAGGGCTCCGGTACCGCCGGTGAGCAGTACGGTGCCGCCGCCCGCGAAGCCGCCACCAGCGCCAGCGGGGGCTTCGGCGTCGGTCAGCCGGGGCACGCGCACCAAGCCTTCGGCGAGGGAGAGCTGAGGTTCGCCCGTGGCGATGGCGGCGGGCAGCAGACGCAGCGACTCCCGTCGCCCGTCCGTGTCGACGACGGTGAGACGGCCGGGATACTCCGACTGCGCGGAACGCAACAGGCCCCACACCGCGGCGGCGGGCAGGCCGGGTACGCGGGAGGCGGCGCCGCGGGTCACCACGACCAGGCGGCCCCCGGAACCGGACAGGTGGGCCCGCAGGACGGACAGGGCCCGTACCGTCAGGGCGTGGGTGTCCGCGACCGGGTCGGGGGACTGGCTGGAGGACATCGGAGCGGACAGGGAGACGACGACGGTTCCAGCGGCCGTCCCCGCTCCCGGGGACGTGGCCGGGAGCGCGGAGCGCAGAGCGAGGTCGTCGGGCGCCCCCACCGTCAGGGCCGGTCCGTCACCGTCGGCCGTACCGGCCGCCAGAGCGGTCCACCGCAGGCGGTACAGCCCTCCGGCCCCCGCCGCGGTGCCGACGGATCGCGGCACCGGTCGTGTGGTCAAGGACTCCACCCGGGCCACCGGCCTGCCCGCCTGGTCCGCGAGGTCCACGGCCACGGTGTCCGTGCCGGTGGCGCGTACGCGCACGCGCAGCGCCGTGGGGCCCGTGGCGTACACGGCCAGCCCTCGCCAGGCGAAGGGCACCCGGGCGGGGCCGGTGGGCGGTGCGGCCAGCAGCGCGGCGTGCAGCGCGGCATCGAGCAGGGCGGGATGCAGACCGTACCGCCCGGCATCGGCCTTCGCCGCTTCGGGCAGCCGGACCTCGGCGAACAGCTCCTCCTCCCGCCCCCGCCAGGCGGCCGCGACGCCCCGGAACGCGGGACCGTACGCGTAACCGGCGGCGGCCAGGCGCTCGTAGGCGCCGGCGAGGTCCACCGGCACGGCGTACGGCGGCGGCCACGCCGGGGCATCGCCGGCATGGCCCGGGGGGCCGGCGACGGGACCGAGCCGCCCGGTCGCGTGGTGCGTCCAGGCGCCGAGCGCTCCGGAATCCGGCGGGCGGGAGTGGACGTCGGCGGTGCGGCGGCCGGAGGCGTCGGGTTCGCCGAGGACCACCTGCACCTGGACCCGGTCACCGGAGCCGGGCAGGGCCAGCGGGGCCTCCAGCACGAGGTCCTCCAGCAGGTCGAGCCCGCACGCCTCGCCCGCGTGGAGCACCATCTCGGCGAACGCCGCGCCGGGTACGAGCGCGTGCCCGGCGACGGCGTGGTCGCGCAGCCACGGCTGGGCCGTGACGGACAGGTGGCCGGTGCACAGCAGGCGTTGCGTGCCGGGAACAGTGGTCGTCTGGGCCAGCAGGGGGTGGCCGCGGTCGCGCACAGCGGGGGAGGGGCCGGTCCCGGGGATCGCGGCGTCCTCCAGCCAGTAGCGCTGCCGCTGGAAAGGGTAGGTCGGCAGGTCCACCCGCCGGGCGCCGCTGCCCGCGTACACCCGGTGCCAGTCCACCGGCAGGCCGTGCACGTGCAACCGGGCCAGTGCGGCCAGGACCGTTTCCGTCTCCGGCGCACCGGCCCGTGCGGCAGCTGTGAACAGCGGCCCTTCCGCCTCCCCGGCCACGGAGGCCGCGGCGGCCGCGGTCAGCTGCGCGTCGGGCCCGACCTCCGCGAAGGCGGTCACCCGCCCGTCGTGCGCGAGGCGGTGGACGGCGTCCCCGAAGCGCACGGTCTCGCGGGCGTGGCGCACCCAGTACGCGGCCGAGCACAGGTCGCCACCGGTGGCTTGACGCCCGGTCACCGTCGACATCACCGGGATGCGCGGGGCCCGGTACGTCAACCGTGAGGCGACGCGGCCGAGTTCGGCGAGCATCGGTCGCATCAGCGGAGAGTGGAAGGCGTGGCCGGCCCGCAGCCGCGTGGTGCGGCGTCCGCGCCCGGCGAAGCGGTCCGCGACAGCCAGTACCGCTTCCTCCTCCCCGGAGACGACGACCGACCGCGGACCGTTCACCGCCGCGATCGCGACCTTGTCGACCAGGTCCGGGACGTCGGCCAGCTCGCGTGCCGTCTCGCTTTCGGAGGCGTCCAGGGCCACCATGGCCCCGTTTCCGGGCAGGTGCCGCATCAGCCGGCCCCGGGCGGCGACCAGCTCCACCGCGTCCCCTTCCGACAGGACGCCCGCCGCGTGCGCCGCCGCCAGCTCACCGACGGAGTGCCCGACCAGGACGTCCGGCCGCACGCCCCAGGACAACAGCAGCCGCGCCAGCGCGACTTCGAAGACGAACAGACCCGCCTGCGCGACATCCGTACGGTGCAGCAGAGCGGCGTCCTCGCTGCCCTCGGCCGCCCACAGCACCGCGCGCAGCGGCCGGCCCCGGCCGGATCCGGCGTCGAAGGCGGCGTCGAACCGCTCGCACAGGGAGTCGAAGGCGGTGGCGAACGCGGGGAAGGCGGCGTGCAGGTCCCGGCCCATGCCCGGCCGCTGCGCGCCCTGACCGGTGAACATCAAGGCCAGCCGGGCGGCGGCCGGCCTCGCCCCGCCGGCCGCGGTCATGGGGCAGACTCCGGTCCGGGCCAAGGTGTCCAGAGCACTCAGCACCGCCGCCCGGTCGCCCGAGGGGACGGCCGCGCGGTGCGCGAGGGCGGCCCGGGTCGTGGCGAGGGAGAACGCGACGTCCAGCGGGCGCAGCCGGGGCCGCTCCCGCAGAAGCGCGGCCGTCCGCCGGGCCTGGGCGCGCAGCGCCTGGGGATCCGCGCCCGACAGCAGCAGCGGCGGCACGGTACGCCAGGGCGTGGAAGCGCCGGGTCCGGGCACGGGAAGGGTCTGTTCCACGATGACGTGGGCGTTGGTCCCGCCGATGCCGAACGCGGACACCCCGGCCCGGCGCGGGCCCCCGGGCCGGGCCGGGTGCCACTCCTCCTCCCGCGTCAGCAGCCGCACGGCGCCCGAGGACCAGTCCACCCGCGGTGACGGCTCTTCGCAGTGCAGGGTGCGGGGCAGCCGTCCGTGCCGCATCGCCATGACGGTCTTGATGACCCCGCCGACCCCGGCCGCGGCCTGGGTGTGCCCGAGGTTGGACTTCAGCGCACCGAGCCACAGCGGCCGGCCGGCGGGCCTCCCGCGCCCGTACACGGCCAGCAGCGCCCGCGCCTCGACGGGGTCGCCGAGCGCGGTACCGGTGCCGTGCGCCTCGACCGCGTCGATGTCCGCCGGGGCGAGCCCGGCGTCGGCCAAGGCCCGGCGGATCACCTGCTGTTGGGCCGGGCCGCTGGGCGCGGTGAGGCCGTTGGAGGCGCCGTCGGAGCCGACGGCCGAACCGCGGAGCAGGGCCAGCACCGGGTGGCCGTTGCGCCGGGCGTCGGACAGCCGCTCCAGCAGGACCATCCCGGCCCCTTCGGCCCAGCCGGTGCCGTCGGCCGCCGCCGAGAACGGTTTGCACCGGCCGTCCGGCGCCATGCCGCGCAGCCTGCTGAACACCACGAACGGTCCCGGAGTGGCCATGACGGTGACACCTCCGGCCACGGCCAGCGCACATTCGCCGGACCGCAGCGCCCGTGCGGCCCGGTCCATCGCCACCAGCGACGACGAGCAGGCGGTGTCCACCGTCACGGCGGGCCCGCGCAGCCCCAGGGCGTAGGCGATACGGCCCGACGCCACGCTGCCGGCCGAGCCGAGTGCGAGATGCGCCTCCAGTTCGTGCGGGCCTCGGTGCAGGAAGCGGCCGGCGTAGTCCGCGTGCATCACGCCGACGAAGACGCCGGTGTCGCTGCCGCGCAGGGCGGTCGGGTCGATGCCGGCCCGTTCGCAGACCTCCCAGGCGGTCTCCAGCAGCAGCCGCTGCTGCGGATCGGTGGCCAGCGCCTCCCGGGGGGACATCCCGAAGAAGGCCGCGTCGAAGTCGGCCGCCCGGTGCAGGAAGCCACCGCGGCGGGTGACGGAGGTGCCGGTACGGTCCGGATCGGGGTCGTAGAGCGCTTCCAGGTCCCAGCCGCGGTCGCCGGGAAAGTCCGATGTCGCGTCGGTCCCGTCCGCGACCAGGCGCCACAGGTCCTCGGGTGACTCCACTCCGCCCGGATACCGGCACGCCATGGCGACGATGGCGACCGGTTCCGTGGAGGACGGCCGCGCCGTGGCATCGCCCGTAGCGGCCGCCGGGGCCGCCGGGGCCGGTTCCCCGACCAGCGCGGTGTGCAGGAACTCCGCCACGGCGGCGGGCGTCGGGTGGTCGAACACCAACGTCGCCGGCAGGCCCAGCCCACTCGCCGCGCCGAGCCGGTCACGCAGCAGCACGCCCCCGAGGGACGTGAGGCCGAAGTCAGTGAAAGGACGGCCCTGTTCCCGATCCGTCGCGGGCGTGCCGGCGGCTTCCGCCGTCGCCGCGAGGACGAGGCGCAGGACGGCGTCGTACCGCTCGGACGGGGCCAGAGCCTTCAGACGCCCGCGCAAGGCGGAGGCGGCGGCCCCCTGCGCCGCCCCCAGCCGCTCGGCCGACTGCCGGGCCAGGGCCGGGCGGTCGGTCTTGCCGGAGGCCGTACGGGGTACGGCGCCGGTCTCGTACACCTCGTCGGGCACCTTGAAGCCCGACAGCCGCTCCCGGCACAGGGCGCGTACCCGGCCGGTGTCCACGCCCCCCGGACCGGGGACGACGAAGGCGACGGGCACCTCGCCGAGCACGTCGTGCGGTCTGCCGACGACGGCCGCGTCCGCGACGCCGGGACAGGCGAGCAGCACATGCTCGACCTCGACCGGGTTGATGTTCTCGCCGCCGCGGATGATCAGTTCCTTGACGCGGCCGGTGACCCGCAGACGGCCGTGGCCGACGCGGCGGCCGAGGTCTCCCGTGCGGTACCAGCCGTCCCCGAAAGCCCGGCCGGTGTCGTCCGGACGATTGTGGTAACCGATCATCAGGTTCGGGCCCCGGACCCGGATCTCCCCCTCCTCGCCGTCGGCGACCTCGACGCCCGTGACGGGATCGGCGAGCCGCACCTCCACCCCCGGCACCGGCGTACCGCCGGAGTCGCCCCGGGGGCCGTCGAGCCGGTCGACCGCGATCTTCCCGCACGTCTCGGTGCTGCCGTACCCGTCGAGCAGCGGAACACCCAGCGACTCCTCGACGTCCGCCCGCAGCACCGCGGGACACGGCGAGCCCGCGGTGACACACAGGCGCAGACCGGGCGGCGGCCGCCGCCCCTCGCGCAAGGCGTCCATCAGCACGTGGTACGTGGCGGGCACGCCGGCCAGGACGGTGAACGGCTGCCCGGCGAGCGCGTCCGCGACGCTCGCCCCCCTGTCGAGGAGGTACGCGCTCGCCCCCACCGAGACCACCCCCAGCAGGCACAACGAGTGCGCGTAGGCATGGGACATCGGCAGCGGCCACAGCAACCGGTCCTGCGACCGTAACCCCCACAGCGGCACGTAGGCCGCCGCCACCGACCACAGCGCGGCACGCTGGGCGGAGACCACGCCCTTGCTCTGCCCGGTGGTGCCCGAGGTGTAGTGGATCCAGGCGGGCTCGTCCAGACCGAGGTCGTCCCGGGGCGGCACTCCTGGGTCCGTTCCGGCCAGTTCCCCGAACACGCGCGTGCCCGCCGGCGCCCCGTCGGGCACCGCGTCCGTGCCCGCCACCACGACCCGGAGCCGCGGGCGACCGTCCACCAGCCGGCCGACCAGGGGCAGCAGCGCCGCGTCGACGACGACCGCGACCGCCCCGCTGTCGTCGAGGAAGTACGCCAGCTCCGCCGCCGAAGCACCGGGATCGAGCGGAACCCCCACCGCCCCCGCCCGCAGGACCGCGAGACAGCTCTCCACCATCTCCACCCGGTTGCCCACAACAAGCGCCACCCGGTCCCCACGCCGTACGCCCAGCCCCGCCAGATGACCCGCCAGCCGCCCGGTCCGCTCCTCCAGCTCCGCGTACGTCACGCCTCGCCGGGCATCCCGGTACGCGGTCTTTCCCCCGACCCGCGACGCGTGCGTCTTCAGCGCACCGGGCAACGCACGCACCAACTCGCCGTGGACCCTCGTCATCCCCACCCCTTCGGCCACGCGACGAACAACGGCGCTTCACGGGGGCTTGTCCGTCCACAGCGGACGACAAAAAGAAAAGGGAAAGGAGGTCACCCACTCCTTTCCACTCTCAAGGTATAGCGCACAGGGGGGCTTGCGGCAAGGCCCCGGCTGTCCCGCACAATGGCCGGCCTAAGCCAGGGACCTGCGGAAACGGGAGTACGACGTGCGTGTGGTGTTGTCGACGTATGGGTCGCGGGGGGACGTCGAACCGTTGGTGGGACTCGCGGTGCGGGTGCGGGAACTCGGCGCGGAGGTGCGGGTGTGCGCGCCGCCGGACGAGGACTTCGCGCGGCGGCTGTCCGATGCCGACGTGCCGCTGATGCCGGTCGGCCGGTCGGCACGCGCGCTGACGACCGGGGCTCCGTCCTCGTCCTCCCTGCCGCGGCGCGCGGCCGAGTTGATCGCCGACCAGTTCGACGTGGTCACCGCGGCGGCCGGGGGATGCGATGTGCTGGTGGCGACCGGCATGATGCCGGCCGCGGCCGGCGCGCTGTCGGTGGCCGAGAAACTGGGCATCCGCTCGGTGTCCGTGACGTTCCAGCAGCTCACCCTGCCCTCGCCGCACCGCCCGCCGCTGGCCTACCCGGGCCGGCCGTTCCCGCCGGAGGCGACCGACAATCGGGCGCTGTGGGAGTGGGACGCCCAGAGCATCGACGCGCTGTTCGGTGCGGCGCTCAACACCCACCGGGCGGCGAACGGCCTGCCACCGGTGGACAACGTCCGCGACTACGTCGTCGGCGACCGGCCATGGCTGGCGACGGACCCGGTCCTGGACCCCTGGCTGGAGCCGGCCGACCTCGACGTCGTACAGACCGGCGCGTGGATCCTGCCGGACGAGCGCCCGCTCCCGGCCGATCTGGTGGCGTTCCTGGACGCCGGCACACCACCGGTGTTCGTGGGCTTCGGCAGCATGCCCCTGCACGACTCGGAGGACGCCGCCCGGGCGGCCGTCGAGGCGGTCCGCGCGCTGGGCCGCCGCACGGTCGTGGCCCGAGGCTGGGCCGGCCTGGCCCTGCTCGACGACCGGGACGACTGCTTCGCCGTCGGCGAGGTCAACCAGCAGGCACTGTTCGGCCGGGTGGCCGCCGTCGTGCACCACGGCGGCGCGGGCACCACGACGACGGCGGCCCGGGCCGGCGCGCCGCAGGTGGTCGTGGCCCAGGCGGCGGATCAGCCGTACTGGGCCGGCCGTGTGGCCGAGCTGGGCATCGGCGCGGCCCACGACGGTCCGACCCTGACCACCGAGTCCCTGGCGGCCGCGCTCACCACGGCCCTGACCGACGAGACCCGCGCCCGGGCGGCCGCCGTGGCCGGCACGATCCGCACCGACGGCGCGACGGTGGCCGCGGAGCTGCTGCTCGACGCCATCGGCCGGGAACGGCCGCCAGTGCCCGCGTGAACCGCGAGGGATCGCCAAACCAGTACATAGAACGAGAACCCGCACACCCGGGCGGACCGAACCAAAGCGACAACGGCCACGACCACGGCCACGGAGCCGTGTCAGACGGAGCATCACCGTCATGACCACGCCTTTCGCCATGCCGGTCCGTCCGGACGCCTTGCCGACCGCGCGCGATATCCGCAACCGGCCTCATATCGGAGCTGATCACGTGAACCACCTGACCACCAGCGCTTTCGACCTTCCCCACCGCCTCTCCTCCAAGGCCGACCCGACGCTGATCGGCGACGACGAGCAGCACTTCGCGGCCCTCGCGGAGTGCCTCGAGCAGTCGATCGCCGAGGTGTCCGACCGCCTCGACGCCGAGCGCAAGTCGCCCGGCGGCACAGGCCGGCAGGCGATGGAACGGGACGCGGAGATCCACCGGCTGACCGCCCGCCTGCGCACACTGCGGCGCTTCGGTCTGGACCTGTGCCTCGGACGCATGGTCAGCGCGGACAACCCAGAACCCCTGTACGTCGGACGACTTGGTCTGACGGACAGCGAGGGCCGCCGGTTGCTGGTCGACTGGCGTTCCCCCGCGGCTGAGCCGTTCTTCGGAGCCACCCACGCCAACCCGATGGGCCTGGCGAGCCGCCGCCGGTACCGCTGGACCCGCGGCCGGATCAGCGACTACTGGGACGAGGTGTTCACCCCCGACGGCTTCGCCGGGCACGCCGCGCTCGACGACCAGTCCGCCTTCATCGCCAGCCTGGGCGGCAACCGGTCACCACGGATGCGAGACGTGCTCGGCACCATCCAGGCCGACCAGGACGCCATCATCCGCGCGGGATCCCGCGGCGCTCTCGTCGTCGACGGCGGTCCGGGCACGGGCAAGACCGTCGTGGCCCTGCACCGCTCCGCCTATCTCCTCCACTCCGACCCCCGCCTCGGTCACCGCCGCGGTGGCGTGCTGTTCGTCGGTCCGCACCGGCCCTACCTGGCCTACGTCGCCGACGTCCTCCCCAGCCTCGGAGAGGACGGCGTGCAGACCTGCACCCTGCGGGACCTGGTCGCCGAGGGAGCCGGAGCGACGATCGAGGCCGACCCGGACGTGGCCCGCCTGAAGTCGTCCGCCGACATGGTGAAGGCGATCGAGAAGGCCGTCAGGTTCTACGAGGAGCCGCCCACCGAGGGGATGACGGTATCGACCGACTGGGGCGACATCTGGCTGAGCGCCGACGAGTGGGCCGAGGCCTTCGAGACACCGGGACCGGGCGCTCCGCACAACGAGGCGCGTGAGCAGATCTGGGAGGAGCTGGTCACGATCTTGATGGACAAGCTCGACGACGACGTTCCGCTCGACCTCTTCCGCAGGTCGCTGGCGCACGACGAGGAACTGGTCACCACCCTCAACCGCGCGTGGCCACTGCTCGAAGCGGCCGACCTCGTCGGAGACCTGTGGTCGGTACCCGCCTACCTGCGGATGTGCGCTCCCTGGCTCAGCCGCGACGAGATCCGCAAGCTCCAGCGCAAGGAGGCCCCTCACGCCTGGACGGTGTCCGACCTGCCGCTCCTGGACGCGGCACGGCAGCGGCTCGGCGACCCGGAGACCGCGCGGAGCAGGCGTCGGCACGCGGCCGCCCTCGCCGCCCAGCGCGAGAGCATGGCGCAGGTCGTCGACAACCTGATAGCCGCCGCATCCGACTCCGGGGCCGACGGTGACGACGGTGAAGGTCTGGTGACGATGTTGCGCGGCCAGGACGCTCAGGTCAGCCTCGTCGACGAGTCCGGGCTGCCCACCGCCGACCGGGACCGGCTCGCCGGCCCCTTCGCATACATCGTCGTGGACGAGGCTCAGGAACTGACCGACGCGGAGTGGCAGATGCTGCTGCTCCGGTGCCCGTCCCGGAGCTTCACCATCGTCGGGGACCGGGCACAGGCCAGGCAGGGGTTCACGGAGTCATGGCGGGAACGGCTCGAGCGGATCGGCCTCGACCGGATCAACCTGGCCTCCCTGAGCATCAACTACCGGACACCGGAAGAGATCATGACGGAAGCCGAACCGGTCATCCGGGCCGTGCTCCCGGACGCCAACGTGCCGACCTCCATCCGTAGCAGCGGCCTCCCCGTCGTCCACGGATCCGCTTCGGATCTCGGCTCGATCCTCGACACCTGGCTCGCCGCCCATGCCGAGGGGATCGCGTGCGTCATCGGCGATCCCACGTTCCGGACGACGCCCCGCGTCCGGTCGCTGACCCCGGAGCTGTCGAAGGGGCTCGAGTTCGACCTGGTCGTCCTCGTCGACCCGGAGAAGTTCGGCGAGGGCATCGAAGGAACGATCGACCGCTATGTCGCGATGACCCGGGCGACTCAGCAACTCGTCATCCTCACGACCTCCTGACCCCGGCCGGACGGACGGACGGACGCTACGGCTTGGGGGATCCGGCAGGCCGCGTCAGGGGTGGGCGGGGGAGGGGCGACTGGAGGCCGGGTCAGGCGGTATCGGTTCGCGTCGCGATGACCGCCAGGGTGGTGTAGCGCATCGTGAAGCTGCCGCCTGCCGCGTCGATGGCGGCGCCGATGCCCGTCAGTACTTCCTCCAGCCGGGCCTGCGGGAGCCGGGTGAAGGCACCCTGGGTGGGCAGCTGATCGAGCCACTCGTCCCGTGTGTAGGGCTGTTCCCACGCGAACCGCCATTGCTCGGGGCCGGTGAACGCGCCCGCATCCCGTATCCCGTCGGCCGCCTGCGTATGCAGCGCCGCGTACCCGTTCCCGGCCGGCACCGTCCCTTGCCGGGCGGCGAGCGAGTCGGGCACCACCAGGCGGTAGACCTCGGCGAAGGCTTCCGCCACTTCCGGCACGGGCCGGCCCACGTTCCAGAACAGGGCCAGCACACCACGGGACCGCAGTGCCCGCCCCGCCTTGGCGGCTCCGGCGACCGGGTCCACCCAGTGCCAGGTCTGTCCGGAGACGACGGCGTCGAACTTCCGGCCGGCCGGGTCCCAGGCTTCGAACGAGGCCACCTCGACGTCGAGTCCGCGCCGCCGCGCCAGGCCGGCCATCCGGGCGTCGACGTCGACGCCCAGCACATGGGCACCGGCCGCTTCGAACTGCCGGGCCACGATGCCGGTGCCGCAGCCGACGTCGAGGACGTCCGGGCCGGGGCTGGCGGCGACGATCCGGTCCACCATGGCCCGGGGATAGCGGGGCCGGGTCCGGTCGTAGCGTTCGGGATCCGCACCGAACGACTCCGCTACCTCGCGGTGTCGATGGGACGCGTGCTCGGGCTGAGGGGCTCGCTCCGGCGGTAAAGTGGGCATGTGCCCACTATAAGTGGGCACATGCCCACCAGGGAAGAAGGAGATGCGCGGTGCCCACCGGAGTAGCCATTCGCGACGTGCGCGAGCAACTGTTCGGCGCCGCCGAGCGCGTCCTGCTCCGGGACGGGCCGAGCGCGCTGACCAGCCGGGCGGTCACCACGGAAGCAGGCTGCGCCAAGGGCGTCCTGCACCGGCACTTCGCCGACTTCGACGCCTTCCTCGCCGAGCTCGTACTCGACCGCATCGCCCGGATCGACGACCAGGCCGCCACCCTGCGCGCGTCCGCCGGAACCGGCACCGTCACCGACAACCTCACCCAGGCGCTGACGGACCTGTTCGCGACGGTCGCGGTCGCGATCGTCAGCCTCATCACCTCCCGGGACGACCTACGCGCCCGGCTGCGCCAGGCCCGACCCACCGGTGTCCCGGTCCTGACGGATGCCGCGACCGCGATCGCCGCCTACCTCACCGCCGAGCGCGAACTGGGCCGCATCGCCGCGGATGCCGACGTCGACACGCTCGCTCCCACCCTGATCGGGGCCGCGCACATGCTGTTCGCCGACCGCCAAGCCGCCCCGCCGGAAGCCGGGGCCGTCCGCAAGGTCGTGACAGCGGTCATCGCCGGCGCCGAGCGCGAGTGACCGGATTCCGCACTCGAACGTATGTCACGTGAAGTGATGAATCGATTGCTCTCTGTAGAGTGCCTCCTCGCTGTGCGCACACACACCCAACCGGAGCAAGCACCCACGGAGGAGCAGGCATGCGTACATGGAGGACGGCGGCCGCCGCCGCGTCGATGGCGGTCCTGGCGCTCATCGGCGGAACCTCCCCCGCCGCGGCGAGAAGGGCGGACCCCGACCCGTCCGCTCCGCCCACCGCGCCCGCCGGGCAAGGGCCCGTCGGGGGCAACGCGGAAGCCGGTAAGTCCGGTTCGGACGCGGACGCGCGCGCGGTGATCCGGTGTACGGGCCAGGTGCAGCGCCCGCACAACTCCACCCACGTGCCCGGCACCGTCAACGTCGTCGTGACGGTCTCGTGCACCGCGCCGGTACCGGAGATCACCACCCGGGCGGCCCTGTACAAGAACGGACAGCTCGTCAAGCAGTCGACGCTGAGGACGCAGCGGAACACCGCCTCCGGCCAGAACAACGCGGCCGTGCGGTGCAGCCCCGGAAACTACCGCGGCTGGATGTACTTCAAGGTCGTCTTCCCGCCCGGCTACCGGCCCCCGACCGGCTCCGGCAACGGTCTGGGCCAGGAGGTCGCCCTCGGCTGCTGATCCGCAACACCGTGTTGCATGGGGGCGCCGCCGGGGAAGGAGTCCCGGCGTGCGCCCCACCCCCGCCCGGATCCTGCGCCGACGCATCGAGCAGCTCGACGCGGCAGCGGACCTGACCGCCGACACGGACGCCGGGCTGCGCCATTTCACCTCCGTCATGACGGGCTGGACCGAGCCGGAAGTGACGGCCCTGGCGGGCGGCACGGCCGTCCTCACCCCGTCCGAGGCGGAGGAGGCGGACGAGATGGCCGACAGCTGCCGGCTGCTGGGCCGGCTCGCCCAAGACGAGGAAACTCTCGTCCGGGGACCCCTAGACCGGACACACCAACACTGGATCGGCACCAGCCCCCACGAACTCGTACCGCATCGGCGCCCCACCCTGACCCGGCAACGGTTCACCGCCCCCGCCGCAGACCCGGGTCCACCCAGTGCGAAGCCGTTCCACCTGGGCCTCTACACGTCCACGGCGCGGCGTGACGGGCCAGGCATGTGGCGGATATACCTCGACCTGGGGTCCAGTCTCCATCCCCAGCCCTGGCAGACATGGCAACTACCGGTCACAGACCCGGCCGCCGACGTCCTCGAAATCGACGGCGCGGCCGGCTGGACGGCGTTCGTCGGACGCTATCCGCTCGCCCGCGGCAACGACATCTACCCCGACTGGACGAAGGCCGCCCGGGACTTCGCCGGGGTGCACATGACGCTACGCGCGATCGTCGCGGCCCAGGGATTCCGCATCCCAGTGGCGGACGGCCTGGCCGCGGCGCCGTTCTGGGACATCGAATCAACACTGTGGCTGCGCTGGTGCTTCTCCCCCCCACGCCTGCTAGAGGTCACACCGCCCCATGCCGGGCCGTGACGGGGGCCGGTGCCTGCGGCCGGCGGGGAACCGCCGTACAGCCGCTTCCTCACGGATCAGTGGCACACTGAAGCGCCCGGCGGCGTCACGTTTTCGGCCGGAAGTTCCGCTGGAGTGCCCAGACCGCCAGGCGCTGGCCCACGTCGTTTCCGACGCGGTCGGCCGTCCGGGTGTGGATTCCCGCCCAGACCCGGGCATCGACGACGTCACGGTTGTACTGATCGGCGTACTCGTAGTACCGGGTCGCGCCGGTGGTCGCCGAAGTGAGGCGGAGATCCACCCGGGATGAGCCGAAGAGTTCACTCAAGGCCCGCATGATGGCGCCGCCGACCGTCGCGTGGCCGCTGAGATAGTCCGGATGCGGGGGCGTGTCGATCAGGGGCTGCCAGTGCGGATCGGGTTCGGTGGAGGGGTTGCCGTCGGTGGCCGCCAGGCGGATGGCGGTCAACGGCCTCCAGGAGCCGTAATGAAGCTTGGAGTCCCACGTGGTGATGACCGCATCCGCCGCGACGGTGTTCACGGCGGCGAACAGGCGCGCCATTTCGGCGATTCCGAGGCCGTGCCGCGCCCCGTAGTCACGCAAGGCTTCCTGGATTCCCACGTCACTCGCGAAGAACAGCGCGGTCTCCGTCTGCGACCGGCTCCGCTGCGTACTGTTCCGCCCGCCGTAAGCCTTCACCTCGGCCAGGTCCTCGGCATAGCGGCCGGAGGTGAGGGCGGGCGGAGGGCCGGGCCGGAACTGGCGCGATGAGGTGAGCAGCAGAGGCCGCAGCCGGCCCATCCAGGCGCTCTTGAAGGGCAGATACCCGGGCGGGGTCGGTCGCCAGATTCCGGGAGCAGCCGGCCTGGTGAACTCGACCGTCACGGAACGGCCATCATCCTCCCGCAGCGCGATGACGTGGTCGGCGGCGCGCACGCCGAACCGCACTCCGCGGTCCTTGGCGGAGCCATCGGGGACCGCGGCGAGGGAAGCGGCGTACGCGGTCTCCAAACGCGCCTTCGAGCCCGGGAAGTAGACCGACAGAACCCGGTGCGCGGCCGCCGCGGCCGCCGCCACTGAAGAGGCCCCACGCGGCCCGCGCGCCTTCCACCGGTACGGCGCGTAGCGGCCCTCGATACCGACGACCGCGTTGTACATGGCGACGGACACGAACGCCTGCCAGATGACCGGCTCCGGGGTGATGCGCCGGGCATCGGTGACGATCGTCTCGGTCGCCACGGCATTCCACTCGGTGATCACCGACGGATCGGTGGCCGACGATGCCGAGTGCGCGAGGACTTCGGTGCTGGGCGCTGCAGGACCCACAGCGAGTGCCAGCCCGATCACGGTGGTCAGTGCGACCCGGGCGGCCGTACGAGGGAGCGCGCGAAAAGATCCACGTTTCATGGGACTTTCTCCCTTCTCCCCTTTGCTGCCACGCATATGCCCGTATGAAACGGTGACAGTAGGTAAAAAGGCA
This sequence comes from Streptomyces sp. NPDC046261, assembly GCF_040646235.1. Taxonomy (NCBI): domain Bacteria; kingdom Bacillati; phylum Actinomycetota; class Actinomycetes; order Kitasatosporales; family Streptomycetaceae; genus Streptomyces; species Streptomyces sp. NPDC046261. Next base: position 39,629 of record NZ_JBEYZU010000007.1, on the reverse strand, counting down.
GATATTTACGCGAAGTTGGCGCCGAACAGCCCCACCCGCAGGATGTGACAACAGCAGTCACCGGCGGATCAGGTTGGGGCGGGCGCATACATAGGTCAGACGGAGGCGTCCCCTCGCCCACGGGCCGAACCCGCTGCCGGGAATGGCCGACACGCGAGCCTTCTGCAGCAGCCTCTCAGTGAATCCACCGTGATCGACAGCCCTCGGTCAACCTCCCAAATGAGGTGACGCCTTGGATTGTTGCGATCCACCCCCGGTGGCCCGCCGTCCGCTACCCGCCGTCCGTCGTACGCCGCACGCTTGATCTCAAGCATGGTTGAGGTTTTAGCGTTCAGGGTGAACCAACATCCCTGGAGGAACCTCGTGGACATGGAAGTTACGGCGTGGTCGTCGCTGCACAGTGTGATGAACGCCCAGCAGGACCGGCGGCCTTTTTCTCGGGTGAGTCTGGCCCGTATTGCTGTGTTCGCGCGGCCGTATCGTCGTCGTTTGGGCTGGTTTGTGCTGCTTAGCGTGGTTACGGCGCTCCTGGCGGTGGCGACCCCGGTCCTGGCCGGTCGTGTCGTCGATGCCATCGTCAAGGGTGCGGACGCCGCTACCGTTACCCGTCTCGCGGTCCTCATTGCGTTGATTGCTGTGGTGGAGGCGGGTCTGGCGCTGTTCACCCGCCGGCTCTCCGCGACCCTGGGTGAGGGACTCATTCTGGACTTGCGGACGGCGGTTTTTGATCATGTTCAGAAGATGCCTGTTGCTTTCTTCACCCGTACCCGCACCGGAGCCTTGGTCAGCCGCCTGAACAACGATGTCATCGGCGCGCAGCGGGCTTTCAGTAACACCCTCTCCGGCGTCGTCTCCCACCTCGTCACTCTGCTGCTGACGCTCGCGGTGATGCTCGGTATCTCCTGGCAGATCACCCTGCTCGCTCTTCTCCTGCTGCCGGTGTTCGTTGTGCCGGCACGCCGTATGGGCTCGCGTATGGCCGCGCTCCAGCGCGAAGCGGCTCGCCACAACGCCGCCATGAGTACCCAGATGACCGAGCGGTTCTCCGCGCCCGGCGCCACTCTCGTCAAGCTTTTCGGCCGTCCCGCGGACGAGTCGGCTGAGTTCGCTGCCCGTGCCCGTCGTGTTCGGGACATCGGTATCCGTACTGCGATGACTCAGTCGGCGTTCATTACCGCTCTCACCCTCGTCTCCGCCCTGGCCCTGGCCCTGGTTTACGGTCTGGGTGGCTTCTATGCCCTGCGTGGCCATCTCCAGCCCGGCGCCGTCGTTGCCCTGGCTCTGCTCCTGACCCGTCTCTATGCCCCGCTGACCGCTTTGGCCGGCGCTCGTCTGGAGGTGATGAGTGCTCTGGTCAGCTTTGAGCGGGTTTTCGAGATCCTCGATCTCAAGCCGCTGATTACCGATAAGCCGCGTCCGCTGGCGGTGCCGGAGGGGCCGGTGTCGGTGGAGTTCGATGGTGTCGACTTCGGCTATCCGTCGGCCGAGAGGGTCTCCCTCGCTTCACTTGAGGATGTCGCCGCCCTTGACACCCGCGGCGGTATCCCGGTCCTGCACGGCGTCTCCTTCCGTGCGGAACCCGGGCAGATGGTTGCTCTGGTCGGCTCCTCCGGGGCGGGCAAGTCGACGATTGCCCAGCTCTTGCCCCGCCTCTATGACGCCGATGCCGGAACTGTGCGCCTGGGCGGAAGGGACGTACGTGACCTGAGCGCCGCTTCTCTGCGCGAAACCGTGGGCATGGTCACCCAGGACGGTCACCTTTTCCATGACACCATCCGCGCCAACCTGCTCCTGGCCCGCCCCGAAGCGAGTGAGGACGAGATCTGGGACGCGCTGCGCCGGGCCCGCCTTGATGGCCTGGTGGCGGCGCTGCCTGACCAGTTGGAGACGGTTGTCGGTGAACGTGGTTACCGCTTGTCCGGCGGGGAGCGTCAGCGTTTGACCATTGCCCGGCTGCTTCTGGCGCGTCAGCGTGTGGTCATTCTTGACGAGGCCACCGCGCACCTTGATTCGACTTCTGAGGCTGCGGTGCAGGAGGCGCTGGATGAGGCTCTGGAAGGCCGTACTGCCATTGTGATCGCCCACCGTTTGTCCACCGTGCGGGCAGCCGATCTCATCCTGGTTCTGGAGGACGGTCGCATCGTTGAACGTGGTACCCATACCGATCTCCTGGCCGCCGGCGGCCGTTACGAGGAACTCCACCGCACCCAGTTCACCCACACCACCACCCCCCAGCCCACCTCCTGACCACCAGCGGAACCCCGGCCGGCACAAGCCCGACAGGCCCGGCGCAGGCCCGACAGGCCCAGCGCAGGGCCGGTACAGGCCCGACCAGCCCGGTACATGCCCGGCGCATGCCCGACAGGCCCGGCCGGGCCCGGCACCGGCCCGGCCGGGCCCGGCGCAAGCCCGACAGGCCCGGCCGGGCCCAGCGAAGGGCCGGTACAAGCCCGACCGGCCCGGCGCATGCCCGGCGCATGCCCGCCGCAGGCCGGGCTAGGCCCGGCGCAAGCCCGACCAGCCCGGCCGGGCCCGGCGCAAGCCCGACAGGGCCGGTACATGACCGCCGCAGGCCGGGCGCAGGCCGGGCGCAGGCCCGCCGCAGGCCCGGCGCAGGCCCCGGCCGGTCTGTGGTCTCCGGGGGTGTCGCGTCTGAAGGCCGCCGCACGAGTCCGCGTCCAGCCCAAACCCCGGCAGCCGAGGCCCCCTTCACCGTCCGCGCGGCGCGCGCTGTGGCGGTGGTGGTGGGGGAGAGGTGAGGAAGTGGCTGATCTCGCGTGCCACGGTGTGGGGTTTGTCCAGCATGGACAGCACGTAGGCGCCGGGTATCTCGGCGTATCGGCCTGCGGGTAGCAGGTGGGCCAGGCGGTGGCCGTGTGCGGGGGGCATGACGCGGTTGTCGGGGGACCACAGGATGAGGGTGTCGCCGGTGAAGCGGGCTAGTGCTTCGGTGTTGTGGATGAGTTCGGGTTTGTTGAAGGGGCTGCGGCAGTAGGTGAGGAGGTCGCGTCGGATGCGGGTGTCGTGCAGGAGGGGTTCGCTCCAGCGGTGGACGAGATCGTCGGGCAGGGGTCGGCGGGCCATCTGTCCGAGCAGCATGGGCAGTGGGCGTAGCGGGCGGATGCGTAGTAGGTGGGTGGCGAGTTGGAGGCCGCCGGGCAGGTGGGCGGTGAGGGAGAGCATTTTGCCGGGCAGGCCGGGTGGGAAGTTGTCGAAGGCTTCGCAGGGGAGGATGATCTGCCGGGTGACGCGCTGGTCGAGGCCGTGGGTGGTCAGGAACAGCGCTCCTGCTCAGTCGGTGTGTATCAGGGTGACGTTGTGGAGGTCGAGTGTGTCGAGGAGGTCGGCGACCAGGCGGATGTGTCCTCGCAGTGTGAGGTCGGCGCCGGGGTTCATGGGCCGGCGGTGGGCGCCGAGTGGCAGGACGGGTCGTATGTACCGGAATCCCTGGGGCAGGAGTGGCAGTACTCGGTCCCACAGGGTGTGGTCCATCAGCAGCCCGTGCAGCAGGACGACCGCGGGTCCGTCCCCGCGGTCGTCGTAGTCGAGGACGCCGGCCGGTAACGCGACGTTCTTCATGGCAGCTTCCCGGTGCTGGCCGTGGTCGCGGGTGGGCTGTCCGTCCTTGTCATACACGGCACTGTAGAAGCGCCGTCAACACACGCCGCCACGAGGGCCGTCCACGCTCCGGCAGCCAGGGCGCCGGCGTCGTCGTAAGCGGTCGGTCCCGGCGCGGACGCCGGCCGGCCGGGCCGTCAGGCGCTGGAACCGCTCGCCTCTGCGGGGCGTTTCCTGCTTGCACGGCCGGGCCGCCAGGGGGATCCGGGGCCGCCGGGGGAGCAGGCCGGGAAGTGGTCCTGACGCGCTGTCAGGGAGTGGGTGAGGGAGTTTGGCAGGGGTGACAGGATTCGAACCTGCGACTAGCGGGTTTGGAGTCCGCTGCTCTGGCCGGGCTGAGCTACACCCCTTCGGCTTCGCCAAGATCAGCTTGCCACAACCACGGCCGCCGCAGCCACACTATTTTTCCGAACGGCCCACGCCGAACAGCTTCCGGCGGCCCATGCGAACAGCAGCAGCGCGGGACACAAAGACGTGCAGCGCGGAACACAAAGACGTGGGGCCCGCGAGCGCCTGGCGGCGCTCGTTCCCGGACCCGCCCACCGGATCACCGCAACGTGATCTCCTCGCCGATCCCGCGCTCGCGGGCGGCGGTTACGACCAGGGCGGCGGCTGCCGCGTCCTGTACCGCCACACCGACGGACTTGTACAAGGTGATCTGCCCGGGCGTGGTACGGCCGGTTTTCGTGCCGGAGAGGAGTTCGCCGAGTTCGGCGTGGATGTGGTCGGCTGTGATGAGGCCGTCGCGGAGGGGGTTGAGCAGGTCGTTGCTGCCGGCGGGGAAGGGGGCGAGGGCGGCCTGGCGTGTTTCGACGCAGATCAGGGCCTGGGCGATGGTGGCGTCGTCGATCTCGCGGCCGTCGGGGTTGTAGCCGACCGAGGTGATGTGGACCCCGGGGGTGAGCCAGGGGCGGCGGATGACGGGTTCGAGGCAGTGGGTGGTCGCGGCGGCGATGTCCGCGCCGTCGAGCGCCGCGGCGTAGGTGGGGACCGCCCGGACTTCCGCTGTCAGGGTGCCGGAGAGTTCCGCGGCGAGAGCGGCGGCCTTGCGCGGGTCCCGTCCGGCCACCCGGATCTGCTGGATGGGCCGGACCTGGCACATGGCGTGGGCGTGCGAGCGCGCCTGGGCGCCCGTACCGAGAACCGCCAGTACGGTGGCGTCCTCACGTGCCAGCAGTCGCGCCGACAACGCCGAACAGGCGGCGGTCCGCGCCGCGGTGATGGCCGTGCCGTCCAGCAGTGCCGTGGGCTGCCCGGTCTCGGGGTCGAACACCATGATGACCGCCTGGTGGGTCGGCAGCGCGGTTGCGGCGTTGTGCGGAAAGAGGGAGACGAGCTTGCTCATCAGTACCGGTGTCGAGGGTACGTAGCCGGGCATGGCGGCCAGGAGCCCGCCCTGCCCGGGTACGAGCGCGGCGACGCGCTCGGGCGCCGAGGCGCGGCCCGCGCTGAGATCGGCCATCGCGACGGCCAGGGCATCGATCAGCGCGTCCACCTCGAGCAGCGCCTCGACCTGCGAGCGTCCCAGCACCAGCATCCGCCACACCCTTCTTCCTTCTTCCGACGGCAGTCTTGAAGCGTTCCCGGCCCCGGCAGCCTCTCCCACCCCACACCCCACCACACCACTCCGCCGCGCCCCTGAGACGTTCTCACAGCCGCGTCAGGGTGGGCTCAGGGTGGTCCCGGATGAACGGATGATCTTGGCTGGGAAGACTCAGGGACGTATCCGTCCCCCCCGATCGGAGTTGCCGTGCGCCGTTCTTCCGCCCTGACTCTGGCTGTCGCGGCCGCCGTGTCGCTGACCCTGCCGGCGGGCGCATCCGCACAGGCCGCGCAAGCCGCACAGGCCGCGCCGTCCGCGCAGGCCGCGCCGGCTGCGCAAGCTGCGCCGGCTGCGCAGGCCGCGTCGTCCGTGCAGGCCGCGCCGTTCGCGCCGTCCGGGCACCCATCCGCCGAGCTGGACCGTGCGGCGTTGCGTGAGGCGGTCGCGGTGCACCCGGGCGGTGGCATGGCCGGTGCGGTGGCCCAGGTCTACACGTCCGGTCAGAGGTGGCGGGGCGCGTCCGGTGACATGGTCTCCGGTAAACGGGTCACTCCGGGCGCGCGCTTTCGGATCGGCAGCATCGCCAAGCCGATGGAAGCGGTGATCTTGCTGCAGCTGTCCGCCGAGGGCCGGGTGAACCTCGACCAGACGGTTCAGCACTACCTGCCGGGCCTGCTGCCGGAGACCTTCGCCCCGGTCACCGTGCGGCAGCTGCTCAACCACACCAGCGGTCTGCCCCAGGAATTCGAGGGCGCTCCCGCACCCTCCCAGGACGAAGTCCTCGACACGCGCCTCGGTTTCTACACCTTCGAGCAGGTTATTCAGCAGACGCTCCGGCCCGAGGGCCGCAACCGGCCGGGCCCGCGGTTCGCACCGGGCACCAAGCAGGAGTACAACTCCCTTGGCTACCGCATCGCCGGCGAGCTGATCGAAAAACTCACCGGCCACTCCTTCCAGCACGAGGTCACCACCCGCATTCTGGCGCCCTTGAAGATGAAGGAAACCTCCGCCCCGACCCGCACCGCACCGATACCCGGCCCGTACGTACCCGGATACGTACCGACCAGCAAGGGCGAGCTGGTCGACGTCAACGAGCAAGGCGGTCTCCCCTCCAGCATGACCTCCACGACCGCCGACCTCGACCGCTTCCTGACCGCCCTCCTCGACGGCCGCCTGCTGCGCCCTGCCCAGGCCGCCGAACTGTTCGCTCTCCCGCAGGACAAGAGCGGCGCACCCCTGCCTTACGCGGACGCCTCTCACTGCAACACTGGCCCCCGCAAGGGCTCGGCCTGCTTCAGCACGGTCCTGATGTCCGTCCCCTTGCGCGACGGCTCGCTGCTGTGGGGCAAGACGGGCAGTGACCTCGGCTACCGCAGCGCCGCCTTCGCCACACCCGACCTCAGCCGTCGCATCGTCTACGGCTACGGCACAGCCACCCCGGATGGCAGCGCCCCCATAGCCACCCGCCTCATCGAGGCGATCAGCACCGACACCGGCACCGACACTGACACTGACTGAGAGGTTTGCCCCCCTTCGCGCCTGCGGGGTGGCCCGGGATGGAGATGACAAGGAGCGTGGACAGCGTGGACCAGGAGAACGTGAGCGCCACCCTGACGGTTGCCGCGCCCGCCGCGAGGGTGTTCGCGGTGCTGGCGGACCCGACGACCCATGTTGCGATCGATGGCACCGGCTGGGTTCAGGAAGCCGTCGACCGGGCGCCGCTGACCGAGGCGGGACAGATCTTCCGGATGGCCATGTACCACGCCGACCATCCCCACGGTGACTACCAGGTGGCCAACAGGGTCCAGGTCTTCGACCCGCCGCACGCCATCGGCTGGCTGACGGGGGAGGAGAAGAGCGACGGTCACCTGGAGTTCGGCGGCTGGATCTGGCGTTACGACCTGGCGCCGCTCGGTCCGACCGGGACTGAGGTCACGCTCACCTACGACTGGTCGGCGGTGCCGCAGTCCATCCGGGAGTACCTCCAGTTCCCGCCGTTCGGCCCTGAGCATCTCACCAACTCGCTGCGCCACCTGGCCGAGCTTGTCCGCGGTAGGTGACCTCATCTGACCGACGCCCAGCTGGGCGGTGGCCGGACCGTCCGGACCAGGCGCTGACGGACAAGACCTAGGCGTCCCAGGCCAACCGTGCCTACCCGCGCCGTCGCCGGATCAGGGGCAGGTCCCGGTCAAGGCCGGCCAGGCGGCCGGCCGGGAGACACGGCCCAGCACTCTGACCGGCCAATGGTCCCTCACCGGCCCCGCCCATGCCCCGCCCATGCTCCGCCCGGGCTCTTACGACCAGATGCCGGGGCCGCCGCCACGCCAGTCGATCACCTCTGGGTCGTCGAGCGGCACATCGGCGCTGACCCCGGCCCGCACGAGAAACTCCAGCAGATCGACCACCCCGTACGCCACGCCCAGGGTTTCCGCGCCCATGCTGACGAGCCGGCCGCCCGATGGCGACGGCGGGTGAACCACGATCTGCGGAATCCCGGACACGCCTCCAGCCTGCGCCCGGAACCCCCCGGATGCATCCGGACCAGGCCCCAGGCGTCCCCCCACCCCCTGCACACCCACATCCACCCCCATGCCGGGCATGGTCAGGCGGCTGTCCATTCATGGGGCCGGCCTCCGGCCCATTCCACGGCGTCGGGGTCGTCCAGCAGGGCCTCGGCGTCGGGCAGGCCGGCCTGGCGGAGGAATTCCATGACGTCACGGTCGCTGTAGGCCATGCCGAGGATGTGCTCGGTGCCCTCGCGGCGGACGGTGACACGGCGCCCGCCGCCGGCGTCCAGCTTGTGCACGAATACGGGCGCGACCATGGCACCAGAGTGCGTTGCGGCGCCGTCCCGCGCCAGTCACCAGCCAGGGGCGCCCCGTCCCGACGAGCAGCGCTGGGCTTGGCCTGGCTGTGCCGGTGACGGGCGGCAGGCATGCGGAAGGTGAGCGCCGGCCCGGCGTGAGGCAAGGTGTACGCGCTGAAGCGGCCCGTCACGCTGAGAAACGTCACGTCAAGTCACGTTCCCCCACCAGCGTCCGGATGCCCCTCCTCGCCTGCACGCGTGAAACGGGCGTGATGGAGGATGACTTCGCGCGCCAGGCCCACCCCGTGACCTGGCGCGATCACGATCCGTCAGGACAGACAGGTACAAGGTGACGATTCATTACTCCGGTCATTACTCCGGCCACGACCGGGGCCCCGGCCCCGGCCCCGGCTCCGGCCATGGCCCTGGTCGTGGCGCCGGTCGTGGCTCCGGCCGTCCGGCAGTGCACGACGATGCCGCAGCTCAGTTCAGTCTGATGGCAGGGGAGTGCCGATGAGCCGGGCCCTGACACTCCACGACATCATCGTCGCCGGCATCGCGGTGGCCGCCGGCCTCGCCGTGGCCTTGGTGCTGCGGGTGATCCTGCGCTGGCTGGCCGAGCGGGCCCGCAGAACCAAGTGGGCCGGGGACGACATCATCGTCGACGTGCTGCGCACGCTCGCCCCGTGGTCCGCGGTGGCGATCGGGGTGGCCGCGGCGGCAGCGGCCCTCCCGCTGACCCGCCAGGTCGGACACACCGTCAACCAGGTGCTGACCACGTTCGTCATACTGACCGCGACGCTCACCGCCGCGCGGGTGATCAGCGGCCTGGTGCAGTCCGTGGCGCAGTCGCGCTCCGGTGTGGCGGCCTCGGCCACGATATTCGTCAACATCACGCGTATCGCGGTCCTGGCGATGGGTTTCCTCATCGTCCTGGAAACCCTCGGCATATCCATCGCCCCGCTGCTCACTGCCCTGGGTGTGGGTGGTCTGGCGATCGCGCTGGCGTTGAAGGACACCTTGGCGAACCTGTTCGCGGGTGTGCACATTCTCGTCTCGAAGACGGTCCAGCCCGGTGACTACATCCGGCTCAGCAGTGGTGAGGAAGGCTACGTCCGCGACATCAACTGGCGTATCACGGTGGTGGAGGACCTCTCGAACAACCTGGTCATCATCCCCAACGCCCAGCTCGCCGGCACGAATATGACCAACTTCAGCCGGCCCGAGCAGAACCTGACCGTCACCGTGCAGGTCGGTGTCGGCTACGACAGCGACCTCGACCACGTCGAACGGGTCACCAATGAGGTCATCGACGCCGTGATGAAGGACGTCACCGGTGCCGTCCCCGACCACGAGCCGGCCATCCGCTTTCACACCTTCGGTGACTCGCGCATCGGCTTCACGGTGATCCTGGGGGTCGGCGAGTACAGCGACAAGTACCGGATCAAGCACGAGTTCATCAAGCGCCTGCACCACCGCTACCGTGCCGAGGGCATCCGCATCCCCGCCCCGGCCCGGACCGTGGCCCTGCACCCGAGCGGCGACGCGACGATCCCGCACCCGCGTACCCCCCTGGATGCCGCCGCTCCGGACCGCCCCGGCCCGACGGGCTGAGGCTCCGCCCTGTGGTCCGTTCCCGGGCCGGCCCGCCGGGCGGTACCCGAAGCCGACCGCACCCGGCCCACCGCACCGACCGCACCCGACCGAACCGCACCGGCCCACCGCACCGGCCGCCGACCGCACCCGGCCGACCGCACCTGCGGCCGGCGGCCGGATGCGCCGGTCCGGCCGGTCCGGCGGGCCGGGTGCGAATTCGAGCCACGCCACTTCCGTACCTATTGATACGGGCCGCGCGAGACAGCAAGATCACCGAGTGTCCGGCAAGCGCCGATACCCACCGTGGAGTCCCTGTCATGCGTATTGAAGTCACCCTGCCGGTCAATGACCCCGCTCGTCCCGAGCAGCCCCGGCTCGACCGTGCCCAGGTCTGGGAGGGGCTGCTGCGCAAGGCGGAGAACGCCGTGCCTTTCGTCGCGGGCATGAGCCAGTGCACGGTGCTCGAACGCCGCGAGAACGGGCTGTTGCGCGAAGTCGTCGTCAACGGTGAGCGCCTGAGGGAAGAGGTGACCTTCGAACCGCCCCTCCTGGTCAGCTTCCTGCGCCGCGGTGACCGGGACAGCTGGGTCATCCGCAACCGTATAGGCGAGGACTCCACCGGTGCCCTGACGCTGACCTTCATCGGCGACATGCCGCACCTGCCTTCCTCCGGCACGCAGCTGGCCGGCGGCCGGAGCGGGGAGGAGGTCCTCGAGCAGATGCGCGCCCGCATGCTGGAGACGGTCCGTAACACCCTCGACGTCATCCGCCGGACGACGCCGCCGCCCACCCACACCGCGACGGCTGAAGGCGACGCCTAGACCGTGTTGCTGTACGTTCTGCCGGCGATACCCGGTGTCCTGACCATTGGTGCCCTGTCCCTGCTGTTCGTGGCGCTGCGACGGCAGCGGCGCCTCAAGGCGGTCTGGGCCGGTGGAATCGTGGCCGAGGGGCGTTGCGTACGCAGTTACGTGACCACGACGGTGTGGCGACGGGGCCCGCACCACAGCGCGTCGCGATCCCTGAGCCATGTGTACGAGTTCACGACCCCGGACGGAAGAACGAGGCGCTTCGAGGAGGAGGGGAGCGCGACCGTCTTCGAAGGGGAGAGGGTTCTCATCCGCTACCCGGCAGGGCGCCCCGACCGGGCGACGGCGCATCCGCCCGGCGACAGGCAGGCCCGGGCGCAGGCCCGCTTGCGGATCGGTTTCGCCGCCTTCGCCACGCTGCTCTGCCTGGGCGCGACAGCGGTCTTCCTCACCGTCACCAGTGTCTTCACCGAGGCGAGGGACAAGGTCGGGCAGGTCGACGAATCCCCTCTCCCCGCCCCGCCCGCACCACCGGACCTGCCGGCGCCCCCGGGGTTCCCGCCACTGAACCCCTGACACCCACCCGCAGCCCTCAACCCCCAACGCCCAACGTCCAACCCCGGCTCCCCGCTCGCCGCCTCAGCCGGCGACCAGGACCTCCAGCTGCCCGCCTTCCGTGACCCGGACGGACAGGCCGGTGAGGTCGGCGACCGTCACGTCCGCCTCCAGTTCCTGCGCACGGTGCGTGGTCGTCAGGGCGATGGTCGTCATACCGGCGGCCCGCCCGGCGGCCAGCCCGGCGGGCGCGTCCTCGACGACCACACAGCGCGCCGGATCGACGCCCAGCTGCTCAGCAGCCAGGAGAAACGGTTCGGGGTGCGGCTTGTGGTGGGTGATGTCGTCGACGGTGACCAGGAACTTGGGGTGGATACCGGCCTGGCCGAGCCGGGCCCCGGCCACCCGCCGGTTGGCGGACGTCACCACGGCCCACCGGTCGGCCGGCAGTGAAGCCAGCAGCTCGACAGCACCGGGAACCGGTACGACACCTCCGGCGGCCGCATCGGCGATCTCCGCCTCTTCCAGGCGCGCAAGCGCCTCGGCGACCTGCTCGGCCGGCAGCAGTTCGGCGACGATCGCGGCAGCCGGCCGGCCGTGGACCTCGACGCGTGCCACATCCGCGGGGGTCAGCCCGTACGACTGGGCCCACCGGGTCCAGGCGCGCACGACCGAGCGAAGGGAAGAGACCAGCGTTTCATCACTGTCGAACAAAAGAGCGTCGGCCGTAAGTCGCATGGCCGGGAGCGTACATGGCCCTCCCTGCCAGCCGGCACACCGACCGACCCACCCACCGGGAAAACTCACACAAACACACAAGCAAAGCTACGCACAGTAACAACGCGGCATGATCCCAGCCACCACCCACTCCCCATCCACCCACTCCCCATCCACCCACCCCGCCGGAAGACGCCCCACCAGCACCCCACCCCGCCCGTCTGGGATCCTGGGAGGTGACGAAGCGTGCGCGCGCCGCGCGCGAAAGCCACGGCGCGCGCCCCTTGAGGGAGGAGCACACGTTGACCGAGCGCAAACCCCCGGGTGTCGGCTTCCAGTCATGGGTCGACCAGCAGATCCACGCGGCCGAGCAGCGCGGGGACTTCCGTGACCTGCCGGGCTTCGGCAAACCGCTGCCCGACGCCGACCGGCCCTACGACGAGGACTGGTGGATCAAGGAGAAGATGCGCCGCGAGAAGGTCTCCTTCCTCCCGCCGTCACTGGCCCTGCGCAAGGAGGCCGAAGACGCCCTGTCCGCGGCCGCCTCGGCACGCTCGGAACGTGAGGCACGCCGGATCGTGGCGGACATCAACGAAAAGATCGCCGAGGCCCTGAGAATGCCCCCGCCCGGGCCCCCGCTCAACCTCACCCCTTTCGACGTCGAGCAGGTCCTCACCACGTGGCGCAAGAACCACGAAGCCCGCTAGCGCCCCCGGGGACGCGGCACCCGGTACGCACGCTGCGCCCCGGGGCCGGCGGCCCGCAGCTTCACCAGCGCCCGCCTGCGCACCGGCCGGTCACCGCACCGCACCGCACCGCATCACCGCACCGGCCGGTCACCGCACCGCACCGCACCGCATCACCGCACCGGCCGGTCACCGCACCGCACCGCACCGCATCACCGCACCGGCCGGTCACCGCAC